>NZ_SNZF01000023.1 GCF_004363725.1 Aquamicrobium defluvii | reverse complement strand
ACGATGACTGGCGGCGCGCCCGAAAGTCGCCAAACCCGAAACTTTCCTGACCAATCCGCCGCCGTGCCATCGCTGCCCTCAATCTCTCGTTCAAGGAGAGCGAATCACAAACAGCAAATGCCGTCCACAGATACCCGCGCACAGGTCTCCTAGGCAATCTCAGCCAGCGTGATGCCTGTGGTGCGGTTTCAGAGGAAGTACGGCGGAATCGAGCGGCGTTTGCATCCGTCCGGGTAACGGGAGCCGGGGCAGTTTCCGGCCCCGCCTGCCGCATTCAGGCCTGCTCGGCGCGTGCCACGCGCTTGCGGCGGTCGCCCTTCGAAAGCTGCACGATACGCACGCGCTTGACGCGGCGCGGATCGGCGTCCAGCACATGGAACTCGAAGCCGGGTATGGCCTGCACCACCTCGCCGCGCGCGGGCACGCGGCCCAGCGTATTGAAGATCATGCCACCGATCGTATCGACGGATTCGCCATGCTCGCCGGGCGCGAAGTCCTTGCCGATCATGGCCTGCACATCCTCGATCTCGGCCTTGCCGTCGACGATGAACACGCCGTCGCCCGCCTTGGTGATCAGCGCCTCCTCGTCGTCATGCTCGTCCTCGATGTCGCCGACGACCATCTCCACGATGTCCTCCAGCGAGGCCAGCCCGTCGGTTCCGCCATATTCGTCTATGACCAGCGCCATCTGGATGCGCCCTGCCTGCATACGGCCCATGAGGTCCGACGCCAGCATCGAGGGCGGCACGAACAGAACCGGCCGCATCAGATTGAGTTCGCCGATGGTTCGCGAAAGATCGACCTGGGAAAGGTCGAGCTGGGCGCCAGGCGGCTGCTTGCGGGTGGTGCGTCGTTTCTTGCCGCGCGCGCTGCGCGTGATGTAGCCGAGAAGGTCGCGGATGTGGACCATGCCGCGCGGGTCATCCAGCGTCTCGGAGTAGACGGGCATGCGCGAGTGGCCGGACTGCTCGAACACGGTCAGGAGATCGGCGAGCGTCGTGCCGATCTCGACAGCCTCGATGTCGGCGCGGGGAACCATCACGTCCTCGACGCGCACCTCGCGCAGCCGCAATATGTTGTTGAGCATCGCCCTTTCGCCGGGCGAAAAGCCTTCGGCGTCGGCGCCTGTCTCGGCAAGGGCGTCGGCGATTTCCTCGCGCAGGCTGGTGCCGTTTCGCGGCCTGAACAGCGAGATCAGCTTCTGGACAAGGCCCGGTCCGGCATGTGCAGCCTCGGCTGGCTGGGCGCCGGTCGCGCTACTGGGACTGGGCTCCTCATCGGAATTCCCGGGAATGTCCCGGGAAGGGCCTGCCTCATTGTTCTGGGCAGTATTTGGCGTCTCGTTCATCGTCGTCCGGTCTGGTTTTCAGAGTAATTATGCATAGGGATCGGGAATGGCAAGCCTTGCCAGCGCCTTGCGCTCGACTGCTTCCATCTCGGCGGCCTCTTCATCGGTTTCGTGATCGTACCCCAGAAGATGCAGAAATCCATGAACGAGGAGATGGACGATATGGTGCGCGAGCGGCTTGCCTTCCAGTTCGGCCTCACGCCCAACCGTCCCGGCCGCAAGCACGATATCGCCCAGCATGGGCGGCTGGAAGCCTTCCTCCACCTCGAAGGCGGGGAATGAAAGCACATTGGTGGGCTTGTCCTTGCCGCGCCACCCGGCGTTGAGTTCCCGGATACGCGCATCGTCGCAGAAGACGACACTGAGTTCGCTGCTGCCCGTCCACGCCGGCTGCAACTCGTCCAGCACGGCGCCGACAGCCTGTTCCACCAGACGAAGAAGCTCGTTCTCCGGCGGCCAGCCGCCTGCCTCGACAAGCAGGTCGATCTCCACGGGAAGCGGCGCGGGAGCCGTCGCGTCACGATTTTCAGCGGACATTGAGCGAACCGTCAGCCTTCCAGCCCGCGCGCGACCTTGCCGTCACGGTCGTAGGCCCTGACAATCTCGGCCACCAGCGGATGACGCACCACATCGACATCGTTGAAGCGGACGGTCACGATACCCGAAACGCCATCCAGGACCCGCAGCGCCTCGACGAGCCCGGACTTCGTATTGGGCGGCAGGTCGATCTGGGTCGGGTCGCCGGTGACGATCATGCGCGAGTTCTCGCCAAGGCGGGTGAGGAACATCTTCATCTGCATGGATGTGGTGTTCTGCGCCTCGTCGAGGATGACGGCTGCGTGCGAAAGCGTGCGGCCACGCATGAAGGCCAGCGGCGCGATCTCGATGACGCCCGCGCCGATCGCCCTTTCCACCTTGTCGCCCGGCATCATGTCGTAGAGCGCATCGTAAAGCGGACGCAGATAGGGATCGACCTTCTCCTTCATGTCGCCCGGCAGGAAGCCCAGCCTTTCGCCAGCCTCCACCGCCGGCCGCGACAGGATGATGCGCTCGACCATGCCACGTTCGAGCAGCATGGCGGCATGCGCCACCGCCAGATAGGTCTTGCCCGTGCCGGCCGGGCCGACGCCGAACACCAGCTCGGACCGCTCCAGCGCCCGCATATAGGCATCCTGATTGAGCGAACGGGCGTAGATCGTCTTCTTGCGGGTGGAAATCTGCGAGGCGGACACCTTGCCCTTGCGCTCCATGGTCGGCAGGACGAGCTGATCGTCCGCCGCAACGGCCATGCGCACAGCCCCGTCGACGTCGGACTGGCTGATGTCGACGCCCTTCTGGAGAATGCCGTAGAGGCTGTCGAGCGCCCGGCGCGCCTGTTCGGCCGCTACCGCCGAGCCGCGGATGGTGAGCTGGTTGCCGCGCGAGCGGATATCGACGCCCAGCTTCTGTTCCAGCCGCGCCAGATTCTCGTCGAACTGGCCATACAAGGCGCCCGCAAGCTTGTTGTTGTCGAAAGTGAGCACGATGTGGGCCATATCGGAGGCGCCGGACGGAGCATTCGGAGATGGGCCTGCGGGCGTCTGGCCGTCGGGGCTCGAATTCGTCAGGTCGGTTGCGCTCAACCGTCTCTCCAGATCTGCCGGGGCCGGATCATACGGGTCATCCGCGATCAGACCGGGTCGGCGAACAGGCTGTTGAAGCCAGCATTCGTGATTCGCACCTCAATAATGTCACCGATTTCGGCGACCTTTTCATCAACAATAACCGGCTGCAGCCACGGCGAGCGCCCGACCTTCTGTCCCGGCTGGCGGCCGGGCTTCTCGATCAGCGTGGACATGGTGCGGCCGATCATGGAGTTGGTGAAAGCCTGCTGCTGCTCGCCGAGCAGCGCCTGAAGCCGCTGCAAGCGCTCGTCCTTGACCGGCTCGGCGACATGACCGTCCATTTCCGCGCCCGGCGTGCCGGGGCGCGGCGAATATTTGAACGAGAAGGCCGAGGCATAGGAAACCTCGCGCACCATCTTCAGCGTATCCTCGAAATCGGCTTCCGTCTCGCCGGGGAAACCGACGATGAAATCGCCCGACATGGCGATGTCGGAGCGCGCAGCGCGAATGCGCTCGAGCAGGCGCAGATAGTCGGCTGAGGTGTGGCGGCGGTTCATCGCCTTGAGGATACGGTCGGAGCCGGACTGCACCGGCAGATGCAGATAGGGCATCAGAGCGCCAAGATCGCGATGGGCGGCGATCAGGTCGTCGTCCATGTCGCGCGGATGGCTTGTGGTGTAGCGCAGGCGGGCAAGGCCGGGAATTTCCGCCAGCCGGAACAGCAGCCGGCCGAGCCCCCATTCGGAACCGTCCGGCCCTTCGCCGTGCCATGCGTTGACGTTCTGGCCGAGCAGCGTGACCTCGCGCACGCCGGCATCCGCCAGCCGCTCGGCTTCCGCCACGATCTGGGCAACCGGGCGCGAGACTTCCGAGCCGCGCGTGTAGGGCACCACGCAGAAGGTGCAGAACTTGTCGCAGCCTTCCTGCACGGTGAGGAAGGCGGTAACGCCACGCTTCGCCACCGCCGCGCGGCTCAGCTTCGGCAGATGCTCGAACTTGTCCTCGATGGCGTATTCGGTCTCGACGACCTTCTCGCCCCTGTGCACCCTGGTCAGCACGTCCGGCAGCCGGTGATAGGTCTGCGGGCCGACGACCAGATCGACGGACGGCGCGCGGCGGATGATCTCGCTGCCTTCGGCCTGCGCCACGCAGCCGGTGACGCCGATCAGCAGTTCACCGCCATTGCTCTCGCGCTCGGCCTTCATGTCGCGGATACGGCCGAGCTCGGAATAGACCTTCTCGGCTGCCTTCTCGCGGATGTGACAGGTGTTGAGCAGCACCAGATCCGCATCCTCGATCGCCTCGGTCGCCACGTAGCCGTCTGCGGCCAGCGCATCGGTCATGCGCTGCGAATCGTAGACGTTCATCTGGCAGCCATAGGTCTTCACGAAGACCTTCTTTGGCGTGGCCCTTGCGGTCGGGAGGGTCGGCGTCTGTTCCATCGGCGGGCTTCTACCAGCAAAACCGGGCTGAATCTATGGCTTTGGCCGCCCGTACGACGGTTCGCGCAAGGCTGCGGCAAACTGCTCGCGCACGCGCTCCTCCACCAGTCGCGCCGTCTGCTTGCGATTGTCGCCGGCCCTGAAGATCACGGGCTCGCCGAAACGCACCTCCACGTCCATGGCGCCGCTTTCCAGCAGTTCCCTTGCATGGGGGGCAAGGTCCTGATCGCCGATCCAGCTCGCCAAGGGCCGGAAGCGGCGGCCGAGCGGCATGCCATGCAGGTGCGTATAGGCGATCGCAACGGGCTGGATGGCCACCTCCCTGGCCGATCCGTCGGCAATCGCCATGGTGGCGGCGCCGAACAGCGTGCTCTTGAAAGGCAGCATCATGTTGCCGTCGCCGGTCGTGCCCTCGGCGAACAGCACCATGGCCTCGCCATTGACCAGCCGCACCGCGATCTCGCCCGCCTGGTCCCCGGATTTGCGGCGCCTCTCGCGCTCGATGTAAACCGTGCGTTGCAGTCCCGACAGGAAACCGACCAGCGGCCACGTCTGCATGTCGGCCTTGGCGATGAAGCGGACATCGGCAATCGCGCCAAGCACCGGAATGTCGGTCCAGGAAATGTGGTTGGCGACAATCAGCAAGGGCCGGTGCCGCGCAGGACCTCCCGTGACGTGGACCCGGATGCCCAGCGCGCCGAGAATGACGCGATGCCAGATTTTCAGGATGACAGTCTCCGGCCAGAGCCCGGTTTTCATCGAGATCACTTGCAGCGGAACGAGGATCAGCGTCGCCACAGCGACATATGCCAACGCCAGAACGATCCTCAGTTTCGCAATCATCCGGTTCCCGGCCTTCAGCGAAGGTCGCGGCGCATGACCAGCGCGCCTGTCGGGCCCTTGGCGGCCGACTGATAGTAGTTCGGGCGCTTGCCCACCTCATGGAAGCCGAGCCGGCGATAAAGCGCAATAGCGGGCGGATTGGCCTCGTCCACTTCCAGGAACAGCGCCTCGGCACGCTGCGCGTGCAGCTGGCGCAGAACGGCGTCCATGAGTTGCCAGCCAAGCCCGCAGCGCCGGTGGGCGCGCGCCACCACGATGGTCAGGATCTCGGCCTCGCCGGCCGCAAGGCGCGCCAGAACGAAACCTGCGGGCGCATGAGCGCCCTTGCCCACCTCACGTGCGGCGAAGCCGAACACCGTATCCTGCGAAAGCAGCGAGGCGAATTCCTCGTCGGTCCACGGCCGGCTGAAGCCCTCGGCATGAAGCGCTGCCGCGATCGCGCTTTCAGCGACCGACAGGGGCTGGAGCGCATATTCGCGCCGCAGGGATGAAATGAACGGTATGCGCATGTGAAGTGTCTCCTCCCGCCGCCCGGCCGTCACGAAGCGGTTCGCGGCAGCACGAAGCCGGCCTGGGGGCGGGCGTCGGCGTCGCGCAGATAAAGCGGGCGCGGCTTTTCGCCTGCCCCTTTGCGCGCGGCGAGACGCGCGTAGACGGCAATGTCGGCCGTTGGCTTGGGTGCGGCTGTATCCAAAGCCCTCCCGATTGCATCCGCCACCGATCCCGCGGCAGCTCCGGCCAGAACGGCGTTCGTCTCTTCGGCAAGACGCGACGCTTCCTCCAGCGTCGTCGCAGCCGGACCGAACAGGGGGTGCAGGTCCCGGTCGTACAGGGCGGCATGAATCTCGCCGCGCCCGCCATCGAGAACCGCAAGGACGCGCCGGTCCGGGAACTGCTGTGACGCTTCTGCCGCCAGCGCCTCCAGCGTGGTCACGCCTATGGCCGGAACCTTCAGCGCCAGCGCCAGGCCGCGTGCCGTCGACACGCCGACCCGTATGCCGGTGAAGGAGCCGGGGCCGACCGAAACCGCAACGGCATCCACATCGCCGAATGCCTTGCCGGCTCGCCCGAGCGCCGAATCGATGACCGCCATGAGTTGCTCGGCATGGCCCTTGCCAAGGTCCCGCACCTCGCGCCCCAGTTCCACTCGCGCGCCGCTATCCCAGACGCAGGAGGCGCAGAGGCTGGCGGAGCAATCAATGGCAAGAACGATCATGATGTGCAGGGGCTAGCGCAAGACGGACCCCTGCACAAGCTGCTGCTCAGGCTTCGCTCCGCAGCTTCGCCTTCAGTTCGAGGCGGCGCTTGTGAAGCAGGGGCTCGGTATAGCCGCTCGGCTGCTCGCGCCCCTTGAAGACCAGATCGCAGGCGGCCTGGAAGGCGATGGAGGCGTCGAAGTCCGGAGCCATCGGCCGGTAAAGCGGATCGCCGGCGTTCTGGCGGTCGACGATCGCCGCCATGCGCTTCATGGTTTCCATCACCTGATCCTCGCTGCATACGCCATGGTGCAGCCAGTTGGCGATGTGCTGCGAGGAGATGCGCAGCGTCGCGCGGTCCTCCATCAGGCCGACATCGTTGATGTCCGGAACCTTGGAGCAGCCGACGCCCTGATCGACCCAGCGCACCACATAGCCGAGAATGCCCTGCGCATTGTTGTCCAGCTCGAGCTGAATGTCTTCCGGCGTCCAGTTGGGGCTCACCGCGACCGGAACGGTCAGCAGATCGTCGAGCTTCGCCTTGGGACGATTGCGGATCGCAGCCTGCACGGCGTGCACATCGACCTGATGATAGTGGGTGGCGTGCAGCGTTGCGGCGGTCGGCGAAGGCACCCAGGCGGTGTTGGCGCCTGCCTTCGGGTGGGCGATCTTCTGTTCCAGCATCGCCGCCATCATGTCGGGCATCGCCCACATGCCCTTGCCTATCTGGGCGTGGCCGGAAAGGCCGCACTGGAGGCCGGTGTCGACGTTCCATGCCTCGTAGGCGCCGATCCATGCCGCCTGCTTCATGTCGCCCTTGCGGATCATGGGGCCGGCTTCCATCGAGGTGTGGATCTCGTCGCCGGTACGGTCGAGGAAGCCGGTGTTGATGAAGGCCACGCGCGCCGAGGCAGCGCGGATGCATTCCTTCAGGTTCACGGTCGTGCGCCGCTCCTCGTCCATGATGCCCATCTTGATGGTGTTGCGGGCCATGCCCACAAGATCCTCGACGCGGTCGAAGATTTCCACCGCGAAGGCTACCTCTTCCGGCCCGTGCATCTTGGGCTTGACGACATACATGGAGCCGGCACGGCTGTTGGCGCGGCGGCCCTTCGGCCCGACATCGTTGAGGGCGATGAGAGCGGTGATCGCCGCATCCATGATGCCTTCCGGGATTTCCGAGCCGTCGCGCAGCAGGATCGCCGGATTGGTCATCAGGTGGCCGACATTGCGCACCAGCATCAGCGAGCGGCCGGGCAGCGCCAGTTCACCGCCATCGGGCGCGGTATAGGTGCGGTCGCCGTTCAGACGGCGGGTGAAGGTGCGGCCGTCCTTGGCAATCTCCTCGGCGAGGCTTCCGTTCATCAGGCCCAGCCAGTTGCGGTAGACGGCGACCTTGTCCTCGGCGTCCACGGCCGCGACCGAGTCCTCGCAGTCCTGAATCGTGGTCAGCGCCGCCTCGATCACCAGATCGTAAATGCCGGCCTTGTCGTCCCTGCCGATCACGCTGTCACGGTCGATGACGATCTCGACATGCAGGCCGTTCCTGCGAAGCAGGACCGCGGAAGGGGCGGATGTCTCACCGCGATAGCCGGCGAACTGCGCAGGATCGGCAAGGGCGGTCTCGCCGACGACGAGTTGGCCATCCCTGACCGACAGGGCGCCGGCATCGGTCCAGGAGCCGGTCTTCAGCGGCGCGCTTGCGTCGAGGAAGTTGCGCCCCCATGCGATGACCTTCGCGCCACGCTTTGGATTGTAGCCCTTGCCCTTTTCCGCGCCGTCGGCATCGGAAATCGCATCGGTGCCGTAAAGCGCATCGTAGAGCGAACCCCAGCGCGCATTGGCGGCATTGAGCGCATAGCGCGCATTCATCACCGGAACGACGAGCTGCGGACCGGCGACCTCGGCGATCTCGGAATCGACATTGGCAGTTGTGACTTCGAAGTCCGGGCCTTCCGGCACCAGATAGCCGATCTCGCTCAGAAAGCCCTTGTAAGCCTCCAGATCCGCCGGCGCGCCATTGTCACGGTACCATTGGTCGAGCTTTGCCTGGAAATCTTCCCGTTTCTGCAACAGCGCACGGTTCTTCGGAGCCAGATCATGGGCGATTTCGGATAGCCCGGTCCAGAATTTCTCAGCATCGATCCCGCTGCCGGCCAGTGCTTCGTTTGCCACGAAGTCATGCAGTACAGGCGCGATGCGCAGCCCGGCGATCTCGATGTGATCCGACATTCCCAAACCTCCACTCAAGGGCACGTTGCGGCGGTGCAACATAGTCGGGCCCGGCTTTGGCATGAAAGGGCGCGAAGGGTCAATGACGGGGTTGGCTCAGAACGGCGATTGCTTTGCGTCAGATGCCTTCCGGCGGGAGCGCAAGTCAGCGCTCGCTGTCCAGCCAGATCGTCACCGGCCCGTCATTGAGCAGCGCAACCTTCATGTCGGCGCCGAAAATACCGTTGGCGACAGGCACGCCATGGCCAGCCACGGCGGACGAGAAATGCTCATACAGCCGCTTGCCGTCGGCAGGCGCGGCAGCCGTCGAAAAACCCGGCCGGTTGCCTTTCGTCTCCGCGGCCAGCGTGAACTGGCTGACGACGAGCGCGCTTCCACCGACATCCAGCACGGAACGGTTCATGCGATCCTGCTCGTCGCGGAAGATGCGCAGGTTGACGACCTTGCGCGCCAGCCAGTCCGACTGCGCTTGCGTATCGCCCTGCATGGCGCAGACCAGAACCAGCAGGCCCGGCCCGATCTGGCCGACGATGTCGCCATCGACGGTGACGCTGGCTTCACCAACCCTCTGGACAAGCGCGCGCATCGCAGGTGTCAGTCGCCCATCTTGAGCGCCTGGATGAAGGCTTCCTGCGGGATGTCGACCTTGCCGAACTGGCGCATCCGCTTCTTGCCCTCCTTCTGCTTTTCCAGAAGCTTGCGCTTGCGGGTGGCGTCGCCGCCGTAGCACTTGGCGGTGACGTCCTTGCGCAGGGCGGAAATGGTCTCGCGCGCCACGATCCGGCCGCCTATGGCCGCCTGGATCGGGATCTTGAACATATGCTGCGGGATCAGTTCCTTCAGCTTCTCGCACATGGCGCGCCCGCGCTTTTCAGCCGCGCTGCGATGGACGAGCATGGAGAGCGCATCGACCGGCTCGTCATTGACGAGGATCGACATCTTGACCAGATCGCCCTCGCGGTAGTCGGTCAGGTGGTAGTCGAAGGAGGCGTAGCCCTTGGAGATCGACTTCAGGCGGTCGTAGAAGTCGAACACGACCTCGTTGAGCGGCAGGTCGTAGACCAGCATGGCGCGCTTGCCGACATAGGACAGGTCTGCCTGAATGCCGCGCCGGTCCTGACACAGCTTGAGGATCGAGCCCAGATAATCGTCCGGGGTCAGAATGGTCGCCCTGATCCACGGTTCCTCGATATGGGCGATCTTGACCACGTCGGGCATGTCGGCGGGGTTGTGAAGCTCCTTCACCTCGCCATTGTTCATCACCATGCGGTAGACGACGCTCGGCGCGGTGGCGATCAGGTCGAGGTCGAATTCGCGCTCCAGTCTTTCCTGAATGATCTCGAGATGCAGGAGACCGAGGAAGCCGCAGCGGAAGCCGAAGCCGAGCGCGGCCGACGTTTCCATTTCATAGGAGAAGGACGCGTCGTTGAGGCGCAGCTTGCCGACTGCGGCGCGCAGATCCTCGAAATCGGCGGCATCGACCGGGAACAGGCCGCAGAACACCACCGGCTGGGCCGGCTTGAAGCCCGGCAGCGCCTCCGGCGTGGGGCGGCGATCTTCCGTGATCGTATCGCCGACGCGGGTGTCGGCGACTTCCTTGATCGAGGCGGTGATGAAGCCGAACTCGCCGGGGCCGATCTCATCGACATTCTCCATCTTCGGCGTGAAAACGCCGGTGCGCTCGACCGGATATCTGGCGCCCGTGCCCATCATGCGGATGGTCTGGCCCTTCTTCAGCGTCCCGTCGATGACGCGCACCAGCACGATGACGCCGAGATAGGCGTCGTACCAGCTGTCGACCAGCATGGCCTTGAGCGGCTTGCTGCGGTCGCCTTCGCGCGGCGGCGGCAGCTTGTGGACGATCGCTTCCAGCACCTCCTCGATGCCGATGCCGGTCTTGGCCGAGATCATCACTGCCTCGGAGGCGTCGAGCCCGATGACATCCTCGACCTGCTCCTTGACGCGGTCCGGATCGGCCGCCGGCAGGTCGATCTTGTTCAACACCACGACGATCTCATGGTTGTTGTCGATGGCCTGGTAGACATTGGCGAGCGTCTGCGCCTCTACACCCTGCGAGGCGTCGACAACGAGCAGCGAGCCCTCGCAGGCCGAGAGGCTGCGCGAGACCTCATAGGCGAAATCGACGTGGCCGGGCGTGTCGATGAGATTGAGGACATAGTCCTCGCCGTTCCTGGCCCTGTAGTTCAGGCGCACGGTCTGCGCCTTGATGGTGATGCCCCGCTCCTTCTCGATATCCATGTTATCGAGAACCTGCTCCTTGCCGGCCATTTCGCGCGCGTCCATGCCGCCTGTCAGCTGGATCAGGCGGTCGGCGAGCGTCGACTTGCCATGGTCGATGTGGGCGACGATGGAGAAATTGCGGATGTGATCGAGGGGTGTGGTCATGGGCGCGGCCTTTATCAGGCGCACCGCACCTCGGCAAGCAGGAGCGCGCGGCTCCCGCCCGCTTTGGCCCGGGAAAGATGTTATTTCGGCTCGCCGGTGACCGGATCGAAGCGGATTTCGACCTTGGCCCTGTCGGTGGTGTAGTAGGTCACCTCATACAGGCCATCGTCCCATTCGATGTCGTCGATGTAGCGAAAGCCGTCGCGCTTCTCCACCTTGGCGACGATCTCGGACAGCTTCATCGCATTCTGCGGCGGGGCGCGGTCGTCGTCCTGCGCATGGGCGGGCGCGAGGCCGATGCCGGCCGCAAGAGCCGCGGCAAACAGTATAGGGACGATCTTTCGTGTCATTCGCTCGGACTCCGTTTCGCTTCCGATTATGTCATCAACTAAGTGTGCATGCAGGCAGGAAAGACAAGGTCCTGCCGACAATTCCGGTCTCTTTTCGGGAAATGGGTAAAGTCTCAAATTTGCCTATGTGTGGATAGCAGCTGTCGCAAAACGTAACCGCATGAGGCCAGACTTTTGCACCTGATATTTGCGACAGAAATTCCCCTGCAAAATCGGCGCCAGCGTTTTTGTGGCAAAACTTAGGATTTGCGCGACAAATCTAGGCGGCTGATCGTGCGGCCACGCTGCGAAGCAGCCTGACCGCTTTACTGATCTGCAACCACTCTATGGCGTGCCATGAAAGGCAAGAAATCCATTTTACCGATGTTCAATCCTGCATTCCGCAACAATACGTATGTCATAGTCACGTGGAAATAGAAGTTCGGCATGATCCAGTCTTGAATATCTTCGACAGATGACATCATGAACCGGACCCCGTTTGGTAGGGTCAGGTCGACGGGATCGTTCGCGTCGGCCCATTCAATCGCATCAGACCGATCAATGTGCGAGCGAACGACCGCAATCCTCTCCCGGATCTCGGCCAGGGATTGGTAAGTTACCTCTTCGAGCGGAAGTGATTTTCCAGCAACCTGATTTAGAGCCAGCAGTACCTGATTTAGAGCGACGCGGAACTGCAATTCGAGCGGAAACATGTCTTCCGTCAGCTTTTCACCGAGCACCTCGTCAGTCATCCCGGCGTCTTGAGTTTTGCTAACGAGGTGATCCAAAGTGCCAAGCATGTTGGCGAAGGTCGTGCGAGCTGAATGAGCGTAAGACATAAGCAATTCCTTGGCAGCAAAAATTGGCAAACGCTACGTCTGATCGCCGCTTACCATCCAAAAGTGGTTGATAGCTGCGCTTGAAATACCAGATTAACTGACCGTCCGCTTTCAGGGATTTTGAAATTCGCTTCAGTGTCCCGATTGTTGCGCAAAACTGCCATTCGATTCGGCATCATCCAACGGCTTTTTGCATCGCTGCGGAGGGCAGACTTGGCAACCCCTCCGCAACGGGCAAAAGCCAAAATTCACACTGAGACCCTGTCGGGGAATGTCAGCAGGCGCATTGACTTTGTCGGCAGCGCACCGACATTCGGGCCCTGCGGAAAAATTCATTCCAGCCCGAAGCGATCTTCATGCACCCAGCCATTTCGATTTCCGGCGTCTCGAAAACCTATGCCAGCGGCTTCAGCGCCCTGAAGCATATCGACCTCGACATCAGGCACGGCGAGATCTTCGCCCTACTCGGCCCCAACGGCGCAGGCAAGACGACGCTGATCTCCATTGTCTGCGGCATCGTCAACCGTTCTTCCGGCACGGTGTCCGTAAACGGGAACGACATCGACCGCGACTACCGCATGGCCCGTTCGCTGATCGGCCTCGTTCCACAGGAGCTGACCGTCGAATCCTTCGAGACGGTGCGCTCCGCCCTCACCTTCAGCCGCGGCCTGTTCGGCAAGCCGGCGAACCCGGCACTGATCGAGAAGATCCTGAAGGACCTGTCGCTGTGGGACAAGCGCGACGCAAAAATCATCACGCTTTCGGGCGGCATGAAGCGGCGGGTGATGATCGGCAAGGCGCTGGCGCACGAGCCGGAAATCCTGTTCCTCGACGAGCCGTCGGCGGGTGTCGACGTGGAGCTCCGGCAGGATATGTGGGCGATGGTGCGCAGGTTGCGCGAAAGCGGCGTCACCATCATCCTCACCACGCACTACATCGAAGAAGCCGAGGAGATGGCCGACCGGGTCGGCGTCATCAACCGCGGCGAGATCGTGCTGGTGGAGAACAAGGAAGAGCTGATGCGCAAGCTGGGCCGCAAGCAGTTGCGCCTGGAACTGCGCCAGCCGCTCGATGCAGTGCCGCAAGCGCTGGCCGGCTACGGGCTCGAACTGTCGGCGGATGGCGGCCTGCTCACCTACACCTACGACAACCAGAGCGAGCGGCCGGGCGTCGCCTCGCTGCTGCGCGATCTGGCGACGGAAGGCATCGCCTTTCGCGACCTCGACACCCTCAACAGCTCGCTTGAAGAAATCTTCGTCAATCTGGTCAGGAAGGCGTCATGAATCGTCACGCAATCTGGGCCATCTACCGCGTGGAAATGGCGCGCACGCTGCGCACGCTGCTGCAAAGCGTGGTCTCGCCGGTCATATCGACCTCGCTCTATTTCGTCGTCTTCGGCGCGGCAATCGGCTCGCGCATCGACCAGATCGACGGCGTCAGCTATGGCGCGTTCATCGTGCCGGGGCTGATCATGCTGTCGCTGCTCACCCAGTCGATCTCCAACGCATCCTTCGGCATTTATTTCCCGAAATTCGTTGGCACGATCTATGAGCTTTTATCGGCGCCAGTATCCTATCTGGAGATCGTCATCGCCTATGTCGGGGCGGCGGCGACAAAATCGACGGCCATCGGCCTGATCATACTGGCCACATCGTCACTGTTCGTGCCACTGCACATCGAGCATCCGTTCTGGATGCTCGCCTTCCTGATCCTCACGGCGGTGACGTTCTCGCTGTTCGGCTTCATCATCGGCATCTGGGCCGGCACGTTCGAGCAGTTGCAGCTCGTGCCGCTGCTGATCGTCACGCCGCTCACCTTCCTCGGCGGCTCGTTCTATTCGATCGACATGCTGCCCGGAATCTGGCGCACCATCACCCTGTTCAACCCGGTCGTCTACCTCGTCAGCGGCTTCCGCTGGGCCTTCTTCGGCAAGGCCGACGTGTCGCTGGGCCTGAGCCTCGGCATGACGCTGGCGTTTCTTTTCGCCTGCGTGGCCGTGATCGCATGGATATTCCGGACGGGATATCGCCTCAGAACATGACGGCCGGTCGTGATCCCGAAGCTTGACCGCCGGGCACGAGTTGGGAAAAACGGCAGGGAAAAGCGCGCACAAGGAAGAAAGTCACGATGAAGCCGATTACCGCCCTCGTCGGACGGATCGAACTGCCCATGCTGCTGGCCGGCGCCATCGTTGCAGGCGGCTTGTGGGGTTTCCTCGAACTGATGGACGTTGCCACGGACCGCGCGCCCCACGCTCTGGACAGCGAAATCCTGCTGTGGTTCCGCGTGGAGGGTCATCCCGACGTGCCGATCGGCCCCGCGTGGCTGCCGAAGATGGTGCGCGACATCACCGCGCTCGGCAGCGCCGCGGTGCTGACGCTCATCACGGCCGCGACCGCGCTCTACTTCTTCGTGGTGCGCCGGCCGGCAAGCGGACTGTTCGTGATCGCCGCCGTGGCGAGCGGGCAGATCGTCGCCACCCTGCTGAAGACAGGCATCGACCGTCCCCGCCCCGATGTGGTGCCGCATCTGATGCAGGAAAGCTCGCTGTCCTTCCCCAGCGGACACGCGATGATCTCGGCGCTGGTCTATCTGACGCTCGGCGCACTGGCCAGCCAGACCGCGCACAATCAGGCGACGCGCATCTACATCCTGTCGCTGGCGGTGTTCGTATCGCTGCTGGTCGGCATTTCGCGCCTCTATCTCGGCGTTCACTGGCCTTCGGACGTGATGGCCGGCTGGTGCGCCGGTTTCGCATGGGCCATGCTGTGGTGGATGGCGGCGCGGCTGATACAGCCGAACGGAGGTTCGGACACGGCTTCCCGCAATCAAGCTTCAAACATTCATAATGATGTTTGACACATCACAATGAACGTATCATATATTCATATTGCAGATCCAGACGGGAGACTGTGCCGGTGATCACAGCAGCGCAGATGCGCGCCGCGCGAGCACTCGCCGGCATCGACCAGAAGACGCTCGCAGAGCGGGCCGGGGTTTCGCTTCCGACCATCCAGCGGATGGAAGCCAGCGATGGCGTAGTCCGGGGCGTGGTGGACACGCTGATGAAGGTGATTCAGGCGCTCGATGAGGCCGGGGTCGAACTCATCGGCGAGAACCAGCCCAGCGAGCGCGGTGGACGGGGCGTGCGTCTCCGGAACCGCTAGAACCGTTCAGCATTTCACGGAATCGCTGAACGGCTCAAGGTCTTGTTTTGACGCGTTTCCGAACCGGAAAAGTGTTTTCACTTTTCCTGGAAACGCTCTGGTCGCAGCCTTCCTGCGGATCGGCAAACAGGTCGCGACGGCGGCCGGCGATCATTCCGATGCCGACAGTCCGCCACGCAAAGGTGTGAGCGAAGGCCGATCCATGAAACAGCGCCGCAGGTCGAGGCAGCGTCCGGAAAGCAACGATCCCTCCTTCCGGGAGCTTTTCACGCCGAAACTGATAACTGTCCTGCGGGAAGGCTACCACCTTCCCCAGTTCAAGGCCGACGCAATCGCGGGCCTTACCGTGGCCATCGTTGCGCTGCCGCTGTCGATGGCCATCGCCATCGCGTCCGGCGTCGGGCCGGAAAAGGGCCTGTTCACGGCCATCGTCGGCGGCTTCCTCGTCTCGATGCTCGGCGGCAGCCGCTTCCAGATCGGCGGTCCGGCCGGAGCCTTCATCGTGCTCGTGGCGGCAACCGCCGACCGCCATGGCGTCGACGGCCTCGTTCTGGCGACGATGATGTCCGGTATCCTGCTGGCAGCGGCCGGGTGGCTGCGGCTCGGCACCTACATCAAGTTCATTCCCTATCCCGTCACCGTCGGCTTCACCGCCGGCATCGCCGTCATCATTTTCGCCAGCCAGCTTACGGACCTGTTCGGGCTTACGCTCACCGAAAAGGAGCCGGGCGACCTCATTCCCAAGCTTGTGGCGCTTTTCAATGCCGCGCCGACCGTCAATGCAGGCGCGGTGGCGATAGCTGCGCTGACGATCGCGGTGATCGTCGGCCTGAAACGCTGGCGCCCGTCATGGCCGGGCATGCTGATTGCCGTCGCACTCGCATCTGTCGCCGCGACCGGCCTCGATGTCGAGACCATCGGCACCCGCTTCGGCGGCATTCCTTCCATGCTGCCCAGCCCTTCGCTGCCCGCAATGAGCGCGGACAAGGTGCTGGCCGTGCTGCCCGACGCCGTTGCCTTCACCCTGCTCGGGGCCATCGAATCGCTGCTTTCAGCCGTGGTCGCGGATGGCATGACCGGGCGTCGCCACCGCTCCAACTGCGAACTGGTGGCCCAGGGCGCTGCCAACATAGGTTCGGCCCTGTTCGGCGGCATCTGCGTGACCGGCACCATCGCACGCACCGCCACCAATGTGCGGGCCGGCGCGCACAGCCCTGTCTCCGGCATGCTGCATTCCGCCTTCCTGCTCGCCTTCATGCTTCTGGCGGCCCCGCTTGCCAGCTACATACCGCTGGCCGCGCTTGCCGGCGTTCTGGCCGTGGTGGCGTGGAACATGATCGAGCGGCCCGCCTTCCGTGCGCTGATGCGTTCCTCGCGCGGGGATGCGGCGGTGCTGCTCATCACTTTCGCGCTGGTCGTCTTCCGCGACCTGACCACCGGCATCGTCGTCGGCTTCTCGCTTGGCGCGCTGCTGTTCATCGACCGCATGGCCAAGTCGATCGAGGTCGAGGCGGAGGCACCGCTGGTGGCCGGCGACCTTGCCGACACCGCCAATGGCGAGCGCGAGGCTTACGATGCTGCGGCCGTGACCGATCCCGACATCGTCGTCTATCGCATATCCGGCGCTTTCTTCTTCGGTGCAGCTTCCACGGTCGGCACCGTGCTCGACCGCATCGCCGACCAGCGCAAGACGTTCATTCTCGACTGTTCGGGTATCCCGCTGGTGGATTCGACCGGCGCGAACGTGCTGGAAGGCGTCGCGCACAAGGCCGCGAAGCAGGGCGTGCTGTTCTACATCGCCGGCGCCTCGCCGCAGATGCGCAAGCTGCTGACCGCGCATGGGGTGAAGCCGCCGCTGGTTCATTACCGCGCCACGGTGGCCTCCGCCAAATCCCACGCCCGCGCACAGGTACGCCGGCCGGAACCCGAACCCGCGGCATGAAGCCCGAGTGGCTTTCTCACCCGACGGCGGGAGGAAAACCGTTCAGGGCCAGCGAGGCGTTGGAATAACGAATGTCTCCGGTGATCTCACGTCCCAGCCAATCCGGCAGCGCGGCGTTCCCGACCTTGTCCGGTGTCTCCAGTTCGGCCACGACCAGACCTTCATGCTCGCCGGAAAAGACGTCGACCTCATAGAGATAGCCGCCATGGCGCACATGGTGGCGGGTCTTGACGATGACCTTGCCGAGCGCGAAAGCCTGCATCTCCTTCGCATCGGCCAGCGGAATGTCATATTCGAACTCGTCACGGGCGCGGAGGTCGCTGCCGAACTTCAGCGTCAGCCTCGCCCTGCTTCCGTTGGAAATCCGAACCCGCACCGAACGCTCGCCAGTGACGGCCAGATAGAACTGGACCATGGAGATGCGGGCCTCCGCCCGCTCCTGCCAGCTCCCGTCCCGCACCAGAAACTTGCGTTCCACTTCCCGCGCCATGCGCTGAGTTAAACGCCGCAGCGCGGCCAGATCAATCTCGCAGGCAAGCAAAAACGCCTCAGGGAGGCCGCCGCGTCTACACGCCGCACAGCCTGTATTGATTTTAATCATTCGATTGATTAAAATAATTTCATGATTACGAAGACTCCAGATCCGTCCCCGCGCGCCGCCTCTCCGGCGGACGCGACCCGCGCAGCACTCGTGAACGCGGCTCTGAAGCTGTTTGGCAGCCGTGGTTTCGAGGGCACCTCCACGCGCGAGCTGGCTGCGCTCGCCAATGCCAATATCGGCTCCATCGCCTATCATTTCGGCGGCAAGGAGGGTCTGCGCATCGCCGTCGCGGATTTCATCGTCGAGACGATCCGGAAAATCGCCACACAGGCCATCGGCGGGATTCAGGCGCAGCCGACCGGTTCAGCCGGCGCGGAAGCGGCGCGGGTCCAGCTTGCCAACGGGCTGGAGCGCATGGTCGCCTTCGTCGTGGCGCGACCCGAGGCGGGCGACATCGTGCGCTTCATGCTGCGCGAGATGGCGCAGCCCTCAGCCGCGCTCGACCGCATCTATCAGGGCGTGTTCGAGCCGGTCCACAAGCGGCTGTGCCTCATCTGGGAACAGGCAACGGGCGAGCCCGCCGAGAGCGAGCGGACACGGCTCACCGTCTTCACCCTTCTGGGGCAGGTCCTTTATTTTCGCATCGGCACCGAAGTGGTGCTGCGGCGCATGGGATGGGAAGCGTTCGGCAAGCCGGAGGCCGCCAAGGTGCTCGACGTCGTGCGCGACAATCTCGCGGCCATCCTCTGTTCACGAAAGGCAGGCGACGCATGAGCCTTCTCTGCTCCCTTCCCCTTGCCGCAACGCTGTTTTCCGCCTGCGCGGCGCCCGCCACGCTCGCCGTCGGCTATGTCGAGGGCGACTATGTGCTGCTTGCGCCTATCGAGGTGGCGCAGGTGCAGGAGGTGGCCGTGCGGCGGGGCGACACGGTCAGGCCCGGCGTGCCGCTGGTTCGGCTGGAAAGCGCCGATGCCGAGATCGCGGTGGCTCAGGCCAGTGCAGCGCTGGCGCAGGCTAGGGCGCAGCTCGCCAACCTTCAGGTCGGCAAGAGGCCGCAGGAGATCGCGGTGCTGGAAGCGACGGTGCGCTCCGCCCATGCGCAGGCCAAGGAGGCGCAGCGCGTGCTGGAGCGCACAGGCGACCTGCACCGGCGCGGCATCGCCACGCAGGCGCAGCTCGACGAGGCGACGACCGCCGTGGAAGTGGCCGACGCCGCCATCGGCCAGAGCGAGGCCAATCTGGCGGTGGCGGGCCTGCCCGCGCGAGCGGAGGAGATCGAGGCGGCGCGCGGCGCGGTTGAACAGGCCGAGGCGGCGCTGGAGCAGGCGCGATGGCGGCTTTCCAAGCGCGCGCTGGCCGCTCCCTCGCCCGGCCGCGTCACCGATGTCATCCGCAACCCCGGCGATACGGCGGGACCGACCGCGCCGGTGATCTCGATCCTGCCGGAAGGCGCGGTCAAGCTCACCGTCTTCGTGCCGCAGGATGCTTTCGCATCCGTCAAGGTCGGTTCGGAACTCGCCGTGCACTGCGACGGCTGTGGTCCCGATCTCAAGGCGCGGGTGAGCTATGTCTCGACCGAGCCCGAATTCACGCCGCCGGTGATCTACTCGCTCGAAAACCGCCAGAAGCTCGTCTACCTGGTCGAGGCCCGCCCCGAAGGCGACGCCATGGCGCTGAAGCCCGGCCAGATCGTGGACGTGGCATTGTCCGGGGACGAGGCAAAATGAACGCCATCGACGTTCGCGGTCTGGTCAAACGTTTCGGCGACAAGACCGTCGTCGACCATGTCGACATGACCGTGGCACAGGGCGAGATCGTCGGCTTTCTCGGTCCCAACGGGTCCGGCAAGACCAAGACGATCCGCATCATGTGCGGCCTGCTGACCCCTGATGAAGGCGAAGGCACGGTGCTCGGCTTCGACCTGCGCACCGAGGGGCCGAAGATCAAGCGCGAGGTCGGCTACATGACACAGCGGTTCTCGTTCTACGAGGACCTGACCATTGCCGAGAACCTCGAATTCGTGGCCCGCCTCTATCGCCTCAAGCCGGTGGAGACTCATGTCGCCGACACGCTCGCCGACCTCGGCCTGACATCGCGGCGCAACCAGCTTGCCGGCACGCTGTCAGGCGGCTGGAAGCAGCGGCTGGCGCTGGCGGCCTGCATCATGCACAAGCCGAAGCTCCTATTGCTCGACGAGCCGACCGCCGGCGTCGACCCCAAGGCGCGGCGCGAGTTCTGGGACGAAATCCACCTTCTGGCCAGCGGCGGCCTCACCGTGCTGGTTTCCACCCATTACATGGACGAGGCCGAGCGTTGCCACCGCATCAGCTACATTTCCTATGGCCGCATGCTCGCCACCGGCACGGTGGACGAGGTGGTGAAGAATGCCGGCCTCACCACTTTCGTGGTGCACGGCAGGAAACTCGACACGATCGCGGCGGCTCTTGCCGGCAAGCCGGGCATCGAGCAGGTCGCCCCCTTTGGCGCAACCCTGCATGTCGTCGGCTCGGACAAGGCAGCTCTCTCCGCTTCGCTGGCCGCCATGGAGAATGCGCACCCGGGCGTGACGGTATCGCCCGGCGAAACCAGCCTGGAAGACGTGTTCATCCAGTTCATGGCCGGGTCGAAGGACAATATGGCATGAGCGGCATCTTCTCCATCGCCCGGCTCAATGCGCTGCTCATCAAGGAATTCATCCAGATGCGCCGCGACCGGGTGACCTTCGCCATGATGCTCGGCGTGCCGCTGATGCTTCTGGTGCTGTTCGGCTTCGCCATCAACAACGACCCCAAGGGCCTGCCGGCGGCGCTGCTGGCGATGAGCAACGACCAGTATACGCGCGCCATGGTGACGGCGCTGGAAAACACCGATTACTACCGGTTCGACCATATCGCCGCCACCGAAGCCGGGGCCGACGCACTCATGGCCAGCGGCGACATTGCCTTCCTCGTCACGATTCCCGCCGATTTCAGCCATCGGGTGGAGCGCGGGGACAGGCCGCAGATCCTGATCGAGGCGGACGCGACCGATCCCGCAGTGGCCACCGGCGCGGTTTCCGCACTCGGCACGGTCGCCAGTCAGGCGCTATTGAGGGCGCAGGGCCTTCAGGCGGTGGCTGCGGAAGATGCTCGAAGCCGGCTCGATGTGGTCGTGCACCGGCGCTACAATCCCGAAGGCGTTTCGCAGTACAATATCGTGCCCGGCCTGCTCGGCGTCATCCTGCAAATGACCATGGTGATGATGACCTCCATCGCGCTCACGCGCGAGACCGAGCGCGGCACCATGGAGAACCTGCTTGCCATGCCGTCGAGCCCGCTGGAGATCATGCTGGGCAAGGTGCTGCCCTATGCCGGCGTCGGCGCCGTGCAGGTGGTGGTGGTGCTGATCGCCGCCAGGCTGCTTTTCCACATCCCCTTCGTCGGCGGGCTGCCGCTTCTCCTGTCCTCCATCATCGTCTTCGTTCTGGGTCTGGTTCTGCTCGGCTACACCATCTCGACCGTGGCGCGCACGCAGATGCAGGCCATGCAACTCACCTTCTTCTTCTTCCTGCCTTCGATCCTGCTTTCCGGATTCATGTTCCCGTTCCGGGGCATGCCCGTGTGGGCACAGTGGCTCGGCGAGATATTCCCCCTCACCCACTTCCTGCGCATCGTGCGCGCGGTGATGCTGAAGGGCGCGGAATTCCCGGCGGTGGCCAATGAAATCCTGTGGCTGCTGGGTTTCGTTGCGCTTTTCTCCAGCTTCGCGCTGCTGCGTTTCCGCCGCACGCTCGACTGAGCGAGAGAAACCGTTGACACCATTTCGACCAGCGTTTACTTTAGAATTATTCTAAAGTAGATAGAGACTCTCATGCTTTCCCGTATTTTCGGCTTCGGCCGCCGCGCCTTCGATTCGCTTTCCGAGCAGGAAATTCTGGCGCTCGCCATCTCCTCGGAGGAGGACGATGCACGCATCTACCGCTCTTATGCGGATGGGCTGGCCGAGGGCTTCCCCCATTCGGCAAAAATGTTCGAGGAAATGGCCAGGGAGGAGGACCAACACCGCGCCGCGCTCATCGACATGCACCGCAAGCGCTTCGGCGAGCGCATCCCGCTGATCCGGCGCGAGCATGTTTCCGGCTATTATGAGCGCAAGCCCGACTGGCTGGTGCGCCCGCTTGGCGTGGAAAAAGTGCGCGCCCAGGCCGCACTGATGGAACGCCAGGCCCACGCCTTCTATATCGAGGCGGCAAAGCGCACCTCCGACGCCTCGACGCGTAAGTTGCTTGGCGATCTCGCCGCCGCCGAACAGGGTCATGAGAAGTTGGCCGAAAGGCTGGAACGACAGCATGTTACGGGCGAGGCTCGCGACGAGGAAGCCGAAGCAGAACGGCGGCAATTCATACTCACCTATGTCCAGCCGGGCCTTGCCGGGCTGATGGACGGCTCGGTTTCGACGCTGGCGCCGATCTTCGCCGCCGCCTTCGCCACGCACGATACATGGCAGACGTTCCTCGTCGGTCTCGCCGCCTCGCTCGGCGCCGGCATCTCCATGGGCTTCACCGAGGCCGCGTCGGACGACGGCAGGCTTTCGGGGCGCGGCTCGCCGGTCAGGCGCGGCTTTGCATCCGGCATCATGACCGCGCTGGGCGGGCTCGGCCATGCCCTGCCCTATCTGATCCCGGATTTCTGGACCGCAACGAGCGTTGCCATCGTCATCGTGTTCTTCGAATTGTGGGCGATCGCCTTCATCCAGAACCGCTTCATGGAAACGCCGTTCCTGCGCGCCGCCTTCCAGGTGGTGCTGGGCGGCGGGCTGGTGTTCGCGACAGGTGTGCTGATAGGCAGCGCCTGAGCCGGTTCACTTGCGGTCGAGCAGCTTGCCCCTGCTGAAAAAATCCGCCCACGGATCGTCCTGCGCCAGCCGCCGCAGGGTGGCCCTGCCGCCGAGCGGAAAGGCATCGGGCGCGACGCCGGCCTCCACCTCGTCCCACCGCACCGGCATGGCGACGGTGGCTCCCTTCTTCGCCCGCGACGAATAGGGTGCGACCGTGGTCGAACCGCGGCCGTTGCGCAGGTAGTCGATGAAAATACGCCCCTCGCGCGCCTTTTTCGACAAGGTGGCGGTGAAGCGCTCCGGCGCGGCCTGTTCCATCGCTTGGGCGAAGTCGTGGGCGAACCCCTTCACCTCGCTCCAGCCGGCCTTAGGCTTCAGCGGCACCACGACATGATAGCCCTTGCCCCCCGAGGTCTTGACGAAGGCTGGCAGCGAAAGCTCATCCAGCCGGGCGCGGATATCGAGCGCCGCGTCGCGAACCCTGTCGGATCCGATGCCTTCATCCGGATCGAGGTCGAAGACGATCTGGTCGGGCGTGTCGATCCGGTCGATCGTCGCGCCCCAGACATGGACTTCCACGACCCCGATCTGCACGAGCGCTGCAAGCCCGTCGAAGTCCTTGATATACAGGATTTCCTCTCCATCCTCCGGATCCGTGGCGCGATGGATATGATCGCTCATGCCGGGTGAGGCGTGTTTCTGGAAGAAGCGCTCGCCTTCGACCCCGTCCGGCGCGCGCACCAGCGCCAGCGGACGCTCCACCACAAACGGCTCCATGCGCGGCCACACGAGCCTGTAGTGGTCGAGCAGGCCGCTCTTGGAGATTTTTTCCCGCGGCCACAGCAACTTGTCGGGGTGGGAAAGCGTAACGGAGGATTTTATCGCGGGGGTCTTCGCGTTTTTCGCGGCTTTCGGCTTCTCCTGCACGATCTCCTCCGCCCTTTCTCCTCGCACAGGTTACGGGCGAGAACCTGGCAGTGTTTTTCAGGACTGGCACGGCGCCATGGCATCTTCCCGATCTCACGTCCTCGGGGAAGGACAACGAAGCAGGAAATGGTTCGTTCCGTCCCGCCGCCATGTGACGCAAAAGACACAGCGGCTGGACTTCATTTCCGATGGCACGAAAAGGGCGCGAACGAGCCGCAATCCGGTCACGAAGCGGCGCGTTTTATGGGAAAAGTTAAGATTGCGTTCACCGCTTATTCACGCCTGCAAGGCTATGGTGCACGCATCGGGAGGACATGGGTAAACCGGACGACGCGACATGACGATCTTGAACCTTTTGCGCCGCTTCGCGGCGGCCCTGCGCCAGCTCATCGCCCCTGCCTACAAGCCCGAACGCCATTATATGCGCGGACCAGGACCAGCAACCCTGCGCCGCAGCGCCGGCAAGATGTGAGCATGCCGTCCATGCATACGAGCAGGGTTCCCGGCAACGCGGCGCGCAAGGGCATCGACATGGCAGGCCGGGCGGCCCGCATCACCACCTATCACAGCCCGCGCCCCGCAGATCTGCGCCGGCGCTGATCTTCCGCTTTCGACGACAAAGGGCGGCGCATCTTTCGGTACGCCGCCCTTTTTCCATGCCGCGCAGGCCACAGGCGTCAGCCGCCGAGCCCTTCGAAAAGCACCGTCGACAGATAGCGCTCGGCAAAGGACGGGATGACGACGACAAGCGTCTTGCCGGCATTTTCGGGTCGCGAGCCGACCACCGCCGCCGCTTGCAGGGCCGCGCCTGACGAGATACCGACCGGAACCCCCTCCAGCCGCGCGACAAGGCGGGCATTGGCGACGGCGTCCTCGTTGGAAACCGTCACGATCTCGTCGTAGACGGCGGTGTCGAGCACCTTGGGCGCAAAGCCCGCGCCGATTCCCTGGATCTTGTGCGGACCCGGTGCGCCGCCGGAAAGCACAGGCGACGCCTCCGGCTCGACCGCCACCACCTGCACGGACGGCTTGCGGCTTTTCAGCACCTGGCCGACGCCCGTGATGGTGCCGCCCGTACCGATGCCGGAAACGAGGATGTCCACCTCGCCATGCGTGTCGTTCCAGATTTCCTCGGCTGTCGTGTTGCGATGGATTTGCGGATTGGCCGGGTTCTCGAATTGCTGGGGAATGATGGCGTCGGGAATGGACGCGGCCAGTTCGTCGGCCCTGGCGATCGCCCCCTTCATGCCCTTTGCGCCTTCGGTCAGAACCAGTTCCGCGCCGAGCAGGCTCAGCATCTTGCGGCGCTCCACCGACATGGTTTCCGGCATGGTCAGGATCAGGCGATAACCCTTGGCGGCGGCGGTGAAGGCAAGCGCGATGCCGGTATTGCCCGAGGTCGGCTCGATCAGCGTGGTCTTGCCGGGCGCGATCCTGCCTTCGGCCTCAAGCGCCTCGATCATGGCGACGCCGATCCGGTCCTTGACCGAGGCGATGGGATTGAAGAATTCCAGCTTGGCGACCAGTCTGGCGACGATGCCCTTCTCGGCGGCAAAACGGTCGAGCCGCACCAGCGGCGTGTTGCCGACGGTTTCGGTAATGGAATCGTAGATGCGGCCGCGGCCGGGAGCTTTCGGAAAGGTTTCTGCCTTGGTCATGGAACTCGCTCTCGCAGGGTTTGTCGCACAGGATTTCTGGGCGCAGGCTTGTCACGCCAAGACATAGGGTGCGCAACGGCAATATCCGAGCGGTTCCCTTGCTCTAAAATTAAAATATAAGAAAATTCATTCCCTATATTTTTATAATCATGAAAAAATAATCCGATCCGTCTCCGAAATGGGGCGCCAGCCAAAGCATGTCGCCCGAAAGCGGGAACCGGTTTCGGGACAACGGCATGCGTAAAAACAGGAACCTGAAGCGCAAGGAGCGGATCTGAAAGCTCCTTGCGCTTCAGTGCCGGGCGGCAATGGCTGCGGCAGCCCCCACCATGAAAGTCGCCGCCGTGCGGTTGAGCATCTTCAATGCCCTTGGCGAAGACAGGAACCAGCGTGCCCGCGAGGCAAGCACCAGATAGGGCAGCAGCACGACGGTCAGAACCACCGCCGTGATCAAGGCAAGAACCACATAGTCGGACAGGGTGATGCTGTTCAGATCGATAACGGTCGGCGTGATCGCGAGATAGAACACCATGGTCTTGGGATTGCCGAGCGTCAGGGTCAGCCCGCCGAGGAAACTCGACAGAAGCCCGCCCCGCGCCCTGCCGGCCTCGATGTTCTCCGGCGTGATGCCTTCGCGCCAGAAGCGCCAGCCAAGCCAGGCGAGATAAAGCACGCCGAACCATTTGATGACCGTGAAAACCATGCCGAACTGCTGGGCAACGAAGGCAAGACCGAGCACGGCGGCGGTCAGGTAGAACAGATCGCCGAGCAGGAGACCGATCAGCATGGTGAAGGACGAGCGGAATCCGGAGCCCAGCGCCCGCGCGACCAGTGCGGTGACACCCGGGCCGGGGATGGCGGCGGCAATACCCAGCGCCGCACTGTAGGCCAGGAAGCTGGCTGGCGTCATGAAATGTCCGTCTCCTTCAGATGACCAAGACAGCATTTCGCACGATCCGGCCCGCGTGGAAATCGCCTGTTCCGGCCTTCGATTGCGCCAGTGGCAAAAAAGCCGTCCGGTTCATACCGGTGCGGCAACAGCACCATTGCCCTCGGGTCCCGTTTTCGCTATGTGCCCCTGAGATAATTTCGGAGGGGTATTTCCTATGGCTGACCATTCGCCCGCGGGTCCTGTCGAACTCGGCGCCCAGATGGACTATGCCGAGCATGAGAAAACCTACAATCTGTTTACGTCGCTGACGAAATATTCCGCGCTGGGATGCGCGGCCATCCTGATCGGCATGGCCTTCGGTTTTTTTGCGGGGGGAGCCGTTTCCGGCTTTATTGTCTTCCTGCTTGCCTTCGTCGTTGGCGCCTTTCTCCTGCGCTGATCACTTAATCCCTTTGACCCTCGGGGCGGCATCAAGAGGGTCGCCACCGATGCGGGCTAGGCAATAATCCAGCCGAAAGGATCCTGCGGTGGGACAGATCATCTTCATACCTCGCGAGGTTGAAGCCAACGAAGCTCGCGTTGCGGCTTCGGCAGACAGCGTAAAGCGACTTGTCGGCCTTGGCTTCGACGTTATCGTCGAGGCCGGTGCCGGTTTGGCATCGCGCATCGTCGACGATGAGTTTTCGAAAGCCGGCGCCAAAATCGGCAAGGCTTCCGACGCCGCCAGGGCAGATGTGGTGCTGAAAGTTCGGCGCCCCACAGACGCGGAGCTGAAGGGCTACAAGGCGGGTGCGGCGGTTCTGGCCACCATGGACCCTTACGGCAACGAGGCTTCCGTCGCAGCCATGGCGCGTGCGGGGGTGACCGCGTTTGCGATGGAGTTCATGCCGCGCATCACCCGCGCGCAGGTGATGGACGTGCTGTCGAGCCAGGCCAACCTTGCCGGCTACCAGGCGGTGATCGACGCGGCGGCCGAATACGACCGGGCGCTGCCGATGATGATGACGGCGGCAGGCACCGTGCCGGCGGCGAAGGTGTTTGTGATGGGCGTCGGAGTGGCAGGACTTCAGGCGATCGCCACGGCACGGCGTCTGGGCGCGGTGGTGACGGCCACCGACGTGCGCCCCGCCGTGAAGGAGCAGGTCCAGTCGCTGGGCGCGAAGTTCCTCGCCGTTGAGGACGAGGAGTTCAAGGCGGCCGAGACGGCGGGCGGCTACGCCAAGGAGATGTCCAAAGAATATCAGGCGAAGCAGGCCGCGCTGACGGCCGAGCATATCGCCAAGCAGGACATCGTCATCACCACGGCGCTGATCCCCGGGCGCCCCGCCCCCCGCCTGATCGCGGCGGATGTGGTGGCCAGCATGAAGCCCGGCTCGGTGATCGTCGATCTGGCTGTGGAGCGTGGCGGCAACGTCGAAGGCGCCGAGGCGGGCAAGATCGTGACCACCGCCAATGGCGTGAAGATCGTCGGCCATCTCAACGTGCCCGGCCGCGTGGCGGCTTCGGCCTCGCTGCTCTACGCCAGGAACCTCTATGCTTTCCTCGAGACGATGATCGACAAGGAGAGCAGGCAGGTTGCGATCAACCGCGAGGACGAGCTGGTGAAAGCCACCATGCTGACCGACACCGGCAAGATCGTGCACCCGAACTTTGCCGGCAAGGCGGAGGAGGCAGCGCCCGCGAAGGAAGCCGCGAAGGCCAGGGTTCCGGCAGCGGCGAAAGCAAAAAGCGCGGCTGCGAAAAAACCTGCTGCGCCTAAAGCGGCCAGAAAGCCGTCGACGGCCACATCCTCCAGAAAGACCGGTGGGGAGAACGCGTGATGGAAACTCTGCAGAAAGCCCTCGACCAGCTCGACCAGGCCAGCGCCGCGGTGCGCATGGCGGTACAGGATCTGGCCACTTCCGGTGCCGCCGGCGATGCCGCCCACGCGTTGTCGGGCGGCATGGTCGATCCCTTCGTGTTCCGTTTCGCCATCTTCGTGCTGGCGATCTTCGTCGGCTACTATGTGGTGTGGTCGGTGACGCCGGCGCTGCACACGCCGTTGATGGCGGTTACCAACGCCATCTCCTCGGTGATCGTGGTCGGCGCGCTGCTGGCCGTTGGCATCTCGGCTGCCGGCCTTGCCACCGGCTTCGGCTTCGTGGCGCTGGTGCTGGCTGCCGTCAACATCTTCGGCGGCTTCCTCGTCACCCAGCGCATGCTGGCCATGTACAAGAAGAAGGACGGACGATGAGAGCGCTTCTCAAGCCCTTCCTGCCTGTCCTTGCCGCCCTTTCCATTCTTGCCGCACCGGCCGGCGCGCGTCCGCTGAGCGGGGAGGAGAAGGAGAAGCTGCAGCAGACCGTCGCGGCCTTCGACAAGGCCATGCGCGACGAGGATTACGACAAGGTCGCCAACACCATTCCGCCGCGCGTGATGGCGTTCATTGCAAAGCAGGCCGGCCTTGAGGTCGAGGCTCTGCGCACCGTTGTGGTGCAGCAGATGGAGGCCGCCCTCGCCGCCGTCGAACTGGAAGAATTCGGCATGGACATGGACGCGCTGAAGCAGGCCGAGCTTGCCGACGGCGAACCCTATGCCCTGATCCCGACCGAGACGGTGATGAATTCCGAAGCCACCGGCAGGATGCGGGCGAAATCGGAAACGCTGGCCCTGCTGGACGAAGGCCAATGGTACCTCGTCCGCGTCAACGACCTGCAGCAGGTGGCTATCCTGCGTCAGGTCTACCCCGAATTTGCAGCCGTCGAATTCTCCGGCGGTACGATGGAGGCCATAGAGTAGCATGTCCGTCAACCTCGCTTCGTTCCTCTATCTGGTCTCCGGCATTCTGTTCATCCTGGCGCTAAGGGGCCTGTCGCATCCGACCACCAGCCGCCAGGGCAACATCTACGGCATGGTGGGCATGGGCATCGCCATCCTCACCACGCTCGCGCTGGCAACGCCGTCGGCCGGCGGGCTGGTGCTGATCCTGCTCGGCCTCGCCATCGGCGGCGGCGTCGGCGCGGTGGTGGCGCGGCGCATCGCCATGACCTCGATGCCGCAGCTGGTCGCCGCCTTCCACTCGCTCGTCGGCCTCGCCGCGGTGATGGTCGCGGCCGCCGCCATCCATGCGCCGGAGAGCTTCGGCATCGGCACCATCGGCGCCATCCACGGCCAGGCGCTGGTCGAGATGAGCCTTGGCGTCGCCATCGGCGCCATCACCTTCACCGGCTCGGTCATCGCCTTCCTCAAGCTCGATGGGCGCATGTCCGGCAAGCCGATCATGCTGCCGGCACGCCACCTCATCAACATCGTGCTGGGCGTTGGCCTGGTGGTGCTGATCGTCATGCTGGTCACCACTCAGTCGACCACCGTGTTCTGGCTGATCGTGGCCCTGTCGCTGGTGCTGGGCGTGCTGCTGATCATCCCGATCGGCGGCGCCGACATGCCGGTGGTGGTGTCGATGCTCAATTCCTATTCGGGCTGGGCAGCGGCGGCACTGGGCTTCACCCTCGGCAATCTGGCACTGATCATCACCGGTGCTCTGGTGGGTTCCTCGGGCGCCATCCTGTCCTACATCATGTGCAAGGGCATGAACCGCTCCTTCATCTCGGTCATCCTCGGCGGCTTCGGCGGCGAGGCGGCTTCCGCAGGCGGCGACGACGGCATCGAGCGTACCGTCAAGCAAGGCTCGGCCGACGACGCCGCCTACCTGATGATGAATGCCCAGAAGGTCATCATCGTGCCCGGCTACGGCATGGCGGTGGCACAGGCCCAGCACGCCGTTCGCGAGATGGCCGACAAGCTCAAGGCCAACGGGGTCGAGGTCAAGTACGCCATCCACCCGGTCGCCGGCCGCATGCCCGGCCACATGAACGTGCTGCTGGCCGAGGCCAACGTGCCTTACGACGAGGTGTTCGAGCTCGAGGACATCAACTCGGAGTTCGCGCAGGCCGACGTCGCCTATGTCATCGGCGCCAACGACGTCACCAACCCCTCGGCCCGCGACGACAAGTCCTCGCCGATCTACGGCATGCCGATCCTCGACGTCGACAAGGCGCGCACCTGCCTGTTCGTCAAGCGCTCGCTCGGCTCCGGCTATGCCGGCATCGACAACACCTTGTTCTACAAGGACGGAACCATGATGCTGCTCGGCGACGCCAAGAAAATGACCGAGGAAATCGTCAAGGCAATGGATCACTGATCCACCCTTTCCCCGCTGAAACGAAACGGCCCGGAATCGCTTCAGGGCCGTTTTCTTTTGTGGAGCGGCTTGCCCGAGCCTTTCCGCGTCTCCTCGAACCGCAGAAACGCTCTGAACTTTTTTTTTACGCAATTCCGAACGCAAAGCCGCTTCGTGCTTTTGCTGGAATCGCTCCCGTTGGCATCAGCCCCAGCGGCCGGCCACCGGCGTCCAGATCACGTCCTCGATGCGGTTGGCACCCGCCGCCAGCATCACCAGACGGTCGAAGCCAAGTGCAATGCCGCTGGCGTCCGGCATGATGGCGAGCGCCGCCAGAAACTCCTCGTCGATCGGATAGCGCTCGCCATAGATGCGCTCCTTCTCGTCCATGTCGGCCTCGAAGCGCTTGCGCTGCTCGACCGGATCGGTCAGCTCACCGAAGCCGTTGGCGAGTTCGACGCCGCAGCAATAAAGCTCGAAGCGCTCGGCCACGCGCGGATCGTGCGGCGCGGGGCGGGCAAGTGCCGCCTCGACGATCGGGTATTCGCACAACACCGTGGCCCGCCCCTGCCCCAGTTGCGGCTCAACGCATTCCACCATCACCCGGCTGTAGAGGTCGGACCATGTATCGTCCGGCGCGGTGCGAAGGCCAGCCTGGACCAGCGCCGCATGCAGCGCGTCGCGGTCGGTGCTGCCGTCTTGCGCGGCCGTCGCCAGAAGGTCGATGCCGGCGTGGCGACGGAACGCCTCCGCGACGCTGACACGCTCCGGCTCGGCATAAGGATCGGCCGTGCGGTCGCGGAAGGAGAATGTCCGCACGCCAGCCCGGTCGGCCGCCAGCGCCAGCAATGCGGCGCAATCCTCCATCAGACGTTCATAAGCCTCGCCGACCCGATACCACTCGAGCATGGTGAATTCGGGGTGGTGCAGGGCCGAACGTTCGCGGTTGCGGTATACCGGCCCCATGGAAAAGATGCGCTGCTCACCCGCAGCCAGCAGCTTCTTGCAGGCGAACTCCGGCGACGTATGCAGATAGAATGGCTGCGTGCTTCCATCCAGCTTTATTTCGGCGGTTGCAAAGGCCGACAGATGGGTTTCGTTGCCGGGTGAGATCTGGAGAGCCGCCGCATCGACCTCCACGAAGTCATGTGCGGCAAACAAATCGCGGATCGCGCTGGCAATGCGATTGCGCAGCAGCAGGCGCGGACGGCGGTCGGCATGGACGTGCGGCGTCCACCAGGGCGAAGCTTCAAGGGTCATTTTTCGGGTCGTCTTTGAACTGATGTTTTTGAACCGGCTGGCGATTGGCGTACTTATAGGGTAAAGCGCCCCCTATGGCTGCCACAGCCGTTTGGCCGCAACACGATTTTCAGGAAGCAGACTTGTGAAGGTAATTGCCAGTTCCCTCCGTAAAGGCAACGTCGTCGACAAGGACGGCAAGCTCTACGTGATCCTTTCCGCCGAGAACATCCATCCCGGCAAGGGCACGCCCGTCACCCAGCTCGACATGCGCCGCATTTCCGACGGCGTGAAGGTCTCCGAGCGCTACCGCACCACCGAGCAGGTCGAGCGCGCGCACGTCGAGGACCGCGAGCACACCTTCCTCTACGCGGACGGCGAAGGCTTCCACTTCATGAATCCGGAAAGCTACGACCAGATCGCCGTGTCCGAGGACGTGGTGGGCGACAGCGCGCCCTACCTGCAGGAAGGCATGTCGGTGACGCTGTCGGTGCACGAGGGCGTGGGCATCGCGCTGGAACTGCCGCAGCGCGCCATCTACGAGGTGGTGGAGACCGAGCCGACCACCAAGGGCCAGACCGCATCCTCATCCTACAAGCCGGCGATCCTGTCCAACGGCGTCAAGACGGCCGTGCCGCCGCACATCACCGTCGGCACCCGCATCGTGGTGATGACCGCCGACGGTTCCTACGTGGAACGCGCCAAGGACTGAAAACGCCCCAGCCATTACGGGACGGCCCAATGAAGACCGCGCTTTTCGCCGCTTTGTCCATCCTGCTCGCAGGAGGTGCGGCGCGCGCGGACGATCCGCCCCTGCGCATGGGTGTAGAAGGCGCATATGCGCCTTTCAATGCCGTCGGCTCCGATGGAAAGGTGCACGGCTTCGACATCGATTTCGGCGAAGAGCTGTGCAAACGCCTGCAACGGCGGTGCGAATGGATCGTCGTGCAATGGGACGGGCTGATACCGGCCCTGCAAGCCGGCAAGTTCGACGTCCTGATGTCGTCGGTGACCATGACGCCTGAGCGGCACCAGCAGGTGCGGTTTTCAAAGCCCTATTACTTCTCCTACGGCCTGATGGTCGCGCAGAAGGGCAGCGGCCTGCAATTCACGCCCGGGAGCCTCGAAGGCCGCGCCATCGGCGTGCAGGCATCCACCACGCACGAGCACTGGCTGCGGGAACGTTTCGGCACCGCGATCTCCATCCACGCCTACTCGTCGAGCGACGACATGTTTCTCGATTTCCAGAACGGCCGGCTGGATGCAGTCTTCGCCGAGTCCGTCGCCATGTTCCCATGGATGGAGCGGAACGGCGGGATGGATGCCTATGAGCAGATCGGCCCGAACATCACCGATCCGGCGCTCGGCACCGAGATGGGCATTGCGGTCGCCAAAGGCAACGACCCGCTTGGAGAGGCCATCGACAGGCTTATCGACGAAATCGTCGCGGACGGCACCTTCAGGAAGATCGAACGCACATATTTCGAGACCCTGCGCCTCAGACCCTGAAATACCCCCCGACGGCTTACCGATTCTGAAACCAGAACGAAAAGCCGCGCCGGAAAAGCACTCCGGCGCGGCTTTTTGCAAAACATTTTTCCCGATCAGATGTCGAGATTGGCAACACTCAGCGCGTTGTCCTGAATGAACTCGCGGCGCGGCTCTACCTCGTCGCCCATCAGGCGCGCGAAAAGCTCGTCGGCGCTGGAGGCATCGTTGACCTTGACCTGAAGCAGCGAGCGCGCATTGGGGTCAAGCGTGGTTTCCCAAAGCTGCTCGGCATTCATTTCGCCCAGCCCCTTGTAGCGCTGCATGGTCAACCCCTTGCGGCCGATGGCGAATACGGCATCGAGCAGCGCCAGCGGCCCCGAGATTGTCTGGGTGCCTTCCTTGCGGCGCAGAACGGGCTGCTTGCCGTAGACTTCCCCGAGGCGAGGCGCGAGACGGTCGAGCTGGCGCGCGTCGGCCGAATTGATCAGTCCCATATCGAGATGCACCGCCTCGCGCACGCCGCGCACGGTGCGCTCGAACATGTAGCCGCCCGGTCCCTCGTTGGAGCGCGAGATGGAGCCTTTCCAGCCCCGCTCGGTTTCCTCGGAGATCATGTCCAGCCGCTCGGCGATCCGCCCGGCCATGTCATTGGCCTTGCCGAGGTCGTCGAAGATCGAAGGATTGAGGCCCCCGGCGATGGTCGCCTGTTCCACCACGGCATGGCTGTAGCGCGTGTGCAGCCCGTTCAGAAGCTGGCGCGCCGACAGCGCATCCTCCACTGCGGCGCGCAGGTCCTGCCCGGTTCGGACCTCGCCCGAGCCCAGCGTCAGCGAAGCGTCCTCGAGACCGGTGCCGATGAGGTAATCCTCGAAGGCCGCCTCGTCCTTGAGATATTGCGAGCTCTTGCCGCGCGTGACCTTATAGAGCGGGGGCTGGGCGATGTAGAGGTGGCCGCGCTCGATCAGTTCCGGCATCTGGCGGAAGAAGAAGGTGAGCAGCAGCGTGCGGATATGGGCGCCGTCGACGTCGGCATCCGTCATGATGATGATCTTGTGGTAGCGCAGCTTGTCCGGGTTAAACTCGTCCTTGCCGATCGAGGTGCCGAGCGCCGTGATCAGCGTGCCGATCATGTCGGACGACAGCATGCGATCGAAGCGTGCGCGCTCGACATTGAGGATCTTGCCTCGCAGCGGCAGGATCGCCTGGTTCTTGCGGTCGCGCCCGCCCTTGGCGGAGCCGCCAGCCGAGTCACCCTCGACGATGAAGAGCTCGGACTTGGCCGGATCGCGTTCCTGACAGTCAGCCAGCTTGCCGGGCAGCGAGGTGATGTCGAGCACGCCCTTGCGGCGCGTCAGTTCGCGCGCCTTGCGCGCGGCCTCGCGCGCGGCAGCGGCCTCGACCACCTTGCCGATCAGCGTCTTCGCTTCCGACGGATGCTCCTCCAGCCAGGTGCCGAGCGCCTCGTTGACAAGGCTTTCGACCACCGGTCGCACTTCCGAGGACACCAGCTTGTCCTTGGTCTGCGAGGAGAATTTGGGGTCCGGAACCTTTACCGAGAGCACGGCCGTCAGGCCCTCGCGGCAATCGTCGCCGGTCAGCGATACCTTTTCCTTCTTGGAAATGCCGGAGCTTTCGGCATAGCCGGTAACCTGGCGTGTCAGTGCGCCACGGAAACCCGCCAGATGGGTACCGCCATCGCGCTGTGGAATGTTGTTGGTGAAGCACAGCACATTCTCATGGTAGCTGTCGTTCCACCACATCGCCACCTCGACCGTGATCCCGTCGCGCTCGCTGCGGATGGCGATCGGCTTGTCGATGAGCGGCTTCTTGGCCCGGTCGAGATATTTGACGAACTCTTCCAGCCCGCCGTCATAATGCAGTTCCTGACGCCTGACATCGGCATGGCGATTGTCGGTCAGGATGATGCGCACGCCCGAATTCAGGAATGCAAGCTCGCGCAGCCTGTGCTCCAGCGTGCCATAGTCGAATTCGGTGACGCCTTTGAAAGTGTCCGGGGAAGGCAGGAAGGTCACCGCGGTTCCGCTGCGCCCCTCATAGGTGCCGGGCTGATTGTCGACCACATAGTCGCCGGTGACGGCAAGCGGCGCATCCGCCACGCCGTGCGAGAACTTCAGTTCGTGCACCTTGCCGTTGCGGCGAATGCTGAGCTTCAGCCACACCGACAGGGCGTTGACCACCGACACGCCGACGCCGTGGAGACCACCGGAAACCTTGTAGGAATTCTGGTCGAACTTTCCGCCCGCGTGAAGCTGGGTCATGATCACTTCGGCGGCGGAAACCCCCTCTGAAGGGTGGAGGTCGGTGGGAATGCCGCGTCCATTGTCGGCCACCGTGCAGGAACCGTCCGGATTAAGCGTGACCGAAACAAGATCGGCATGTCCGGCCAGCGCCTCGTCGATGGCGTTGTCCACCACCTCGTAGACCATGTGGTGCAGGCCAGAACCGTCGTCGGTGTCGCCGATATACATGCCCGGCCGCTTGCGCACGGCATCCAACCCCTTCAAAACCTTGATGGAATCGGCACCGTACTCGGCCTGTGCGCCGGCCTGGTTGTCGGTCGTATCGCTCATGAAATACTTTCGTCTCTCTGTCGCGGAGGCGAGCGCTCAAGAACGTCGCGAATCGAACGCCCGCCGATCCACCAGATATAGGCGTTTCAGGCCATTTTTCCAAGTTTTCCAAGGAGTTTGCCACTGAAAAACGGCTCCGCCGGATGTCCTCCGGCGGAGCCGTTCAAAAAGGGCAGATCTGTGCCGACCAGCCGCTCAGGCAGCGGCCACCGCAGCCTCGGGACGAAGCGCCTTGAGCGCGCCGGTCCAGCGGTGGAGTTCGTCCAGCATGGTGGTCGCTCCGGTGGTGATCAGCTCGTTCGGCCTGAACTCGCCATCGACAAGAAGCTGCGGATAGCCCGGCACCGGCACGCCTTCCGGGATTGGCACCACCTTCACCGTGTTGAGCAGCGGCTTGGCCGATTCCACGGCGCGCAGGCCGCCGGAAACACCGCCATAGGAGAGGAAGCCGGCCGGCTTGTAGTTCCATTCCGTCGACAGATAGGTAATGGCGTTCACCAGCGGCGCGGGGATGAAATAATTATACTCCGGCGTCACGAAGACGAAGGCGTCGCCTTCGGCGATAGTCTGCGACCAGCGCTTTGTATGGGCATTTTCATACTGGCCGAGGCGCGGATGCTTCGGCTCGTCGAAAAGCGGCAGGTCGAATTCGGCGATGTCGACCAGAACCGGCTCGAACTTGCCGTGCTCGCGGGCGAAGTCGGCGAACCACCTGGCGAAGATCGGCCCCACGCGGCCCGGCCGGGTGCTGCCCACGATGATGTTGAGTCTATACGTCAATGTCGGAAATCCCTGTGATGTCGGTCACCAAAAGTGACTGCGCCCAGATGGGACTTTTATCCGTCTCCGGCAAGAGAAGATTTTTCTCAAAGCCATGGTTTTTGACGGTGACAGTGCGTTCACGTTTCAGACACGATGAGGAATCCCGGTAGACGCTTGCCTGCCATGAACCTAGATACAGGCCATGGCCACCGTGACGGAAGCAGCCCCCGCCCCCTTCGTGCCCCCGGCCCCGAAGCCGCGCACCAGCCCGCCTTCCACGCTGGAAATGATGCGCATCGTCTATCGTAACCCGCTCGAACTGTGGGGCGAGCCTTCCTACAACGAGCCGTGGATCTCGATCAGCGGCATCGGCGGGCCGCTCGTCATCGCCAACGATCCCGGTCTCATCCGCCACGTGCTGGTGGACAATGCAAAGAACTACAAGATGGCCACCGTGCGCCAGAAGGTGCTGCGGCCGATCCTGCGCGACGGGCTGCTGACGGCCGAAGGGGCGGTGTGGAAGCGCTCGCGCAAGGCCATGGCGCCGGTGTTCACCCCGCGCCACATATTCGGCTTTGCTGCGCCCATGCTGGCCTGCACGAACGCCTTCGTGGAGCGCTACGAACAAGGCGGAACATTCGACATCGCCCACGACATGACGATGCTCACCTACGAGATACTGGCCGAGACGCTGTTCTCCGGCGAGATCGCCGGCGAACCGGGCAGCTTCGCCCGGCAGATCGACCGCCTGTTCGAGACCATGGGCCGTGTCGATCCGCTCGACCTTTTGCGCGCGCCGGACTGGCTGCCGCGCCTCACCCGCATCCGCGGCCGCCGCACCATGTCCTTTTTCCGCCAGATCGTGGCCGACACCATGGCCTTGCGGCGCGCGCGCATGGCCGGCGGCGGGGATCGCGAGGGCGACACGGTGCCGAACGATTTCCTCACCCTTCTCCTGCGCGCCGAAGGTCCCGACGGGCTGACCCGCGCCGAGATCGAGGACAACATCATCACCTTCATCGGCGCCGGCCACGAGACCACGGCGCGGGCGCTGGGCTGGACGCTCTATTGCCTCGCCGAAGCGCCATGGGAGCGCGAGCGGATCGAGCAGGAGATCGACGCGGTTCTGGCGCGAGAACCCGATCCGGTGAAATGGCTGGACGCCATGCCGCTGACGCGCGCCGCCTTCGAGGAAGCGCTGCGGCTTTACCCCCCGGCCCCCTCCATCAACCGCGAGCCGGTCGAAACCGACCACTACAAGGATCTCGAACTGCGCAAGGGCGCACAGGTGCTGGTGATGCCGTGGACGGTGCATCGCCACCGCAAGCTCTGGGAAGCGCCGGACGCCTTCATGCCCGAACGCTTCCACCCCGAAAACCGCGACCGCATCGACCGCTACCAGTATCTGCCGTTCGGCGCCGGCCCGCGCGTTTGCATCGGCGCCAGCTTCGCCATGCAGGAGGCGATCATCGCGCTGGCTGTGCTTCTGTCGCGCTTCCGTTTCGAGACCGTCAGCGAAACCAGGCCATGGCCGGTGCAGAAGCTGACCACGCAACCGCAGGGTGGCCTGCCGATGCGGGTGAGCCGCCGATGAGCGCCCGTACGGTGACGGTGCGTGTTCGGGGCCGCGTGCAGGGCGTCGGCTTTCGCTACTGGACACAGGAAGAGGCCGAACGGCTCGGCCTTTTCGGCTGGGTTCGCAACGAACCGGACGGCTCCGTCAAGGCGCTGCTCAGCGGTGCGGACAAAGCCGTCGCCGAAATGCTGGAGAGGCTCCATCTGGGCCCGAGAGGCGCTGTGGTCAGCGATGTGGAGATTCTGTCACCTTGTGTACAGGAAGTGCCGGTCAACTTCCGCATCCTGCGCTGAAAGCCCGTTTACCGTCCGTAGAACACGTTCTCCACATGCACAGGCCAGCGCCAGGGCAGCACGGCCACCATGTCGAAGCGCACGGAAAACCGGCCATAATCCGGCTGGCGCGACAGCCAGATATCGGCGGCGGCCTCGATGCGGCGCTCGGACTGGCGCGCGATGGCCTCCATCGCCTCGACCAGCGAGCGCCGCGCCTTGACCTCGACGATCAGCACCAGATCGCCGCGCCGGGCAATCAGGTCGATCTCGCCAAGCCGGGTGCGATAGCGGCGCTCCAGTATGCGGAACCCTTTCGCCATCAGCGCCACAGCGGCCAGCCACTCGCTGCGATGGCCGTGCCGGTAGGCTTTGCGGCGGCGGGTTGCGGCGTCAGCCACCGGAACCTTCCTTCAACGTGAGCAAGCGCCGGTAAAGCTCCTGCTTGGGCTGCCCGGTCATGCGCGCCGCCTCGGCCGCAGCCTTCGAGGCCGGCATTTCGGCCGCGAGGCCGACCAGCAGCGCGTCCACATCGGCAGGCGCCGCATTGTCATCCGCAGGCGGGCCGACGCAGATGACGACTTCGCCCTTCGGCGTGTCGGCAGAAGCGTAATGCGCCGCCAGTTCCTGCAAGCTGCCGTGGCGGGCTTCCTCGAAAGTCTTGGTCAGTTCACGGCACACGGCGGCCCGTCGCCCTGCCCCCAGCACCTGCGCCATCGCGTCAAGCGTGTCCGCCACGCGGCGCGGCGATTCGAAGAAGATCAGCGTGGCCGGCACCGCCTGCCACTGCTCCAGCCGGGCGCGCCTCTGTCCGGCCTTCACCGGCAGGAAACCCGCGAACAGGAAGGCATCCGAAGGCAGGCCGGAGACGGTGAGCGCCGCAAGTGCGGCCGACGGTCCCGGTATGGGCACGACGCGCAAGCCGCGTTCCAGCGCCTCGCCGACCAGCCGATAGCCGGGATCGGAGACCAGCGGCGTGCCGGCATCGGAAATCAGCGCGACGCTCCTGCCCTCCTCCAGCGCCGCGATCAGTCGCGGACCGGCCTCGGCGGCATTGTGCTCGTGATAGGCGGTGGTGCGGCGGCGGATGCCGTAGCGCTCCAGCAAAACGCGCGACACCCGCGTGTCCTCGCAGGCCAGAACGTCGGCGGCGGCCAGCGTTTCCAGCGCGCGGACGGTGATGTCGCCCAGATTGCCGATCGGCGTCGCCACCAGATAGAGCGCGGGCCCCAGCGGCCGGGCAGGAAATTCGGCCTGCCCGATCAGGAATGAGCGTTTGTGCTGTTCGTCCGCGTGTTTTTCCATCACGCTCCTGTGGCACGGATCACTGGCCGTTGCAAAACCCGTTCAGCGCCATGCCACCAGCACCGCGCCAGCCGCGATGAGCGTGACGCCGAGCCAGTTGGCGGCGGACAGACGCTCGCCCAGAAAGATCACGCCGAACACGGCCACCAGAACGACGCTCAGCTTGTCGATGGGCGCTACCTGCGCGGCCTGTCCGAGCTTCAGCGCGCGAAAATAGCATAGCCACGATGCGCCCGTCGCCAGACCCGACAGCGCGAGAAATATATAGGTGCTGCCGGAAATGGAGCCGAGCGGCTGCCCTTGCCCGGTCGCCATGACGATTGCCGCGATGACCAGCAGGATAACGGCGGTGCGGATCAGGGTGGCGAAGTCGGAATTGACGTTTTCCACGCCCACCTTGGCGAAGATCGCCGTGAGCGCGGCAAAGGCAGCGGAAAGCAGCGCCCAGAACTGCCATGATGAAAGGGAAAGGCTCATGCCATGCACCGCCAGATTGTGGGTCGCCATACTGGAACGGCGGCAGGCGAAAGAAAAGCCGTCAGAGCATCGGACCGAAAAGTGGCGTATGGATGCGCGACGATCTAACGCGCCAGTTCGGCCACAAGAGAATTCAGCACGATCATTCCTGAGGGCGTGGCCCGCAGGCCCGAATTTCCGACCGGCGCGACAAGCCCTTCCTCCTGCAAGATGGACAGTTGTCGGCGCGGTAGCGTGCGCCCGGACAAGGCTTCGAAACGGGCAAGATCGATGCCCTCGACCAGACGCAACCCCATCATGAGGAATTCGTCGGCTTCCTCCTCGCGGGTCAGCCGCTCGCCATCGACGATGCCGTGTCCCTGCCGCTCCACCAGGTCCGCCCATGTCTCCGGGTGCCGTTCGGCAATGGTGACGACGCGGGTGCCATCTTCCACGAAGCGGCCATGCGCGCCCGGACCGATGCCGACATATTCGCCATAGCGCCAGTAGACCAGATTGTGGCGGCTCTCCGCGCCGGGGCGCGCGTGGTTCGAAACTTCATAGGCCGGCAGGCCGCGCGCGGCGGTGACGTCCTGCGTGAGCTGGTAGAGATCGGCGGCAAGATCGGGAACCGGCATCTCGAATTTGCGGGCCGCATAAAGCTTGTGGAAGGCGGTGCCTTCCTCGATGGTCAACTGATACAGCGACAGATGATCGGCGGCATGGCCGATGGCCTCGTTCAGTTCCGCCTCCCATGCTTCCGGTGTCTGGCCGGGGCGGGCATAGATGAGGTCGAAGGACAGGCGCGGAAAGATCTCGCGCGCCAGCCTGATCGCATGCAGCGCTTCCGAAACATCGTGCAGGCGGCCGAGAAAGCGCAGGTCGGCGTCGTTGAGCGCCTGAACGCCCAGCGAGACGCGGTTGACGCCGGCGGCACGATAGCCGCGGAAGCGCTCCGCCTCGACCGAGGACGGATTGGCTTCCAGCGTCACCTCGATGCCGGCGGGAACCGTCCAGTTGCGGGCCACCTCTCCCAATATTGCGTCTACGGTTGCCGGCTCCATCAGCGAAGGCGTGCCGCCGCCAATGAAGATCGACGTCACCTCTCGCGGGCCGGTGCGCGCGCGCATCGATGCCATTTCGGCGGCGAAAGCGCGCACGAAGCGCTCCTGATCTATCCTGTGATGGCGCACATGGCTGTTGAAGTCGCAGTAAGGGCATTTGGCCGCGCAGAACGGCCAGTGGAGATAGACTCCGAAACCGGGAGAACGGTCCAGCGTCACGACACTCCCAATCTTGCCCGGGCGAATTTCTGGAAGGCGCGGGCGCGGTGCGACAGAGCGTCGGGCGCGCCTGGCTTCCAGCCGTGCTTCTGCTCGGCGGTCATCTCGCCGAAGGTCCCGTCATAGCCGTCCGGCAGGAACACCGGGTCGTAGCCGAAACCGAGTTCGCCGCGCGGCGGCCACACCAGATGGCCCTCGATCTCGCCGCGATAATACTCCGCCTCGCCATCGGGAAAAGCCAGACAGATCACGGCAACGAAACGGCCGGTGCGCTGCGCAGGCTCCACCGCGCCCGCCTTCTGCATGGCGGCCTCGGCCTTTTCCATGGCCATGCCGAAATCGCGCTTGCCATCCGGCGTTTCGGCCCAGTTGGCGGTGTAGACGCCCGGATCGCCGCCCAGCGCGTCGATGCACAGGCCGGAATCGTCGGAAAGGGCGGGCAGGCCAGTGGCCTTCGCTGCCGCGAAAGCCTTGATATAGGCGTTTTCCTCGAAGGTTGTGCCGGTTTCATCGGGTTCCGGCAGGCCGAACTCGCGCGCCGACTTCGCCTCGAAGCCGAAGGGCGCCATCAGGTCCGCGAATTCGCGCAGCTTGCCTTCATTGTGGCTGGCGACGACGATCTTCTTGTCCAAAGGATGCATTACAGGCCCCAGATACGCGGTTCGGCGAATTCCAGCGAATTGCCGGAAGGATCGCGGATATAGATGGAGCGGCCGCCGCTCGTTTCACCAGAACGGGGCGGCCACGCGAAATCGGCTTCGATGGCAACGCCCGCCGCTTCCAGCCGGCTCTTCCATGCGTCGATTTCATCGGCGCTGGCGGCAAAGCACAGATGTCCCTGCCCCACGGTCCCGTGCGGCGGCACCGGCAGCCGCGCATCGGGCGCGGGCGGCTGCATCGTCGCCCCGGCATCGAACAGGAGCACCACGCCCTGCCCGCAGCGGAAGAACACATGCCGCCCCTCGACCTTCGCAATCCGTTCCAGACCCAGCACATCGCCGTAGAAAGCTTCGGCTGCTTCGAGATCGGTGACGTAGAGCGCGGATTCAAGGACGGCGGCGGGTTTCATGACATCCGGGCTCTCAGGCGACGGCCAGCTTCTGCAACTCGACCAGCCGCGCGATGCCATTGCGGGCAAGGCCCATCAGCTCGGCGAACTGCGCGTCGGAAAAAGGCTCGCCCTCGGCCGTGCCCTGGATCTCGACGATGCCGCCCTTGCCGGTCATGACGAAATTGGCATCGGTGCCGGCTGCGGAATCCTCCAGATAATCGAGGTCGATGACCGGAACGCCATCATGGATGCCGCACGAGATGGCGGCGACATGATCCTTCAGGACACGCTGCACATTTACCATCTGGCGCGCCTCCATCCAGCGCAGGCAGTCATGCAGCGCGATCCACGCACCGGTGATCGAGGCCGTGCGCGTGCCGCCGTCGGCCTGGAGCACGTCGCAGTCGATGGTAATCTGCTGCTCACCCAGCGCCTGCATGTCGACAACAGCACGGAGCGAACGTCCGATGAGACGCTGGATTTCCTGCGTGCGCCCGCCCTGCTTGCCGGCGGCAGCCTCACGGCGCATGCGCTCGCCGGTCGAACGCGGCAGCATGCCGTACTCGGCCGTTACCCAGCCCTTGCCGGAATTGCGCATCCAGCCCGGCACCTTTTCCTCAAGACTTGCGGTGCACAGGACATGGGTGTCACCGAATTTGACGAGGCAGGAACCCTCGGCGTGCTTGGAAAAGCCGCGCTCGAAGGAGATGGCGCGCATTTCGTCTGGCTGGCGTTTGGAGGGGCGCATGTCGGTCTCTCTGATGCTGTGCTGATTGTGAGCGGCTTGTAGCCCTACGCGGCCCGATGCGCAAAGGAAAACGGGCCGCTTGCACTGGCGTCAGGTGCGTCTATATCCTTGTATCGGAGGTTCGAGATGACAAAGCACAGTTCCGCGCCGACACCGCCCCTTCCTGCCTCCCAATGGCAATCGCTCGATACGCGCTCACGCGAGATTTTCCGCCGCATCGTCGATTCCTATCTCAGGGACGGCGAGCCGGTCGGTTCGCGCAGCCTGTCGCGCATCCTGCCGTCGACATTGTCGCCTGCCACCATCCGTAACGTGATGAGCGATCTGGAGCATCTGGGGCTCATCTATGCGCCGCATGTCTCGGCGGGACGATTGCCCACTCAGGCGGGCCTGCGCTTCTTCGTCGATGCCTTCATGGAGATCGGCGACCTTGGCGACGAGGAGCGGCGCAGCATCGAGGCACAGATCAAGGCTTCGGGCAACGAGACCTCGCTCGAACACATGCTGACCGAGGCCAGCCAGTTGCTGTCGGGCATGTCGCGCGGCGCGGGGCTGGTGCTGGCGACCAAGAGCGAGGCTTCGCTCAAGCATATCGAGTTCATCCAGCTCGAGCCCACCAAGGCGCTGACAGTGCTGGTCTCGCAGAACGGCGATGTCGAAAACCGCATCATCGACCTGCCGGCCGGCGTCACCGTCTCGCAACTGCACGAGGCGTCCAATTTTCTGAACGCCCATATACGCGGGCGGACGCTGGCCGAGGCGCGGACGGAAATCTCGCGCATCAAGGAAGAAACGCGGGCGGCCCTCGACTCGCTGTCGCAGGCTCTGGTGGAAAAGGGACTGGCGGTGTGGGCGGGAACCGAGAGCGACCTGCCGGCGCGCCTGATCGTGCGCGGGCGGGCGAATCTTCTGGAAAACATCACCGCGCAGGCGGACATGGAGCTGCTGAAGAACCTGTTCGACGATCTGGAGACGCAGGACGGGCTGCTGCAACTGCTCGACCTCGCCGAGGAAGGTCCGGGCGTGCGCATCTTCATCGGCTCGGAGAACAAGCTGTTCTCGCTGTCCGGTTCGTCGCTGGTCGTCGCCCCCTACCGCGATGCGGAAGCGCGTGTGGTCGGCGCACTCGGCGTCATCGGCCCGACACGGCTCAACTATGCCCGCATCGTGCCCATGGTCGATTACACCGCCCAGCTCGTCTCGCGCATGCTGCGCTGAACCGGGTCGCTGTCAGGCCGCATCACTCAGATATCTGGCGCTTGGCAATATCGTCAGCGGCTGCAATTCGCCGGCATCGACCTTGGCAAACAAGAGCCGGCGCTCCCACTCCGTCGAACGGAAGAAGGGGAAGCGCGCATAGAAGCGCTCGCGGTTTGCCACCGCATTCGTGCGGAACAGCATGACCTTGTTGAACACGCCCGGATAAGAGCGGGCCTCGCTGATCTGTTCCGAATAATAGATGCGTTTGTAGAAACCGGCGTGATCCTCGCGCACCGTCGAAAGACCGTAGGGCGCCTTGAAATACTCGCAGGCCATGCCCGCCAGCCGCAGCGTCACGTAGACCAGTTGCGGATAGACGCGCGTCCATTCCGGATCGGACGCCAGGCGGCTCATGCACACGAATGTATCGCCAGCCTCCAGCATCGGCATTACGATATCGCCGAAAGCCTGCACCGACGGCGACACCGGCGTTTCCAGCGTAACGTGATGGATGCGCATGGTGGAAACCAGATGCTGGTCCACATAGACGCCGAAGCGATAGACGTTGGGCGCCTCGTCCAGCGCATCGCTGATCGTGTGCGTGTCTACGTCCGGCACCATGTCGTTGAACCGGTAGGCCTTGTAGCGCAGCCGGTAGATGTCCTCGAGATCCTCGCCCTTGTCGCACCGGCGATACTCGGACCGGTCAAGCAGCTCGAAAACCTTGTTCGAAAAGCTCGAACCGGACAGGCCCGGCTTTAGCTGTTCAGCATCTGCATCCAGCTTCAATTGCCGGGTCACCATCGGCTTACCCTCTGTCAGGCCGCGTCACGCACGGTAAGCGTTGAAGCACATCTGTAAAGTTTTAATTAAAGAAATTCGTCTTTACCCAAAATTAACCTTAACAAAATGGTTTTCACGCTCGCAAGAGCATGAGGCCAAGCCGAAGCGATCAACCCGCCGACGGCTCTCCGGACAATCGGGAAAAGAACGGAAGCATGGGCAGCGCATTGCGCCGGAACGGATCAGGCAGCGGATCTCGGTCCGGTTCCCTGCGATGTCGCTATCACAACACCGTTCCGGCTTCTTTTGCGGGCCGCATTTATGCGGCGTCAGCCGATTCCGTCCGACTGCAAAATGCTCTAGCTGCGGCTTGTGCCGGAGGCCACGATCTCTTCATGCGCGAAGGGCCAGCGCGCGGTGGACATGGTTTCGATGCCGGATGCGCTGAGGGCAGCGCCGAACAGAAAACCCTGGACGAGTTCCGGTTCGACCTGTCGCGACAGGAGGCGAAGCTGCTCGAAGGTCTCGACGCCCTCGATGGTCACGATCAGGCCCAGTGAACGCGACAGCGCCACGATACCCTTGAGCAGTTCCAGTGAGCGCGAACTCTCGGTCAGGTCCGACAGGAAGGAGCGATCGATCTTGACCTTGTCCAGCGGCAGCTTGTGCAGATAGCTGAGGCTCGAATAGCCGGTGCCAAAGTCGTCGAGGGCGATGTGCACGCCGAGCGCCTTGAGATCGTGCAGGATCTGGCGCGTTTCCGACTTGTCGTCGAGCAACGCCGTTTCCGTCACCTCGACTTCGAGACGGTGCGGGGACAGCCCGGACGCCGCGAGCGCGTCGCGGACCTTCTGGACCACGTCCCGGTTGCGGAAGTCCTTGGCCGACAGATTGACCGAGACATTGGTGTGCTCCGGCCATCTGGAGCATTCGGCACAGGCTGCATTCAGCATGAAGGTGCTGATCTGCGAGATGATACCCATCTCTTCCGCCAGCGGAATGAAAACGCCGGGCGAAATCGGGCCGAGTTCGGGATGATCCCAGCGGCAGAGCGCCTCGCAGCCGGAAATGCGCATCGTCGCCATGGCCACGATCGGCTGGTAAACGACTCGCAGTGTGGCCGCTTCCACCGCGCTGCGCAGATCGGCCTTCATCCTCTGCCGGTCGCGGAAGGCATCGTCCATCGACGATTCGAACAATTGCCAGCCGTTCTTGCCAAGTTCCTTTGCCTTGTAAAGCGCCAGATCGGCCTTGACGATCATCTCGTCGACATCGCTCGTCTCGACACGGGCCAGAACGGCACCGGCACTTACCTGAACGCGCAGCACATGGCCCGCGACATCCACCTCGCCCTTCAGCCCGGCGAAGATGTCGTCCAGCATCCGGGCGAGGTGGCTCTCGCTTTCCACCCGGTCGAAGAACACCATGAACTCGTCACCGCCGAAGCGGCTGATCTTGATGCCGGGGGCGGAAAAGACAGCAAGCCGCTCCGCAACCGCATAGATCAGGCCGTCGCCGACCGGATGGCCGACCGTATCGTTGACGCTCTTGAAGTCGTCGAGGTCGATGGTGGCGATGGCGCAATAGCGGCTCTGGTCGCCGGAAGCCATGCTTTCCTCGACCAGTTCGTGAAAGTAGGCGCGGTTGAGCAGGCCGGTGAGGCTGTCGTAACGGGCCATGAACCGGATGCGCTCTTCCGCCTCGACACGCGCGGTCACGTCCTCGAAGGTGATGACGCCGAGTTCCTGACTGCCTTCACGCGCGGAGAACTCATAGTGCTGGCCATTGGAAAAACCGACAAGGACCTTGCGGTCCCGGCCCTCGCGCAGCGCCCTCGTCAATTGCGTCTCGATGAACTGGCAGTCCTTGCGTGTCAGCATGCCGCCCACCACGCCGCGCATCAGCAGCGAATGGACCGAGCGCCCGAGCAGATCGTCGGGCGAATGGATCGACAGCAGGCGGGCCGCTTCGGCATTGGCGACGACAACCTTGCCGTCCGGATCGAGCATGATGAGCCCGTGCGGCATCGTGTTGAGCGCCCTGTTGAAGCGTTGCGCCAGCCTGTTGGCGAGCTTTTCCGCCGATATGGCGGTGAACAGCACGTCGCGCACCGTGTCGGCATAGCGGTGGATGGCGAGCAGGAAGGGCACCGACAGAAAGCCCAGCGTCACATGGTAGAAATCGCCGCGCAGGATGAAGCCCAGCGCCATCGGGCAGGCCAGCGTCAGGATGAGGATATTGACCATCCTCGGCGAGCCGTAGTTGCGGCCAGCAATGCCGGTTGCGGTGGCAAGAACGATACAGACGGCGGCAATCTCGGAGAAAGCGTCCTGCGCGGTATAGATGGCGACCAGACAGAAGGTGCCCAGCACAAGCCCGTGCATCGCGCCGTAGACGATGTAGCGGTTTTCGCGCCGCCGCGCTTCCTGGCGCGTTTCGACGGGCGGCAGAGCCGAGAAGCGGCGCATGTTGAGGACGCGCACGACGCCCACCATGACCAGAACGGCCGCCAGGATCAGATAGGAATGATTGCCGGACTTTGCCCAGACCAGACACATGAGAGCCGTCTGGGCGGAGATACCGATAGCGAGAGTGAAGCCGTCGCGGAACAGCGTCTCCACGAACGGAATGTAGACGTCGTCAGGCAGCTCTTTTCGCTTGATCGCGGTCACATCCGGCACTCATCCATGCGGAAGTAATGGCACAATCGCATTAAAAAAACTTTTAGAAGGCAGAAACCGACAATCGCGCACAATGTCGTTCTTGTATCCCATTCCAAATCACCCTGCGGCAGGATGCATCCATCGTAGCGTCAAGCGCAATAGCATTCGGGCCTGATCTGAAGCTGGTCTCCTTCACAGGTCGATGGTGGCCATGGTAAATGCGCTGCAAAGCTCCTATTTCCGGAGAGACCGATTTCCAGGCAGGTACCGGGTTCCCCATGATGACGCAGCCTCTGATCGCCGTCTCGACAGATGTCAGACAGTTTGAAAACTACACCTGGCACGCAACGCCCCAGCAATATCTGGAGGCGGTTGTGGCAGGGGCCGGCGCGCTTCCCGTCATGGTGCCTTCGTTTGGAGAGCGCCTCGACCTCGATGCATTGCTGTCGGCTGTCGACGGCGTGATGCTGACCGGCTCGAAAACCAACGTTCATCCCGCGCTCTACGGGGGCGATTCCGGCGAGGCCAACGGGCCCTACGATGAAGCCCGCGACTCCACCACCCTGCCGCTTATCCGCAAGGCGATCGAGCGCGGCGTGCCGCTGCTTGCGATCTGCCGCGGCATTCAGGAACTCAACGTGGCGCTTGGCGGCACGCTTGCCAGCGAAATCCATGAGCGTGAGGGCATGCTGGATCACCGCGCTCCGGTGAGCGACGATCAGGACGAACGTTTCGCCATCCGGCAAAAGGTGACGATCAAACCCGGCTCCTGCCTTGCCGGCGTGCTCGGTGCCGGCGACATCGCGGTTAACTCCGTACACAGGCAGGCGGCCGGGCGGCTGGCGCCGAAGCTCCAGATCGAGGCCGTGGCCGAGGACGGGACGGTGGAAGCCGTTTCGGTGAAGGATGCGCGGGCCTTCGCAGTCGGCGTGCAATGGCATCCCGAATACTGGGTGAAGTCCGACAGCGTGTCGCAGAAGGTGTTCAGGGCTTTCGGCGATGCCGCACGCCAGCACGCGGCGGCCAGGCTGGCCGCCCGGGCGGCGGCCGAATAGGCCCGCTACCTCGCCTTCACATGCGCCGTTTCCGGCACCGGCGTCAGTGCCTCGCGCCCGGCAAACCATGAAACGAGATTGTCGACGCACAGATCGGCCATGGCCCTGCGCGTGACCACGGACGCCGAAGCGATGTGCGGCAGAAGCAGGGTGTTAGGCGCATCGAGCAGAGCCTGCGGCACATTCGGCTCGTCGGCGAACACATCGAGACCGGCGGCGGCTATCGTGCCGTCGCAGAGCGCGGCCGCCAGGGCATCCTCATCGACCGTGCTGCCACGCCCCGTATTGACAAGGACGCCTTCCGGTCCCAGCGCCTTCAGAATGTCGTCGTTGATCGCCTTTTCGGTTGCTGCTCCACCCGGTGCAATCGACACCAGCGTATCGACGGCCTCGACGAGGTCCCTGAGCGTCGCGAAATAGGCGTAGGAGACACCCTCGACCGGCCTGCGATTGTGATAGGCGATGGAAACGCCGAAAGCCTCCAGCCGCTTCGCCACCGCGAGTCCGATTCGTCCGAGCCCGAAGATGCCGATGCGCCGGCCGCGCAGGCTGAGCGGGCTCAGCCGATAGGTGCCTTCCTTTGTCCATTTCTCCTGCCGGAGCCATGCCTCGGCCTTCGGGATCTCACGCAGGGTCGCCAGCAGAAGGCCAACCGTGAAATCCGCCACTTCCTCCGTCAGCACATCCGGCGTGTTGGTGACCATGATGCCCCTGGCGCCGGCATGAACGGCATCCACCGAATCGTATCCGACACCGAAATTGGCGATGATTTCCAGATTGGGAAACGCATCGATGAAAGCCGCATCGATACCACCGAAGGCCGAAATTCCGCGCACGGCCGCAATGTCCTGCGGCGACAGCAATGACGGGTCGGGGCGGTCGATGTGGATCAGCCGGAATGCATCTGCGATGCGCTTCACGACGTGGTCGTGCACCTGTCCCGAAACGAGAACGGTTACAGGCGCGGCGGCTGCGGTCATGAACTTAACGCTCCACGGGACGGCCGGTCGACTGGCGCACATGCAGTTCCGGCCTGATCAGTTCCTGGGTCTGGCCGACGGTCTGACCGTTGAGCTTGTCGAGCAGCGCGCTGGCCGCGCGCCGGCCGACCTCGCGCTGGCCGTTCCAGACGGTGGTGAGGGCGGGCGTTGCGATGGCCGCTTCCTCCAGATCGTCGTAGCCGGTCACGGAAATGTCCACGCCGGGCGTCAGCCCCGCACGTGCAATGCCGTTCATGAGACCGATGGCGACGAGGTCGTTCCAGCAGCAGGCGGCAGTCGGCTTGTCCTTCAGCGCCAGCAACTGGTTCGCCGCCTCGAAGCCCCCCTGCTTGGTGCGCGGGCCGGCTATGCGCCATGAAGGCTGGACTTCGAGCCCGGCCTCCCGCATGGCGCGCAGATAGCCCTGATAGCGGTCGCGCCCTGTCGAAGTCTGGTCCGTGCCGCCGACCATGGCGATGCGCCGGTGGCCGAGCGAGATCAGATGGTTGGTGGCGAGCGCGGTGCCATAGGCGTCGTCGCCGCGGAACACCGGCACATGCGCGCCCTCGACATCGCGGGCGATCAGAACCGCCGGCAGGCCGTTATCCTCGGCCATGCGGATGTCGCTTGCAGGCGTATCGATGGCGGGAGACATGATCACGCCGTCGGCGCCGAGTTGCAGCAGCGTGTCGATGAAGGTGCGCTGCTTGTCGAGCTTGTCGTAGTGATTGGACAGCAGGAAGGTCTGGCGCGAACGATCCAGCTCATGTTCGATGGAGCGCAGGATTTCCGCATAGAACGGATTCATGATGTCGTGGACGACGACGCCCACGATGCCCGAGCGGGAGGTGCGCAGCGACGCCGCGCGCCTATTGTAGATATAGCCGATCTCGCGCGCATGTTCCTTGATGCGTTCACGGGTCGATCCGGCCACCAGCGGACTGTCGCGAAGTGCGAGCGACACCGTTGCCGTCGACACGCCAAGCGCATCAGCGATCGTGGAAAGCTTGACCTTCTGAGCCAGCGCTACTGCTCCCCGCATCATTTAAATTTTTTAAATGCGGCTTATGCCATCGTTGCCGGCCAAGTCAAAGCTTTTTCGCCACGGCCTCGGCTTCGGCGTCGGGAATCGCCCGGTTCCGCACGCGCAACCGGTGCTCCCGGTGCACTATATAGAGGCCGCTTGCCACGATGATCGCGGCTCCGACAAGGGTCCAGCCGTCGGGAAGCTGGCCGAAGATCAGCCATCCGGCAAGGATCATCCACACCATCTGCATATAGGGATAGGGCGCGAGCGCCGTGGTGGTCGCCTGTCGGTAGGCCTGGATCAGACACCAGTGGCCGAGACCGCCGAACAGGCCAAGCAACAGCAGGATGAACCACTGAAAGGGAGAGCCCGGCGATGGCCATCCTATGTAGAACAGCGCCGGCGTCAGCAGGATCATCGGTGCAAGGGCTGAATAGAAGATCAGGCTTTCCGGGGTTTCGGTGGCCGACATGCGCCGGGTCATGATCACATAGATCGAGTTCGACAACATCGAACAGAGGGCGAACACATGGCCGATGCCGAACACCCCCACCCCCGGCCGGGTGATGACCAGAACACCGGCGAAACCGGCAAGGATGGCCAGCCAGCGCCGCCAGCCCGCCCATTCGCCCAACAAAGGTCCGGCAAGCGCCGCGATGACCATGGGCCCGAAGAAATAGATCGAGGTCGTCTCGGCCAGTTGCAGGTAGCGCAGCGCAAGTATGTTGAAGATGGTGGAGCCCGACAGCAAGGCCCCGCGTACGACATGGGCGGTCAGGCTTGCGGCGCGGAAGCGCGAAGGATCGCGCCAGCTTCTGAACAGGCCGGCAACGAGCACGACATGGCCTGCAAAGCGCATCCATGCGATGAACATCGGCGCAATGCCGGCAAGCACCAGGTATTTGCTCGACGAGTCGAGAAAGGTGAACAGGACATAGGCGGCGCCCATGTAGAGGATAGCCGCGGCGGGGGCCGCGCTGTCTTGTGAACGACTGGGGGAACTCACGCCAAAGCCGGATCGCTGAACTTGTCTTGCGAGCTTTGGGCCAGTCCGGGCCGCTCCGCAAGTGCTAATGCGGCTGGCCTGTCACGAAGATGGCGCTGGCCTCAACACCTTTGGGAGCTGCCGTATTCAGGCATCCGCCCCGGCGATCGCCTCGTCCTCGGCTTTCGGGGCATTCTTGCCTTCCGTCTTCGTCTCGGCTTCCGTCTCGGGCTCGTCGTCGGTGAAGACGATTTCCTCGTTGGTCAGATTGGCCTCGATACGGGCCAGGAGCTTCGCCAGAGCCTTCTGGTCTTTCTTGTCGAGGCCCTTGAGCGCCTGCTTTTCGGTCTTCTTGACCGATTTCTCAATGGCCACGATCATTTCGCGGCCTGCATCGGTGAGGAAGATATGCGCCTGTCTGGCATCGGAATTCGAGGTTCGCTTTTCCAGAAATCCCTGCGCCTGGAGGCGGTTGATCGTCTTGGTGATGGTGGGCGGACGTACGCCCAGCCGGTCGGCCAGAGCGCCGGGGGTCTGGCCGTCATCGCGATCCAGCGCCAGCATGATCTGGTCCTGCCCGGCGTAGAAACCGTGCTCCAGCAGACGCGCGGCAAGCGCGGTGCGCGCAAGCCGCGCGGCCGAATGCAGGCGGTTCATCGTAGCCGTTCTGTCAGCCTTGGCCATATCGTCCTCTCGACTGCATACGCGCCGCAACCATGGCCCGACACGAACCGGTTGGCAATCGCGCTTCCAAACATGCGTGCCGCAAACAGCTTTGCCGGCAAGTTTCGCGGCGCATGCAACGGCTAATGACAGATGTTTATTTCAGTTAGATGACAAACAATCCGGGTCGACACCCGTCCGCAGATGCCCGTTTTTGACCCGTGCAATCGCGGCGGCCACGTCCTATATGGAGCGCATATCCATTTCGAGGTTCCCATGAGCGACACTCAGATGAGCGACACACGATCCAGCGAGACCGGAGCAGGTGAAAGCGGGGCGCAAATCCCCGTCACCGTGCTGACCGGCTATCTCGGCTCCGGCAAGACCACCCTGCTCAATCGCATCCTGTCGGAAAACCACGGCAAGCGCTACGCCGTCATCGTCAACGAGTTCGGCGAGATCGGCATCGACAACGACCTCATCGTGGAATCCGACGAGGAAATCTACGAGATGAACAATGGCTGCGTGTGCTGCACGGTGCGCGGCGACCTGATCCGCGTGGTCGAGGGTCTGATGCGCCGCCCCGGCCGCTTCGACGCCATCGTGGTCGAGACCACCGGCCTCGCAGACCCCGCGCCGGTGGCGCAGACCTTCTTCATGGACGACGACGTGCGCTCCAAAACCAAGCTGGACGCCGTGGTGGCGCTGGTCGACGCCAAGCACCTGCCGCTTCGCCTCAAGGACTCCAGGGAAGCCGAGGACCAGATCGCCTTCGCCGACGTCATCGTGCTCAACAAGACCGACCTCGTTTCCGAGGACGAGCTGCGCGCGGTGGAAGCCACGGTGCGCGCCATCAATCCGGCCGCGAAGATCCACCGCACCCAGCGCTCCGGTGTCGATCTGGCCGAAGTTCTGAACCGCGGCGCCTTCGACCTGAAGCGCGCGCTGGAAAACGACCCGCACTTCCTCGAAGCGCACGATCACGACCATGATCATGTCTGCGGCCCCGGCTGCGATCACGATCATCACCACCATCATGACGGGCACGATCACCACCATCATGACCATCACGGGCACGACCACGCATCCCCGATACATGATGTGACAGTGCAGTCCGTATCGCTGCGCGGCGGCGAGATGGACCCGAAGAAGTTCTTCCCGTGGATCGAGAAGATCACGCAGATGGAAGGCCCGAACATCCTGCGCCTCAAGGGCATCGTCGCCTTCAGGGACGACCCGGAACGCTACGTCATCCAGGGCGTCCACATGATCATCGAGGGCGACCACCAGCGCGCCTGGAAGGACAACGAAAAGCACGAGAGCCGGCTCGTGTTCATCGGCCGCGAGCTCGACGCCGACCGGCTAAGGAAGAGCTTCGAAGCGTGTCAGGCGGCGTGATCCGGACATGCCGACAGTCGCCCCGCTCGATCTCGAAGGCCATTGCGTGGCCGCTGTATTTCTCGATGACGTTCCACATTTCGCGCTCGCCGACGGCTCCATCCACCGGCTGGATCACGGCCACAAGACCGAACAGGCCAATGACGGGCTGCTGTGCGCCTTCCACGATAGCGCCAACGACCGGCTGATCACCGGCGGCGAGGACGGCAAGGTGTTCGCGGTTCAAGCGGGCGGCGCGGTGGAGCAACTGGCCGAGGCCGGCCGCAAATGGATCACCAGCGTCGCCGCAGGCCCGCAAGGCGCGATCGCCTACGCTTCCGGGCGCACCGCCTTCGTGCGGTTCGCGGACGGCAAGGTTAAGGAATTCACCCATCCGCGCTCGGTGGAAGGCATCGCCTTCGCGCCCAAGGGCATGCGCATCGGCGTTGCCCGCTACAATGGCGCGACCCTGCATTTCGCCGCCACCGAGGGCAAGCCTGTCGAGTTGGAATGGGCGGGCGCGCATACCGGCATCGCCTTCTCGCCGGACGGCAATTTCCTCGTCACCACCATGCAGGAAAACGCCCTGCACGGCTGGAAGCTGGCCGATGGCAAGCATATGCGCATGACCGGCTATCCGGCCAAGGTAAAGAGCCTTTCGTGGTCGCCGAAGGGCCGCTGGCTGGCCAGCTCGGGTGCGCCGGCGGCCATCGTCTGGCCCTTTCAGGGCAAGGACGGGCCGATGGGCAAGGCGCCGCTGGAGCTCGGCACACGCGGCAACGCCATGGTCACATGTGTAAGCTGCCACCCCAGCCAGGATGTCGCAGCCATCGGCTATGACGATGGCATGGTGCTGGCAGCACGTTTCGCCGACGGCAAGGAGGTGCTTCTGCGCCGCCCTGGCAAGGGAGCGATCACCTCCATGGCATGGGACAGCGAAGAGCGCCGCATCGCGTTCGGCAGCGCTGCTGGCGATTGCGGCGTCATCGACATTGCAGGCTGAAAGGACCGGGCCGGTTAAGAGAGCCGGATTTCACTCAACGGAACAGGACACCTTGCCCTCGAAGATAGCGGTTTTCCCCTCACCGCCGGTTGCCCCGGTCATATCGAACACTTCGAGCGCATAGCCGCCCGCAAAGGTTCCAGCCTCACCCGCCACCGTCTTCATGGTGAGTTCGGCATAGCCGTGCGGCCGGTCGCCTTCCCGTTCGCGATAGAGCACCAGCCGCAATTCGGAGCCGTCCAGCCAGTACTGCGCCAGATGCCCGCGCTCGAAGCCCACCTTGCGCAGATCTTCCGCCACGACATCGTCACGGATTTCGATTGCGCCCTGAAGGCTGAACACTGGACTGCCCATGCCGTGGGTGACGCCGCCGCTCACCTCGATCGACACCGCTTTGCCTTCGGCGCTGCACGAAAATCCGCCCGAAGCCGCAACCGGGCCGGATGCCAGCATTGCCGGGAAGAACCAGATGATTGCACGCATCGCGACCTGCTCCTGAAACGCCGCATGATCGACATCGCAGGCAACGGGTCAAGCCCGCGCTGAGCCAATGGAGATTCGCCGCGCGGCCAGTTGCCGTGCCTAAACGCCCCTATATAGTGACGCCGGTTCTTTTGTAGCGGACAGGACATGGCGGGCAGCGGACAGGCGCAGGGCGGGATCGGGCAGGAGCGCATAGGAGCTGTGCGTGAGAGGGAGGCGAAGGCGTTTCGCGAGGCCCGGCCCAAAACCGCCGCGAGGCTGGGCAACGGTATTGCCGGCTTCCTCGACGGCGTGCCTATGCACTGGATGAAGGACTGGCCGACGCCCTTCCCCATACTGGTCGATCAGGCGCGCGGGGCCACCATCACCGACATCGACGGCAACCGGCTGGACGATTTCTGCCTTGGCGATACCGGCTCGATGTTCGGCCATTCGCCGCCACCGGTGGCGCGCGCCATCCGCAGGCAGGCGGGGCGCGGCCTCACCTACATGCTGCCCTCGGAAGAGGCGATGGCCACAGGTCCGCTGTTGCAGGAGAAATTCGGCCTGCCTTTCTGGCAGATCGCCACCACGGCCACCGATGCCAACCGATTCGCGCTGCGCATCGCGCGGGCGGTGACGGGGCGCGAAAAGATCCTTGTCTTCAATGGCTGCTATCACGGCTCGGTGGACGAGACGATGGTGCGGCTGAAGGACGGAAAGCCGATCAACAGACCGGGACTGGCCGGTGAATTCCGCGACCTGACACGCACGGCGAAGATCGTGGAGTTCAACGACATTGCGGCCCTCGGGGCCGCGCTTGCCGGCCGGGACGTGGCCTGCGTCATCACCGAGCCGGTGCTGACCAATTCCTGCATGGTCCTGCCCGATCCGGACTTCCACGCGGCGCTGCGCCGCCTGACCCGCGATGCCGGCACGCTGCTCCTGATCGACGAGACGCACACCATCTCGACCGGCCCCGGCGGCTACACGCGCGCCTTCGGGCTGGAGCCGGACCTGTTCGTGCTCGGCAAGCCGGTGGCCGGGGGCGTGCCGGCCAGCGTGTGGGGGATGAGCGAGGATGTCGCCTCGCGCTACGCCGATTATCGGCGCACCCATGAACCCGGCTATTCCGGCATGGGCACCACCCTGTCCGCCAATCCGCTTCAATTCGCAGCCATGCGCGCCACGCTCGAAGAGGTAATGACGGCGGAAAACTACGCGCATATGGAGCATCTGGCGCGGCGTCTCGACGCCGGGCTCACCGCCGTCATCGACCGCTATCGCCTGCCCTGGCATGTCGCGCGGGCCGGCGCGCGGGTCGAGTTCATCTGCGCGCCGGGGCCTTTGAAAAATGGCGGCGAGGCGGAAGCCGCCCATGCGCCGGAACTGGAAGCGGCGCTGCATGTCGCGCTGGTCAACCGTGGCGTGCTGATCGCCCCCTTCCACAACATGATGCTGATTTCCCCTGCCACGAGGCCCGCGCAGGTGGACCGGCTGATCCGTGCCTTCGGCGATGTCGTGAAACGGCTCACCGATTGATCATCACGCTTGCGTCGATTACCCGTATCGGCAAATCGGCATTCCTTTCCGGAGATACCCATCATGACCTCCCCCTCGGGCTCGACGCCCGGCGAAGCCCAGGCTTTTCTGGACGTCCATCCGGAGATCGAAGCCTTCGACATCGTGCTGACCGACGCCAATGGCGTCGGGCGCGGCAAGATCATCCGCCGTCATGAGCTGTTGGGCCTGTACACAGGCGGCAGGCACATGCCGATCTCGATCCTCGGCCTCGACATCACCGGCGAGGACGTTCACGAAACCGGGCTGATCTGGGATTCGGGCGACGGCGACCTGCGTGCGTGGCCTGTCCCGGGAACATTGGTGCCGCTTTACGGCACCAGCCCGGCGCGCGGGCAGGTGCTGATGGCCATGTACCACCTCGACGGCGCGCCGATGAGCTCGGATCCACGCCACGCGCTGGCACGACAGGTAGCAAAGCTGGCCGAAAAAGGCCTGCATCCGGCCGGCGCCTTCGAGCTGGAATTCTTCCTGCTCGCCAATGAGCGCGATGCCGAGGGCAAGGTACAGCCGGCCGGCGCGGTGCTGGACGGGCGGCGCTCGGCCAAGACGGAAGTCTATTCCGTCGATCACCTCCACGGCATGGAGCCGCTGTTCTCCGACATCTATGCGGCTGCGAAGGAACAGGGCATTCCGGCCGAGACGGTGATCTCGGAATACGCACCCGGTCAGTACGAGCTTACGCTTAACTACCGCAAGGATATATTGCGCGCCGCCGACGATCTGGTGATGCTGAAGCGAATCGTGCGGACGCAGGCGCGCCGCCATGGCGTTACCGCGTGCTTCATGGCCAAGCCCATCGAGCAATATGCCGGCTCCGGCATGCACCTGCATGTTTCCCTGCTCGACCGCGAGGAGCAGAACGCCTTCACCGAAAAGCCGGGCGAAACATGGTCGCCGCTGCTGCTTCATGCGTTGGGCGGGCTTGCCGCCACCATGGCCGAATCCATGCTGGTTTTCGCCCCGCACGCCAATTCGTGGCGGCGCTTCGTCTCGCAATCCTATGCTCCGGTGGCGCCGACATGGGGCGTCAACAACCGCTCGGTGGCGCTGCGCGTGCCGGCCGGAGACGCGAAGAACCGGCGCATCGAGCATCGCCCGTCCGGCGTCGATGCCAATCCCTATCTGGTTGCAGCTACGGTGCTGGCCGGCATCGCCAGGGGCATCGACGAGGAACTGGACCCCGGCCCGGAGACGACCGGCAACGGCTATGAGGCCGACAGCTGCGACAGCGCCATGCCGGCGGACTGGCGGGCAGCGATCGATGCGGCAACTGCATCTGCGTTCCTGCGCGAGGCGCTGGGACCTGACCTGCACAACACCTTCACCGCCATAAAGCAGGCCGAATATTTCCGGGTCGCACGCACGGTGAGCGAACTGGACTACCACCTCTATCTGCATGAGGTGTAGGCAGAATATGTAAGCAAAAACTTACATAAAGCTTCAGCGCACCAGAATGGCGCGCAGGTCGTTGACATTCGTTCCGGTCGGCCCCGGAACGAACAGGTTGTCCACCGCATCGAAGGCCGTCCACGCATTGTTGGCTGCCAGCATGGCGCGCGCATCGACACCGGAGGCCCGCATGCGGCGCACGGTTTCGCCATCGCAGAAAGCGCCGGCATTGTCCTCGGAACCGTCGATGCCGTCGGTGTCGGCCGCCAGCGCATGGATGCCGTCGACGCCGTCGATGCCGAGCGCGAAGGACAGCAGGAATTCGGTGTTGCGGCCGCCCTTGCCTTTGGCCCGCAGCGTCACTGTCGTTTCGCCACCTGACAGCAGCAGCACGGGCTTCCGGAAAGGCCGGTTACGGGTGGCGATCTCGCGGGCTATCGCGGCATGGACCGACCCCACCTCGCGCGCCTCGCCCTCGATGGAATCGGACAGGATGACGGCCTCGACGCCCTGCCTTTTCGCCTCCGCCACGGCAGCCTCCAGCGAAACGGCGGCAGAGGCGATCAGCTTCACCTCGTTGCGGACGAAGCGCTCATCGTCGGGGCGCGGCGCGTCGGCTTCCGGCGAGTTGAGATGCGCCATCACACGTTCCGGCAGCTCGATGCCGTAGGTTTGGACAGCCTTCAGCGCATCGGCACGGCTGGCTGCGTCAGGCACCGTAGGGCCGGACGCCACCAGCGCCGGATTGTCGCCTGGAATGTCCGACACGATCAGCGACACCACACGCGCCGGCCAGGCCGCCGCCGCCAGCCTGCCGCCCTTGATGGCGGAGACATGCTTGCGGATGGCGTTCATGACCGAGATCGGCGCTCCTGATGCGAGCAGCGCCTCGTTGACGGCGATTTCATCCGCCAGCGTCAGCGAACCGGCGGGAGCCGGCAGCAGGGCCGAGCCACCGCCGCAGACCAGCGCCACGACGAGATCGTCTTCATTCAACCCCTCCACCAGCCGCAACAGGCGTTGTCCGGCTTCGAGCCCGGCATCGTCAGGCACAGGATGGGCAGCCTCGATCACCTCGATGCGCTTGGTCGGCGCGCCATAACCGTAGCGGGTGACGACAAGTCCCTCGACAGGCCCGTCCCATACCTTTTCGAAGGCGGCCGCCATCTGCGCCGCGCCCTTGCCGGCGCCGATGACGACGGTGCGCCCTTTGGGCCGCTCAGGCAGGCGATCGCGGATCGCCCTCTCCGGATCGGCAGCGGCAACAGCCGCCTCAAAGATCGACGCAAGAAACGGCTTCGGGTCCACGGTCAAAGGCTCCTTCCCCAATTATGGAATTTCTTTGTATGGCCGCACTTGCGCGGTCAAGCCGCATGACACTGCGTTATCCGGCAATGACGCTCTTTGCCGGTTTGCCGGCGACATACACTTCCCGCACGGCGCGGTCGTCGCCCAATGTCTGCAACAGGAACAGTTCCTCGGCGAGGGACGTCACCGTCTCCATGCGCAGTTCCATGACGGAAGTTGCACGGCTGTCCAGCACGACGATATCGGCATCGGTGCCTTCCTCCAGCGTGCCGACGCGACCGGCTACAGAGAGGGCTTCGGCGTTACCGCGCGTGATCTGCCAGAAGGACTGGAACGGGTTCAGCTTCTCGCCCTGCAAGGCGATCACCTTGTAGCCCTCGTCCATGGTGCGCAGCATGGAATAGTTGGTGCCGCCGCCGACATCCGTGGCCGCCGCGATGCGCAAGGGTTTTTCGCGCCGACGATAGCGCTGGTAGTCGAACAGGCCGGAGCCGAGGAAGAGGTTGGAGGTGGGGCAGAAAACCGCCACCGAGCCGGTGTCGGAAAGGGCGTCCGCCTCGCGTTCGGACAGATGGATGGAGTGGCCGAGCAGCGTGCGCGATCCCAGCAGGCCGTAATGCGCATAGACGTCCGTGTAGTCTCTCGCCTGCGGATAGAGCTCGCAGGTATAGGCGATCTCGGCATGGTTTTCCGACAGATGCGTCTGGATGTGCAGATCGGGAAATTCCTTCGCCAGTGCGCCGGCCATATCCATCTGCCGGGGGGTCGAGGTGATGGCGAAGCGCGGCGTGATGGCATAATGCTGGCGGCCCTTGCCGTGCCATTCTGCGATCAGCGCCTTCGAGTCGTCGTAGCCGGATTGCGGCGTGTCGGTGAGACCGTCCGGCGCATTGCGGTCCATCATCACCTTGCCGGCGATGTTGAGCATGTCGCGGTCGTGCGACTCGGCGAAGAAGGCTTGCGCCGACTCCTTGTGCACCGAGCAATAGGCGGCGACCGTGGTGGTGCCGTGGCGGATCACCTCGTCGAGGAACAGGCGCGCGATGCGGCGGCCGTGCTGGGCGTTCAGGAACTTCGTTTCTTCCGGGAAGGTATATGTGTTGAGCCACTCCAGCAGTTCCGCGCCATAGGAGGCGATGACCTGCATCTGCGGGAAATGGGCATGTGCGTCGATGAAGCCCGGCATCAGCAGGTGCGGGCGGTGGTCGACCCTCGCCGCATCGTCCGCGGCTTTCGGGGCGACATCGGCATAGGCGCCGGCGGCGACGATCTTGCCGTCCTTCATCAAGAGGCCGCCGTCTTCCTCATAGCGCCACGCTCCATGATCGTCGATCGCTTCGGGCCAGCGCAGGAAGGTGAGCGTACGGCCACGCAAAAGAGTTTCGGTCAAGGCAGATCCTTCGCTTTTTGGCTGAGGACGATCCGGCGCGTCGGCCCGCCGGAAGGCTTACATCATTCGCGCCCGTCTTCGAACCAGGCAATGAGCAACTGGCGCTCGCGATCCGTCATCTGGGTGACGTTGGCCGGCGGCATGGCATGGCTGCGGCCGGCCTGAAGGTAGATTTCGCGAGCGTGGGAAGCGATGGCATCGTCGCTGTCCAGCACCACGCCCTTGGGCGCATGATAGATGCCGTCATAGAACGGCTCGGCGGAGTGGCACATGGCGCAACGCCCCATCACGGTGTCGCGCACGGCGGGAAAATGCGTGGAGGCGACATAGACTTCGCCGGTGGCGGAAGCAGCCTTCGGCTCGCCGGTCAGCACCTTCGGCACGGTGGACAGCCAGATGATGATGACGAACAGGATCGCCGCCACCAGCCAGGTCCAGGTCGGGTTGCCCTTGCGGGCATGGCCGGTGTTGAAATAGTGGCGGATCAGCACGCCGATCAGGAACACCAGCGAGGCGATGACCCAGTTGTACTGGGTGCCGAACGCCAGCGGGTAGTGGTTCGACAGCATCAGGAACAGGACGGGCAGGGTCAGGTAGTTGTTGTGAACCGACCGCTGCTTGGCGATCTTGCCATATTTGGGGTCCGGCTTGCGGCCGGCGATCAGGTCGGCCACCAGGATCTTCTGGTTGGGAATGATGACCATGAAGACGTTGGCCGACATGATCGTCGCGGTAATCGCGCCCAGATGCAGGAAAGCGGCGCGGCCGGTGAACAGATGGGTCAGCCCCCAGGCGATGAACACCAGGATGACGTAAAGCACGATCATCAGGCCGGTGTCGCTCTTGCCGAGCGAGAACTTGCACAGATTGTCGTAGAACAGCCAGCCGACGCCGATCGTGGCCAGCGAAATGCCGATGCCGACCGGCACGGAAACGTCGAGCACGCTGGGATCGATCAGGAAGAGGTCCGCACCCGCATAATAGACGATGCACAGCAGCGCGAAACCCGACAGCCAGGTGGCATAGCTCTCCCATTTGAACCAGGTCAGATGCTCCGGCATGGCGGCCGGGGCCACCAGATATTTCTGGATATGGTAGAAACCGCCGCCATGAACCTGCCATTCCTCGCCAAAGGCGCCTTCGGGCAGGCCGGGCCGTTGCCGCAGCCCAAGGTCGAGGGCCACGAAGTAAAAGGACGAACCGATCCATGCGATGGCCGTAATGACGTGCAGCCACCGCACGGCAAACGACAACCAGTCCCAGAAAATCGCGAAATCCAGCATGCTCCACCCCTGTTCGGCAGAGAACGACTTTACGGACTGCCTCCTGAACGAAAAGGGGGCAATGGCACGAGGACTTTCAAAAAAAATTGGAAAATACTATCGTCGCCGCACGCAGCTTCATGAAAGCCACGAAATCCGCATGGCCTATCTCGACAATATTGCCGTCTTCGTCCGTGTCGTCGAACTGGGAAACCTGTCGGCCGCCGGCCGCGACATGCGCATTTCCCCTGCCGTCGCGTCCAACCGGATCAAGGAGCTGGAAAAGCACCTCGGCGTGAGGCTGTTCAACCGCACCACACGGCAATTGATGCCTACCGAGCAGGGAACCGTTTTCTACACCGGCGCGAAGCAGATTCTCGACGCCGTCGCCCAAGCGGAAGCCGCCGTTACCGCTCTTTCCGGCCAGCCGCGCGGCACCATCCGCGTTACCGCGCCGCTGGGGCTCGGACGCCGCCTCATCGCTTCAGGCATTCCGGAGTTCCACGACAAATATCCCGACATCGAGGTGCGCCTTCGCCTCTCCGACCACAATGTCGATATCCTGAAGGAGGGCATCGACGTCGCGTTCCGCCTGGGTGTCATCGAGGATTCGTCGCTGCGCCTGCGCGGCATCATGGAATGCGAGCGGGTTCTGGTTGCCTCGCCGGCCTATCTGGAACGGCGCGGAGAACCGGTCAGCATCAGCGAGCTCATCGAGAAGAAGCACGATTGCCTGATGTTGCGCTATCCGGGCTCGCGCGAGTTCTACTGGATATTGCAGACGCCTTCAGGTCCGCAGAAATTCGAGTTTCGCGGTCCTTATGACAGCGACGACGGCGATGTGCTGACGGAATGGGCGCTCGGTGGACGGGGCATCGTCAACAAGCCGCGTTTCGAGGTCGAACCCTATCTGCGCGAGGGGCGTCTGCGCGTCATCCTCGCACAGACGCCGCCTACCCCGGTTCAGCTTGCCGCGGTTTATCCGCACAAGAAGCTGCAGGATCCGAAAGTACGGTTGCTGCTCGACTTCATGGCGGAACGCTGCCAGCGGCTCATTCGCGAGGCGCTGGAGCGCCGGCCGGCGAATATCGCTGCCAAATAGCCGCAGGCAGCTTGAGGAACCGATCACGGGGCCACACATTGTTGGGCGAGGTGGCGCGGTCTTGCCGCGCCCCATCGATCAATCATGGAAGGGAAAGTCCAATGGCAATGATCCAGACCCGCAACGATCTGAAGTCGAACACGCGCGCCTCCTCCATAGAGGTGCTGAACGCACGGCTGGCAGACGCCATCGATCTGGCGCTGATCACCAAACAGGCGCACTGGAACGTGAAGGGTCCGCAGTTCATTGCCATTCATGAAATGCTCGACACGTTCCGCACCGAACTGGATGGCCATGTCGACACGATCGCTGAACGCGCCGTGCAGCTCGGCGGCACCGCTTACGGCACATCGCAGGTTGTGGCGAAGGACACGAAGCTGGCCCCCTACCCCACCGACATTCACAAGACCAAGGACCATCTTGCCGCACTGATCGACGCCTATGCGACCGCAGCGAAGAGTGTACGCGAGGCAATCGACGAGACGGACGAGGCCGGCGATGCCGATACCGCGGATATCTTCACCGCCTATTCGCGCTCGCTCGACAAGTTCCTGTGGTTCCTGGAAGCTCACACGCAGGAAAAGGAATAGCCTTATCCATGCCTTGCCGGGAGGCCGTTCGCGGCCTTCCGGCAGGACGCCTGAGCCGCCCCTTCATGCAGGGTCAGCGCGGACATGATCTCCGCGGCTGCAAGGGCCGCGATCACCGCCGGTCGCTTGTCGCGCACCGCCTCGCCACCGATGGGCGAGACGAGATGCGAAAACTCTTCTTCCGTGCCATCGGCAACCTTCAGAAACCAGCTTCGGAACGTGGCCTTCTTGGTTTTCGAGCCGATCATGCCGACATAGGCCGCATCGCGCCGCTTCAAAGCTTCGGCGACGATCAGGAAGTCCAGCGCATGATCGTGGGTCAGGATGGCGAAGGCCGATCCGGCCGGCGCTGCACGCACAGCCTCCTCCGGCATGGGCGTCAGCATCGTCTCCACGCCGGACACAATGCCTTCCAGCTCGCTGGCGCGGGTTTCCACGACGATGGCATGCACGGGCAGCAGGGCGACAGCAGCCGCAATCGCCTTGCCGACATGGCCGCCACCGAAAATATAGAAATGGGGCAGCATCGCCTCCTCCCGCTCGGCCTCGCGGATCAGGCCGGAGGCCAGCCCGTCATCGCCAAGCCTGATCTCGACCTCGACCCGCCCGCCGCAGCACTGGCCGATTTCCGGTCCCAGCGGCACGTCGAGCATGGTTGGCGCATCGCCGGATTTGCCGAGAACCTGCCGGGCCTTGTCGATGGCCATATATTCGAGCTGGCCGCCACCGATGGTGCCATAAGTGGTCAGGGTCGACACCAGCATCCACGCGCCGGTCTCGCGCGGCGTGGAGCCTTTGGTTCCGGCCACCCTGACCAGCGCGAACCTGCCCGCGCCCGCGAGAAAGGACTTCAGACTGTGAACGGTCGAGGCCACTTCATGCCTCCGCACATTTCCCGGCTCTGCAAACGGACAAATCCTTCATGCCCATAAGATAGGCTCCCAACCCGGCCAGCGCTACTTCGCGACCTGCGCCTTCAGCCGCTCCACGGCCATCAGCACCCGTTCCGGCGTGGCCGGCGCATCGAGGCGCGGACAGATCCGGTGATCCGCAACGCTGGCAACGGCATCCGACAATGCATGCAGCACCGCAAGCCCCAGCGGCAGCGGCGGCTCACCCACGGCCTTGGAGCGATGAATGGTCGGCTCATAAGCCTCCGACCAGTTGGTCAGCGCCACGTTGAAGATCTTCGGCCGGTCCGATGCCAGCGGTATCTTGTAGGTGGAAGGCGCATGGGTGCGCAGGCGGCCCTTGTCATCCCACCACAATTCCTCGGTGGTCAGCCAGCCCATGCCCTGAATGAAGCCGCCCTCGACCTGTCCGATGTCGATGGCCCTGTTCAGCGAGCGGCCGGTATCGTGCAGGATGTCGGTGCGCTCGACGACATACTCGCCGGTCAGGGTGTCGACCGAGACTTCCGAACAGGCAGCGCCATAGGCGTAGTAGTAGAAAGCGTGGCCACGCCCTTTGGCGCGGTCCCAGTGGATTTTCGGGGTCTTGTAGAAACCCGCAGCCGAAAGCTGGATGCGGTTCATGTAGGCCTGCCTGACCAGTTCGTTGAAGGCAATCTCCTCGTTGCCCACCCGCACCCGGTTGGGCAGGAACACCACCTGATCGCGCGGGATCTGATGCGTTTCGGCGGCGAAATCGATCAGGCGATCCTTGATCTGGCGCGCCGCATCCTGCGCCGCCATGCCGTTCAGGTCGGCGCCGGACGAGGCGGCGGTGGGCGAGGTGTTGGGCACCTTGGCCGTGGTGGTGGCGGTGATCTTCACCCGATCGAGGTCGATCTGGAATTCTTCCGCGACAACCTGCGCGACCTTCAGATGGAGGCCCTGCCCCATCTCGGTGCCGCCGTGGTTCATGTGCACCGAACCGTCGGTGTAGACATGCACCAGCGCGCCGGCCTGGTTGGACTCGGTCTTGGTGAAGGAGATGCCGAATTTCACCGGCGTCAGCGCCAGCCCGCGCTTGACCACCGGACTGCCGGCATTGAACTCGGCAATCGCCTTGCGCCGTCCGGCATAGTCGGCGCTCTCTTCCAGTTCGGCGACGATGCGCTGGATGATGCAGTCCTCGACCTTCTGGTGATAGGGCGTGATATTGCGCTCGCCATCCACGCCCATCGCATCGTAGAAATTCAGCTTGCGGATTTCCAGCGGGTCCTTGCCGACGGCGAATGCCACCTCGTCGATGACGCGTTCGGCGCCCACCATGCCCTGCGGCCCGCCGAAGCCACGGAAGGCCGTGTTCGACACGGTGTTGGTGTAGAGCGGCGCCGACTTCGCGTGCACATGCGGGAAGAAATAGGCGTTGTCGCAGTGGAACAGGGCCCGGTCGCCTACCGGTCCGGACAGGTCTGCCGAGAAACCCGCGCGCAGCGCGAAGGTGTAGTCAACGCCGAGGATGCGGCCCTCTTCGTCGAAGCCGACATCGTAGTCGATGGCGAAATCGTGCCGCTTGCCGGTAGCAAGCATGTCCTCGTCGCGGTCGAGGCGCAGCTTGACCGCGCGCTTCAGCTTCTTGGCGGCGATTGCCGCCAGCGCCGCGCACTGGTTGGCCTGCGTTTCCTTGCCGCCGAAACCGCCACCCATGCGGCGCACCTCGATGGCGACCGAATGGCTGGGAACCCCCAGCGCATGGGCGACCATGTGCTGGGTTTCGCTCGGCCCCTGCGTCGAGCAGTAGACGAGAACGTCCTCGTCCTCGCCCGGAATGGCCAGCGACACCTGGCCCTCGAGATAGAAATGGTCCTGCCCGCCGAGACGCATGCGACCCTTCACCCGGCGCGGCGCGCTGGCAAGCGCTGCGGCCGCGTCGCCGCGCTTCAAGGTCAGCGGTGTGGTCACCTGCCTGTGGGTTTCGACATCGACATCCCAGATGTCGATGACCGCCGGCAGTTCCTCATATTCGATCTTCGCCAGCCTCGCGGCGCGGCGCGCCTGTTCGCGCGTCTCGGCGATGACGCAGAAGATCGGCTGGCCATGGAATTCGACCTTGCCATCGGCAAGCACCGGGTCGTCGTTCATGCCGCTCGGCGAAATCTCGTTGACGCCGGGTATGTCGCTCGCCGTCAGCACATCGACAACGCCGGGAGCCGCCCGCACGGCGGACAGATCCATCGAGCGGATGGTGCCATGGGCGACGTTGGCGAGGCCAAGCCCGGCGTGCAGGGTGCCGAAAGGTTCCACGATGTCGTCGATATAGACCGCCGTGCCGGTGACATGCTTGTGCGCGGAATCATGGCGCGGCGACGCATGGACGCCGCCGACGATCTTCTCGGCCTTGAGATTGCTTGTGTGCTTCGTCATCGATCCTGCCTCATCGATCCCGCCCCCTTGGCGGTGCCCGGAGCGGTTTTGACGAAATCGCCGAAACCCCTCCAGGCATTTTTTTCGCATTCCCGGACGCAAAACCGCTTCGCACTTTTGCTGGAAATGCTCTGCGCGCCTCGCGGCCACTCAGGCCGCAACGGTATATCTCGATACGCGCGCCGGAACCTTTGCCCCGGATGTTTCCAGATGGAAGCGGCGCAACAGGTTCTTCGCCGCCAGCATTCGATATTCCGCCGTGGCGCGCATGTCGGTCAGCGGTGTGAAATCCTGCTCATAGGCAGGGATCGCCGCCTCGATCGTCGCTTCCGTCCACGGTTTTCCGGTCAGTGCGGCCTCGACCGCGCTTGCCCGTTTCGGCGTCGCGGCCATGCCGCCATAGGCGATGCGGATTTCCTTCACCGTGCCGTCGGCGGCAAGTTCGAGATGGAATGCGCCCAGGGTCGCGGTGATGTCTTCCTCGCGGCGCTTGGAAATCTTGTGAACCGCATAATGGATGCCTTCGCCCGGCACCGGCACATGAACGGCCTCGACGAACTCGCCCGGCTGACGGTCCTGCTTGCCATAGGCAATGAAGAACTCTTCCAGCGGGATGGTGCGCTGCGCCGCGCCCTTGCGCAGGGTGAGCCTGCTGCCAAGCGCAATCAGCGGCGGCGGCGTGTCGCCGATGGGCGAGCCGTTGGCGATGTTGCCGCCGATGGTTCCCATGTTGCGGACCTGCTCGCCGCCGATGCGGGCCACCAGAGCGCCAAGTGCCGGGATACGCCGCGAAAGATAGTCGAACGCCTCGCTGTAGGTGACGCCGGCGCCGATGGTGACGACGCCGTTTTCCTCGCTCATGGAGCGCAGTTCCCGCACGCCGCCGATGAAGACGGCCGGCGAGATGTTGCGCATCATCTTGGTGACCCAGAGCCCGACATCGGTGGAGCCCGCCACCACGGTCGCCTTCGGCTCCGCCTCCAGAACCGCGGCAAGATCATCGACATCGGCCGGCACGATCAGGCGCCCACCGCCCTCGCCGACCTCGACGCGGGAACCGTCATCCATCCGCGCCAGCCGCGCGAGGATCGAGGCGCGCTCACTGGCCAGCGGGTCCTCGCTCACCCTGCCATAGCTGGAAATGGCGCGCGCGGAGCGGATGATGGCCTCATAGCCGGTGCAGCGGCAAAGATTGCCCTGCAACGCCTTCTCGATCTCGAAATCGGAGGGGTCTGGCGAGCGCATCCACAGCCCGTAGAGCGACATGACGAAGCCCGGCGTGCAGAAGCCGCATTGCGAGCCGTGGAAATCCACCATGGCCTGCTGCACCGGATGCAGCCGCCCTTCGTTCGGCGCCAGATGCTCGACCGTCACGACATGGCAGCAATCGAGCGAACCCGTGAAGCGGATGCAGGCGTTGACGCCCTCATAGACCAGTTCGCCGCCGACCCGCTTGCCGACCAGAACCGTGCAGGCCCCGCAGTCGCCCTCGGCACAGCCTTCCTTGGTGCCGCGCAGGTTCTGCGACAGACGCAGCCAGTCGAGCAGCGTCTGATCCGGCGCCACCGAAGTGAGCACCACATCGCGATCGTTCAGAATGAAGCGTAGCTCGTGGCGTATTGCTGCGGCCATCGCTTTAGCTCCCCCGATAGGTGGAGTATCCGTAGGGCGATATCAGTAAAGGCACATGATAGTGCTTCGGTTCCGCCATGCCAAACCGGATCGGCACGATGTCGAGGAAAGCGGGCTCCGGCAATGCCGTGCCCTGCCCGCGCAGATAGTCGCCGGCAGCGAAAACCAGTTCGTACTCGCCGGTACGGAATTCCTCTCCCGCCAGAAGCGGCGCGTCGCAGCGGCCATCCGAGTTGGTGACGACGGTCTTGAGCAGCATGCACTCACCCGCCTCGACACGAAACAGCTCTATGGAAAGTCCCGCCGCCGGCTTGCCGGATGCCGTATCGAGCACATGAGTTGTCAGACGGCCACCCGCCGCCTCTGCCTTCGCTCCCACCTGTTCGCCTCCCGTTCAAGCTACGCCGGATATGCAATCCATGCCAAAATTGCAGCAGTTGATTGTGCGTCATTTAACGGCGCGGCATAAGGGCTGCCGCCCGACCGGAGCCCAAAAACACTTTCAAATTTTTTGAGGGGAATGCCACACCTTCCCTTTGGATACTCTGTCGATGGAAATTGCCAGCCTGGAGCTTTCGAACATGCGTTATCTGCGTGACATGCGCGGCTATGGAGCCAATCCACCGGATGCGGCATGGCCGGGCGGTGCGCATGTCGCGGTGCAATTCGTGGTCAATTACGAGGAAGGCGGTGAAAACTGCATCCTTCACGGCGACAAGGCGTCCGAAGCTTTCCTGTCGGAAGTGACGGGTGCGGTGCCATGGCCGGGCAAGCGCCACTGGAACATGGAATCCATCTACGAATACGGCGCCCGCGCCGGCTTCTGGCGGCTGCACCGGCTGTTCACGCAAGCAGACGTGCCGGTCACCGTCTACGGCGTCGCCTCCGCGCTTGCCCGCTCGCCCGATCAGGTCGCCGCCATGCAGGCGGCGGACTGGGAAATCGCCACCCACGGCCTGCGCTGGATCGACTATCGCGACCATGAGGAAGACGCCGAGCGCGCCGACCTCATCGAAGCGATCCGCCTGCACACGGAAGTCGTCGGCGAGCGGCCGCGGGGCATGTATCTGGGCCGGACGTCGGTCTGGTCGGTCCGGCTGGCCGCGGCCGAAGGCGGCTTCGACTACATCTCCGACACCTATGACGACGACCTGCCCTACTGGCTCGACCATGACGGCCACGGCAACGCCATCCCGCCGCAACTGGTCATCCCCTATACGCTCGACGCCAACGACATGCGCTTCGCCATTCAGGCTGGCTTCACCGAGGGCGAGCAATTCTTCACCTATCTGAAGGACGCATTCGACACGCTTTATGAGGAAGGCAAGACCGGCAAGGCGAAGATGATGTCGATCGGCCTGCATTGCCGCCTGATCGGGCGGCCGGGCCGCGTGGCGGCGCTGAAGCGCTTCATCGACTATGTCAAAAGCCACGACAAGGTCTGGCTGCCGCGCCGCATCGACATTGCCCGGCACTGGAAGGAGCATCATCCCTACAAGGCTCCGGCGCTGCGCCCTTCCCGCATGGACGAGGCAAGCTTCGTCAAGGCGTTCGGCGGCATCTTCGAGCATTCGCCATGGATCGCCGAGCGCGCGTGGAAGCTGGAGCTCGGTCCCGCCCATGACAGTGCCGGCGGGCTGCACAATGCGCTCTGCCGCGCTTTCCGCTCCGCCAGCGAAACGGAGCGTCTGGGCGTGCTCACCGCCCACCCCGACCTTGCCGGCAAGCTGGCGCAGGCGAAACGCCTGACGCCCGAATCGACCGCCGAGCAGGCGTCCGCAGGGCTGGATGCTTTGACCGACGAGGAGCGCGAGACCTTCACCCGGCTCAATGCCGCCTATGTGGAGAAGTTCGGCTTCCCCTTCATCATCGCGGTCAAGGACAATACGAAGGCGAGCATCCTCGCCGCCTTCCGGACCCGCATAGACAACGACCGCGCCACGGAGTTCGCCACGGCGTGCCGGCAGGTCGAGCGCATCGCCCTGCACCGCCTCGGAGATCTCCTTCCCCTGTAGGATTCCAATCATGGACATGACCGCCATGCCGAAACGCACCTATTACGCTCCGCAAGGCGGTCTGCCGCCCCAGAGCGATCTGATCACGGACCGCGCCGTTTTCACCGACGCCTATGCGGTGATACCGCGCCGGGAGTTCAGCGACATCGTCGCTTCCTATCTGCCCTTCTGGGAAAACACGCGCCTGTGGGTCATCGCCCGCCCGCTGTCCGGCTTCGCCGAGACCTTCTCGCAATACATCATGGAAGTGCAGCCGGGCGGCGGCAGCGACCGGCCCGAGCCCGATGCCGATGCCGAAGGCGTTCTGTTCGTGGTCGAGGGGGAGATCGCCGTGACGCTCGACGGCACGACCCATCGGCTCACCCCCGGAGGCTATGCCTTCCTGCCGCCCGCAAGCGGCTGGACATTGCGCAACGACAGTCGGGAAACGGCCCGCTTCCACTGGATTCGCAAGGCTTACGAGTTCGTGGACGGCGTCGACGTGCCCGACTCGATCTTCACCAACGAGAACGACATCGAGCCGGCGGCGATGCCCGACACGGACGGAAAATGGGCGACCACCCGCTTCGTCGATCCGGCAGACATCCGCCACGACATGCATGTCACCGTCGTTACCTTCAAGCCAGGCGGCATCATCCCCTTTCCCGAAACCCACGTCATGGAGCATGGCCTCTATGTGCTGGAGGGCAAGGCGGTCTACCGTCTCAATCAGGACTGGGTCGAGGTGGAGGCCGGCGACTACATGTGGCTGCGCGCCTTCTGCCCGCAGGCATGCTATGCGGGCGGGTCCGGCAATTTCCGCTACCTGCTCTACAAGGACGTGAACCGGCACGCGGCTCTCGGCGGCTTCGGGAGACAGGGATGAACGGCACCATCGTCGCCAGACCGCTGACGCGCGACAGCTTCGCGGACTTTGGCGATGTGATCGACACCGATTGCGACACCCACTATCCGATCAATGCCGGCAAGTGCGAGCGCTATCATGACCTCGCGAAGGTGGAAGCGACCGGACCCAACTGCCGGGTGCTGATCTCCATCTTTTGCGGAACGCCCTACGCGTTTCCGCACCGGCTCTCCATGGTCGAGCGTCATCCGCTCGGCAGCCAGGCGTTCGTTCCCTTGTCGCCGCGCTCCTTCGTGGTGATCGTTTGCCCGGATGGGCCGGACGGCCCCGGCACGCCACAAGCCTTCGTCACAGCGCCGGGACAGGGCGTCAACTATCATCGCAATGTCTGGCACGGCGTGCTCACGCCTGTCGGCGAGCCGCAGAACTTCGTCGTGGTCGATCGCGGCGGCGACGGCTCCAATCTCGAGGAATTCTACTTCTCCCATCCTTATGAGATCCGCCTGCCGGAAGGGTTTCAGGCATGAGCGACGTTTCCCTGATCGACCGCCTTCTCGATGTCATCGAGAACGATATCGTTCCGAAGACAGCCGGGGGAGTGGCGAAGGGAAACAAGCTTTTCGGCGCGGCGCTGCTGCGCAAGTCCGACAGGTCGCTGGTTCTGGCCGAAACCAACAACGAGATTGAAAACCCGCTCTGGCACGGCGAGATGCATTGCCTGAAGCGCTTCTATGAAATCCCGAAGGCCGAACGCATCGAAACCGCAGACGCGATTTTCCTCTCCACGCATGAGCCATGCTCGCTATGCCTTTCGGCCATCACATGGGCTGGCTTCGACAATTTCTACTATCTCTTCAGCCATGAGGATTCCCGCGACAGCTTCGCCATTCCCCACGACCTGAATATCCTTAAGGAGGTCTTCAGGCTGGAACCGGGCGGCTACAATGCCGAGAATGCCTACTGGAAAAGTTTTTCAATTCGAAAACTGGCGCGCGAAGCGCCCAGGGAAGAGCAGGAGCGGCTGGAAAAGCGCATTTCGGCTATTTCCGCTCGCTATGACGACCTGTCCGCCGCCTATCAGGCGGGGAAGAATCAAAACGATATCCCGTTGAATTAACAACTTTTCTGTTTGCGACATTTCGAAGCGTCGCATCCGAATGAAACCCTTGAAATTCGTTCGTGGAAATCGGCGATTTCCACTCTCAAACCCGCTCAGAATAGCGGTTCTTGTCTGTTTGCGACATTCAATTCGACCGGTGGCGGCGGCTCGCTTGCTCCAGTTGCGACATGCAAATTACGCCAGCGCATGTCGCATACAGTCCAGTTACGGGTTGACCCAGACCGCATTATTCATCGTAATTGAAAAAATAAAAATGGCCGCAGGGTCGAACCACAGAGTGAGGGAGCTCTAGAAATGTCAGGCGAACTGGATTTTTTAAGCCGTGCGGTTGCAACAGGCAAACTCAGCCGGCGTGATTTCCTCGGCCGCGCCGCGGCGCTCGGCGTCGGTGCGGCAGTGGCCAACACGATGCTCGCCACCGCGGCCCGTGCGCAGACCCCGCAAAAAGGCGGCGCGCTCAAGATGGGCCTCGTGGGGGGCGAGTCCACCAACAGCCTCGACCCGGCCCAGTTCCTGACGCAGGTGCCGCAGAATTTCGGCTCCACCTGGGGCGAGCTGCTGGTGCTCCAGTCGCCGGAAGACGGCAGCGCCCAGCCGGTTCTGGCGGAATCGTGGGACGCTTCCGACGACGCCTCCGAATGGGCGTTCAAGATCCGCAAGGGCGTCACCTTCCACAACGGCAAGGACCTCACTCCCGAGGACGTCGCCCAGACCATCCGCCGCCACTCCGATGAGAACACGAAATCGGCCGCGCTCGGCGTGCTGGGCGATATCGACGAGGTTGTGGTGGACGGCGACAACGTCGTCTTCAAGCTCAAGCGCGGCAATGCCGACCTGCCCCTGCTGCTGACGGACTACCATCTGATCATCCAGCCGAACGGCGGCTACGACGACCCGACTGCCGGCATCGGCACCGGCCCCTACAAGGTGGAGGTGAACGAACCCGGCGTGCGCCACATGTCGGTGAAATATGACGGCTACTGGCGCGACGATGTCGGCCATGTCGATTCCGTCGAGGTGATCGTCATGAACGACACCACCGCCCGCATGGCGGCGCTGCAATCCGGTCAGGTGCACATCATCAACCGCGTGGAACCCAAGACCGTCGCCCTGCTCAAGCGCGCTCCCGGCGTCGTCGTCGTCAACGTGCCCTCCAAGGGCCACTACATCTTCCCGATGTTCTGCAACACCGCGCCGTTCGACAATGCTGACCTGCGCATGGCGCTCAAGCTGGCCGTCGACCGCGAGCAGATGGTGCAGCAGATCATGCAGGGCTACGCCTCGATCGGCAACGACTTCCCGATCTCCAAGAGCTATGCCCTCTATCCGGAAGGAATAGAGCAGCGGACCTACGATCCTGACAAGGCGAAGTTCCATCTCGAGAAATCCGGCCACAGCGGGCCGATCCTCCTGCGCACCTCGGACGTCGCCTTCCCCGGCGCCGTGGATGCCGCTCAGCTCTTCCAGCAGAGCGCGGCAAAGGCCGGCATCCAGATCCAGGTGCAGCGCGAGCCGGGCGACGGCTACTGGACCGAGGTTTGGAACAAGCAGCCTTTCTGCGCCTCCTACTGGGGCGGTCGCCCGACACAGGATTCGATGTATTCGACCGCTTACATCACTGGTGCCGACTGGAACGACACGCGCTTCTTCAACGAAAAGTTCGACAAGATCATCCTCGAGGCGCGCGCCGAACTGGACAGCGCCAAACGCACGGAAATGTACCGCGATGCGGCCATGATCGTGCGCGACGACGGCGGCCTCATCCTGCCCATGTTCAACGACTTCATCGATGCCCATCGCGAGGAAGTCCAGGGCTGGGTCATGGACCCGAACCACGAAACCTCCAACCTCAAGGCGGCCATCCGTGTCTGGCTGAAGCAGGGGTGAGACGCACCTGATGGGAAGTGCGCTTATCCTGCGGCTGATCGCCCAGCGTCTCGCGCTGGGCGTTCTCCTCCTTTTCGCCGTTTCGGTGCTGATCTTCGCCGGCACACAGATTCTTCCGGGCGATGTGGCCCAGTCGATCCTCGGGCAGGCGGCAACACCTCAGGCGCTGGAGAACCTCCGGCGCGAGCTCGGCCTCAACGATCCGGCCTATATCCGCTATTTCCGCTGGCTTGGCGGCGTGCTCACCGGCGATTTCGGCACCGCACTGTCCAACCGGCGCGATATTGCGGAAGCGCTCGGAGGGCGGCTCTGGAACACCCTGTTCCTTGCCGGCTGCGCGGCGGTGATCTCGGTGCCGCTCGCCATTCTGCTCGGGCTGCTGGCCGTGCGCTACCGCAACGGCGTCATCGACAAGGCGATCTCCGGCTTTGCGCTTGCCTCGACCTCCCTGCCTGAATTCTTCATCGGCTATCTGCTGATCCTGTTCTTCGCCGTGGAACTGCAATGGTTTCCGGCCAGCTCGACCGTTTTCGACACCATGTCGTTCGGCGCGCGGTTGCAGGCCATCGCCCTGCCGGCGATCACGCTGACGCTGGTGGTGCTGGCGCACATGATGCGCATGACGCGCGCGGCGATCCTCAACGTCATGCAATCGGCCTATATCGAGACGGCGGAACTCAAGGGGCTTTCGGCCTTCGACATCATCCGCAGGCATGCCATGCCCAACGCCGTGGCGCCCATCGTCAATGTGGTGATGCTCAACCTTGCCTATCTCATCGTCGGCGTCGTCGTCGTGGAGGTGATCTTCGTCTATCCGGGCATGGGCCAGTATCTGGTCGACCATGTCTCCAAGCGTGACGTGCCGGTGGTGCAGGCTGTGGGCCTGATCTTCGCCGCCGTCTATATCGGCCTCAACATGATCGCGGACATCGTGGCCATTCTGGCCAATCCCCGCCTCAGGCATCCGAAATGAGGCCCGCGCGTGCTTGACCTGAAACGCATTCCGCTGAGCGCCCTGATCGGCCTTTTCCTGACAGCGCTGTTCCTGTTCGCGGCTCTGTTCGCACCATGGATCGCTCCCTACGGCAATGGCGAGATCGTCGGCGACGTATGGGGGCCGATGTCCGCCACGCATCTGCTCGGCACCGACAATCTTGGCCGCGACCTGCTCTCGCGCATGATCTACGGGGCGCGCATCACCATTTTCATCGCGGTGGCGGCCACGGCGCTCTCCTTCATCCTCGGCTCCGTGCTCGGCTTTACCGCCGCGGTGATAGGCGGATGGATCGACCAGACCATGTCGCGCTTCGTCGATCTTCTGATGTCGATCCCGACCCTGATCTTCGCGCTCGTGGTGCTTTCCGTCCTGCCGTCGACGCTGATCACCCTCATCCTCGTCATGGGCATTCTCGACGCAACCCGCGTCTATCGCCTCGCACGCGCCGTTGCGGTGGACATCAACGTCATGGACTTCGTGGAGGCTGCGAAACTGCGCGGCGAAGGCCGGTCCTGGATCATCTTCCGGGAAATCCTGCCAAATGCGCTGTCGCCGCTGGTCGCCGAGCTTGGCCTGCGTTTCATCTTCGCGGTTCTGTTCCTGTCGGCGCTCTCCTTCCTCGGCCTTGGCGTACAGCCGCCGGACGCCGACTGGGGCGGCATGGTCAAGGAAAACAAGGACGGCATCGTGTTCGGCATCCCGGCTGCGCTGATCCCGGCCGGCGCCATCGCGCTTCTGGCGATCTCGGTGAACCTCGTGGCCGACTGGGTGCTGAACCGAACCTCCGACCTGAAGGGAGGCCGTGGCAATGGCTGAACAGCCAAGGAAGAAGGTGCAGGAAGCCGCCAGGGGCACGGGCACGCTGCTCGACATACGCAACCTGCGCATCGAGGCGACCGTCTACCCTCCCGGCGAGGACCCGAAGAACGTCGTCATCGTCGATGACGTCTCGCTCACCGTCGAGCGTGGCAAGGTGCTGGGGCTGATCGGTGAATCGGGAGCCGGCAAGTCCACCATCGGCCTGTCGTCCATGGGCTATGGCCGCGGGGGCGTGCGCATCACCGGCGGCGAGGTCGTCCTCAACGGGCGCGACATCCTCGGGGACGAGCGGGGCCTGCGCAAGCTGCGCGGCAAGGAGGTGTGCTACGTCGCGCAGTCGGCGGCGGCCGCCTTCAACCCCGCGCACAAGCTGATGCGGCAGGTGGTAGAGGCCACGCTGGAACATGGCGTTTCGAGCCGCGAGGAGGCCGAAAAGCGGGCCGTGGACCTGTTCCGCCAGCTCAGCCTGCCCGATCCCGAAAATATCGGCGACCGCTATCCGCATCAGGTTTCCGGCGGGCAGTTGCAGCGCGTGATGACGGCGATGGCGCTGTGCTCGAAACCCGACCTCATCGTCTTCGACGAGCCGACCACGGCGCTCGACGTCACCACCCAGATCGACGTGCTGGCAGCGATCAAGAAGGCGATACGGGACACGGGCGTGGCGGCGCTCTACATCACCCACGACCTGGCCGTGGTGGCGCAGGTGTCGGACGACATCATGGTGCTGCGCCACGGCAAGACGGTGGAATGGGGCGATACGCGCCAGATCATCGAGAAGCCGAAGCAGGATTACACGAAAGCTCTGGTTTCGGTTCACGCCATCGACCACGAGGAACATGCACCGACGCCGGTGCCGATCCTCACGGTCGACAACGTCACCGCCTCCTATGGCGGCGGCAGGGTGAAGGTCCTGCGCGATGTGAGCGTCGATATCCACCCCGGCCAGACGCTCGCCGTCGTCGGCGAATCCGGCTCCGGCAAATCCACGCTGGCGCGCGCCATCACCGGCCTGCTGCCCCCGGAAAGCGGCTCGATCACCTTCGATGGCCGCACGCTCGCCAACAGGCTGGCGGACCGTCCCAAGGAGGACCTGCGCCAGCTCCAGATGATCTACCAGATGGCGGACGTGGCCATGAACCCGCGCCAGACGGTCGGCACCATCATCGGGCGGCCGCTGGAGTTCTATTTCGGGATGCGCGGCGCCGAGCGCAACGCCCGTGTGGCCGAACTTCTCGACAAGATCGAAATGGGCAAGGGATTTGCCGACCGCTATCCGGCGGAGCTGTCTGGTGGCCAGAAACAGCGCGTGTGCATCGCGCGGGCGCTGGCGGCAAAGCCGAAGCTCATCATCTGCGACGAGGTGACCTCGGCGCTGGATCCGCTGGTCGCGAACGGCATTCTGAAGCTGTTGCTCGAACTTCAGGCCGAGGAAGACGTGGCCTACCTGTTCATCACGCACGATCTGGCGACCGTGAGAGCCATCGCCGACTCCATCGCCGTGATGTATCGCGGCGAACTGGTGCGCTACGGGCCGAAGGGCAAGGTTCTCACCCCGCCCTTCGACGCGTATACCGATCTCCTGCTGTCGTCCGTTCCCGAGATGGAGGTCGGCTGGCTGGAAAAGGCAATCTCGAACAGGCGCATGGAGGCGGCGGGCAACTGACGTCTGCCGCTCCGGAGTACGTTCCCGAAAGGCAGGCGTCCGTCCGGAAACGTGATCATTCCTGCAACCGGCTGGAAACAGGAAACCAGCGCCATGCTCGACATGAGTTCGCCAGCCGGATGGGGCTGGTAGCCGCCGACCTTGTCTGAAACGGCGTCCACCCAGTCGTTGAACACGGGGATGATCGCTCCACCTTCATCGCGCACCATCAGGGCGATGTCGCGATACAGGGTCTTGCGCTTCGCCTCATCCAGCTCGGCCCGCACCGCGACCACCATCCGGTCGAAATCCTCACGGCGGAAGCGCCTTTCGTTCCAGTCGGCGCAGGAGATGTAGGCTGTGGAATATTGCTGGTCCTGCGTCGGGCGGCCGAGCCAGTAGGACGCCGAGTGTTGATTTCCGCTGAGAGCTGACCCGGGATTTTCGCCGAGAAGTGACCCGCCTTCATGTATGGTTTGGGTCTTAGGTTTTGGTCAAGGGGCGGC
>NZ_SNZF01000022.1 GCF_004363725.1 Aquamicrobium defluvii | reverse complement strand
GCCGCCCCTTGACCAAAACCTAAGACCCAAACCATACATGAAGGCGGGTCACTTCTCGGCGAAAATCCCGGGTCAGCTCTCAGCGGAAATCAACATCTGGCGGGCATCGCCTGGGCGTATGTGGCTGTTCTCGCGGATGGGTTCACTGCTCCCGAAGCCCCTGTCTACCTCGTCATCGTGGCCGGCATCTCGGCAGGCTCGGTATCCTACAGCGCCTGCTATGCGGCGCTGCCAATCCTGTTCATGACGCCGCCGCTGCTTTCGGTCATGGCGTGCATGGTTATGAACGGCGGTCTCGACGACTATGTGCTGGCTTTCACCACGACGCTGTTTTTTGTCGGCCTGACAAAAAGCTCCTTCCTCGGCCAGGCGCGGTTCCGGGAAACAAGCCGTCTCAAATACGAGACGAAGCTGCATGCCGACGAGATGGAGAAGAACTCGCGGGAGGACCCTCTCACCGGGCTTCTCAATCGTCGCGGACTCGAACAGGCTGTCGGCACCATGGGGATCGGCCGCGGTCCGTTCGTCGCCATGCTGATCGACCTCGACGGCTTCAAATCGGTCAACGACACTTATGGCCACCGGGTCGGCGACGACCTGCTCGTCAAGATCGCACGCCGCATCGGTGCCGAAGCTCCCGCTGGCTCCACGCTGGCGCGCGTCGGCGGAGACGAGTTTGCGCTCATGCTGGCGCCAGGCAGCACATCCGCCGGGCCGGAAGACCTCGCCACGCGCATCATAGCTTCCATTTCCAGACCCTATGCCGGCATCAATTCCATTCAGGTCGGGGCATCCATCGGCATCTATGTGGCCCAGGAGCCGGCGCTGACCAACATGCTGCTGCGCGCCGACTTCGCCCTCTACGCCGCCAAACGGCGCAGCCGCAACCAGCTCTGCATCTTCGACGCCGAGCTCGAAAACGCCTTCAAGCGCCAGCAATGCATCGAGCGCGATCTGAAGGCCGCGCTGGAATCGGGTGAACTGCAGAGCTGGTATCAGCCGATCGTCCGGCTTGAGACACGCGAGGTCGTCGGGTTCGAAAGCCTGCTGCGCTGGCAGCATCCCGAGCATGGAGCGATCGCTCCGCCGGAGATCATCACCACCGCGCGCACCACCGGCCTGTTGCCCGCCTTGACGGAAACGGTGTTCTGGAACGGCTGCACCATGATGGAACGGCTGGGTCGCGAAGGCCGGAGCGACATTCGCGTGGCCATCAACATATCGCCACGCGAACTTGAAGCCGCCGATATCGACACGATGATCCTCGAAGGGCTGTCCCTGCGCGGTCTGCCGCCATCGATGCTGGAGATCGAGATTACCGAGGAAGCGCCGGTCGACCCCGAGCATGTCGGCGAGAAGCTGGCGCGCCTGGCTCAGGCGGGCATTTCCATCGTGCTGGACGATTTTGGCTCCGGCTTCTCCGCTCTCGCCTCGCTCAGGGACGGTCTCATATCCAAGATCAAGATCGACCGCAGTTTTGCCGACGATCTCGCCGGAACCGCCGAAAGCCGGCTGCTCATGAAGGCGATCATCGATCTTGCGCACACGCTCGACATACAGGTGATGGCCGAGGGCGTCGAAGCGGAAGAACAGGCGGGTATCCTGCAATCGATGGGCTGCACCTGCGCGCAGGGTTTCCTGTTCTCACCCGCCCTGCCCGTCGACGAAGCGCTGACCCTGCGAAGGGTCGCGCGCGCGGCAGGCGACCGCGCCCGGCCGTAGCCGGGCTTCGTCCTGCCGCAACCTATTTCCCTGCCGGCTTTCCCGTGGCCGCGGGCGCAGGTTCCGCCGCCCTCGCGGCATCGTCCATAAGCTCGTACCACATGGCGTTCAGCACCGCGAAGGCGGCCGCCAGCGGCAGGCCGAGCAACCAGGCGAAATACCACATTTCATCTCTCCTCGTTCTGTTGGACGCGCATCAGTAGGCGTGGCCGCTGCCGTCACGGATGGCCTTCTCGTCCACCTTGCCCCACAGCACATGGTAGACCCAGCTCGTGTAGGCCACGATGAGCGGGATGAAGATCGCCGTCACCACCAGCATGATGAACAGGGTAAGGTGGCTGGAGGAAGCATCCCACACCGTGAGGCTCGACTTCGGATCGAGCGAGGACGGCAGGATCATCGGGAACATGGAAAGCCCGACCGTCGAGATGATGCCAAGGATCGACAGCCCGCTCGCCAGCACCGGGACGATCTCGCGCCCGGCCTTTTGCAACGCCAGATTGGCAAGTGCCCCGGCAAAGGCCAGCACCGGCGCGATCATCATCCATGGATGGTTGCCATAGTTCTCGAACCATACACCTGAGGCACGCTCCACCGTCTTGGCGAGCGGATTGGAGGGGCCGTCCGTCACCACGGCGCTGGTGATGCGATAGCCATCGATCCCCAGCCAAAGCCAGATGCCGCCGAGCGCGAACAGGACGATGGTGGCAATCGCCGCCGCCGCGCCATAGCGGCGCGCGCGCTCCGCAACCGCGCCTTCGGTCTTGAGCACCAGCCAGGAGGCGCCGTGCATGACCAGCATCGCCACGGAAAGCAGACCGCACAACAGCCCGAACGGATTGAGCAGCTCGAACAGCGTCGTGCCGTCGTAGAAGATGCGCAGGTCCGTGCCGAACCGGAACGGCACGCCCTGAAGCACATTGCCCACAGCGACCCCCATGACCAGCGCCGGCACCAGCCCGCCGACGAACAGGGCCCAGTCCCAGCCATTGCGCCAGGCGGCGCTTTCGCGCTTCGAGCGGTATTTGAAACCGACCGGGCGCAGGATCAGCGCGAACAAGATGGCGAACATGGCGAGGTAGAAGCCGGAGAAGGACACCGCATAAAGCGGCGGCCATGCGGCGAAGATCGCGCCGCCGCCAAGGATCAGCCACACCTGATTGCCTTCCCAGACGGGACCGACCGTGTTGATGACGACGCGGCGTTCGACATCGTTCCTGCCAACGAACGGCAGCAGCATGCCGGTGCCGAGGTCGAAACCGTCCATGACCGCAAAGCCGATCAGCAGTACGCCGAGCAGCAGCCACCAGATGACCCTCAGGGTCTGATAGTCGAGGAGTTCATGCAGAACCATACCATTTACTCCGCCGGTGCGAGGGAAGGAGGCGCAAGACGGGTGCGCGGCGCGTGATCGGCTTCCGGCCCCTTGCGGATCGCGGCCAGCATCAGCACCATTTCGACGACGAACAGCACCGAATAGATCAGCGAGAAGCCGACGATGGTGGCAAGCACCGTGGCGGCCCCGAGATTGGACACGGCAGCGGCCGTCGGCAGCACGCCCTCGATGATCCACGGCTGGCGACCGAACTCCGCCACGATCCATCCGCATTCCGCGGCGATCCATGGCAGCGGGATGGCGAACACCGCCACCCGCAACAGCCATGGATAGCGATCGAGCTGGTGGCGGGCCGACAGGTAGAAGAACACGGCAGTGAGCGCGATGAAGAAGAAGCCGAGCCCCACCATGATGCGGAAGGTCCAGAACAGGGTCGGCACGTTGGGCACCGTATCCCATGCCGCCTTCGCGATCTGCTCGTCGCTGGCCTGCGCCGGATCGTCCAGATAGGGTTTGAGCAGCAGCGCATAGCCGAGGTCCATCCCGTTTTCCTCGAACGCCGTGCGCGCTGCTTCCGGTATGGCGGCATCCGAGCCGGCGGCCCGGATTTCCTGCAACGCCGCATAGGCCACCATGCCGCTGCGGATACGCGTCTCGGCATGTTGCACCAGTTCCTCGATGCCGGGAATCTCGGTGGTCAGCGAGCGCGTGCCGATGAGGCCCATCACCCAGGGAATGTGCACCGCGTAATGGGTCTTGCGCGCCTCCTGATCGGGGAAGCCGATGGCGGTGAAGGCGGCAGGCGCCGGCTCGGTCTTCCACATCGCCTCGATGGCCGCGAGCTTCATCTTCTGGTGCTCGGTGGAAAGGTAGCCGCTCTCGTCGCCGAGCACGACCACCGACAGCGCCGAAGCGAGGCCGAAGGACGCTGCGACGGTGAGCGAGCGCTTCGCCAGTTCGAGGTGACGGCCCTTCAGCAGATACCAGGCCGAGACGCCGAGCACGAAGATGGAGGCCGTGACGTAGCCCGCCGACACGGTGTGCACGAATTTCGCCTGCGCCACCGGATTGAACAGCACGGCGGCGAAGTCATTCACCTCCATGCGCATGGTCTGGGGGTTGAAGGCCGCGCCGACCGGGTTCTGCATCCAGCCGTTTGCGATCAGGATCCACAGCGCCGAGAAGTTCGAGCCGATGGCGACCGCCCATGTGGCGGCCAGATGGCCAAGGCGCGAGAGCTTGTCCCAGCCGAAGAAGAACAGGCCGACGAAGGTCGCTTCGAGGAAGAAGGCCATCAGCCCTTCGATAGCCAGCGGCGCGCCGAAGATATCGCCGACATAGTGGCTGTAGTAGCTCCAGTTCATGCCGAACTGGAACTCCATGACGATGCCGGTCGCCACGCCCATCACGAAGTTGATTCCGAACAGCACGCCCCAGAATTTCGTCATCTGGCGCCAGATGTCGCGGCCGGTCATGACGTAGACCGTCTCCATGATCGCGAGCAGCACTGACAGGCCGAGCGTCAGTGGCACGAACAGGAAATGGTAGAGAGCGGTTATCGCGAACTGAAGCCGCGACAGATCGACAATATCGAGTTCCATGGTTACTCCGGCTTTCCGGCCTCCCTGGCTGATGTGACGCCGTCCGCCCGGCGTCGACGAAACTGATCCTCAATCCGGCCGCAGGCGCTCGAGCAGCCTCAGATATTCCCGGCTGCCGCGCGCGCAGTCGGCCTGCACCCTGCCATGCTCGATAAGCAGGATGCGGTCCGCCAGTTCCGCTTCGCGGCGTATATGGGTGACGATGACAAGCGCGCGACCCGCGGCGCAGGCGCCAATGCGTTCGATGACATCGCGCGCCGTGGACCCGTCCAGCCCCTCGGTGGGCTCGTCGAGCAGCCACACGGGTGTGTCGCGCAATAGCAGGCGGGCCAGCGCCAGACGTCTTGCCTGACCGGCTGAAAGCCCGGCGCCACCTTCGCCCAGCATGGTGTCCAGCCCTTCTGGAAGGCCGGCCACGAAAGCGCCAAGTCCGGCGGCATGAAGCGCCTCCATCATCTCGCCGTCACCCGCATTCGACCGTGCAAGCGCAAGGTTGCCGCGCAGCGTATCGCAGAAGAGCTCGGTGCGCTGGGTGAGGAGCGCAGCCGGCAACGTCCTGACCGTTCCGGCGTGCGGAGGCAGTTCGCCGGCGATCAGCGACAGGATGGTGGACTTGCCGGCCCCGCTGGCTCCGATCAGGGCCACATGCTCGCCCCTGGCGACGGCGAGGGACTGGTCTTCCACAACCGGGCGGTCGCCATGGCGGTAGGATACCGTCACGCCGGCAATTTCAACCGCATTCGCGGGGCATGATGGCAGGTCGGGGCTCGCCGCTTCATCGACGACATCCGTGAGCTTCGAACCCAGCCTGCGGGCCGACAGCAGCACCCGGCCAAGCTCCAGTGCGCCACGGCGCAGCGCGGCGAAGGGTTCCAGGCAGGCAAGCGCCACGAACACGGCCAGAGCCGCCGCTGGCGCGCCGATCGTCCCGCTTTCCGCCAGCACGGCGGCCGCGATCAGGGTGGCGGCGAGCAGACCCGCGCCGGCGACCGCGAAAGAGAAACCTGTGCTGGCCTCGATATGGTTCAGCGCGTCGTCTGCATCGGCAAGGCGCGAATCGGCGGCGGACAGGGCCGCCGTCTGCGCCGACAGCCTGTTCGCCATGACCAGATCGGCCTGCCCCCGCATCAGGTCGATGGTGCGCGAGCGCAACACCTCCAGCGCATGGGCCCGCCGCCGCGCCGGCTTCTGCGCCCGGGCGGCGGCGACCGCCGGAATGGCGAGGCCGGACAGGATCAGGGCCAGCCCGATCCCGATGCCGAGGGCAGGCGCGATGAGGCCGAGTGCGGCCGAAGTCACCAGCGCCGAACCGAGCGCCGCCACCAGTGGAACCGCGACCCGCAGGTAGAGCGAATCCAGCGCATCGATATCGACGGTGAGACGGAACAGCAGCCGCGCCGGGCGTGCCGCGAGGCTGCGCGCTTCCTCATCCGTGGCGAAGGTGCGAAACACCCGCTCGCGCAGACGCGCCAGCACTTCGAGCGTGGCATCATGCGTGACCAGCCGCTCGCCATAGCGCGAAAATGTGCGCGCCAGCGCCAGAAAGCGGATGCCGGCAGCGGGTGCGAAGACATCGAAGACGAGCGCCGTCGCCACCGAAGCCCCCGCGATCGCGGTCGCGGTGATGAACCATCCGGAGAGGCCAAGTAGCGCGATGCCGGCCAGCGCGGTGCAAAGCGCGAGCAGGGTACCGGCCGCGAGCATCAGGCGATTTTGAGACCAGAACAGCGCCATGACGGCCTGAAGGTGACGCAGCGAGTTCATGCCCGCCTCCCGTCGGCGCTTTCGTCACCGAGCATTACGATACGGTCCATGCGGGAAGCCAGCACCGGATCGTGCGTGGCGACGATCAGGGTGCGGCCCTCCGAGATTTCAAGCAGCATGTCGGTGATCTCGCCGGCGGTCGCGCGGTCGAGATGAGCGGTCGGCTCGTCGGCCAGCACCAGTCCCGCGCCCTGAACCGCTGCGGCGCGCGCAATGGCAAGACGCAGCGCCTCGCCGCCGGAAAGGCCCGCGCCCCCCTCGCCCAGCACCACCTGCCGGCGTGTATGCGCCAAGCTGTCAAGCCGCGCCGCGCCAAGCGCGGCCTCGACCACATGCTCGTCCATATCGGAACGGCCGAGCGTGACGTTGCGGCCAGGCGTGCCGGGAAAAATATGCGGTGTCTGGCCGAGCCAGGCCATGCCCGCCCGAAGGCGCGCCGCGGTCTCGGGCCGCAGCGTTTCACCGCCGATGCGGATCGTGCCGCCTTCCGGCACGGCCAGCCCGGCGATGAGGGCGAGCAGGGTCGACTTGCCGCCGCCGCTCGGGGCCATCACGGCAACGCGCTCGCCCGGGCGGATGTCCAGAGAAAGGTCGTCGAACACCTTGCGCTCCGGCATGGAACCATCCGTTACGGCCGCGCCGCTCCCGGCATGCCGGAAATGCAGCCCGTCGATGACCACGCCTGCGGCGCGGCCATCCGGTTTCACGGCCGGAACTCCCGCCGCAACGACGACCGGCTCGCCGGCCGCCGTGACTTTTTCCAGAGCTTCCAAAGCCGCGACGCCGGCGGCGCGGTCATGCCAGACTGCGGAAAGCTCGCGCATCGGCTCGAAGAAGGCCGGAGCCAGCATGAGGATGAACACGCCCTGCGCGAGCGAAAGCCTGCCGCCCCATGCGCCGAATTCGAGCTGTCCGAGGAAATGGAAGCCGACATAGACGGCGACCATCGCCACGCCCAGCGCCGAGAACAGCTCCAGCACGGCCGAGGAGAGGAAGGCAATGCGCAGCACCGCCATGGTCCGGCGGCGCAGCAGATCGGCTTCCTCCCGCAGGCGCAGCGCCGTGCGGTCGACCGCATCGAAGCTGCGGATGGTGGCGAGACCGCGCAGCCGGTCGAGCAGGAAGGCGTTCATGTCGCCCATCTTGGCAAGCTGGCGCTCGCTCGCTTCCTTCGCCCGCCAGCCGACGAGCGCCATGAAGATCGGGATCAGCGGCAGCGCGACCAGCATGATCAGCGCGGCCACCCAGGAGAGCGGCAGAACGCAGGCGAATATGGCGAGCGGAACGATCACGGCGCGCCAGCGCAACGGCTCGAAGCGCGCGACATAAGGCACCACCGCTTCGGCCTGTTCGGCAATGGTGCTTGCCACATAGCCGGACGACGGGCGCGAGGCATCCAGCGGAGAACGCGTCGCCAGCGCCGAAACGGCTTTTTCGCGCAGCAGGGAAAGCTGGTGGCGCGCCGTCCGGAAAGCGAGCCGCGAACCGGACCGGTCCATCCACGCCCGCAATACGCCGAGCACGAAGACGCCGATTGCCGGCCATATCACGGCCCTCGCGCCGGCACCGGCGGCGATATCGCCGATGGCCATGGCCAGAAGCGCCGCCTGCCCGATCCAGATCAGCGATGCCCCTGCCTGCAATGCAATGGGGAACCTGCCTGGCGAGGCAGGCGCCCCGGACCCTGCCCGGCGCCTCCGGGCTCCCGCCTTTTGTTCGGGGATCGTCAGCGCTTCGGGATCCACCGGCTTGCGTAATGCCGGCTGCCGGGCAATCGCCGTGTCGAGCGCGCTCACGGTTGTCCATCCCCCCTGCGTTTGCGGCCAAGCGATGCGATGCGATCCTTCGCATCGAGCAGCCTCGTCACCCTGGAGCCGAGGCTGAGCAGTGTCGCCAGCCGTTCCGTATCGAGTCCTTTGACATCATCGTACCAGTTTGTGAGCTGTTCGATGAGTCCATTCATCTCCATAAGCCTGGACTGGGCGTAACGCTCCTCCTCGCTGCCGGGCTGCTGCATGATAAGCTCACGCAGAACCGACAGCGTGGGGTCCACCTCGCGTTTCTTGCGCTCCTCCGCCAGCGTGCGCAGGATTTGCCAGATATCGTCCGGCGCAGTGAAGAAATCGCGCCTGTCGCCGGGAATGTGCCGCAGGATGACGAGGTTCCATGCCTGAAGCTCGCGCAATCCCATGGAAACGTTGGAACGCGAAATGCCCAGCCCTTCAACGATCTGGTCGGCGCACAGAGGCTCCGGCGAGACGTAAAGCAGCGCGTAGATCTGGCCAACCGTGCGGTTGATGCCCCATCGGCTGCCCATTTCGCCAAAATGCAGCACGAAGGACTGGATGAGTGGCGGAAGGTTCATGCCGGACCTGATTTCGGAAATTTCTGAAAATTCAGTACGTCCCGACATGCCAGAAGTCACTTGGGCACCATGTCGCACCCGTACATGTACAACAAATCACCGCCGCATGCGGCAAGGTGCGGCTGTCCCTGCCGGGTTCAGAAGCCGAGCGTTTCCTCGAAGCGATCCCAGGAGCGGTACATTTCGTATCGTCCTATGCCTTCGATCGGCACATGGCCATAATAGGGAGAAAGCTGCATCTCCGCCGCGATCTCGCCCTGCCCGGCGATGGCGGCGGTATAGATGGCCGAGGCAAGCCCGGTACGGTTGGCGCCATGGTCGCAATGCACGAGCAGCGGCTTCGGGGCCGTCCGCATCAACCGCGCCAGTTCGGCGGCTTTCTCAACCGTCAGGGGCTGCGCCGAGGACATCGGGAAATCGATGATCTTCATGCCGCGCCGTTCCGCCTCGGCGCGCGCGGCCAATGCCTCCGCATCCGGCTTTTCGTTGCGCAGGCTGACAATGGCGCGGATGCCATAGCGTTCCGAATAGGCGGCGATATCGCGATAGTCCGGCTGTCCCGAGCGATAGAACTCTCCGGGAATCACCTCATGGAAATTGCCCAGAAGCTGCTGCACGCCCATATGGCCCCCCATGAGAGCCGGCACTCCGAGCAGCAGGGCCACGAGCACCCAAACACGTCGCAACACGGCCTCCTTCGATCCTTGTGAGGTGTTCACTGGCATTCGTTTGCGACAGGAAAAAGAAGATCGTCAAAAAAAGCGATCAATCGACCGCCGGCCGGGCGGTCAGGCGGGTGAAATGACCCATCTTGCGACCGGGCCGGGATTCGGCCTTGCCATAGAGATGAACCAGAACGTCGGGCTCGGTGACGAGTTCCGGCAGGCGGTCGACATCGCCGCCGATCAGGTTCTCCATCACGCAATTGCTATGCCGGCGCGTGTCGCCCAGAGCGAGCCCGGCGACGGCCCTGATATGCTGCTCGAACTGCGAGATCGCACAGGCGGCTTCTGTCCAGTGGCCGGAGTTGTGAACGCGCGGCGCCATCTCGTTGACGAGCAGCGATCCGTCGTCCAGCACGAAGAACTCCACGCCGATGACCCCGACATAGCCGAGCGCGCCGAGGATCGATGCCACGGCCTGCCGCGCGATGTCCGCCGTCGACGGTGAAATCGCGGCGGGCACGGTGGAGATGTGCAGGATGCCGTCGCGATGCACATTCTGCGCCGGCTCATAGGTCACGACCTTGCCGTCGGCGCTCCGCGCACCGATCACGGATATTTCACGCTCGAACGAAATCAGCCCCTCGAGGATGAGGGGCACCGCGCCCATCGCCTCGAACACGCCCGCATAACTGCCGGTTTCCATGTTGCGGAAGACACGCTGGCCCTTGCCGTCATAACCCATGCGGCGTGTCTTGAGGACTCCGCTTCCTCCAAAAGCCTGCAAGGCGGAAGCCAGCTCCGAATCGCCGTCAATGGCGAGAAACGGCGCCGTGTCGATGCCGATGCCATTGAGGAACTGTTTTTCCACCAGCCTGTCCTGCGAGACCTCCAGAGCGCGTGGCGGCGGCAGCACCGGCACGCGGGCGGCGAGCGTTTCGGCCGCCTCTACAGGCACGTTCTCGAACTCGTAGGTGACGACGGCACTGATCGAGGCCAGTTCCGCCAGCGCCGCCGGATCGTCGTAGGCGGCCACGATCTGCCGGTTGGCGACCTGCGCGGCCGGACAATCGGCCTGCGGTTCGAGAATGGCGACGCGGTAGCCGAGACGTGCGGCGGCCATCGCCAGCATGCGGCCAAGCTGGCCGCCGCCGACGATGCCGATGGTCGATCCCGGCGCCAGCATCAGGCATCGTCCTCCGGTTCGAGGGCGACCTTTTCGGTCTGCGCCGCGCGCCAAGCTTCAAGCCGCCCGGCAAGCTCTCCGTCGGTGAGCGCCAGCACGGCAACGGCCAGCAGCGCGGCGTTGATCGCGCCTGCCTTGCCGATGGCAAGCGTGCCTACCGGGATGCCGGCGGGCATCTGCACGATCGACAAAAGCGAATCCTGTCCCGACAGCGCTTTCGATTCCACTGGCACGCCGAATACCGGCAAAGGGGTCATCGCGGCGGTCATGCCCGGCAGGTGCGCGGCTCCGCCCGCCCCGGCGATCACCACCTTGTAGCCGGCGGCCTTCGCCCCGCGGGCAAAGTCGTAGAGGCGCTGGGGCGTACGGTGGGCCGAAACGATCAGGCTTCTGTGGGAGACACCGAGCCCGGCCAGCGTATCGGCGGCGTGGCGCATGGTCGTCCAGTCGGACTGGCTGCCCATGATGATGGCGACATCGGCTTGTCGGTCGGTCAAGGCCCTGCTCCGGTCAGCAAAGCGGCGACGTAGCGGAATTTTCTCCGGCCCGCAAGCGCAAGCCGTGCCGCAATCGGACCACAAGGCAGCGCAGCCGGAATTGACAGTTCCGGCAGGCAATGCTTAGCGTCATCGGTGGAAACGGTTCCGATACGGATCAAAAGGGAACACGGTCAGCCAGACGATCGGCAAAGCCGCGACTGCCCCCGCAACTGTAGCCGCCGAGCCTCTCTCCGATATGCCACTGGATCGTAACGGTCCGGGAAGGCGGCGGGAGGCGACGACGCGGAAGTCAGGAGACCTGCCGTTCCAGTCACCCATGCCTGTTCCCGGGGCGGGACCAGGCGCGGCCGTCCGCAGCGGTGACACGAAACGTGTTGCCGTGCCTTCATGGCTGCCGGGTGGAACAGTGCAATATGCAATCCCCCCTGCCGGCCAGCGGTGGAACTGGAAGTTTGCCGGGATGGAAGGCTGCCCGGTATCGGGGGATTTATCATGAGAAGAGCAATTCTGGCTGCAGCCGTCTGCCCGCTCACGCTGGGCGCCACCGGCTGGGCGCAGGAGCCCGCAAACGACGGGGAAATCATCCGGCTGGATACGATCGTTGTAACGACACCGCTGCGGCGCGCCTCGTCCCTGGAGCGCTCGACATCTTCGGTCACCGTGATCGAGGAGGAGGAGATCAGGAAATCGGCGGCATTCGATCTGCCTTCGCTGCTCAAGGGCTATCCCGGAATATCCATCGCTGCCAATGGCGGATTGGGCGCGCGCGCCGGGGTGGCGCTGCGGGGAACCAAGGCGGCACAGACCCTGATATTGGTCAACGGCGTGCGCATCGGCGCCGCAACCAGTGGAGAAACCTCTGTTTTCAACATACCGTTGAGCTCTGTCCAGCGCATCGAGATCGCCAGGGGCGCGCATTCGGCCCAGTACGGATCCGACGCCATCGGCGGCGTCATCAATATCGTCACCCGCAATGGCGATGCCTGTGACGGCAGCCGTGACAGTTGCGCTGACCTCACCGTCGGCGTCCTTCATCCATGGGGCGCATACACGTCCGGGAACATAAGGGGGCAGACTGCAAGCGGGCTTGGCTACTCGGCCGGGGCAAGCATTCTCGGCACGCGCGGCTATGATTTTGCCAGGCCATATGCCCCCGGAGGCGTTCATGAACCCGACGACGACGGATTCTTGCAGGGATCGGCAAATCTTTCCCTGTCACAGGATCTGGCGGGGGGCCGGCTGTACGCGGATTTGCTGTTGGTACGCGGCACAAGCCAGTACGATAACGGTTTTCCTTACGACAACGAGCAATACACGACGACCTTCGCGGGCAAGATCGGCGCGCGCATGGATCATACGCAGGACTGGTCGTCGACGGTGGAGCTTTCCTCCGGGCTGGATTACCAGACCAACTTTCGGGACGGGCAGGCAGGCGATTCCCGGTTCAATACGCAACGGTACGGGATTTTCGTCTCGACCCAGAAGGAATTCGACACAGGCGCAGCCTCAAATACAATAACGGGAGGCATCGAGTCCTATCGTGAGCGGGTCAGCGGAACCACGGACTACGATGTCGATGCACGTACGCTGACGGCTGCGTTCGCCCAGTACTCTGTCGAATATGAGGGGCTGACCGTGGACAGCGGAGTGCGCCACGATCACAACAGCCAGTTCGGTGGGAAGACCACCTACAACATCGGCGCGAGCTACGAGATCCTGCCCCGTTTCACCGTCCGCTCCTCCTTTGCGACAGGATTCCGCGCGCCCACCTTCAATGATCTCTATTACCCGGCATTTCCCGGCTGGCCACCGCCCTCCAATCCGGACCTCAAGCCCGAAAAATCGCGCTCCTATGAAGTGGGCGTCAACTGGCATGCTTCCGCCGCCACAAGCATCGACCTCGCCCTCTACCAGACGAGACTGGCCGATGCGATCACGCTCGATGCCAGCTACACGCCGGTCAACACCGGCCACGCCAAAGTCACCGGCTTCGAAGCCGAATTGTCCCATCGTTTCAATGAAAGGTGGAACGGCAAGGTTTCCATCGATGTCCGCGATCCGAAAAACCGCGATACGGGCAGGTATCTCGCCAACAGCGATCGCTTCAAGATCGCGGGGGAGCTGACCTACAGCCCCACGGAACAGCTGAGCATGACAGGCCGGGTATTCTACGGCGCATCCCGCTATTCAGATCCTGACAACGCAATCAGGTTGCCGGACTACGTGACCGCAGATTTTACGGCGCTCTATGCGCTTGACGACAGGTCCCGGTTCAGACTCTCGGTAGAGAATATCTTCGATGAGCAGTATGAGACCGTCTACGGTTATAGGGCACCCGGCCGAACCTTCGACCTGAGCTTCACCCGCTCCTTCTAGGCGATTGCGATGTCTGCGGCGACGAAAAACGGCAAATGACAACCTTGCGGACAGGATGGCCGTATTTCGTTGCAGCCTGTTGGCTGGCGGCAACAGCACCAGCAGCTGCAACGGCCGAACCCGTCCCCCGCCGCGTCGTCTCCATGAACGTCTGCACCGATCAGCTTGCCATGCTGATCGCCGGTGAGGGGCAGCTTCACTCGGTTTCGGCGCTGGCCGCCGATCCGCGCAACTCGGCGATGGCGGAGGACGCACAGGCATTCCAGGCCAACCACGCGCTGGCCGAGGAAATCTTCCTCATGCAACCCGACCTCGTGCTTGCCGGCACATTTTCCGCCCGCGCCACAGTCGGGCTGCTGCGCCGCCTCGGCTTGCGGGTGGAGGAGTTCGCGCCGGCCAGTTCCTTCACCGACATACGCGACGACATCGCGCGCATCGGCCAGCTTCTGCACCGGCAGGAGCGGGCCGCCGAACTCGTTTCGCAACTGGACGAAGGGCTTGCCCGGCTGAAGGCTGGCCCGCACTCCGGCCGCACCATCGCGCTCTATGAGCCGAACAGCTATACAGCGGGCGGCGGCACGCTGGCCAACGAGATTTTCAAGGCGGCCGGACTGGTCAACATCGCTGAAGGGCTCGGCATCACCGGCTCGACACGCCTGCCGCTGGAACAGCTCATCATGGCGAAGCCCGATCTGATCGGCCGTTCCAGCAGCGATTATGGCGCACCGGCGCTGGCGCAGGAGAATCTCGTTCATCCCGCCTTCCGCGCGCTGTCGAGGCAGGAAGTCATCGACCTGCCGGTCGCCAAGATGATCTGTGGCGCGCCCTTCACGCTCGATGCCGCCTTCCTGTTGCAGGACGCGGCCGCAAGGCAGGAGCGCCCATGAGCGCCGACCGGCACTATACTTTGTTGATCGCCCTCCTTGCCATCCTCACGCTGGCGCTGTTCCTGCTGTCGCTCACAACGGGACCGGCCGGCATCGCGTTCGCGCACAGCATGAAGGCGCTGCTGTCGGACAAGGCCGATGGCGTTGCCCTCATCATGCGCGAGATAAGATTGCCCCGCGCCCTGCTCGGCCTCATGATCGGCGCGACGCTCGGGCTCTCCGGTGCCGTGCTGCAAGGTTATCTGCGCAATCCGCTGGCCGAGCCCGGCCTGCTCGGCATCAGCGCCTCGGCGTCGCTGGGCGCGGTTCTCGCCATCTATACCGGCCTGTCGGCCAGCTTCCTGCTGGCCCTGCCGCTCGCCGCCCTCGCCGGCGCGGTCGCCGCCGTGCTGGTCGTGCAGGCGATTGCCGGCGCGCGCGGCGGCGCGCTCCTCGTCATCCTCGCCGGCATCGCCATCTCCAGCTTCGCCGGCGCCATGACCTCACTGGCGCTCAACCTGTCGCCCAATCCTTTCGCGGCGGTCGAGATCATGTTCTGGATGCTGGGCTCGCTCACCGATCGCTCCATGGTCCATGTGTGGCTGGCCGCGCCTTTCATGCTGATCGGCTGGGCGATGCTGGGTTCGCTCGGCCGCGCTCTCGATGCGCTGACCCTCGGTTCCGAAACCGCCGCATCGATGGGCATAGGATTGCGCAAGGTGCAGTTCCTCGCCGTGTTCGGCACCGCCGCCGGCGTCGGCGCGGCGACGGCGGTGGCCGGCGCCATCGGCTTCGTCGGGCTGGTGGTGCCGCACATCCTGCGCCCGCTTGTCGGCGCGCGACCGTCGCGCCTGCTGCCGGCCAGCGCCCTCGGTGGCGCCTGCATGGTGCTCGCCGCCGACATCCTTGTGCGCATCGTCGCCCCCGAGCGCGATCTGAAGCTGGGTGTGCTGACGGCCATCGTCGGCGCGCCCTTCTTCCTGTGGCTGGTCTTCCGCACCCGCAGGAGCCTGCTGTGACGCTGCTTTCGGTCGAAAATCTTTCCGTGGAACTCGGGCGCAGGCCGGTGCTGCACGGGCTGGACCTTGCCGTCGGGCCGGGCGAATTCGTCGGCCTCATCGGCCCCAACGGCGCCGGCAAATCCACGCTGCTGCGCTCGGCGCTCCATCTTTTGCCTGCGCAAGGGCAGGTGCGCCTCTGCGGCACCGATTCCACGGCCATGAGCGCGCGCGAGCGCGCCGCCTGCGTCGCCTATCTGGCGCAGGAGCGCGAGATCGCCTGGGCCGTGCCGGTGGAGATGGTGGTGGCGCTCGGCCGCTCGCCGCATCGGCCGGGCTTCGCGGCGCTGACCGAACGGGACCGCGCCATTGTCGATGCCGCCATGCGGCGCATGGATGTCGAGGCGTTTCGCCACCGCATCGCGACCGAACTGTCCGGCGGCGAGAAGGCCCGTGTGCTGGCGGCGCGCGCGCTGGCGCAGGACACGCCGCTGCTGCTGGCCGACGAACCCACGGCCGGCCTCGACCCTGCCCACCAGATCGCGCTGATGCGGCTGTTCGATTCACTGGCGGCGGATGGCCGCAGCGTGGTGGCCTCGCTGCACGACCTGGGACTGGCGGCACGCTGGTGCTCGCGCCTGATCCTGCTCGACAAGGGCCGCATCGTTGCCGACGGGCCGCCTTCGGGCGTGCTCACCCCCGCAAACCTGCGCGCCATCTACGGCGTCGAAGCCTTTTTCGGCGAGGTCGACGGCGCTCCGATCGTTCATCCGCTCGATCTGGCGGCGCCGGACTGATCGGTTCTGCATCCGCCCCAGGCCGGACAAGGTTTCAGTTCTTCATGCGCGTTGCGCCCGGCGGGCGCTTGCGCGTGGCGAGAAACCGGCTCACGCGGCTGCCCGGGGTCATAGCCGGCTGCGGCCGCATTCCGTCCTCGAACTCGCCCGAGAGATCGAGCGTCGGCCGCTCGCCCACTGCATCGAAATGTGCTTCCAGCCAGTCGCTCGCCGCATCGCGCCCGAGATCGCGCAGATATTCGAGGAAAGCCCACTCGGCATTGATCTTGGAGGATGCCGACAGGCCCTTGAACGCCTCGTCGCCATCGATGCGGTGCATGCGGATGTCGCGATATTCGCCATGCGGCAGGCGGCCGGCCGCGATCAGTTCCTTGACGAAGGCAATCGCGCGGAATTCGCGCAGCAGCGCAGCGTTGAAGGCGATCTCGTCCATGCGGTTCTGGATTTCGCTTGCGCTGGTCGGCACACCCTCGCGCTGGACCGGATTGATCTGCACAAGCAGCACGTCCTCGGTCTCCGTCGCCTTGAAGAAGGGGAAAAGCGCCGGATTGCCGCCATAACCTCCATCCCAGTAAGGCACGCCGTCGATTTCCACGGCCCGGAAAAGCTGCGGCAGGCAGGCCGAGGCCATCACGCTGTCGGGACCGATCTCGCCGTCGGAGAAAACACGGATCTGACCGGTCTCGACATTGGTGGCGGAGACGAACACCTGCATCGCCTTGCAGGAGCGCACATTGTCGAAGTCGATCTCGGTTTCGATGACGTCGCGCAGCGGGTTGAGGCCGAGCGGATTGGCCAGGTAGGGCGACACCACGCGCGACATGGTGTCGAACCAGATATAACCCGGCGAGTTCTCGATCGACCAGTTGCCCCACACCACGTCCCATGGCGTGCGCTGCACAGGACTGAAGCGGCCTTTTCGCGCCACCGCGCGCCAGAACTCCGCGAGCTTGGCGCGCGCCCCTTCCGCGCCGCCACGCACGAAACCGTCGGCCAGCGCCACCGCGTTCATCGCTCCCGCGCTGGTACCGGAAACGGCGACGATGTCGAGCCGCCCGTCTTCCAGCAGGCGATCCAGCACACCCCACGTGAAGGCACCGTGCGAGCCGCCGCCTTGCAGGGCGATGTTGATCTTCTTGCGCTGCACAGTTCCACCGTTGGCCGGCATGCACGGTCCTTCCGAAGCTGTGAAATTGCAGGGGCCGGGTGTTCCTACTGCGCCACCCAGCCGCCATCGACGGAGATGTGGGTGCCGTTGATCTGGGCGGCCGCCTCCGAACAGAGGAACACCACCGCTGCCGCCACCTGCTCGACCGTGACGAATTCCTTGGTCGGCTGCTTTTCAAGCATCACCTCGCGCACCACCGTGTCGCGATCCATGTTGTGCGCCCTCATCTGATCGGGAATCTGCGCCTCGACCAGCGGGGTAAGCACATAGCCGGGGCAGACGGCGTTGCAGGTGATGTGTTCCCGCGCCACTTCCAGCGCCACCGTCTTGGTCAGGCCCATGATGCCGTGCTTGGCCGACACATAGGCCGACTTGAACGGCGAGGCGACGAGCCCGTGCGCCGAAGCGACGTTGACGATGCGGCCTCCGCCCTGCCGCTTCATCAGCGGGATCGCGGCCGCAATGGTGTGGAAGGCGGACGACAGGTTGATGGCAATGATCGCGTCCCACTTCTCGATAGGGAATTCCTCGACCGGCGCGACATGCTGGATGCCCGCATTGTTGACGAGGATATCGACCGTGCCGAAGCGCTCGGCGGCCCTGGCCACCAGATCGCGGCATTCGGACGGCTTCGACATGTCGGCCTTGATGTAGGCCGCGTCGACCTTGTGATCGCGGGCGATCGCCGCCGCCGCTTCGTGATCCTCCGGCCTGTCTGAGAAGGAATTGACGACGACGTTGCATCCCTCTGCTGCCAGCCCGCGGGCGATGGCGAGCCCTATTCCGGAGGTCGAACCGGTGACGATTGCAGTCCGCTTGGCGCTCATGACGGGTCCCCTTGCCTGTGCCGTGACGGAGAATGTTGCAGCGCAATATAATCGACGCCGCGCCCAAGACCAGCCCGGCTGCGTCAAAAAGCGATGTGTCGAGACTTCTTTGCGGCTTGAATGTTGACTGCTAGGATCATGTATGAGCTTTCGGCGGTTCGTCGGGCAAAGCTCCGCTTGAGAGGCCATCCATGAAGTCCATCATTTCCGCCCCCGTTCTTTGCGCGCTCGCCGCGATGCTTCTTACCGCGCCCGTCATGGCGCAGGAGAAGGAAATCGTCGTCTACAACGCCCAGCACGAAAGTCTTGCGAAGGAATGGGCTGCCGGTTTCACCCGCGACACCGGCATCGGGGTGACGCTGCGCAACGGCTCGGACAGCGAGTTCTCCAACCAGATCGTGGCCGAGGGCAAGGCTTCGCCTGCCGACGTGTTCCTGACCGAGAACTCGCCGGCCATGACGCAGGTGGAACAGGCCGGCCTGTTCGCACAGGTCGATGCCGACACGCTGGCGCTGGTCGAGGAGCAATATCGCCCCTCCGGCGGCCAGTGGATCGGCATCGCCGCGCGCAGCACCGTCTTCGCTTACAACAAGGCGAAGCTGACGGAGGACCAGTTGCCGAAATCGCTGCTCGATCTGGCCGATCCGCAATGGAAAGGCCGCTGGGGCGCATCGCCTTCCGGGCCGGATTTCCAGGCCATCGTCAGCGCCCTCTTGCAGCTGAAGGGCGAAGAAGTCACCAGTGACTGGCTCAAGGCGATGAAGGCCGGCTTCAAGGCCTATCGCGGCAACAACACCGTGCTCAAGGCGGTGAACACCGGCGAGATCGACGGCGGCATCATCTATCACTACTACTGGTTCGCAGACCGCGCCCGCACGGCCGAGAACAGCAGCGAGGTCGAACTGCACTATTTCCGCAACGGCGACCCCGGCGCTTTCGTATCCATTTCCGGCGGCGGCGTGCTCGCTTCCAGCAAGCACCCGCAGGAAGCGCAGGCGTTCCTGAAATGGATTGTCGGCAAGGCCGGCCAAAAGATGCTGCGCGACGGCACCTCCTACGAATACACGGTCGGCAAGGGCGAGGCTTCCAACGCCGCCCTGGTGCCACTCGCAGATCTTCAGGCCCCCAGGATCGACCCGCAGACGCTGAACTCCCGCAAGGTGACCGACCTGATGACCGACGCGGGCCTTCTGTAAAAACCCATGCAGGCGTCGGCTGACAGCATCCCGATTGCCGCACCGGCTCCGGGCGGGCGGCCAAGGGCACCCTTGCGCCTGTCATGGATCGGGCTCGCCGCCGTTCTGGTGACGCTGCTGGCGCTCATTCCGCTGGGCTTCATCCTGTGGGTTACGGTGCAGATCGGCTGGGAAACCGCCACCGCCCTTGTCTTCCGCCCGCGCGTCGGCGAGCTTCTGGTCAACACGATGCTGCTCGAATTTCTGGCCGTGCCCGCCTGCGCGGTGCTTTCGGTGGCGCTGGCATGGCTGACCGGGCGCACCGACCTGCCCGGTGCGCGTATTTGGGCGTGGCTGTGTGTCGCGCCGCTGGCGGTGCCCGCCTTCATCCATTCCTATGCATGGGTCAGCATCGTGCCCGGCCTCAACGGACTGGGAGCCGGCGTGCTGGTGTCGGTGCTGGCCTATTTCCCTTTCCTCTATCTGCCGGTTTCGGCGGCGTTGCGCCGGCTGGACCCCGCGCTGGAGGATGCCGCCGCCGCGCTGGGCCACGGCCCGTGGAGCGTGTTCTTCCGCGTCGTGCTGCCTCAGCTGAGGCTGGCGCTGTGCGGCGGCGCGCTGCTGGTCGGGCTGCACCTGCTGGCCGAATACGGCCTCTTCGTCTTCGTGCGTTTCGACACCTTCACCACCGCAATCGTCGACCAGTTCCAGTCCACCTTCAACGGCCCTGCCGCCAATATGCTGGCTGGCGTGCTGATCGCCTGCTGTTTCGCGCTGCTGGCGCTGGAAATGCTGGCGCGTGGCGACGAGCGCTATGCGCGCGTCGGTTCTGGGGTGGCGCGTCATCCGGTGAAGGCAAGGCTCGGCCGCGCCACCCTGCCCTGCCTGCTCCTGTTCGCACTGGTTGCGGCTCTTTCGCTGGGCGTGCCCTTCTATACCGTCGCCCGCTGGCTCTGGGCCGGCGGCTGGCAGGTCTGGCGCATGGACGAGATAGGTGCAGCGCTCGGCCACACCGCCGTGCTGGCGCTGGGCGGCGCGCTGCTCGCCACGCTCGCCGCCATTCCCATGGCATGGCTGTCGATCCGCGCGCCAGGCCGCCTGCAACGCATCCTCGAAGGCTGCAACTACATGGTCGGCGCATTGCCGGGCGTGGTCGTGGCGCTGGCGCTGGTCACGCTCACCGTTCGCTATCTGCTGCCGCTCTACCAGACGCTCGCCACCATCCTCGTCGCCTATATGCTGATGTTCCTGCCGCGCGCCATCGTCAGCCTGCGTGCCTCCATCGCACAGGCCCCGGTGGAACTGGAGCAGGCGGCAATGAATCTCGGCCGCCGCCCGCTGAACGCCTTGTGGTCAACCACCATCCGGCTCTCCGCGCCGGGTGCCACAGCCGGCATGGCGCTGGTGGCGCTCGGCATCCTCAACGAGCTGACCGCCACCCAGATGCTGGCGCCGGGCGGCACCCGCACGCTGGCGCTGGCCTTCTGGGCCTATAGCGGCGAGATCGACTATGCGGCCGCCGCGCCCTATGCGCTGATCATGGTGGCGGCGTCGCTGCCTCTGACATGGCTGCTTTACGTGCAATCGAAGAAGATGGCCGGACAATGAGTTTTCTCGAGCTTTCCGGCCTGCGCAAAACCTACGGTCCCGTTGCGGCCCTGGACGGCATCGACCTTGCCGTCGCCTCCGGCAGCCGCACGGCCATCGTCGGCCCTTCCGGTTGCGGCAAGACCACGTTGCTGCGCCTCATCGCCGGCTTCGAGCGCCCCGATGCGGGCAGCATCGAGCTGGATGGCGCAACACTTGCCGGAGCGGGCGTGTTCGTGCCCGCCTACAGGCGTCCCATCGGCCTCGTGGCGCAGGACGGAGCCTTGTTTCCGCACCTGTCCATCGCCGCCAATATCGGCTTCGGCATTGCCCGCGATGCGCCGGACCGGCAGGCGCGGATCGCGGAACTGATCCGGCTGGTGGGCCTCGACCAAGCCTTCCTGCAACGCCGCCCGCACCAGCTTTCCGGCGGCCAGCAGCAGCGCGTGGCACTGGCGCGGGCGCTAGCCCGCAAGCCGCGCCTGATGCTGCTCGATGAACCTTTCTCGGCGCTCGACACGGGCCTGCGCGCCGCCATGCGCAAGACGGTGGCCGGCGTTCTGGAAGCGGCCGGCGTCACCACCATCCTCGTCACCCACGATCAGGAGGAGGCGCTGTCCTTTGCCGATCAGGTGGCGGTCATGCGCGCCGGCGCGCTCATGCAGGCCGGCGCACCCCGCGATCTCTATCTCAGGCCCCGCAACCGCATGGTGGCGGAGTTTCTCGGCGAGGCGATCATCCTGCCGGCCCGCGTCGCGGATGGCCATGCGCATTGCATTCTGGGCGCGATCCCCGTCGACCGTGACGAACAGCAACAGACGGCCGAAATCCTGCTGCGGCCGGAGCAGATCGGGCTTGAGCCGGACGAGACCGGCGGCGCGAGCGCCGTCGTCACGGATTCGGAGTTCAGCGGACCGACCTGCACGCTCACGGTAGAGGTGGCAAACGATGCGGGCGAAGCAGACACCCTCGTCCTGCGCCACCCTTCGGCCGGCGCGCCGCAGGTGGGAACGCGCATCCGGCTCACGGTCAGCGGCAGCGCGCATCTGCTCAGTTGATGCGCGCTGCCTGAAGCTTTTTTTACCGCGTGTTGCGGCGGCGGGCCGCCAGCGTGCGCAGGCGCAGCGCGTTGAGGCGGATGAAGCCCTCGGCATCCTTCTGGTCGTAGGCGCCGCGGTCGTCCTCGAAGGTGACGAGATCGTCGCGATAAAGCGACTTTGCAGACTTGCGGCCGGTGACGATGACATTACCCTTGTAGAGCTTCAGCCGCACCGTGCCCTCGACGTCTTCCTGGCTCTTGTCGATCAGCGCCTGCAGCATCTCACGCTCCGGCGAGAACCAGAAGCCGTTGTAGATCAGCTCGGCATAGCGCGGCATCAGCTCGTCCTTGAGGTGGCCCGCCCCGCGATCCAGCGTGATCGACTCGATGGCGCGGTGCGCGGCGAGCAGGATGGTGCCGCCGGGGGTCTCGTAGACGCCGCGGCTCTTCATGCCGACGAAACGGTTCTCGACCAGATCGATGCGGCCGATGCCGTTGTCGCGGCCAAGGTCGTTGAGGACGGCAAGCAGCGTGGCCGGCGACAGCTTCTTGCCGTTCAGCGCAACCGCATCCCCCTTGAGGAACTCGATCTCGATCTCCGTCGCCGCATCGGGCGCGTCCAGAGGGGAGACGGAGCGCTGGTGCACATATTCCGGCGGCTCGCTCCACGGATCTTCCAGCACCTTGCCCTCCGAGGAGGAGTGCAGAAGGTTGGCATCGACCGAGAACGGCGCTTCGCCCTGCTTGTCCTTCGGCACCGGAATCTGGTGCTTTTCGGCGAACTCGATGAGATCGGTGCGCGACTTGAACGACCAGTCGCGCCAAGGCGCGATCACCTTGATGTCGGGATTGAGCGCATAGGCGGAAAGCTCGAAGCGCACCTGATCGTTGCCCTTGCCGGTTGCGCCGTGCGCGATGGCGTCAGCCCCGGTCTCCTCGGCGATCTCCACCAGATGCTTGGAGATCAGCGGCCGGGCGATGGAGGTGCCGAGCAGATAGGTGCCCTCGTAGAGTGCGTTGGCACGGAACATCGGGAACACGAAATCCTTCACGAACTCCTCGCGCAGGTCCATGATGCGGATGTCCCTGATGCCCATCATCTCGGCCTTGCGGCGCGCCGGCTCCAGTTCCTCGCCCTGGCCGAGGTCTGCGGTGAAGGTGACGACCTCCGCTCCCAGCTCGGTCTGCAGCCATTTGAGGATGATGGAGGTGTCGAGGCCGCCCGAATAGGCGAGCACGACCTTCTTGACGTCTTTCAGCTTGGACATGGGCGTTTCCGGTGTTCGTTCAAGGACTGCGGCGGGGCGCAAAAACTGCGTCCGCAGTCATAGCAGGAAAGCTGCGCCGGACAAGCGCCGGAACGATCATCGGTAGTGGCGTCATTTTCGGCGGAGTGCGCAATAAACTGGCAAAATGCGCGCGATATAAAACCTTTTCTTGTGAATCCGCACTTTTTCGTGCATTTCAGGCGCCGCGACCGGCAGGCCGCATGGTTACCACCCGAACTGACAGGAACATATGATGCCGGAAGAAAGCCTTCTTGATAGCGCACTGGTACGTCTGGACGAAGCCGCAAGGCACCTCAACGTCGACGCCGATGTCATCGAGAAGCTGAAATATCCGCGCGAAACCACCAAGGCCCGTCTCATGATCCGCATGGACGACGGCTCGCGAAAATCCTTCCTTGCATGGCGATGCCGCTATGACGACACCCGCGGGCCGACAAAGGGCGGCATCCGCTTCCATCCCGACGCCACGGCCGAAGAGGTCGAGATGCTGGCGTTCTGGATGACCTTCAAATGCGCCGTGATGAACCTGCCCTATGGCGGCGGCAAGGGCGCCGTGCAGGTCGATCCGCGCCAGCTTTCCAAGGCCGAGCTGGAGCGCCTGTCGCGCTCCTACATCCAGGCATTCTCGCGCATCATCGGCCCCGACCGCGACATTCCCGCTCCGGACGTCTACACCAACTCGATGATCATGGGCTGGATGGCCGACGAATACAGCCAGATCGTCGGCCAGGGCTCGCCCGCCGTCATCACCGGCAAGCCGCTGGCGCTCGGCGGCTCGGTGGGCCGCGGCGACGCAACCGCGCGCGGCGGTTACTATCTGGTGCGCCACCTTGCCGAGGAACTTGGCCTCGCCGGCAAGCTGCGCATCGCCATCCAGGGCTTCGGCAATGCCGGCCAGTACATCGCCTCGCTGCTCGCCGGCGATGGCCACACCATCGTCGCCGTGTCGGATTCCGGCGGCGCCGTGCATGCCGCCGAAGGGCTGGATCTCGACGCGCTCATGGCGGCCAAGAACGACGGCCATTCTGTCGTCCACACCGCTGGCAGGCACGGCCACCAGGCCATCGCCGCCGATGAACTGGTCGGCGTCGAGTGCGATGTTCTGGTACCGGCTGCGCTGGAGAACATGATCCACAAGCACAATGCCCACACCGTGAAGGCCCGTCTCGTGCTGGAGCTCGCCAACGGCCCGGTCACGCCGGAAGCCGACGGGATCCTCGCCGATCGCAATGTCGTGGTTCTTCCCGACATCCTCGCGAATGCCGGCGGCGTCACCGTCTCCTATTTCGAGTGGGTGCAGAACAAGCAGGGCTATTACTGGGGGCTGGAGGAAATCCACACCAAGCTGCGCACCATCATGGAGCGCGAAGGCCGGGCGATCTGGCAGCTCTCCGTCGACCGTGGCGTCACACCGCGCACAGCCGCCTATGTCCACGCGTTGAGCCGCCTCGCCGAGGCCATCGAGGCCCATGGCACGCAGAGCTATTTCGACAGCTGAACCTGTCTCGAACTGCGCCGGCAGATGGGATATAAGGGGGCGCCGTGCGTTGCGGCGCCCTTTCCTTTTCCGGTCCGCCTCTCCCTTTCCGGTCCATCGACAGGCTCAACCATGAACTTCATCCCCGACGCCGCCGTGCTTGTGCAATTCGCCATCGCCACCGTGGTCCTGACGATCACGCCCGGGCCCGACATGACCCTGTTCGTCGGCCGTGCCCTGTCGCAGGGCAGGTCGGCAGGCTTTGCCTGCGCGCTCGGCGCGATGACCGGCGTCGTCTTTCATACGGCTCTGGTGGCGCTCGGCCTGTCAGCTCTGATCGTGGCCTCGCCGCAGGCGTTTTTCGTGCTCAAGATCGTCGGTGCGCTCTACCTGATCTGGCTGGCATTCCAGGCGATACGCCACGGATCGGCCTTCTCGCCGGAAATCAATGGCCGTGCGCCGCACTCGCTGGCCCGCAACTGGGCGACTGGGCTGGGCATCAACCTTCTCAACCCGAAGATCATCCTGTTCTTCATGACGTTCCTGCCGCAGTTCGTCTCCGCGCACGATCCGCATGCACCCGGCAAGCTCTTCTTCCTCGGCCTGATGTTCATCGTGGTTGCGCTGCCGTTCACGGCGACCATGGTGATCGCCGCAGATCGCCTCGCAGCCTTGCTGAAGAAAAGCCCGCGCATCACGCGGCTGACGGATTATCTGTTTGCCGGCGTGTTTTCGGCCTTCGCGATCAGGATCCTGACGACCCAGGCGAAATAGGCGGCAGCTTGCCGGAACCGGAGCCGCGCCAGTCCGGCGTCCATATGCCGGCCACCAGCCAGTAGGCGAGACCGCCGACGATGCCGCTGCCGATCACGGCCAGCAGCAATGCCGTATCGCCCGGACCGGATGCGCCGGCGCCTTCGACATCGCGATAGAAAATGCCGGCGAAAGCCAGTGCAACGAAGCCGCCGGCCAGCGAATAGAACAGCCAGTCGCGCTTGCCGAGGAACTCGGCAATGGCGATGGCGGCGACGGCCGGCCAGAAGTTGAGGTGGGCGACGAACAGCGCCAGCAGGGGAACGGAAACCACCATGCCCGTGGTGAAGGCGGGCAAAGCCTCCTCTTCGGCCAGACCGGACCAGCCGAGGAACAGCACATGGACGAAGGCGCTGGCAGCGAGACAGGCGGCAGCATAGCCCGCCAACACCACGGCGAAGCGCAGGAGAACGGCGAGAACGCCGCTCAAGCCTCGCCGTGCCCGGCGATCATCATCGCCTCGAGAGCCAGCCGTTCGCTCTTGCGCATGCGCTCGGATTCCGACTTGAGCTGGCCGCAGGCGGCAAGAATGTCGCGCCCGCGCGGCGTGCGGATCGGCGAGGCGTAGCCGGCGGCATTGATGTAGTCGGCGAAGCGCTCGATCGTTTCCCAGTCTGAACACTGGTAGTTGGTGCCCGGCCAGGGATTGAACGGGATCAAATTGATCTTGGCAGGAATACCCCTGAGCAGCTTCACCATCTGCTTTGCGTCTTCGAGACTGTCGTTGACGTCCTTCAGCATCACATATTCGAAGGTGATGCGGCGCGCATTGGACAGGCCCGGATATTCGCGGCACGCCTTCATGAGCAGTTCGAGCGGATACTTCTTGTTGATCGGCACCAGAAGGTCGCGCAGGTCGTCGTTCACCGCATGCAGCGAGATCGCCAGCATGACGCCGATCTCCTCGCCGGTGCGGTAGATTTCGGGCACGACGCCGGAGGTTGAAAGCGTGATACGCCGCTTCGACAGCGACAGCCCGTCGCCATCGGAAGCGATCAGCAGCGCTTTCTTCACCGCTTCGAAATTGTAGAGCGGCTCGCCCATGCCCATCATGACGATGTTGGAAATCCTGCGGCCTTCCGCCGGCACGATGGCGCCGGCCGGTGTATCTGTGTCGGGGAAATCGCCCAGCCGGTCGCGCGCGGTCAGCAGTTGCGCCAGGATTTCCTCCGCCGTCAGGTTGCGCACCAGCTTCTGCGTGCCGGTGTGGCAGAAGGAACAGGTGAGCGTGCAGCCGACCTGGCTGGAAATGCACAGCGTGCCGCGCCCCTCTTCCGGGATATAGACGGTCTCGATCTCGACCGGCCGGCCCGCCCCGCGCGGCGGGAAACGGAACAGCCACTTGCGCGTGCCGTCGTTGGAGATCTGCTCCTCGACCACTTCCGGCCGCGCGACGGTGAAGGCACGGTCGAGAGCCGCACGGAGATCCTTGGAGATGTTGAACATCTGCGCGAAATCGGAAACGCCGCGCACATAGAGCCAGTGCCAGAGCTGGCTGACGCGCATCTTCGCCTGCTTTTGCGGCACCACGCCGGCCTCGACCAGCGCCTCGGCCATCTCCTCGCGCGTGAGGCCGATCAGCGACGGCTTCTCCGGCGCGGGACGAATGCGCAGCGCATCGCGGGCGCCGGCGGGGGTGAGGTCGAGTGAAAGGCTCATGGCTGGCCCAATATAGGTGCTTTGCGCCGGTTTCAGCAGCGGATTTTGGATGAAGGGCGCCCGATAGCACAAGTTTGACCCGAAGTCATGGCCTGTCTGCCGAACGCAAAAGGCCGGACCCGACGGCCCGGCCTCAATCTGTCTTGCAGGGACAGGCTTACCTGCAACTCGAAATCGAGCTGAGCGCCGCCGAGATTCCCTTCAGCGAGAATACATAACTGGTCGTATTGCCACGACCGGATTTCGCCTGCACCTTCATGTCGGCGCCCGCGCGCATGGCGGCGATGAGCTGCGGCTCGTCGGCAGCGTTCTCGACCCAGGCCGACTTGCCGCGCGTGAACATGGTGAAGGACTTGTCGCCCACCGTCACCGTGACCTTGGAATTGGCCTGGAAATCATATCCGGCTATGAACTGCGGCTCGTATGAGACCTGCTGGCCGGGACGCTGCGAGACGAAGAAGAACATATCGCCATGGTTGAGCGTAGTCGGCTGCTTGTCGGTCGGAACGGTCAACACGTAGCAAACCTTGCCGCCGGAAGCCTGGTAGCTGTAGGTGCCCCACGCATTGTGCTGGCCGATCTTGGTCGCCTGCTGTGCCAGGACCGGCGAAGCGGTGGCGAGCATGATCAGACCAGAAACTGTAGCTATCAATCGGCGCATTGTGATTCCCATATTCCAAATGGTGTGGGAGCAGGCCGGCGTCTCGTCCTGCCCGATCCCTTCAATTTGATTTAATCTGGGTTACCAAAGCGTGAAGACCGTCAAAAAAAGCTTCCGCTATAGAAACCGCCGCCATCTCCGCGCCTTTGCCCGCATATTTCATGTTCGCGGGCTCCGGCACGATGTCCCTGCGGGCGACTTGGAATGGAGGAAAAAGGCAAGAATTTGACTTTTTGCCAAATCGGGGCCGGTGCCTTTTGCCAAATCGGGGCCGGTGCCGGCGGATATGGCTGCCGATCAGTCCTCCCCGGCAAGCGATTCCTTCGCCGCTGCCTTGTGGGCCGGCGTTATATGCGCGCGCACCGCGGCGATCGCCGCGCTCAGCACAGCCACATCGTCGGTGAAGCCAAGCCCGAAAATGACGTCCGGAATTGCATCGGCGGGCAGCACGAAATAGCCGAGCGCGGCCAGCAATATGGCCTTGGCTCTCAACGGCGTGCTGCTGTCGAGCACGCAGTAGTATGAGGCCACCACGTCTTCCATGAACGGCACATGCCGTGCCGCCCTTCGGGTGGTGCGCCAGAATTTTTCGCGCACCTCCTTTTCGCCGCCAACCCTGCCGGCGAAGCCGAAGAGATCGAAAGCGGTCCTTTCAGCCATGTATGCCTGTCTCCTTGCACCTGCCGGCTCTGATGCCTGCCTTGCTTCATGTGGTGCGGCGAGGTGTTCCCCGCAAGATATCGTCCAGAGGCGTGAAGACCGAATCGCTGAAAATCGTATCGATGCGTCGCGCCAGAACGAAGTCCAGTTCGGTCAGGCCGCCGGCATCGTGCGTCGTCAGCCGGACGTCCACCGTCTTGTAGACATTCGACCATTCCGGGTGATGGTTCATCTTCTCGGCGGCCATCGCCACACGCGTCATGAATGCGAAAGCCTCGGAAAAATTGCGAAAGACGAAGCGCCGTTCGATGGCCAGCCCGTCTTCGGTCAGCGCCCATTCGGGGCGCTCCCTGAGCGCCGCGTTCAGAACGTCCCCTGCCAGTTTCTCTCTTGCCATGGCCTGCTTCCATGTTATCGGCTGCAAGAAGCAGAACATAGGGTCCCTTGCCATGGACGCCAAACCGAAAAATTCGATCCTGTTCGTGTGCCTCGGCAACATCTGCCGTTCGCCGCTGGCCGAGGGTGTTTTCGGGGCGGTGATCGGCGAAAAGCGACTTTCCCATCATTTTCTGCTCGATTCTGCCGGAACCGGCGGCTGGCACGCCGGTTCGCCGCCCGATCCCCGCTCCGTCGCGGTCGCGGCACGCCACGGCGTGGACATTTCCCGCCAGTCGGCACGCAAGATCGGGGAGGCGGATTTCATCCGCTTCGACCTCATCCTCGGCATGGATCGTTCGAATGTGCAGGATCTGCGTCGGGCGGCTCCGGAAAGCGTGCAGGACCGCATCCATCTCTATCTCGACTACGCGCTGGGAACCGTGCGCGATGTGCCCGATCCCTATTACGGCGGCGCGGATGGCTTCGAAAAAGTCTACCGCATGATCCGCGAAGCGTCGGAAGCGCTGTCGGGCCGGCAGGCCGCATAATTGCCGCCCAGCGGCCAGGCCTCCTCGACGACATAGGGCCCGCCGCCCACCGAATCGCGGGACGACATCAGCACGAAACGGCCGACCTTGAACGGCGTCGCGGAAAAATTGCCCCGCGCCGAAAGATAACGCGCGACATCGGCCGGGTGGGCGTTGCGCAGCCGCGCCAAGGTGACATGCGGCATGAACTTGCGCGGATCGGCGCCGATGCCGAGACGCTGGCAGATGCGATCGATCTCGGCCTGAAGCGCCCCAAGGTCCGGCGAGGCAGTCACGCCGGCCCATACCGAATGCGGCTTCTTCTGGCCGAAAGCTCCAACGCCGGCCAGCGACAGCGTGAACGCGGGCCGGCGCACCCGGTCCAGCGCATCGGCTATGTCGTCGGCGACATGGCCCTCGACATCGCCGATGAAGCGCAGCGTGATGTGATAGTTCTCGACATCTATCCAGCGGGCACCGGGAAGGCCGCCCCGCAGCAGGGAGAGCGATAGCGCGGCATCGCGCGGAATTTCGAGGGCGGTGAAAAGACGCGGCATGGCATAGCCTCCTGTCCTCGAATCGAAACTCTCGATTGCCAGCGAATCACCGATAAGACGGCGGGGCAAGCTAATTGTTCCACGCGGCATATTTCCGCTGGGGAAACGCGGGCCGCCCCGGTCAGTCCTGCGGCAGCGCCGCCATCGCCTGCTCCACGGTCGGCAGGATGCGCTCGACGATGGTGCGGATGCCGCCGGCGCTCGGGTGCATGCCGTCCTCGCTCAGCAGCTCCTGCACGGCCGCCACGCCATCGAGGAAAAAGGGATAGAGCACCACCTCGTGCTTCTGCGCCAGCCGCGGATAAAGCGAGCCGAATGCCTCGCCATAGGCATGGCCGAGATTGGGTGCGGCCAGCATGCCGGCCAGAACCACCTTCATGCCGCGCGCCTTGAGCCGCGCGATCATCTCGTCCAGGTTCTTCTCCACGATGGCCGGATCGATGCCGCGCAGCATGTCGTTGGCGCCGAGCTCGAGGATCACCAGATCGGTTCCGTCCGGCACCGACCAGTCGAGCCGGGCGAGCCCCCCGCTGGTCGTGTCGCCGGAGACGCCGGCGTTGGAAACCGTGACGTCATGGCCCTTCGCCCGCAGCGCTTCCTGCAACTGCTCGGTGAACCCCTCGCCCGGCCCCAGCCCGAAACCGGCCATCAGGCTGTCGCCGAAGCCAACGATCTGCACGGGCTCCGACCGGGCCGGGGCGGCAAGCGAAAGCGCAACGCTGAAAAGCATGGCGCCCCAAACCATGGCAGGGCACAAAAACTTGTATTTGAAAGCCATGCTTTTGCCCCCATATGTGCTGACGTTTGCGCAACTGGCCTGCATCCGGGCTTTCGCCCGTCCCTCCATATAGGATCGATCCGTTTTGACAAAAGCCGTCATCGAACTGGAAAACGTGTCGCTGACGCTGGGCGAAGGCGCATCCTCCGTCCACGTGCTGAAAGGGATCGACCTGACTGTACGGCAGGGCGAGATTGCCGGTATCGTCGGTCCTTCCGGTTCGGGAAAATCCACGCTGCTCATGGTTCTGGCCGGGCTGGAAGGGGTCGACGCGGGCCGCGTCACCATCGCCGGCATGACGCTGAACGGCAGGAGCGAGGACGAGATCGCCGCCTTCCGCGGCCGCAATATCGGCATCGTGTTCCAGTCCTTCCACCTCATTCCCAACATGACGGCGCTGGAGAACGTGGCTGTCCCGCTGGAGCTGGCCGGCCATCCCGAGCCTTTCAGGGTGGCCGAACAGGAACTGGTGGCGGTGGGCCTCGGCGAACGCCTGACCCACTATCCGGGCGCGCTTTCCGGCGGCGAGCAGCAGCGTGTGGCCATCGCCCGCGCGCTCGCCCCGGCCCCGCCGATCCTGATCGCCGACGAGCCGACCGGCAACCTCGATCAGGCGACGGGAAAGCAGATCGCGGACCTTCTGTTTTCCAAGGCGGCCGAGCGCGGCATGACGCTGGTGCTGGTCACCCACGATCCGTCGCTGGCCGCGCGCTGCTCGCGCCGCATCGCCATGCGTTCGGGTCGCATCGAGGCGGAACCGACGCTGGTGGAAACGGCCATCGCATGAGGAAAATGACCCGCCAGCTTGCACTTGCCTTCCGTTTCGCGCTGCGCGAGATGCGCGGCGGCCTGTCCGGCTTCGCCATCTTCCTCGCCTGCATCGCGCTCGGCGTCGCCGCCATCGGCGGCGTCAACTCGGTCGCCCGCTCGATCGGCGACGGCGTGGCCGCACAGGGCCAGCCCCTGCTCGGCGGCGATCTGCGCTTCCGTCTCAACCAGCGCGAGGCGGACGAGGCGGAACTCGCCTTCCTGCACGCCAATGGCGACGTGTCGCACAGCGCCAGCATGCGCTCAATGGCGCGCCTGGCCGACGGGTCCGATCAGGCGCTGGTCGAGGTCAAGGCGGTGGACGACGCCTATCCGCTCTATGGCGCGCTGGAGGTGGAGCCGGCGCTCGGCCACGACGCATTGTTTGGCGAAAAAACCGGCAGCTTCGGCGCGGCCGCGCCCGAACTGCTGTTCGAACGCCTCGGCCTGAAGATCGGCGACCGGATCATGCTCGGCAATGCCAGCTTCGAGCTTCGGGCCGAACTGGTGAGCGAACCGGATGCCGTCTCTGAAGGTTTCGGCTTCGCACCGCGCCTGCTGGTGTCGCTGGAGGGCCTGCGCGCCTCGGGCCTCGTCGTTGCCGGCAGCCTGGTCGAGCACTCCTACAAGCTGCGGCTGGAGCCCGGCGCCAGCGACGCCCGCCTCGAACGGGTGGAGGCTCAGGCGCGCGCCGCGCTGCCCGAGGCCGGCTGGTCGATCCGCACCCGCTCCAACGCCGCGCCGGCGCTGTCGGCCAATATCGAACGCTTCTCGCAGTTCCTCACGCTGGTCGGTCTCACCTCGCTTGTGGTCGGCGGGGTCGGTGTCGCCAACGCGGTGCGCGCCTATCTCGATGGCAAGCGCGGCGTCATCGCCTCCTTCAAGAGCCTTGGCGCTTCGGGCGGCTTCGTCTTCACCGTCTATCTGGTGCAGACCCTGCTGATCGCCGCGATCGGCATCGCCGCGGGGCTGGTGCTGGCCGTCCTCATGCCCTTCGCCGCGTCCGGGGCGTTGCAGGCGATCATTCCCGTTCCGGCCGAAGCCGGCATCTACCCGGCAGCGCTTGCGCTCGCCGCCACATTCGGCATCCTCGTCACGCTCGCCTTCGCGATCCTGCCGCTCGGCCGCGCCCGCGACGTTCCCGCGACCGCCCTGTTTAGGGAACTCGGTTTCGAAGGCCGGGGCCGCCCCCGCCTCGTCTATATCGCGACGGCCGTCGGCATCGCCCTTTCGCTGGCCGCGCTGGCGATCTTCACGGCGCACGACCGCCGCATCGCCGTGACCTTCGTCGGGGCGGCGGTGCTGTCGTTCCTCGTGCTGCGGCTGGTGGCCCTCCTCGTGCAATGGCTGGCGCGCAAAGCCCCGCGCCTCAATTCCACGGTGCTCCGGCTGGCGGTCGGCAACATCCACCGGCCCGGTGCGCTCACCCCCTCCGTGGTTCTGGCGCTGGGACTCGGGCTGACGCTGCTGGTCACGCTGGCGCTGATCGACGGCAACCTGCGCCGCCAGATTTCCGACAGCCTGCCGGAGAAGGCCCCGAACTTCTTCTTCGTCGACATACAGGCCGCCGATGTCGACGCCTTCTCAACGCTGGTCGCACGGGAATCGCCGCAGGGCGTGCTGGTGAAGGTTCCGATGCTGCGCGGCCGCGTCATCGCCCTCAACGGCACCGATGTGCGCGAGCTGGACATTCCCCCCGCCGGCGCGTGGGTGCTGCGCGGCGACCGTGGCCTGACCTACGAGGCCGAGCAGCCGCGCAACGCCTCGCTCACCGGCGGAAGCTGGTGGCCGCAGGATTATACCGGCGAGCCGCTGGTCTCCTTCTCGGCCAAGGAAGCGGAAGAACTTGGCCTCTCCATAGGCGATACGGTCACGGTCAACGTGCTGGGCCGCAACGTCACGGCGCGCATAGCCAACTTCCGTCAGGTGCAGTGGGAAACGCTCGGCATCAATTTCGTCATGGTGTTCTCGCCCAACACCTTCGCCGGCGCCCCGCATAGCTGGCTGGCGACGCTTTCCGACGACACGGCGACGGTCCCGGACGACGCCCGCATCCTCAACGCCGTCACCCGCGCCTTCCCGGCGGTGACGACGGTGCGCGTCAAGGATGCGCTCGATATCGCCAACCAGCTCGTCGGCGAGCTCGGCACGGCGATCCGCGCCGCCGCCGGCGTGGCGCTGATCTCGTCGGTTCTGGTGCTGGCCGGCGCGCTCGCCGCCGGCAACCGCGCCCGCATCCACGACGCGGTGGTGCTGAAGACGCTGGGGGCGACGCGGCGCACGCTGATTTCCGCCTATGCGCTGGAATATATGCTGCTCGGCCTTGCCACCGCCGTTTTCGCACTGGCGGCGGGAGGCGTGGCGGCATGGTACGTCGTCACCCGCATCATGACCCTGCCCTCGCGATTCTCGGCCGAAGTCGCGCTCGGAACCATCATGCTGGCTCTGGTGCTCACCGTCGGCATCGGTCTTGTCGGCACATGGCGCGTGCTGGGGCACAAGGCAGCCCCTGTACTGCGCAACCTGTGAGGGGAAAAACAGGAATTTCACGGTGCGCATGATTAATTCGCGTTGATTTTCACCGCCACCGGCATCAAAATTGCGCGATTTTTCAAGCTCACAAACGATTTCCTGCCGTTACGGGGCTTGTTCCGGGCTGGAATAACCCTCATATTTCGGACAGGCATGCTGGAGGCCCCGCCAGCGGCGCCTGGGCACGCGCCCGACCCCGGACGGGGCAAGAAGCAACAGAGGACTGAAATGGCTGACCCCCTTCACAACTACCAGACGCGCACGGCCCCGTATGGCCGCGCCGACATGGCCATCGATGAGGGCCTGCGCGCCTACATGCTGCGCGTCTACAATCTGATGGGCCTTGGCCTCCTGATCACCGGCCTCGCAGCCGTCGCCACGATCATGCTGGCCACGACCAACAATCCGGCCGCAGCGGTCGCCACGCTGCCGAGCGGCCAGATGCTGACCTCCTTCGGCTACGCCATCTTCGCCTCGCCGCTCAGGTGGGTGGTGATTCTGGCGCCGCTGGCGGCAGTGTTCTTCCTGTCGTTCCGCGTGCAGTCGATGAGCGTTGGCGCCGCCCAGATCACGTTCTGGGTCTATGCGGGCCTGGTCGGCCTGTCGCTGTCGTCGATCTTCCTGGTCTACACCAGCGCTTCGATCACCCAGACCTTCTTCGCCACGGCGGCCGCCTTCGGCGCGCTGTCGCTCTACGGCTACACCACCAAGCGTGACCTGACGGCTATGGGCTCGTTCCTGATCATGGGCCTGTTCGGCCTGATCATCGCCATGGTCATCAACATCTTCCTTCAGTCGTCGGCCCTGTCCTTCGCGGTCTCGGCCATCGGCGTTCTGATCTTCGCCGGCCTCACCGCCTATGACACGCAGAAGATCAAGGAGATGTACTACGAGTCGGACGACGCCGACGTTGCCGGGCGCAAGTCGATCATGGGCGCGCTGACGCTCTATCTCGACTTCATCAACCTGTTCATGTTCCTGCTCCAGTTCATGGGCGACCGCCGCTGAACCGGCCGGAACGAATGAAATGGAAGGGCGGCCTTGCAGCCGCCCTTTTCTTTTGGCCACTTGCGGCGATATAAAATCAGCCAGCCTCCACAGTTCCGGACCGAACTCCATGATAAGCGCGGCGAGCGAAGCCGACCTTCCCCGCATCACGGAAATCTACCGCGACGCCGTGCTGAACGGCACCGCAACCTATGAGTTGGAGCCCCCCTCGCTCGCAGAAATGCAAAGCCGCTACCAGGCCCTGCGGGCCAAAGGCTACCCGTTTCTGGTCGCCGCGGACGACGCCGGAACCGTGCTCGGCTATGCCTATGCCGGCCCCTTCCGGGCCCGGCCGGCCTATCGCTTCATCGTCGAGGATTCGATCTATGTCGCTCCGGAAGCCAAGGGGCGCGGCATCGGCATGGCCCTGATGCGGAAACTGATCGATGAGGTACGCGGGCTGGGTTTCCGGCAGTTCGTCGCCGTCATCGGCGACGGCACACCGGAAAGCCCTTCCGTGCGCCTGCACGAGAAGCTGGGCTTCCGCCATACAGGCATGCTCGAAGGTTCCGGTTACAAACACGGACGCTGGCTGGACACCGCCTTCATGCAGCTTGAAATGAATGGCGGGGCGAACCGGCCGCCCGATCCCGGTTCATGGCCGGAAAGGGTCCTGAAGGACGGCTGAGACCCGCACCGGCTCGCGCAACGCGCAAGCCGCACCAGAGTGGAGGACGTTACGCCTTCACCAGCTTCAGCGTGCTGTCGAAGATATTCAGGACACGCGCCAGTTCGTGCCCGCGCTTGAGGATGCGACCGCCTGCGGCCACAATCGAGAAAGCGCCCTGGCGTTTCGCCAGCTTCGGGTCCTTGACGATCTGGAACAGCGGCACTTCGCTGGCGCGCCGGTAGACGGAGAAGATCGCCCGGTCCTCCAGATGGTCGATGGCGTAATCTTTCCATTCATTGGCCGCCACCATGCGCCCGTAGAGCCGCAGGATCAGGTCGAGTTCCCGGCGGTCGAAGGCCACCGGCATGCCGAGGCGCTCGCGGCGCGCCTCGTGGAGCGGGATAAGTATTGCGGATGCGTCTCCTTCTCCCGCGCCTGCGCCGCCTTCGCTCATGCCAAGATCCCTGCAAATGCAACAGCCACGCGGACAGGTTCGCCCTTTCCGGCAATAATTGCAAGTACGCCGGCTATCCGGCGCGGTCCGACTCCGTGAAGCATTTTGCCATCGTGAGCCGCGCCTGACGTCCGAAAAATGAGGCCAAAACAGGAAGCAGGGGGAGCAGGCCGGACATCCGGCAGCAACGGCTCGGGCGAATCTTATGGCGATGTGCATGCTTGTACGGGCACTCGCGTTGTTTGCCGCAAACTGCCCTGCGCCTCTCGGTCCGATGTCATCGGGATGCGTAGGCTGCAGCTTACATTTGTGAACGCGTGTTGGAATTGGTGATTCATCGCCACATTTTTGCCATTTTTTATCCGCGCTCCCGCCCCATTGTGAAACGAGTCTACCCCCGTTGCCTGAGACGGTTCGGTCCGGCACTGGCTCGTAACCCCCAAGCCCCCCGCCCACGGGCCTGAGTCGGATCGAACCAACCTCGGCATGCAAAGAGCGGTTCCGCTCCTTCGCTATTCCCAAATCGTTGCGGCTTTACGGTTTCGTCCGGTTGACGAATGCCGCCCCGATGATCGGGCCGGGCAGGCCGTCCCGGGCGACCGACTGCAGCAGGACGGCGCATCCCCCCTTCTTCATCACCTCGCTGGCCGGCAATTCGTAGCGCTGCGCCTTGCCATGCCACATGCCGGCGGTCTGGATGGACGAAACCGCATTCCAGTATGTCATCTGCCGGCCGCGATTTCGGCCGCGCCCGATTTCCACCGTCTGTGGCGGTTCGAAATAGGCCAGAATCACATGCGCGCTGTCAGGCAGGTCGACGCCGGGATCGGCATCCCCGGTCTCGATGATCACGCCGTCTCCTTCCCGCGCCACCTGGATAGGCACCAGCATGCCGTTGCCGGAGGATTTCAGCATGGAAAGCGCGCCGGTCACCGCAGCGCGGTTGGCGCCATTGACATGGGCGCGGCCGTTGATGACCGCCTGGGGCGTGTAGATCGAACGGCCGCCGAAGGCGCGCATGTAGGCGTATTGGCGCTCTGTATTGTCCTTGCTGCTCAGCGTGTCGTGCCAGCCGAGATAGTCCCAGTAGTCGACATGGTAGGCAAGCGCCACGATATCGTCCCTGCCGGCCAGTTCCGCGAAGAACCTGTCGGCGGGCGGGCAGGAATTGCAGCCCTGGCTGGTGAACAGCTCCACCACGCCCGCCGGTGTCTCGACCGAAAGCCAGGCTTCGGCCGCCACGGCCCGCCCGCAGACCAGCGACAGCGCGAGCGCGAGCGCGAGCGCAACGAGGCTAAGCCGCAGCGATGTTCCGATTGGCATGGCGATTTCCGAATCCGCCGGCTTCCCCGGCTGGGTTTTGTTTGCCGACCTGTTTGGCAGATGCGGCGCTCAACGGAAAGTCACGTTGCGGTGAGAAAAACCTCATGAAACGTGAAAGGCCGCCGGCTGTAGTCGGCGGCCTTTCATTGTCAGCCGAAGCATGGAACCGAAAAGCGGATTCCGGTTTTCGGATCAGTCCGATGCCCCGCCCGAAGCAGGATTACGCGGCAAGATCGCGCAGCACATATTGCAGGATGCCGCCGTTCTTGTAGTAGTCAAGCTCGTCCAGCGTATCGATGCGGCACAGGATCGGAACCTCCTTCACCGAACCGTCGGCGTAGGTGATCTTCGCCACCATCTTCTGGCGCGGCTTGATGGTCTCCACGCCGTCGATTTCGACCAGCTCGTCGCCCTTGAGGTTGAGCGAGGCCCAGGAGGTGCCTTCCTCGAACACGAAGGGGATGATGCCCATGCCGACCAGATTGGAGCGGTGGATGCGCTCGAAGGACTGGGCGATCACGGCGCGCACGCCGAGCAGGTTGGTGCCCTTGGCCGCCCAGTCGCGTGACGAGCCGTTGCCGTATTCGACGCCGGCGAAGATGACCAGCGGCACGCCTTCCTTCTTGTACTCCATGGCGGCGTCGTAGATCGACATCTCTTCCTTGGAAGGATAGTGGATCGTGTAGCCGCCTTCCTTGCCGTTCTCGCCCAGCATGTGGTTGCGGATGCGGATGTTGGCGAAAGTGCCGCGCATCATCACCTCATGGTTGCCGCGGCGCGTGCCGTACTGGTTGAAGTCGGCAACGTTCACCCCATGGTCGAGCAGGTATTTGCCAGCCGGAGAGGCAGCCTTGATCGAGCCGGCCGGCGAGATGTGGTCGGTGGTGATCTTGTCGCCGAACAGGCCAAGGATGCGCGCCCCCCTGATGTCGGAAACCTTGCCGACGCCCTTGCCCATGCCCACGAAATAGGGCGGGTTCTGAACGTAGGTCGAGTTGTCGTCCCACGAATAGGTCTGGCCTTCCGGAGCCTGTACCTTCTGCCAGTTCTCGTCGCCCTTGAAGACGTCGGCATACTTGCGGGCGAACAGCTCGCGGGTGACGTTCTTCTCGATGAACTCGTTGATCTCGGCCGATGTCGGCCAGATGTCGCGCAGATAGACCGGGTTGCCGTCGCGGTCCTCACCGAGCGGCTCCTTGGTCAGGTCCTTCGTGACGGTTCCGGCCAGCGCATGCGCCACCACCAGCGGCGGCGAGGCGAGATAGTTTGCCTGGACGTCCGGAGAGACACGGCCCTCGAAGTTGCGGTTGCCGGACAGAACGGCCGCTGCGATCAGGCCCTTGTCGTTGATGGTCCTGGAGATGGACGCGGGCAGCGGGCCGGAGTTGCCGATGCAGGTGGTGCAGCCGAAGCCGACCAGGTTGAAGCCGATCTGGTCAAGCTCCTTCTGCAGGCCCGATTTCTCGAGATATTCCGCCACGACCTGCGAGCCCGGCGCCAGCGAGGTCTTCACCCACGGCTTTTGCCTGAGGCCGAGACGGTTGGCGTTGCGGGCGAGCAGGCCGGCGCCGATAAGCACCGAGGGGTTGGAGGTGTTGGTGCAGGAGGTAATCGCCGCGATCACCACGTCGCCATGACCGAGATCATAGTCCGTGCCTTCAACCGCATAGCGCCTGTGCATGTCGGCGGCCTTCTTGTACTCGGTCTCCATCGCCTTGGCGAAGCCGGCGGGGATGTCCTCCAGCGCCTGACGGCCCTCGGGACGCTTGGGGCCGGCCATGGACGGCACCACGTCGCCGAGGTCGAGCTCGAGCGTGTCGGTGAAGACGGGATCCTGCGAGCTGTCGTCGCGCCACATGCCCTGCGCCTTCGAATAGGTCTCGACCAGCGCAATGCGGTCCTCGTGACGGCCCGACATCGTCAGATAGCGCACGGTTTCTGCATCGACAGGGAAGAAGCCGCAGGTCGCGCCATATTCCGGTGACATGTTGCCGATGGTGGCGCGATCGGCCAGCGTCATGTTGGAGAGGCCGGGGCCGAAGAACTCGACGAACTTGCCGACCACACCCTTCTTGCGCAGCATCTGCGTGACGGTGAGCACGAGATCGGTGGCGGTGACACCTTCCTTCAGCTTGCCGGTGAGGCGGAAGCCGATGACCTCGGGCAGCAGCATGGAGACAGGCTGGCCCAGCATGGCCGCCTCTGCCTCGATGCCGCCGACGCCCCAGCCCAGAACGCCCAGGCCGTTGATCATGGTGGTGTGGGAATCGGTGCCGACGCAGGTGTCGGGATAGGCCGTGGTTGCGCCGTCCTCGTCCTTCGCCCACACGACCTGTCCGAGATATTCGAGGTTCACCTGATGGCAGATGCCGGTGCCGGGCGGCACGACGCGGAAGTTGTCGAACGCCTGCTGGCCCCACTTCAGGAACTTGTAGCGCTCCTCGTTGCGCTCATATTCGAGCTCGACGTTGCGGGCGAAGGCCAGCGGCGTGCCGAACTCGTCGACGATGACCGAGTGGTCGATGACCAGATCCACCGGCACCAGCGGATTGATCTTCTGCGGGTCGCCGCCGAGCGAGGCGATGCCGTCGCGCATGGCGGCAAGGTCGACCACCGCGGGCACGCCGGTGAAGTCCTGCATCAGCACGCGGGCGGGACGATAGGCGATCTCGACACCGGCGGTGCCCTTGTCGCTCAGCCAGTCGGCGACGGCCTGGATCGATTCCTTTGTAACGGAGCGGCCATCCTCGTTGCGCAGAAGGTTCTCCAGAAGCACCTTCATCGAATAAGGAAGCCGGGAAACACCATCAAGGCCGTTCTTCTCGGCCTCGAGCAGATCGTAGTAGACATATTCGGTGCCGGCAGCGGTCAGCGTGCGGCGGCAATTGAAGCTATCGAGAGATTTGGACACGTGCGATCCCATCCTAAAGTCGTTCAGCCTGATTGGGAACGGACTCCGATGGCATGCTCATCACGCGCAAAGGTGCGGGTACGGCCATTTCCGCTGTCCGCTCCCAGCGCTCGGGCCGTTCAAGGCGGCTCGCGCACCGGTTCGGCGCAATATGGTTTGCCTTCCCCGACCGCTGGGGTTGGTAAGCTGGATATAGTGAATATCCTGGAATAGTTCTAGACGGTGTTTGGGCAATTTTGACGCACCATGAGGGTGCGCCCACACGCTCTGCGGGTAGAGAGGACCAATGCGGCTGATAGCTGAAAATCTGGCGGGAGAACGCGGTGGAGAGACCGTTTTCGCCAATGTGGAATTCGCTCTCGAAGATGGCGAAGCGCTGATCGTCACCGGCCCCAACGGCTCGGGCAAGTCCACGCTGCTGCGGGTGGTCGCGGACCTTCTTCCCGCCTCCGAAGGCAAGGTGCGCTTCGAGGGCGGCGGCGAGAAATGGCCTACACCGTCTTCGGCCTGCCATTACATAGGCCACCTCAACGCCATGAAGACCGCGCTGACCGTGAACGAGAACCTCGATTTCTGGCAACGTTTTGCCGGCGAACCGGCGCTCGCCATCGCCGAAGCGCTGGAGGAAGTCGGCCTCGGGCATATCGGCCACCTGCCCTTCGGCTATCTTTCCACAGGCCAGAAGCGGCGCGCGGCACTGGCCCGCCTGCTGGTGAGCCGCCGGCCGGTCTGGCTGCTTGACGAACCGACCGCCGGCCTCGACAAGGCATCCGAGAAACGGCTTGCCGAAATGATGGACCAGCATCTCGACGAAGGTGGCATCATCGTCGCCGCAACACACCTGCCGCTCGGGATCGAGGGAGTGAAGTCTCTGGATATGGGAACGCGACCTCATGGGTGAACACTGTGCCCCCGCGCCCGGCATGACCGCCGCCGCATGTCAGCGGCCCGCCGCGGGAAACAACGGCCCATGCTAGCTCTCTTCCTGCGGGACCTTCGCCTTTCCATGCGCGTCGGCGGCGGCGCCCTGACCGGCATCGTCTTCTTCCTCGCCGTGATTGCCACCATCCCCTTTGGCGTCGGACCCGATCTCAACCTGCTTTCGCGCATTGGCCCGGCGATCCTGTGGATCGGCGCGCTGCTGGCATCGCTGCTCGGCCTCGACCGGCTGTTCCAGGCCGACCGCGATGACGGCTCGCTCGACCTTCTGGTGCTGGAGGCGGACCGCCACATGCTGGCGCTGACCGTACTGGTCAAATGCCTCGCCCACTGGACCGGCTCGGTGCTGCCGCTGGTGGTCGCGGCACCCCTGCTCGGCCTTTTCATGAACATGGAGCCGCTGGCGATCGGAGCCACGGCGCTCACCCTGCTCGCCGGCACGCCGGCCATCACCTTCATCGGCGCTGCGGGTGCAGCCGTTGCCGTGGCGCTGCCGCGCGGCGGCCTCCTCATCTCGATCCTCGTCCTGCCGCTGACCATTCCGGCGCTGATCTTCGGGGTCTCGGCAAGCTACGGCGCGACGGAAGACCCCGCCCCCTTCCTGCAGCCCTTCCTGATCCTCGTCGCGCTGACGCTGTTCCTCGCCGTGATCGGGCCGCTGGGCGCGGCACTGGCGTTACGTCGCACCAGCGACTGATTGCATGGCGCAAACCGGAACGCTAAACCTTGTCCGACGAACAAGGGAGACTGCCGCGAGGCAGCCCCGGACATCGCGACATGGACATCGCGACATGCTTCAAGGAAAGCCATGGCAACCCTGAACGAGCCATCCTTGACCGGCATCCGGACGCAGGAGGTGCGGCCGTGACGACGCACGACCTCTATGTCGCGGCTGCCTACGGGATCACCGTTCTGGTGCTGGGATGCCTGATCGGCTGGATATTGCTCGACCAGCGCGCGCGCCGCCGGGAACTGGCCGAACTGGAAGCCGCCGGCGTGCGCCGCCGCTCCGCCCGCAAGGCTCCGAAGCCGTGAGCAAGGAAGCGCCCGGACCCGCCTCGCGGCGGCTGTTTCTTCTGCTGCCGCTCGGGCTGTTCCTCGCCCTTTGCGGCGTCTTCCTGATGCAGTTGCTGTCAGGCCGCGACATTTCCGAAATCCCGTCGGCCCTGATCGGCGAACAGGCACCCGCCACCCGATTGCCGCCCCTGCCCGGAACGAACCTGCCCGGCCTCGACTCCGGAGAGTTCGCCGGCAAGGTGACACTGGTCAACGTCTTCGCCTCATGGTGCGTACCCTGCCGCGACGAGCACCCCATGATGATGGAGCTTGGGCGCGACGGTCGCTTCAGCGTTGCCGGGCTGAATTACAAGGACAAGCCGGCCAATGCCTTGCAGTTCCTGACGGACCTCGGCAACCCCTACACGGCCATCGGCACCGACGACAATGGCCGCGCCGGCATCGACTGGGGTGTCTACGGCGTGCCGGAAACCTTCCTTGTCGGCAAGGACGGCCGCATCGCCTACAAGCATGTCGGCCCGCTCACCCCCGCCTCGGTGACGGACAGGCTCATGCCCGAGATCGAGAAGGCGCTGGCCGCTCAGCCCTGAAGCTGGTTGCGATTTCACAAAAGCTATTTCTTCCCGGAAGCCTCGTCGAGCGAATGCCGCATGATGAGCGGCATCTGGCTCATGGTGAAAACGATGGTGATGGGCATGATGCCCCAGACCTTGAATGCCACCCAGAAATCGGTCGAGAACATGCGCCACACAATCTCGTTGACCACGGCGAGGAACAGGAAGAACACGCCCCAGCGCAGGGTGAGCTTGCGCCAGCCCTCGGCATCCAGCCGGAACGCGGAATCGAACACATAGCCCAGCAGCGACTTGCCGAAGGCCAGGCCGCCAAGCAGGGTGACGCCGAACAGGGTGTTCACGATGGTCGGCTTCATCTTGATGAAAAGCTCGTCCTGCAGGTAGAGCGTGAGTGCGCCGAACACCAGCACCACGACACCCGACACCAGCGGCATGACCGGCAGGGTGCGAGTCAGCAGCCACGAGATGCCCAGCGCCAGCGCCGTCGCGGCCATGAACAGGCCGGTGGCGATGAAGATCGGCCCGCCGAACTCCGCCAGAACCGGGAATTTTTCAGCCAGCCATTCGCCCCGCGAATTTGCGAAGAAGAAGACCAGAAGCGGCCCGAGTTCCAGCGCCAGCTTCAGCAGCGGATTGACGCCCTCCTTGCCGGAATTCCGGGTTTCGGAAGGATCACGCTCGAATAGGGGTTCGTTCATTGAGGCTCGCTACCTGTCACTTCGTTCGCTTGCACGTTTCATGCGCGATGCCGCGCCCTATTCAGTTCCTGCGATGGCTTTCGCGAAATCACCTGCCGAGAAGGGTTCGAGATCGTCCACCCCTTCACCGACGCCGATGAAATAGACCGGCAGCTTGTGCTTCGCCGCGATGGCGACAAGAATACCGCCCCGCGCCGTACCGTCCAGCTTTGTCATCACCAGACCGTTGACACCGGCGACGTTGCGGAAGATCTCGACCTGATTGAGCGCATTCTGGCCGGTTGTGGCGTCGACCGTCTGCAACACCGTATGCGGCGCCTCCGGGTCGAGCTTGCCGAGCACGCGCACGATCTTCTCAAGCTCGGCCATCAGTTCGGTCTTGTTCTGAAGACGGCCGGCCGTGTCGATGATCAGCACGTCGGAGCCGGCTGCCCTGGCCTGCTCGAAGGCATCGTAGGCAAGGCCGGCGGCATCGGCGCCGAGCTTCGTCGCAATCACCGGGGAATTGGTGCGCTCGCCCCATATCCTGAGCTGCTCGATGGCCGCCGCGCGGAACGTATCGCCCGCCGCCAGCATGACGGAAAGCCCGCCCTCGGTAAGCTTGGCGGCAAGCTTGCCGATGGTGGTGGTCTTGCCTGTGCCGTTGACGCCGACAACCAGAATGACATGCGGCTTGTGCGACAGGTCGAGCTCCAGCGGCTTCGCCACCGGCGCCAGCACCTTCTCCACTTCCGTCGCCATGACGGCGCGCACATCCGCGTCGGACACATCCTTGCCATAGCGGCTGGCCGCCAGCGCGTCGGTGACGCGCAGCGCCGTCTCGACGCCGAGATCGGCGCGGATCAGCACGTCCTCGAGGTCCTGAAGCGTGTCCTCGTCCAGCTTGCGCTTGGTGAACACGCCGGCGATGTTGCCGGAAAGCTCGCGCGAGGAGCGGGCCAGCCCCTCCTTCATGCGCTGGAACCACGACTTGCGCGGCGCTTCAACGGGTGCCGGCTGTGCTTGTGCCGTCTCCTCGACCTTCTTAGCCACCGTCACTTTGCCGGCAGCGGGCTTCGGCGCGGAGGCGGTTTCGGTTTCCTCCCCGTCAGCCGGCACGATCGCTTCGGCCTCGACCGCCGCAGCGACTGGCTCTGGCTCTGGCTCTGGCTCTGGCTCTGGCTCTGGCTCTGGCTCTGGCTCTGGCTCTGGCTCTGGCTCTGGCTCTGGCTCTGGCTCTGGCTCTGGCTCTTTGAGCGAAACCTCCGAGGGCTCGACTGGCAAGTCCTCATGCGCAGATTTCGCAACCTGCTCGGTATCTGCGTCCGGTTCGGCAGCCGCATCCGCCGGTTCCGGCCGAGGGTCTTCGTGCTTTTCCGGCTTCGCGGCCTCGGCAGCGGGTTCGGCCTCGACGACAGGTGCGGGCGGCGCCGCCGGAAGCTGCTCCGGTGCCGGCTGTGTTACATCCGATTCAGGTAGCTGCGGCGGGACAGACTCGGCCGGTTTCTCCGCTTCCTTCCTGCCAAAGGAAAAGACCTTCTTGATGAAGTCGAACGCCATTCCGTTTCCCTGAATCAGGCCGCGCGTGCGGCCAGCGGCACCGCCTGAAGCTGCGCGCCGTCATTGCCGGTCACCACCGCCTCGATGATCTCGCCCGGCTGGCCGGCAGCGATAGCAGCCAGCGTGAAGCCTTCCGTGCGGCCAAGCCCGTCGCGTTCGATCAGGATCGACTGGACCGTGCCGGCGAGCGCAGCCAGGTGGCGGCGATAGGCGGTCTCGCCCGCCGCCCGCAACCGGGCCGCCCGCTCCTTCACCACCTCGCGCCGCACCTGCGGCATGCGCGCCGCCGGCGTGCCCTCGCGCGGACTGAAGGGAAAGACGTGCAGATGGGTAAGGCCGCATTCCTCCACGATGTCGAGCGAGCGCTGGAACATCTCCTCGGTCTCGGTCGGAAAGCCGGCGATGATGTCGGCGCCAAACACGATATCGGGGCGCAGCCTGCGCACCTGCGCGCAAAACCGGATCGAATCGTCGCGCAGATGCCGGCGCTTCATGCGCTTCAGGGTCAGATCGTCGCCCGCCTGAAGCGAAAGATGCAGATGCGGCATCAGCCGCTTTTCGCAGGCCACCACTTCGAGCAGCTCGTCATCGGCCTCGATGGAATCGATGGAGGAAAGACGCAGCCGCTTCACGTCGGGCACCTGGGCGAGGATCGCCTTCACCAGCCTTCCGAGCTTCGGCGCGCCCGGCAGGTCCGCGCCATAGCTGGTCATGTCGACGCCCGACAGCACCACCTCGGCATAGCCGTTGCCGGCCAGACGCTTGACCTGCTCCACCACCGCGCCCATCGGCACGGAGCGTGAATTGCCGCGTCCGTAGGGGATGATGCAGAAGGTGCAGCGATGGTCGCAGCCGTTCTGAACCTGCACGAAGGCCCGCGCGCGGCCCTCGATGGCATCGACCATGTGCGAGGCCGTCTCGCGCACCGAAAAAATGTCGTTGACCCGCGCCTTCTCGAACAGGTTGACGCCGAAATCCGGCAAGGCGCGATAGGAGTGGCTTTTCAGCTTCTCCTCGTTGCCCAGAACGAGGTCGACCTCGTCCATGGCCACGAAATCCTGCGGCCCGGTCTGCGCCGCGCAGCCGGTGACGATGATGCGGGCCTCCGGGTTCTCGCGCCGTGCCTTGCGGATCGACTGCCTGGCCTGCCGCACCGCTTCCGCCGTCACCGCGCAGGTGTTGAAGATGATCGCCCCGCCGGCGAGCTCGCCGAGCCCGGCGGCGGTAGCCTCGCGGCGCATCACCTCGGATTCGTAGGTGTTCAGCCGGCAGCCGAAGGTGACGACCTCGATGCCCTTGTCCTGCTGTATGGGGTCGCCGCCGCTCATCAGGCCGCGCTCCCGGCATCGCGCTGCCATGCACCCGTAGCCGGATCGAATGTGCCGGAAAACTCCCATTCGGCAGCGCCCGTCAGCACGACATGATCATCGTCGCGCCATTCGACATGGAGCGGACCGCCCGGCGCTGTCAGGGCAACGCTGCATCCGGTGCGGCGGGTGCGGGCGGCGGCCACGGCGGCGGCGCAGGCGGCCGAGCCGCACGCCCTCGTCAGGCCCGCGCCCCGTTCCCAGGTGCGGATCGTGAGATGATCCGGCCCGGTCACCTGCGCGATGGTGATATTGGCGCGCTCGGGAAACAGCGGGTGGTTTTCCAGCAGCGGCCCGAAGCGGTCGAGCTCGTAGGACCACACATCCCTGTCGACCCAGAAGATGGCATGCGGATTGCCCATCGATACGGCGGAGGGCGAGTGCAGCACCGGGGCATCGATCGGCCCGACCTGCAATTCGATCATGCGCGTGTCGCGGAACTCCTCCGCCAGCGGTATTTCCTGCCAGCCGAAGCGCGGCTTGCCCATGTCGACGGAGATCAGCCCGTCCTCGTGCTGGCGCGCGTTGAGAATGCCGGCCACGGTCTCGAAGGTGAAGATGCCTTTCCCCGTTTCGGCCGCCAGAGCCTGCACGACACAGCGCGTGCCGTTGCCGCAAGCCTGTGCCGACGAGCCGTCCGCATTCAGGATCTCGATGAAATTGTCCGTACCCGGCGTGCGGGCGTCATGGATGGCCATGATCTGGTCGAAATGCGTCGCGGCATCGGCTGCAAGCGTAAGCGCCGCCCGCGGCGAAACACGGTCGGCACGGCCACGCATATCGGCGACGATGATCTCGTTGCCGATGCCGTTCATCTTGGCGAAGGGGGCCGGACCTGCCATTTCCGTTTCGTTTCCAGCTTGCCTTGCAGGAAGCGCCTTGCGCGCTGCCCGTGAGCCTTTGAAATTGAGTGCCTTTCGGGGAAAACGGTTTCCCTGCGCGAAAGGTCTGGTTAGCCCGCTATATGGCGGAAACGACCATGAATTACCAGTGCGGACCGCCCTTTCGGACAACCGGGCGTTTCGGCCTGCGGCAACCGGCAAGCCACAGATATGCCGGGTTTGGCGGATAATGCTGTGGCAAAGATACAACAATCGCTGACACAAACCGTATTTTAACCATATGACGTTGAAATTCTGCCACCTTCACCGAATTGGTAGGGGGCGAGTTTTTTTACGGTGCCGGTCAGGGCCGCGGAGGTTTTTATGGAATTTCTGAGAACGGGTGCCATTGCGGCAATCGGCGCTGCACTTCTGGCAAGCGGTTGCACGAGCTCGCGCTTCTCCTCCATGGACAACACGCGCCCGGAGCCGCTGCAGCCTGCGCCCTCGGGCACCATCTCCTCCAACCAGCTTCCTCCTCCCACGGGCCCCGGCGCTCCGACCGATCCGTCGCAGTTTCCGGCCGCGCCGCAGCAGAACCAGCAAGTCGCATCCCTGCCGCCGGATGGCAGCGCGCCCGCAACCGCAGCTGACCTGACACCGGCCAGCGTCGCCGGCGTCTGGACCGTCAATGTCAGCGGGCAGAGCTGCAAGGTGGCGACGCCGCAGACCAAGTTCGGCCAGGGCTACCGGGCCGGCCCGCTGCGCTGCCCCGCGCCTGTCGACGGCGTGAAATCGTGGAACGTGGCCGGCAAGCAGCTTACCCTTTACGATCAGGACGGTGGCTCGCTGGCCCGCCTCTACTCGTCTGGTGGCGGCCGTTTCGATGGCCAGACCTCCAATGGCATGCCCATTTCGCTGACCCGCTAGATAGTCCGCAGGCGACATCAAAATGCATCTGCGTGACGGTATCCAAACGCGCGCGACCGTCAGGCAGAATTACCTGCACCGTGTCGAAACCGGTGCGGTACGCCGCGACGAAGCGCAACTCGTCATCGCCGGCCGGCTCGACAATCTGATCGACGAGATCGCCGCGAGACGTCTCACCAGGAAGTCCAGCGCGCTCGGCTGGCTGTTCGCCCGCAAGCGCGAAAAGAAGGCCGAAGTGCGCGGCCTCTACATCTATGGCGGCGTCGGGCGCGGCAAGACCATGCTGATGGACATGTTTTTCGAACTGGTCCCGGCACGCGCCAAGCGCCGGGCCCACTTCAACGACTTCATGGCCGATGTGCACGACCGCATCCAGAAGCACCGGCAGGCGCGCAGGGACGGCAGCGTCAAGGAAGACGACCCGATTCCGCCCGTGGCGCGCGCGCTGGCCGCGGAAGCCTGGGTGCTGTGCTTCGACGAGTTCGCGGTCACCGACATCGCCGACGCCATGATCCTGTCGAGGCTGTTCTCGGCCCTGTTCGACAATGGCGTGGTGCTGGTGGCGACCTCGAACGTGGCGCCGCGAAACCTCTACCACAATGGCCTTAACCGTCAGCTTTTCCTGCCTTTCATCGATATACTGGAGCGTCATGCCGAGGTTCTGAACCTCGACATCGACACCGACTACCGGCTGGAGAAGCTGAACAGCCTGCCGGTCTACATCACCCCTGCCGATACGGCCGCCGATGCCGCGCTCGACGAGGCGTGGGAGGCCATGACCGAAGGTCTCGCAACCGCTCCTGCCAGCATCAAGGTGAAGGGCCGCACCATACCGGTGCCGCGCGCCGCCGGCGAGGCCGCCCGCTTCAGCTTCGCGGAGCTGTGCGAAAAGCCGCTCGGCGCGCGCGACTATCTGGCGATCGCCGCGCACTATTCCACGATCTTCATCGACCATGTTCCCGTGCTGGACGAAAGCCGCCGCAACGAGGCCAAGCGCTTCATCCTGCTGATCGACGTGATCTACGACCAGCAGCTGCGGCTGGTCCTGAGCGCCGAGGCGCCGCCCACCGCTCTCTATGTCGGCCGCCAGGGCACCGAAGCCTTCGAGTTCGACCGCACCGCCTCGCGCCTCATCGAGATGCAGAGCCGCGACTGGCGCGACCTGTGGGCGAAACGCAACGACAGGGCGCCGGCGGGCGCAACGCGGGAGCACGCAACCGCGCGCGGGGCCTGAAGGAGCCCGTCACCATTTGGAGACAATCTTCTGCTTAAAAGCTGTCATCCCGTGGACAAGTTGCCAGAATTTTGACGCTTACGTAATTCAAACCGGTTCTAAACGATTGAAATTTCAGGAGTTGAAATAACCGTTTGAATTCTCTCGACACGGGGGCTATGGGGTGCGGCGAAAATTCGCGGGGCTTTCCATATCCCACCTGCCTTCACCTCGACGCCATCGCGGCGCCGTCATAGCAAAGGGAAATCATCCTGACATGGCACGCAAGAAGATAGCACTGATCGGCTCCGGCATGATTGGCGGCACCCTCGCCCACATGATCGGCCTGAAGGAACTGGGCGACGTCGTCCTGTTCGACATCGCCGAGGGCATTCCGCAGGGCAAGGGTCTCGACATCGCCGAGTCCTCGCCGGTCGATGGTTTCGACGCCCGCTATGTCGGCGTCAACGACTATGCCGGCATCGAGGGTGCGGATGTGTGCATCGTCACCGCCGGCGTGCCGCGCAAGCCGGGCATGAGCCGCGACGATCTTCTGGGCATCAACCTCAAGGTGATGGAACAGGTCGGCGCCGGCATCGCCAAATACGCACCGAACGCCTTCGTCATCTGCATCACCAACCCGCTCGACGCCATGGTCTGGGCGCTTCAGAAGTTCTCCGGCCTGCCGAAAAGCCATGTGGTGGGCATGGCCGGCGTTCTGGACTCCGCCCGCTTCCGCTATTTCCTCGCCGAGGAATTCAATGTTTCCGTTGAAGACGTTTCGGCCATGACGCTGGGCGGCCACGGCGACGACATGGTGCCGATGGTGCGTTATTCCACCGTTGCCGGCATTCCGCTGCCCGATCTGGTCAAGATGGGCTGGACCTCCAAGGAGAAGCTGGACGCCATCGTCGAGCGCACCCGCAAGGGCGGCGGCGAGATCGTCGGCCTGCTCAAGACCGGTTCGGCCTATTACGCTCCGGCCTCCTCGGCCATCGCCATGGCCGAGAGCTACCTGAAGGACAAGAAGCGGGTGCTTCCCTGCGCAACGCACCTCAACGGCCAGTATGGCGTGAAGGACACCTATGTCGGCGTTCCGGTGGTCATCGGCGCCGGCGGCGTCGAGCGCATCATCGAGCTCGAGTTCAACAAGGAAGAGCAGGCGATGTTCGACAAGTCGCTTGCCGCCGTCCAGAGCCTCACCGAGGCCTGCACCGGCATCGCGCCGCAGCTTGCCCAGAAGTAATCAAGGAAAGGCCTGCAAATGAATATCCATGAGTATCAGGGCAAGCAGCTCCTGAAGGCCTACGGCGCACCCGTCGCCGATGGCGTGCCGATCTTCACCGCCGAAGAGGCGGAAGCCGCGGCCAAGAAGCTTCCCGGCCCGCTTTATGTGGTGAAGAGCCAGATCCATGCCGGCGGCCGCGGCAAGGGCAAGTTCAAGGAACTCGGCCCCGACGCCAAGGGCGGCGTGCGCCTTGCCAAGTCGGTCGAGGAAGTGGTCGCCCACGCAAAGGAAATGCTGGGCAACACGCTGGTGACCAAGCAGACCGGCCCGGCCGGCAAGCAGGTCAACCGCCTCTACATCGAAGACGGCGCCGACATCGACCGCGAGCTTTACCTGTCGCTGCTGGTCGACCGCACCGTCGGCCGCGTCGCCTTCGTCGTGTCCACCGAGGGCGGCATGGACATCGAGGCTGTGGCCGAGGCGACGCCGGAGAAGATCATCACCGTCGCCATCGATCCCGAGACGGGCGTCACCGATGCCGACGTCGCGAAGATCAACGGCGCGCTGAAACTGTCCGGCGAGGCTGCCGAGGACGGCAAGAAGCTGTTCCCGCTGCTCTACAAGGCTTTTTCCGACAAGGACATGAGCCTGCTCGAGATCAACCCGCTGATCGTCATGACCAACGGCCGTCTGCGCGTTCTCGACGCCAAGGTCTCCTTCGACGGCAACGCCCTGTTCCGCCACGACGACGTGAAGGAACTGCGCGACATCACCGAGGAAGACTCCAAGGAAATCGAGGCCTCGAAGTGGGACCTCGCCTATGTCGCCCTCGACGGCAACATCGGCTGCATGGTCAACGGCGCGGGCCTTGCCATGGCGACGATGGACATCATCAAGCTCTATGGGGCCGAGCCGGCCAATTTCTGTGACGTCGGCGGCGGCGCCGGCAAGGAGAAGGTCGCGGCGGCATTCAAGATCATCACCGCCGATCCGCGCGTCGAGGGCATCCTCGTCAACATCTTCGGCGGCATCATGAAGTGCGACGTGATCGCCGAGGGCGTTGTCGCAGCCGTCAAGGAAGTGGGCCTCAAGGTGCCGCTGGTCGTGCGCCTCGAAGGTACCAATGTCGAACTGGGCAAGAAGATCATCAACGAGAGCGGCCTCAACGTCATCTCGGCGGACGATCTCGATGACGCCGCCCAGAAGATCGTCAAGGCCGTGAAAGGGAACTGACCCCAGATGTCCATTCTCATCAACAAAGACACCAAGGTTCTCGTTCAGGGTCTGACCGGCAAGACCGGCACCTTCCACACCGAGCAGGCGCTTGCCTATCACGGCACCAGGATGGTCGGCGGCATCCACCCCAAGAAGGGCGGCGAGAACTGGACCGGCGCAAAGGGCGAGACCCTGCCGATCTTTGCATCCGTGGCCGAAGGCAGGGACAAGACCGGCGCAACCGCCTCGGTCGTCTACGTGCCGCCGGCGGGTGCTGCGGCAGCCATTATCGAGGCCATCGAGGCCGAGATGGAGCTGATCGTGTGCATCACCGAAGGCATCCCGGTCATGGACATGGTCAAGGTCAAGGCGAAGCTCGACAAGTCGGAGTCGCGCCTGATCGGACCGAACTGCCCCGGCATCGTCACCCCCGACGAGTGCAAGATCGGCATCATGCCCGGCAACATCTTCCGCAAGGGCTCGGTCGGCGTTGTGTCGCGCTCGGGAACGCTTACCTATGAGGCAGTGTTCCAGACCACCAACGAGGGCCTCGGCCAAACCACGGCCGTCGGCATCGGCGGCGACCCGGTCAAGGGCACCGAGTTCATCGACGTGCTGGAGATGTTCCTTGCCGACGACGAGACCCAGTCGATCATCATGATCGGCGAGATCGGCGGTTCCGCCGAGGAAGACGCCGCGCAGTTCCTGCGCGACGAGGCAAAGCGCGGCCGAAGCAAGCCGATGGCAGGCTTCATCGCCGGCCGCACCGCTCCTCCCGGCCGCACCATGGGCCATGCCGGCGCCGTGATCTCGGGCGGCAAGGGCGGAGCCGAGGACAAGATCGCCGCCATGGAAGCGGCCGGCATCCGGGTCTCCCCATCGCCGGCGCGACTGGGGAAGACCCTGGTCGAAGCCATCAAGGGCTGATCGACGCGCCGGGCGGTCCTCCTGCCCGGCGCGAATGACAAGGGGGAGAGGGTTAACGCGACGGCCGGGACCGTCAGGCATATGCGGCAGAGCCGCAAACGCAAGGAGCTGAAGCAAGGGCTTCAAGAAGCGACATGTCGAGACAAGACCAGAACAACGATCAATTCTCTCTCACCTCCTTCCTCTATGGCGGCAACGCCGACTATATCGAGGCACTGCATGCCGCATGGCAGGACGACCCCTCGGCCGTCGATCCCGAGTGGCAGGATTTCTTCGCCGCGCTGAAGGACGACGCCTCGATCGTGAAGAAGAACGCCGAGGGCGCTTCATGGAAGAAGCCCAACTGGCCGGTGCAGGCCAATGGCGAGCTGATTTCGGCGCTCGACGGCGACTGGGGCCTGATCGAGAAGGTCATCGGCAAGAAGGTTCGCGAAAAGGCCGCCGAAGCGGCCGGACCGCTCGCCAATGCCGACGTGCATCAGGCCACGCGCGACTCCGTTCATGCCATCATGATGATCCGCGCCTTCCGCATGCGCGGCCATCTGCACGCCAATCTCGATCCGCTGGGCCTTGCCAAACCGCTCGAGGACTACAACGAGCTGTCGCCGCAGAACTACGGCTTCACCGAGGCCGATTACGACCGCCCGATCTTCCTCGACAATGTTCTGGGCCTCGAATACGCCACCGTGCGTCAGATGCTCGACATCCTCACCCGCACCTATTGCTCGACGCTGGGCGTCGAGTTCATGCACATTTCCGATCCCGAGGAGAAGGCGTGGATTCAGGAGCGCATCGAAGGCGCGGACAAGGAAATCTCCTTCACGGCCGAAGGCAAGAAGGCAATCCTGTCCAAGCTGATCGAGGCCGAGGGCTTCGAGCAGTTCATCGACGTGAAGTACAAGGGCACCAAGCGCTTCGGCCTCGACGGCGGCGAATCCCTCATCCCGGCGCTGGAGCAGATCATCAAGCGCGGCGGTGCGCTCGGCATGAAGGAGATCGTGCTCGGCATGGCCCATCGCGGCCGCCTCAACGTGCTCTCCCAGGTGATGGCCAAGCCTCACCGCGCCATCTTCCACGAGTTCAAGGGCGGCTCCTTCGCCCCGGACGACGTGGAAGGCTCGGGGGACGTGAAGTATCACCTCGGCGCTTCGTCGGATCGCGTTTTCGACGGCAATCAGGTTCACCTGTCGCTGACGGCCAACCCTTCCCACCTTGAAATCGTCAACCCGGTGGTGATGGGCAAGGCCCGCGCCAAGCAGGACCAGCTCTTCGGCCGCAGCCGCGAGGAGATCGTTCCGCTGGAAGAGCGCTCCAAGATTCTGCCGCTGCTGATCCATGGCGACGCAGCATTCGCCGGTCAGGGTGTTGTCGCGGAAATCCTCGGCCTCTCCGGCCTGCGCGGCCATCGTGTCGCTGGCACGCTGCACGTCATCATCAACAACCAGATCGGTTTCACCACCAACCCGCGCTTCTCGCGCTCGTCGCCCTACCCGTCCGACGTCGCCAAGATGATCGAGGCGCCGATCTTCCATGTCAACGGAGACGACCCGGAAGCCGTGGTCTTCGCCGCCAAGGTGGCGACGGAATTCCGCATGAAATTCCACAAGCCCGTCGTCATCGACATGTTCTGCTATCGCCGCTTCGGGCACAACGAAGGCGACGAGCCGGCATTCACGCAGCCGATCATGTATCGCGCCATCCGCGCCCACAAGACGGCCGTGCAGCTCTATGGGGATCGCCTGATCGCCGAGGGCCTCATCACGCAGGACGAGATCGCCCGGATGAAGGCGGAGTGGCGCGCTCATCTTGAAGAGGAGTTCGAGGCCGGCCAGAGCTACAAGCCCAACAAGGCGGACTGGCTGGACGGCGTGTGGTCGGGCCTGCGCGTTGCGGACAATCAGGACGAATTGCGCCGCGGCAAGACCGCCGTTCCGGTGAAGACCCTGAAGGAGATCGGCAAGAAGCTGACCGAGGTTCCGAAGGACTTCGAGGTGCACCGCACCATCCAGCGCTTCCTCGACAACCGGCGCAACGCCATCGAGACCGGCGAAGGCATCGACTGGGCAACCGCCGAGGCGCTCGCCTTCGGCTCGATCCTGCTCGATGGCAACCCGATCCGCCTTTCCGGTCAGGACTCCGAACGTGGCACCTTCTCGCAGCGTCACTCGGTGCTCTACGACCAGCGCGACGAAAATCGCTATATTCCGCTGAACAACCTGTCGCCCGCGCAGGCCGGCTACGAGGTCATCAACTCGATGCTCTCGGAAGAGGCGGTGCTCGGCTTCGAATACGGCTATTCGCTGTCGGCGCCCAAGGCGCTGACGCTTTGGGAAGCCCAGTTCGGCGACTTCGCCAACGGCGCGCAGGTGGTGTTCGACCAGTTCATCTCTTCGGGCGAACGAAAGTGGCTGCGCATGTCGGGCCTCGTGTGCCTGCTGCCGCATGGCTACGAAGGTCAGGGGCCGGAGCACTCCTCCGCCCGTCTCGAGCGCTTCCTCCAGCTCTGCGCCGAGGACAACATGCAGGTCGCCTACTGCACGACGCCGGCCAACTACTTCCATATCCTGCGCCGGCAGCTCAAGCGCGACTTCCGCAAGCCGCTGATCCTGATGACGCCCAAGTCGCTGCTGCGCCACAAGCGCGCCGTGTCGACGATTGCGGAACTGTCGGGCGAAAGCTCCTTCCACCGCCTGCTCTGGGACGACGCGCAATATCTGGGCGACCAGCCGATCAAGCTGGTCAAGGATTCCAAGATCCGCCGCGTCGTGCTGTGCTCGGGCAAGGTCTACTATGACCTCTACGAGGAGCGCGAGAAGCGCGGCATCAACGACATCTATCTGTTGCGCGTCGAGCAGCTCTACCCGTTCCCGGCAAAGGCGCTGATCACCGAGCTGTCGCGCTTCCGCAACGCGGAAATGGTGTGGTGCCAGGAGGAGCCCAAGAACATGGGCGCCTGGTCGTTCATCGATCCCTATCTGGAATGGGTTCTGGCCCATATCGACGCCAGGCACCAGCGCGTGCGTTACACCGGCCGCCCGGCCGCCGCCTCACCGGCGACGGGACTTATGTCGAAGCATCTGGCGCAGCTTGCCGCCTTCCTCGAAGATGCTCTCGGCGAATAACAACTGGATAAAGAGAACGGACAGGCATAATGGCTACCGAAATCCGCGTTCCCACTCTCGGCGAATCCGTGTCCGAGGCGACCATCGGCAAGTGGTTCAAGAAGGTCGGCGACGCAATCGCCGCTGACGAACCGCTGGTCGAGCTCGAAACCGACAAGGTGACCGTGGAGGTGCCGGCCCCGGCCGCCGGCACGCTGGTCGAGATCACGGCACAGGAAGGCGAGACCGTCGGCGTCAACGCGCTTCTGGGCACGATCGGCGAAGGCAAGGGCGCGGCGCCCGCGCCGAAGCAGGAAGTGGCCGTGGCGCAGGCATCCGCGCCGACTGCCGCCTCGACCACGAAGGAAGCTGCGGCACAGCAGGCGCAGATCGCCGGCGAAGGCCCGATCGAGCCGCGCACCATGCCGCCGGCCCCTTCGGCTGCGAAGCTGCTGGCCGAGAACAATCTGTCGGCGGACCAGATTTCGGGTTCCGGCAAGCGCGGTCAGGTTCTGAAGGGCGATGTGCTCGACGCCGTCGCGAAGGGCGTCTCCGCGCAGCCGGCAGCGGCTCCGGCCGCCGCGCGCGTGCCGTCCGCCGCCGGCGACGAGGTGCGCGAGGAGCGCGTGCGCATGACCAAGCTGCGCCAGACCATAGCGCGCCGCCTGAAGGACGCCCAGAACACCGCTGCCATGCTCACCACCTTCAACGAGGTGGACATGAAGCCGGTGATGGACCTGCGTGCAAAGTACAAGGACCTGTTCGAGAAGAAGCACGGCGTGAAGCTCGGCTTCATGGGCTTCTTCACCAAGGCCGTGACCCATGCGCTGAAGGAGATCCCGGCCGTCAATGCCGAGATCGACGGCACCGACCTCATCTACAAGAACTACGCTCATATCGGCGTGGCGGTCGGCACCGACAAGGGCCTCGTCGTGCCGGTGGTGCGCGACGCCGACGCCATGTCCATTGCCGGGATCGAGAAGGAGATCGGCCGTCTGGGCATCGCCGCGCGCGACGGCAAGCTCTCGGTCGCCGACATGCAGGGCGGCACCTTCACCATCTCCAACGGCGGTGTCTATGGCTCGCTGATGTCGACGCCGATCCTCAACGCGCCGCAGTCGGGCATCCTCGGCATGCACAAGATCCAGGAGCGTCCGGTGGTGGTCGGCGGCCAGATCGTCATCCGCCCGATGATGTATCTGGCGCTGTCCTACGATCACCGCATCGTCGATGGCAAGGAAGCCGTGACCTTCCTGGTCCGCGTCAAGGAGACGCTGGAGGATCCGGAGCGTCTGGTTCTGGACCTGTAACCGGGGAGCGGTCGTCCGTGGCGACGAAGCATCTTATCTCGCGGGCCGGCAGGGCGGTTTGCCTTGCCGCCCTGCTCGCCGCACAGGTTTCGGCTGCGCAGGCGGCCTGCCCGATGGAGCTGTCCGTCTATGAAGACGCGGCAAAGATGGCCGGTATCGATTTCCGGCCGACCGGCGAATCCATGGTGGTGACCAACACCTTCCGGATGAATTTGCGCAACGGCTTCCAGCTCGACGGCATCGTCATGTGGAGCGAGGAAACGCCCCGTCCCTATGCATCGCTGCTCTATCAGTGTCCCGAAGGCGACGTCACCGGCGACGAGATCGCCGAATGCACGCTGTGGGAAGGGCCCGTCTACGCCGTGGCACAGGACGGCAAGGTCGGTTTGATGCCCGCCGAGGGCAGTCCTGCCCCGCAGACGTTGATCCTGCCCGACCTCGGACCGACATTGCGTCAGGCCGCCATCTTCGCCGATGATGAGGACGAGGCCGGGCTCCCCGGCGACGTCTTCAGGCTGGCCGGGTGCCAGGAATAGCTTTTCACCGGCCGCCATGTGGCGGCCGCGACTTGATCGAATGGCCCTTGCGGCCAGCAGGAAAGGAACGGACAAATGGCATATGATGTCGTCGTCATCGGCTCTGGCCCCGGCGGCTATGTGTGCGCCATCAAGGCGGCCCAGCTTGGCCTCAAGGTCGCGGTTGTCGAGAAGCGCGAGACCTTCGGCGGCACCTGCCTGAACATCGGCTGCATTCCCTCCAAGGCGCTGCTGCACGCTTCCGAGATGTTTGCCGAGGCCGGCCATTCCTTCGATGCGCTGGGCGTCGAGATTTCCGCGCCGAAGCTGAACCTCGGCAAGATGATGGCGCACAAGGACACGACCGTCTCCGCCAATGTCGCCGGCGTCGCCTTCCTGTTCAAGAAGAACAAGATCGATTCCTTCCGCGGCACCGGCAAGGTCGTCGCTGCCGGCAAGGTGGCGGTTGTCGCCGAAGACGGCAGCACGCAGGAAATCGAGACGAAGAACATCGTCATCGCCACCGGCTCCGACGTGGCCGGCATTCCCGGCGTGGAAGTCGATATCGACGAGAAGACCATCGTCTCCTCCACCGGAGCGCTGACGCTGGACAAGGTGCCGCAGAACCTCGTCGTGGTCGGCGGCGGCGTCATCGGGCTGGAGCTCGGCTCGGTCTGGGCCCGTCTCGGCGCCAGGGTCACCGTGGTCGAATTCCTCGACACCATTCTCGGCGGCATGGACGGCGAAGTCGCCAAGCAGTTCCAGCGCCTGCTCGGCAAGCAGGGCTTCGCCTTCAGGCTGGGCTCCAGGGTCACGGGCGTCGCAAAATCCGGCAAGGGCGCATCCGTGACCTTCGAGCCCGTGAAGGGTGGCGATGCGGAGACCATCGAGGCCGATGTCGTGCTGATCGCCACCGGCCGCAAGCCCTATACCGAAGGGCTGGGGCTGAAGGAGGCCGGCGTCGAACTGGACGAGCGTGGCCGCGTCAAAACCGACGGCCATCTGCGTACCAACGTGCCCGGCATCTATGCCATCGGCGATGTGGTGGCCGGCCCGATGCTCGCCCACAAGGCCGAGGATGAGGGCGTGGCCGTGGCCGAGATCATCGCCGGTCAGGCGGGCCACGTGAACTACGACGTCATTCCGGGCGTCGTCTACACCAGCCCTGAGGTCGCCTCGGTCGGCAAGACCGAAGAGGAGCTGAAGAAGGCCGGCGTCGCCTACAAGTCCGGCAAGTTCCCCTTTACCGCCAATGGCCGCGCTCGCGCCATGCAGCACACCGACGGCTTCGTGAAGGTGCTGGCCGACAAGGAGACCGACCGGGTCCTCGGCGTCCATATCGTCGGCTTCGGCGCTGGCGAGATGATCCACGAGGCGGCGGTGCTGATGGAGTTCGGCGGCTCTTCGGAGGACCTCGCCCGCACCTGCCACGCCCACCCGACCATGTCCGAGGCGGTAAAGGAGGCGGCGCTCGCCACCTTCGCCAAGCCGATCCACATCTGATCGGCTGACGCTCACCCCGTAAGGGAACGGCCCGCCCATTGGCGGGCCGTTTTTCGTTCACGCCTGGCCGCGGCTCAGTTGGCCGGCTGCTCGGGAGCAGGCTCTGCCGGGGCCGGTTCGGCAGGAGCTGGCTCGGCGGGTGCCGGAGCGCTCTCAGTCGGGGCCGGCTCCGCGGGTGCGGGAGCGGGAGCGGGTTCAGCCGGGGCCGGAGCGGGCTCAGCCGGAGCCGGTTCCGCAGGCGCAGGCTCGGCCGGTGCAGGCGCCGGTTCCTCCGTCGCTGCGGGAGGCGGCGGCGCTTCGGTAGCCGGCTGCTGCCCCCCGGCGAAGATATAATAAGCGACGAGCGCCAGCACGACGACGATCAGGGCGATGATCCAGGCGCTGCCGCCCCCACGCGGGGGTGGAGGCGGATCGAGCCGGGGATCGGACGCCGAATGGGGCGGCACCGGGTTCAAGGGATCGAGCGGGCGATGGTCGTCCGGGCCCGGTGGATGGGGATTGGCCATTCTGTCCTCCTGAAAAGGGATCGAGCAACCCAGACCAACGCAAAACACGCCAACAGGTTGCATCGACCCCTTCAGATGGGACCGGCCTGTTCAGGGAACCATGGTGACGGTGTAGCCGGCCCTGCGGAACCCTTCCACAAGCCCTTCGGGGCCGGGCAGATGCAGAGCCCCTACCGCAAGAAAGGCTTTGCCGCCGTCGAGATAGTGTCCAGCACTTTCGATCATGCCCTTGTTGCGGCGATTTATGAGCGCTTCCTCGAACGCTGCGTAGCCGGCAGCATCCTGCGCCTGCTGCGGCATCACCACACTGAACATGGGCATGATCATGCCGACATCGCCCTTCCGGTAGAGCCGGATCATCGTTTCGGTCATGTCGTCGATGCCGTCGCCCAGCCGGATCGTGTCCAGCAGCCCCTGCATGTGGAATTCCATCGGCAGCGAGGCCATTGCGCGCAGCTGGTCGGCGGCGGTCTCCAGCCCGCCCAGCTTCTTGCCGGCCCGCTCCGCATCCTGCGCCAGCTTCACGTCGAGGATCGCCTCGCCGGCTGTCCGGCGATCGATCTCGCATTGCGGTACCGCCACCATGGACAGGAGCATCCACGGCTTCATCCTGGCAACGCTGCCAGGCGGGACGCCGCGCGCCCTGAGCCCCTGCCTGAGCACCTCGGCGTCCTCTGCGGAAAGCTGCGAGGCCAGTGTCTCCGTCCCGGTGAACATCATCAGTTCAGGGTCCTGCGCCATCGCCGCCATCATGCGCGAGGGATCGAGCACGTCCGTGGTTTCGATCACCACCGTGTCGGCGCCGTCATAGGCGGCCTGCGCCGACGGCGGCAGTTGCGTCACACGCGGGTCGCTCAGATGAAAGGTTCCGAACAGGTAGGAGGGCGCGACGCCTTCCTTCTCCAGCTTCCACAGCACGCCCTTGCCGTTGAGCGTCGCGTCGGCCTCCTGCCGCGCTTGCGCATAGGCGGCCGGATCGTCCCTTTCGAGTTTTTCCATCAGGTCGATACCCGCACAGGCGCCCGGCTCGGCCTGTGCCTTGCCAGTCGCCATCGCCATCGCCATCGCCAGAACGATAAGAAACGACAGGAAGAACAGGAGATTGAGCCCCGCCAGAAGCTTCAGGCAGAACAGCGCGGCGCGGTCGGCGAATGCAGGAGCGTGGGTCATGCCCTTCCACTACTCCCAAATCGCGGCGAAACCGTTAATCCGGAAGACCGTCAGGCGCGCGGATGGGCGGATTCGTAGATTTCCAGGAGCCGCGCCGTATCGACGCCGGTATAGACCTGCGTGGTCGACAGGCTGGCGTGGCCAAGCAGTTCCTGAATGGTGCGCAGGTCGCCGCCGCGCCCCAGCAGATGCGTGGCGAAGGAGTGGCGCAGCGCATGGGGCGTGGCCGTATCCGGCAGGTTCAGCGCCGAGCGCAGACGTACCATTTCGCGCTGGATGATGGCCGGGTTGAGCGGCCCGCCGCGCGCGCCGCGAAACAGGGGCTTCTCTGTCTCAAGGTGATAAGGGCACAGGCGCCGATACTCCATCGCCGCCTGCACGGCGACCGGCAGGAGCGGCACCAGCCGGGTCTTGCCGCCCTTGCCGGTCACACGCAGCATGGTTTCGTCGCCATGGGCGATCTCGCCTCCGGCAAGGCCAAGCGCCTCGGAAATGCGCAGGCCGCAGCCGTAGAGCAGGGTCAGCACCGCGGCATTGCGCGCCGCGATCCATGGTTCCTCGGCAAGCTGCTCGCCGGCCGCCACCACGCGTTTTGCATCGAGCGCCGTGAGCGGCCTGGGCAGCGATTTCGGCTGGCGTGGCGCGCGCAGGGCCGCAGCACCCGCCGCATTCGCCATGCCCCGTCGCTCGAGAAAACGCAGCAGTGAGCGAATGCCGGCAAGTCCCCGTCCCAGCGTACGTGCACCGGCCCCCGCCCCACGCCGGGCAGACAGGAAGGCGCGCAGGTCCGCCGGTTTCAGTTCGGCGATGTCGGCAATGCCCGGCGGCCCGCCGCAATGGCCGGTGAGGAATTGGAGGAACTGGCGCGTGTCGCGCTCATAAGCCTCCGCCGTCAGCGTCGACAGCCGCCGCTCGCCCGCAAGCGCCGCAAGCCATTCCATGCGGGCGGCCTGCAGGTCCGGTTTTGCGGAAATGAGGAATTGTTCCTGCGTCTTCATGCCTCCATCTTCCCCCGAGCGGGTTAGGAAGCGGTGAAGCTTGCTTGAAAAGGCCGGCCCCTCCATCTAAAGCATGACGCCCGAAAGTGGGAACCGGTTTCGGGATAACGACATGCTTCAAGAAAAGACTTAAAGCGCAAGGAGCGAATCTGAAAGATCGCGAGGCGCTTTGGGAGAGCACGAGACCGCGAGGATCGTATGCCATGGCCAAGCTTGAAAACCCCGTCCAGATGGCCGTGATCGGCGCTCCCCACGGCATCAGGGGCGAATTGCGCGTCAAGACCTTCACCGGCGAACCGGAGGCGCTGGGCGACTACGGCCCGCTCTACACGCAGGACGGCCGCTCGTTCGAGGTCGCCAGCATCCGCGCTGCCGGCAACATGGCCGTGGTGCGCTTCGCCGAAGTCGGGGACCGCAACGCGGCCGAGGCGCTGACCGGCACGGAACTGTTCGTCGACCGCTCCGTATTGCCCGAGCCGGAAGAAGAGGACGAGTTCTATCATGCCGACCTGATCGGCCTCGACGTGCGCGACGGCAGCGGTGCCGTGCTCGGCAAGGTGCTGGCGGTGCAGAATTTCGGCGGCGGCGACATACTCGACCTGATGATCGGCGGCCGCAAGGGCGTGCTCATCCCCTTCACGCAGGCCGCCGTGCCGGAAGTGGCGATTGCGGAAGGCTTCATCCGCATCGACCCCGTCGCCGCCGGGCTTGTGGACGACGGCGACGATGGTCCGGACAACGACAGGGACGAGGGTTTCGATCCGTCCGACCGGCCGCGCGGCCCCAGGGACGCCGGAGGCAACCGGTGAGCTTTTCGGCTTCGGTGCTGACGCTCTACCCGGAAATGTTTCCGGGCGCGCTGGGCATGTCACTGGCTGGCCGGGCGCTGGAGACCGGCATCTGGTCGCTGGAAACGGTGCAGATCCGCGATTTCGCCACCGACCGCCACCGCACGGTGGACGACACCCCGGCCGGCGGCGGCGCCGGCATGGTGATGCGCGCAGATGTGCTGGCCCGCGCCATCGATCGCACCTCCCCGCCCTCCGACCCGCGCCCGCGCCTGCTGATGAGCCCGCGCGGCCGGCCGCTGAAGCAGGAACGCGTGCGCGAACTTGCCGCCGGCCCCGGCGCGGTCATCCTGTGCGGCCGCTTCGAGGGTGTCGACCAGCGCCTGATCGAGGCCCGGCAACTGGAGGAAGTCTCGATCGGCGACTACATCCTTTCCGGGGGCGAGCCGGCCGCGCTGGTGCTGCTGGACGCCGTGGTGCGCCTGCTGCCCGGCGTCATGGGCAACGAACTCTCGGGCGAGGAAGAAAGCTTCGAAGGCGGATTGCTGGAGCACCCGCACTACACGCGCCCGCAGGAATTCGAGGGCCGGCCGATCCCCGAGGTGCTGACATCCGGCAACCACGCCAGGATCGCGGCCTGGCGGCGGGCGCAAGCCGAGAGGCTGACGCGCGACAGGCGTCCCGACCTGCTTCACGATGAGTGAAAGGCCCGCACAGCAGCCTTTCAGGCGGCCATGAACTCCGGATTGCGCGCCACCAGCGCCACCTTCAGCTTCTCCAGGGCGCGCGCTTCGAGCTGACGCACGCGTTCCTTGGAAATGCCCATGGCGTCTCCGAGTTCGGCCAGCGTCGCGCCGTCGTCCTTGAGCCTGCGCTCCTCGATGATGCGCAGTTCGCGCGGATTGAGCGCGCCAAGCGCGTCCCTCAGCCAGGTGCTGCGGCGCTCGATGTCGATGGTTTCGCAAACCACTTCGTCGGGCAGCGGATCGTCGCAGACGAGGAAATCCATGCGCTCCATCGAATCGGGATCGGCCGAAAGCGGCGCATTGAGGGAGCTGTCAGGCGCGGAAAGGCGCGAATCCATGTTCGCCACGTCGGCCTCGGCAACGCCGAGCGCGGTTGCGATCTCCTGATACATGGTGGCGTTGGAAAGCGTGTCGTTGCCGGCTGCGAGCCGCGCCCTCAGCCTGCGCAGGTTGAAGAACAGCGCCTTCTGGGCAGAACTGGTGCCGCCGCGAACGATCGACCAGTTGCGCAGGATGTAATCCTGCATCGAGGCGCGTATCCACCACGTGGCATAGGTGGAGAAGCGCACGTCCCGTTCCGGCTCGAACCGCGCGGCCGCTTCCATCAGCCCAACATGGCCCTCCTGGATCAGATCGCCAACGGGAAGCCCGTAATTGCGGAACTTCGTGGCCATGGAGATGACGAGGCGCATGTGCGCGACCGTAATCCGGTTCAGGGATTCCTGATCGCGCCGGTCGCGCCAGCTCACTGCCAGCGCCTGCTCCTCGTCGCGCTCCAGATAGGGCGCGGCCATGGCGGCGCGGATGAAATTGCGTTCTGTGCTGTCCTGGATCATCACGACATTCCGGCATTCGATGCAATATGCCCGCATGCCGCGAGAAACCACGGACATCTACGGGACCGCGGCCTAAACGTGATGCAGGGCGGTTTGGTTCCGCCCGAATGACAGCCTGTGGTTGACTATCCGATCGTGCGCTCCAGCACCCCCACCCAGTTCTTCCAGGCGATCTTCTCGATCAGTTCGCGCCCGTAGCCCTTTGTGGCCAGCGCCCCGATGAGGTTCGGCAGACCTGAAACATCGCCGATCGCGGCCGGAATCGTTGCCCCGTCGAAGTCGGAACCGAAGCCGACATGATCTTCGCCAAGCGCTTCCACCAGAGCATCGATGTGGCGGACCATCACGTCGAGCCCGGTGTCCGGATCCATGCGGCCGTCCTCGCGCAGGAACCCGGTGGCGAAGTTCAGCCCCACCATGCCCTTCGTTTCGCGGATCGCGCCGAGCTGCCATTCGGTCAGGTTGCGGGCGTGCGGGCAAAGCGCATGGACATTGGAATGGGTGGCGACCAGCGGCGCATCGCTCAGTCCGGCGACATCGCGAAAACCCTTTTCATTGAGATGCGACAGATCGATCATGATGCGCAGCCGGTTGCAGGCCCTGATCAGTTCCTTGCCGGCATCGCTCAGGCCCGGGCCTGTATCCGGCGTCGAGGGCAGGCGGAACGGCACCCCATGACCGAAGGCATTCGGGCGGCTCCACACAATGCCGAGGGAACGCAGGCCCGCCGCATGCAGCACGTCAAGCTCGGCAAGGTCCGTGTCGATGGCTTCCGCGCCTTCGATGTGGAAGACGGCAGCAAGCGTTCCGGCAGAAATCGCGGTCCTGACATCGGCCGCGCTGCGGCACACGCTGAGCGCCCCTGCCCGCTCCAGCCTCAGCAGGATCGAGGCCATTGCGGTGGTGGAGGCCAGCGCGTCCGCCCGCTCGAGCTCGGGCGCCAGCGGCTCATCGACCGCAGGCTTCATCGTGCGCGCCGGCGCGGTCTCCAGAGGCGGCGGGAAGATTGCGAACATGCCACCGGCCAAACCGCCCTTTCGGGCGCGCGGCAGATCGATGTGCCAGCTGGCGGGGCTGCCTTCGATGAACAGTTTTTCCTTGTCCCCCCCGGACGCCTGGTAGAGCTTCATCAGCGTGTCGTTGTGGCCATCGAAGACCGGGATCAGTTCTGTCACGTCGTCATGTCCTTGGGAGGTTTTCGGGAAACGGGTTGGAAACTGTCAGATTGGTTCTCGTGACGGGTTTGGCAATTGTACGGCGAGCCCCGTCTTTATGCGGTCCATCACCACCAGGGTGCGAAAACGCCGGACGTTGTGGTTGCCGAAGAACAGCCGCCTCGTCAGCGCATCGTAACCGGACATGGAAGCGACGGTGACGATGAGGACGAAGTCGGCATCGCCGGTGACATAGTAGCACTGCTGCACCGCAGGGTCGGCGGCGAAGCTGCGCCGGGCCGCATCGAGCAGGTCGAGACGTTCGCTTTCGACCTCGACCTCGACCACGATGGTGATCGGCTGTCCGACGCGGGCGGGATCGACCACCGCGAAATTGCCGGTGATGACGCCGTTTTCCTGCATGCGGCGCACCCGGCGGTGCACAGCCGCCGCCGACAGGTTCACCCGCTCGCCGATAATACGATGCGCGATGGTGTTGTCCCGCTGCAATATGTCCAGGATCGCCAGATCGAAGCTGTCGAGGCCGTCACGAGCCGACTCAGGCATCAGCATCACCGAAATCGAGATTTTTTTGCATTCTGAATGCCAGAATCGGGAAAATCCAGCCCATGGATGCAATAAAATCCCGGCGATCCCAACCGAGGTGCCTCCATGCTGATCCTGAACGCCCATCCCGGTCACAACCGGCCGCTCGCCCCTGCCGACGCTGAAATGCTGGGGCTGGAGGGCGCCCGGACCGTCGGGCGTTTCCTTGCCTGCCGCCCTGACCACAGGCCAACTCCGCTGCACGCGCTCGCCGGGCTGGCGGCGGAGCTTGGCGTCGCGTCCATCTGGATGAAGGATGAGGGTCTGCGCCTCGGCCTCGGCAGTTTCAAGGCGCTGGGAGGTTCCTATGCCATCATCCGGCTGGTGCTGGAGGAAGCCGCCCGACAGCTCGGACATGCCGTGGACTTCGCGGACCTGCGGACGCCAGCAGTGCGCCGGGTGGCACAGGCCATGACCTTCGGCTGCGCGACCGACGGCAACCACGGCAAATCCGTCGCTGCCGGTGCGCGCATGGTCGGCGCCCGCGCGGCGATCTTCGTCCACCCCGGCGTCAGCGATGAGCGCGTGGCCGCCATCGCGGCACATGGAGCGGAAATCGTCCGCGTCGGGGGAACCTATGACGATTCGGTTGCCGAGGCGGCGCGCATATGCCGCGAGAATGGCTGGACCGTGGTATCCGACACATCGTGGCCGGGCTACGAGCGCGTCCCCTTGCTGGTCATGCAGGGGTACACGGCCATGCTTGGCGAAGCGCTCGCCGCCATGCCGCAATCGCCCACCCATGTTTTCGTGCAGGCCGGAGTCGGCGGGCTCGCCGCAGCCGTAGCCGCGCATTTCGACATCCGGTTCGGCGCCGGCAGGCCGAAACTCATCGTCGTCGAGCCCGCGCGCGCGGCCTGTATCCATGAAAGCGCCCGGGCCGGCCATCCCGTCAGGGTCGGGCACGGCGAGGCGACGATCATGGCCATGCTGGAGTGCTACGAACCGTCGCTGGTCGCCTGGCGGGTGCTTTCTCGCAAGGCGGACGCCTTCATGACCGTGAGCGAGGAAGATGCGGCCCACACCATGCGCCGGCTTGCCCGCCCGGCCGGGTCCGATCCCGCCGTCGTCGCCGGCGAAAGCGGTGGCGCGGGGCTGGCAGGGCTGATGCGGGCGTTGTCCGACCCCGAAAGCAAACTGGCGCTCGGGCTGGACGAAAGCTCCCGCATATTCGTCATCAACACCGAAACCGCGACCGACAGGGCCCGTTACGAGGCTATCGTCGGAAGCGCGCCCGACGCGGCGGCCGGAATCGTCTGACGTCGCATGAATGCGGCCAGGTAAAGAGCTGGAGCAGAGGAAGCAGCGTTCGTCAGAACGCCCGCTGCTCCAGCTTTGGCAGAAACCTACGACAGATTGTCGAGCTTGCGCTGCATTGCGGCGATCTGGTCCTTCAGTTCCTGAAGATCGTCGCCGCGCTCGCCTTCCTCCTTGCGCGAAGGCGCTTCGCCCTGCTGCGGGGCAGCCCCGCCGGCCGGAAACGGCGTGAACATGCGCATCGCGTTCTGGAACATCTCCATGTTGCGGCGCGTCTGCTCCTCCAGCGCCTTCATGGACAAAGGCATATTCATCATGTCCATGGGCGTCCTAGGGAGCGCATCCTTCATCTGCTCGCGGAACCGCTCCTGCTCCTTGGCGAAGGCGAGCATCGACTGTTCCAGAAAGGATGGCACGATCATCTGCATCTGGTCGCCATAGAAAGCGATGAGCTGACGCAGGAACGGGATCGGCAGCATGTTCTGGCCGTCCTTGTTCTCCAGCTCGAAAATGATCTGGGTAAGCACCGGATGGGTGATGTCATCACCAGTCTTGGCATCCTGCACCGAGAAATCCTCGCCGCGCTTGACCATGGCGGCGAGGTCTTCCAGCGTGACGTAGGTGCTGGTTCCGGTATTGTAGAGTCGTCTGTTGGCATATTTCTTGATGATCACCGGTTCGCCCTTCGCAGCCATCAGCGTCCTCCCCGATCAGCTTTGGCAAATTGGTAAGCAAATACTTACTATTTGCATTCCTGAATTGCAGGATAGGCGCAAAAGCAATCCGGTTCCAAGACATTTTGTGCGGTGCAGAATGGATAGTGCCCGGGACCGCGGTCCAAAATGCTGCGCAGCATTGATGAGCCGGCTCAGGGTCGTGTCCTGCATTGCGGAATTTCAGGGTTTGACTCGCGTTTCGGAAAGGGCAACAAAAGTCGGGGAAATCTTCGAAAGCAATCCCCGCAAGGTCCGGAGAAACATATGTCCGCTTCAAATTCCATCGTCATCGCCAGCGCCGCCCGCACCCCGGTCGGCTCCTTCAGCGGCTCCTTCGCAAACACCCCGGCACACGAGCTCGGCGCGATCGTGATCAGGGAAGTGCTGGCCCGTGCAGGCGTCGATGCGGCAGAGGTGGACGAGGTCATTCTCGGGCAGGTGCTCACCGCAGCGCAGGGCCAGAACCCCGCCCGGCAGGCGTCCATGCTGGCCGGCGTTCCGAAGGAAGCCTCCGCCTGGGGCATGAACCAGGTTTGCGGATCGGGCCTGCGCTCCGTGGCGCTCGGCATGCAGCAGATCGCCACCGGCGACGCCCGCATCGTCGTGGCCGGCGGGCAGGAATCCATGTCTCTCTCGCCGCATGCCCAGCACCTGCGCAACGGCGTGAAGATGGGCGATTACAAGATGATCGACACCATGATCAAGGATGGCCTGTGGGACGCCTTCAACGGCTATCACATGGGCATCACGGCAGAGAACGTGGCCCGCGAATTCCAGATTTCGCGCGACGAGCAGGACCAGTTCGCGCTGGCATCGCAGAACAAGGCCGAAGCCGCCCAGAAGGCCGGTAAGTTCAGGGGCGAGATCGTTTCCGTGACGGTGAAGGGTCGCAAGGGCGACACCATCGTCGGGGACGACGAATATATCCGCCATGGCGCCACCATCGATGCCATGCAGAAACTGAAGCCTGCCTTCGACAAGGAGGGCACCGTGACGGCCGCCAACGCCTCGGGCATCAATGACGGCGCCGCCGGGGTGCTCCTGATGACGGAGGCGGAAGCGCAGCGGCGCGGCATCGCCCCGCTCGCGCGCATCGCCTCATGGGCGACCGCCGGCGTCGATCCCGCCGTGATGGGAACCGGCCCGATCCCTGCCTCCAAGAAGGCACTGGAAAAGGCCGGCTGGTCCGTCGGCGATCTCGACCTCGTCGAAGCCAACGAAGCCTTTGCAGCGCAGGCTTGCGCCGTGAACAAGGGACTGGGCTGGAATACCGACATCGTCAACGTCAACGGCGGGGCCATCGCCATCGGCCACCCGATCGGCGCTTCGGGCGCCCGCATCCTCAACACCCTCGTCTACGAAATGAAGCGCCGCGGCGCGAAGAAAGGGCTGGCCACGCTGTGCATCGGCGGCGGCATGGGCGTTGCCATGTGCATCGAAGGGCTGAACTAGGCAGCAATAGGGCGCAGGGCAGACCGACCGGAAAGGCACGGGTGAGGCACCAACCGCCTTGATCTCCTGCTCCGCTCCGGCGGACTGCACTGATAACGGAGAATCGCAAGCATGAGCAGAGTCGCAATCGTCACCGGTGGAACACGCGGCATCGGCGCCGCCATCGCCAGGGCGTTGAAGGACGCAGGTTACAAGGTTGCCGCCAACTATGCCGGCAATGACGAGGCCGCCCGCGCATTCAACGAAGAAACGGGCATTCCGGTCTACAAATGGTCGGTTGCCGACTACGATGCCTGCGCAGCCGGCGTCGCCCAGGTCGAGGCCGATCTCGGTCCGGTCTCGGTTCTGGTCAACAATGCCGGCATCACCCGCGACTCCATGTTCCACAAGATGACGCGCGAGCAGTGGAACGAGGTGATCAGCACGAACCTCAACGGCGTCTTCAACATGACCCACCCTTTGTGGACCGGCATGCGCGACCGCAAGTTCGGCCGCGTCATCACGATCTCCTCCATCAACGGGCAGAAGGGCCAGATGGGACAGGCCAACTATTCAGCCGCCAAGGCCGGCGATATCGGCTTCACCAAGGCGCTGGCGCAGGAAGGCGCGCGCGCCGGCATCACCGTCAACGCCATCTGCCCCGGCTACATCGCCACCGACATGGTGATGGCGGTGCCGGAAAAGGTGCGCGAGGCGATCGTCGCCCAGATTCCGGTCGGCCGCCTCGGCGAGGCGGAGGAGATCGCACGCTGCGTCGTCTTCCTCGCTTCCGACGATGCCGGCTTCATCACCGGCTCGACCATTACCGCGAATGGCGGCCAGTATCTGGCCTGATGCATTGCCCTGTGCCGATAAGGCACAGCATCGTTAACGGCGCAACCTCACCGGTTGCGCCGTTTCCACATCCGGCCTGTGGGCGGCCTGTGGATAAGCTGTGCAGACCACTATATGTAGCGGTGAACGAAACAGGAAAATTTACCTGTCGGCGATTCGTCGCCGTTTCGTTCCGCCTTTTGCCGGATCGTTAACGCCATGCCGGCAATGGCGTTCAGGAAAGCTTAACACATCCTAACAAAATCTATAGTTTTCAATATCTTGGATGACCGCAGGCACCGTGTGTGGTCGATTCCCGCCATTTCGGGGCGTTTCCATCGAAAGCGCCGCGCCCTCCGATTCAGCATCTAGCCGGACAGTTACTGAAAAGAGCTACATATAGCCGTGAACGAAACATGAATCGGGAAGAGTCAGCGATTCGTCGCCGATTCGTTCCAGACTCGTTCCACTTGCACGAAACCGGCATCGCAACCTGCCAAAGAGCGTGCTTCCGGGGGCCTGAATTCCGAAAATGTGAGCCTCTCGTGACCGGGCGCAGCCTGTTTCGTGGTGTAGTGCACCGCCATTACATCTATGCTCGGCATGATATGCTCCAGAATTTTCATCGGGAAACACATTATGCCTAAGCGCTCGCTGGACGACACCGACCGCCGCATCCTTACCCAGTTGCAGAAGGACAGCAGCCTCACCAATGTCGAGTTGTCCAGCCGGGTCGGGCTGTCTCCCTCACCTTGTCTTGCGCGAGTCAAGCAACTTGAGCGCGACGGCTTCATCCGCGGCTATGTCGCGCTGGTCGACGCGGAAGCGCTCGACCTGTCGATCAACGTCTTCATCCAGGTGACGCTGGAAAAACAGGTCGAGCAGGCGCTGCGTACCTTCGAACAGAAGATGAGTTCCTTCCCGCAGGTGATGGAGTGCTACCTGATGACCGGCGACAGCGACTATCTGGTTCGCCTCATCGTGCCGGACATGAAGGCCCTGGAGCATTTCATCGTCAACGAACTGACCAAGATACCGGGCGTCTCCAACATCCGGTCCAGCTTCGCCCTCAAGCAGGTGAAGTACAAGACCGCGCTTCCTGTCTGAGTTCGTTGCTCGCCCCGTGCGATCTGCAAAGCACCACTCAGTTAATTATGCCGCACAGATGACAATAGTCGGCATGTAATGCCGATATTTGATTCAAAGGTAGCATAATCGGCATCATATTTTCCGTACCCGCCGTTACAGTTGTCTCCGGAGGAAACGCGAGGAGGCATCATGAGCGACTTTTCCCCGGACCGGAACAACCAGTCCGATATCGATCCTGTAGAAACGCAGGAATGGATGGAGGCCCTTGCCGCGGTTGCCTCAACTTCGGGCAGCGAGCGCGCCGGCTTCCTGCTGCGCCAGCTTGACGACGTCGCCCGCGCCAATGGCGTTTTCTCCAAAGGCCAGCCCTACTCCGCCTACCGCAACACCATTCCGGTGGCGCAGCAGGGGGCCTATCCGGGCGATCTTGAAATCGAGGAGCGCATCACCTCCATCATGCGCTGGAACGCGCTGGCCATGGTCGTGCGTGCCAACAAGGCGTATGGTGAACTGGGCGGCCATATCGCCAGCTATGCCAGCGTGGCGGAAATATTCGAGACCGGCTTCAACCATTTCTTCCGGGGCCGCACCGAGGATTTCGGCGGCGATCTGGTCTACTTCCAGCCCCATTCCGCACCGGGCGTCTATGCGCGGGCCTTTCTGGAAGGCCGGCTGAGCGAAAGCCAGCTCGCGAACTACCGGCAGGAAGTCGGCGGCAACGGCCTGTGCTCCTATCCTCACCCATGGCTGATGCCGGACTTCTGGCAGTTTCCCACCGGTTCCATGGGACTCGGCCCCATCGGCGCCGTCTATCAGGCCCGTTACATGCGCTATCTGGAAGGGCGCGGGCTCGCCAGCACCGCCGGCCGTCACGTCTGGGGCGTGTTTGGCGACGGCGAGATGGACGAGCCGGAATCCATCGCCGGACTGACGCTCGCCGCACGCGAGAACCTCGACAACCTCACCTTCATCGTCAACTGCAACCTGCAACGGCTCGACGGTCCGGTGCGCGGCAACGGCCAGATCATCCAGGAGCTGGAAAGCCTGTTCATCGGCGCGGGCTGGAACGTCATCAAGGTGCTGTGGGGCTCGGAATGGGACGGGCTGTTCGCCCGCGACAAGGATCTGGTGCTGCTGCGCCGCTTCGCCGAAACCGTCGATGGCCAGTATCAGGACCTCGGCAGCAAGGACGGCGACTACAACCGCGCCAAGTTCTTCGACGCCGATCCTGCCAGCCGCGCGCTGGTCGCCCACATGACCGATGCCGAAATCCATGCGCTGAAGCGCGGCGGCCACGATTTCCGCAAGCTTCATGCCGCCTTCTCAGCCGCCAGGGCGCACAAGGGCCGCCCGACGGTAATCCTCGCCAAGACCAAGAAGGGCTACGGCATGGGCAATGCCGGCGAAAGCCGCATGACCGCCCACCAGTCCAAGAAGCTGGACATGGAAGCGCTGGTCGCCTTCCGCGACCGTTTCGGCCTGCCGCTTTCGGAAAGCGATCTGGAGGGCCTGAAATTCTACAGGCCCGCCGAGGACAGCCGCGAGATGGTCTATCTGCGCGAGCGCCGCGCCGCATTGGGCGGTGCGTTGCCTGCCCGCCGCTCCGGCCGCTCGCCCGAAAGCCGCATCGCCGTGCCCGCGCCGGAAGGTTACGCCAAATTCGCCACCGAAGCCGATGGCAAGGAAATGTCCACCACCATGGCAGCCGTGCGCATGCTGGGCGGGTTGCTGAAGGACAAGGGCATCGGCCCGCGCATCGTGCCCATCGTCGCCGACGAGGCGCGCACCTTCGGCATGGACAATCTGTTCCGGCAGGTCGGCATCTATTCGCCGAAGGGCCAGCTCTACGAGCCCGAGGACGCCGGCTCGATGATGTACTACAAGGAGGCCAAGGACGGGCAACTGCTGGAGGAAGGCATCACCGAGGCCGGTGCGATCTCGAGCTGGGCCGCCGCCGCCACCTCCTACAGCGTGCACGACACCCCCACCCTGCCCTTCTACATCTACTACTCGATGTTCGGTTTCCAGCGCATCGGCGACCTGATCTGGGCGGCGGCCGACCAGCGCGCCCGCGGCTTCCTGCTCGGCGCCACGGCGGGGCGCACCACGCTGTCGGGCGAGGGCCTCCAGCATCAGGACGGCACCAGCCACCTGATCGCCTCGACCATCCCCAATTGCCGCGCCTACGATCCGGCCTTCGCCGGCGAGCTGGCCGTCATCCTCGACCACGGCATGCGCCGCATGATGGAGGAGCAGGCCGACGAATTCTACTACGTCACCGTGATGAACGAGAACTACGCCCAGCCCTCCCTGCAACCGGGTACGGAAGCGGACATCGTCAGGGGGCTCTACAAATTCGCCAGCCGTGGCGACGAGGGCGCGCAAGCCCGGGTGCGGCTGCTGGGATCCGGCACCATCATGCAGCAGGTGATCGCGGCTGCCGACCTGCTGGCGGAGCGCTTCGGCATCGCGTCGGACATATTCAGCGTCACCTCCTTCACCGAGCTGGCGCGCGAAGCCCGCGAGATCGAGCGCGCCAACCGGCTTTCAGCCGCCGAGGAGCCCCGGATCGGCCATGCCGCAAGGCTGCTGGCCGGCAGGATGCCCATCGTGGCGGCAACCGACTATGTGCGCGCCCTGCCGCAGATGATCGCGCCCTATCTCGACGCGCGTTTCGTCGCGCTCGGCACGGACGGCTTCGGCCGCAGCGACACGCGCACGGCGCTGCGCGCCTTCTTCGAGGTGGACGCGAAAAGCGTCGCGCTGGCTGCCATCGAGGCGCTGGTGCGCGAAGGCCACATCGAACACAAGGTGCTCGTGGATGCCATCGCCGAATTCGGCGTGAAGGCAGACGCGCCCGCCCCGTGGACCGTCTGAGGAGGGAGCCGGATATGAGCAATCTGGTGAAGATCACGGTTCCCGATCTGGGCGATTTCCGCGACGTTCCGGTCGTCGAGCTGCCGGTCGCGGTCGGCGACACCATCGCCGCCGGGGACACGCTGGTCGTGGTCGAATCCGACAAGGCGACACTGGACGTTCCCGCCGAGATCGGCGGGCGCATTGCAGCGCTTCATGTGGGCATGGGCGACAAGGTGAGCGAAGGCACGCTGCTGGCCGAGATCGAGGCCGATCAGGGTACACAGGCTGCACCTGCCGCACCTGCGCCCGGGCCTGCCCCCGCTGCCGCGCCTGCACCCGAAGCCGTGCCACATGGCGCGGCAGCGCCATTGCCCGCCGCGCCAGCGCTGGCACCATCTGCACCGGATGGCTTGCCGCCGCATGCATCCCCCTCGATCCGCAAGCTCGCCCGCGAACTGGGCGTCGACCTTGCCCGCATCGCCGGCACCGGCCCCAAAAGCCGCATCACCCTTGAGGATGTGCAGGGCTTCGTGAAGGCCGCGCTTCAGGCTCCGCCTGCGGGCGGCGGCATCGGGCTTGGCCTGCCCGACTGGCCGCGCGTCGATTTCGCCAGATTCGGCGAAATCGAGCGCAAGCCGCTGTCTCGCATCGTGCGCATCTCCGGCCCGGCGCTGGCACGCAACGCCATCATGATCCCGCACGTCACCAATTTCGACGAAGCCGACGTGACCGATCTGGAGGCATTCCGCAAGCAGGCCAACACGCAGGACGGCGCGCCAAAACTGTCGATCCTGCCCTTCGTGGTCAAGGCGGCGGTGGCGGCGCTGAAGGTCTATCCCGCCTTCAACTCCTCGCTCGACGGCGACGACATGGTGCTGAAGAAATACTGGAACATAGGCGTCGCCGCAGATACGCCTGACGGGCTGCTGGTGCCGGTGGTGAAAAATGCCGACCGCAAGGGTCTGCGCGAGATCGCCGCCGAAATGGCCGATCTGGCCGCCGACGCCCGCGCCGGGCGGTTGAAACCTTCCGACATGCAGGGCGCGACCTTTACCATCTCGTCGCTCGGCGGCATTGGCGGGACCAATTTCACGCCGATCATCAACGCGCCCGAAGTCGCCATCCTCGGCATAACCCGCTCCGCCATCAAGCCTGTGTGGGACGGGGAAAGTTTCCAGCCGCGTCTGATCCAGCCGCTGTCCCTGTCTTGGGATCACCGCGCGGTCGACGGGGTTGCAGCAGCGCGCTTCCTCGACTTCGTCAAGGACGTGTTGTCCGATTTCCGGCGCATCAGCCTGTGAGGAGAAGAGCATGAGCGAACATGCCGATCTGCTGGTCATCGGCGCCGGACCGGGCGGCTATACGGCCGCTTTCCGCGCCGCCGATCTCGGCCGCAAGGTCATGCTTGTCGATTCGAGACCGACGCTGGGCGGCGTGTGCCTGAATGTCGGCTGCATTCCTTCCAAGGCGCTGCTGCATGTCGCCGGGCTGATCGACAACGCAGCCGAAGGCGCTTCGCATGGCGTGAGCTTCGGCGCGCCGCAGATAGACATCGATGCCGTACGCAAATGGAAGGAAAGCGTGGTCAGCAGGCTGACCGGCGGCCTTGCCGGGCTGGCGAAGCGGCGCAAGGTTGCGACCGTGCAGGGAACGGCCCGCTTTACCGGGCCACACGAGGTCCAGGTGACGACACCGGACGGGTCGCGCCGCATCGGCTTCGATCAGGCCATCATAGCGGTGGGGTCCAGCCCGATATGGCTGCCCTTCCTGCCCGACGATCCGCGCATCTTCGACAGCACCGGGGCGCTTGAGCTGAAATCCGTGCCGCCGCGCCTGCTGATTCTCGGCGGCGGCATCATCGGGCTGGAAATGGCGCAGGTCTACCATGCGATGGGATCGCGCATCACGGTTGCCGAGCGCATGGGCCAGATCATCCCCGGCGCGGATGCCGACATCGTCAAGCCGCTGATGAGCAGGCTGAAAGCCCGCTACGAGGCCATACATCTGGAAACCAGCGTCACCGCCGTCGCGGCCGGTGAAGTGCTCACCGCTTCTCTCGAGAATGCGAACGGGATGTGGCAGGCGGAGTTCGACGCAGTCCTCGTCGCCGTCGGCCGCCGTCCGAACGGCGCTGAACTGGGAGCCGGGACGGCGGGCGTGACGGTGACAGGGCATGGCTTCATCCCGCTCGATTCGCAGATGCGCACCGGTCAGAAGCACATCTTCGCCATCGGCGACGTGGTCGGCCAGCCGATGCTCGCCCACAAGGCCACGCACGAGGCCAAGGTGGCCGCCGAGGTCGCCTGCGGCCACAGCGCTGCGTTCGAGCCGCGCTGCATCCCCTCCGTCGCCTATACCGATCCCGAGATCGCCTGGGCCGGCCTGACCGAAACGCAGGCGAAGGCGGAAGGGCGCAAGGTGAAGACCGCCACGTTCCCGTGGGCGGCATCCGGGCGGGCACTGTCGATGGGACGTGGCGAGGGTCTGAGCAAGCTGGTGCTGGACCCGGATACGGGCCGCATCCTCGGCGCGGCGATCGTGGGGGCCAATGCGGGGGAACTGATTGCTTCCGCATGCCATGCCATCGAGATGGGCTCCGACGCGGCGGATCTGGCGCTGACCATCCACCCGCACCCGACGCTCTCCGAAACGCTCGGCTTCGCCGCCGAAGCCTTCGAAGGCACGCTGACCGATCTGTAAGGGTTGACGCCAGCCCTTTCGCGCCTGAAACGCCGCGCCGCACAGCCGCCTGCCCCATGCACGCACGGGGCGGCTTTCATTGCTGAAAACAAATTCAGAATCAGCGACTTATGCATGGAAAAGTCCACCAAACAGTTTGACCGGTTGCTATGAATTTGCTTACCTGAGGCTGGAGGAACGGCGGGATCATGATCATGTGCCGCCAGCGGCCGGCATCCGGCACAGAGAGGACAAATCGCAATGAAACGCTTCTGGGCCGATTATTCCAGCCGCGACTTCGCCGCACTCGACCGGCAGCGCCTCATCGCCGTGCTGCCCATCGGCGCCGTCGAGCAGCACGGCCCGCATCTGCCGATGTCGGTGGACAGCTGCACGGTGACGGGAGTTGCCCGGCGCCTTGCGGCCGCGCTTCCGCAAACGAGCCCGGTCCTTATCCTGCCCACGCAAGCGGTGTGCAAAAGCGACGAGCATATCGATTATCCCGGCACGCTGACCCTTTCGGCGGAAACGCTGATCCGGGTGCTGACCGAGATCGGCGCCAGCGTGGCGCGCGCCGGCGTGCGCAAATTCGTTCTGCTGAACGGCCATGGCGGCAATGTCCCGGTGATGGACATCGTCACCCGCCAGTTGCGTATCGAGCACGACATGCTGGCCTTTTCGGTCAACTGGTTCGGCTTCGGCATGCCCGAAGGCATCTATTCGGACGTCGAGCGCACCTATGGCATCCATGCCGGCGACATGGAGACCTCGGTCATGCTGGCGCTCGATCCGGAAAACGTGGACATGGGTGCGGCGCGCGACTTCCGCTCCAAAGGGCAGGACCTTGCCGCGCGGACGTCACATCTGGGCCTCGGGCGCGGCGCGAAGCCCGGCTGGAAGATTCAGGACCTGAGCCCGGGCGGAGCCTGTGGCGAAGCGCACCTGGCCACCGCGGCGAAGGGGGAGGCGACGCTCGATTACGCGATCGGCAAGCTGGTCGAAGCCATGGAGGAGATCGACAGCCTGACCGCCGACTGGCTCGACGACAAGCCGGAATGGTAGCCGGATCGCAAAGGACAGCGGGCATGGACGGCGAGATATGAAGCATCCGGGCAAAGCCGGAGCCTCATGCCGGAAGGGCATATTGGAACCATAACAAGAGGGAGAACGCAGATGAACAAACTTCTTGGCCTGTTCGCGGTGATCGGCGCCATGCTTGCAGCCGGCGCGGCATCGGCAGCCGACAAGGTCGTTTTCGGCACCAACTGGCTGGCACAGGGTGGCCATGGCGGCTTCTACCAGGCCGTGGCGGATGGCACCTATGAGAAATACGGCCTCGACGTCGAGATCCGCATGGGCGGTCCGCAGGTCAACACCCGGCCGATGCTGGCCGCCGGACGGCTCGACTTCCTGATGGGCGGCAATCTGCTGCTGGCCTTCGACAATGTCCGCAACAACATCCCCACCACCGTTATCGCGGCGATCTTCCAGAAAGATCCGCAGGCGATGATGGCTCATAAAGGCAGGTACAAGGACTTCGCCGCGCTCACGGGGGCCCCGGAAATTCTCATCTCCAAGGATGGCCAGTTCAGCCTGTGGAAGTGGATGGTGGAAAGCCATGGCTTTCGTGACGAGCAGCTTCGCCCCTATGGCTACAACATGGCGCAGTTCCTGACCAACCCGGCAGCGGTGCAGCAGGCCTATGGCACGGCAGAGCCGCTCTATGCCGCGGCGGAGGGCGTCGAAACCGATGTGTTCCTGCTCGCCGATCACGGCTGGAGCACCTACGGCTCCATCATCGAAACCCGCAACGACCTGCTGGAAAGCAACCCGGATCTGGTGCAGCGCTTCATCGATGCCTCGATCGAGGGCTGGAACAATTTTCTCTATGGCGACCGTACCGCCGCCTATCAGGCGATCATCGCCGCAAACCCGGAAATGACGGTCGAGAAGCTGGATGCGGAAATGCAGCAGTTCGAAAAACTGGCCATCATCGATACGGGCGATACCACCGAAAAGGGCATCGGCGCGATGGACGAGGCACGCGTCAAGGCATTTCACGACCTGGCGGTCGAGGCAAAGATCATCGACGCCGGCAGCGTGGACCTGTCGAAAGTTGCGGATTACCGCTTCGTCAATCAGGGCAAGGGGCTCGACATCAAGAGCCGCCTGACGGGACAATAGGCGCCATACCCGGTCAGGGCCCGCCTTTGCACCGGACACGATAATGGTCCACAAAGACTTGCAGACACCGGCGCGATGCGTGGCTCCCGCTGCGCATCGGCCAGAAACCGAACCGTTGGCCTGACAGGGGAGACATGACCAGCGTTCTCAAAAAGCGCAGGGAAATCCACGGAGCCATCCGCGATGCGGCGATCCGGGAATTTGCGCGTAACGGGCTGGCGGGAACCTCCACGCAGGCCATCGCCCAGACGGCCGGCATCAGCAAGGCGCAGCTTCACTACTACATCTCCTCCAAGGAGGAGCTGTATCAGGATCTGCTGCGCGACATCGTGGCCCAGTGGAAGGACATCTTCTTCCTGTCGGCCTCGCATGACGATCCGGCGCTGGCAATCCGGGAATATATCGACCGCAAGGTGCGGCATGCGCTGCAATATCCCGATGTGTCGCGCTTTTTCGCCCACGAGATAGCCCGGGGCGCGCCCGAGATGACACCGCACTGGAAAGCACTCAAGAACGCCGTGGAGGAAGCCAACGCGGTCATCCGGCAATGGATAGACAGCGGCCGGATCGCGCCGATCGACCCGCTCCTGTTCCAGATGAACATGTGGGCCGTGACCCAGCATTATGCCGAGTATGAAGCCCAGGCCCGCATATTGATGGATCAGCCCGGGGACGCGCCGCTCGACGCGGACCGCATCGTCGCCGAGGCAACGCAGCTATTCCTGCGCCGCTGTGGACTGATCGTTGACGAGGATGAAAAACAATGAAGTCACTCGCCCCCGCCGGCATGGCGGCCCCCTTCGGCAACTACGCCCATGGCGTGGTTTCGGACCGGCTTGTCGTCACCTCGGGTCAGCTCGGGATGGCTGCGGACGGAACCATTCCGGACGGCGTGCGTGCCCAGGCGCAGCTGTGCTTCGCCAATATCGCGGCGATCCTCGCTGAGGCCGGAGCCGATTTCTCCCATGTCGTCCGCTTCAATGCCTTCGTGACGCAGCGCGAGCACATGGCGGATTACATGGCCGTGCGCGACAGTGCGGTGGCCGGGCTTGCCATCAAGCCCGCCTCCACGCTTGTGATCGTCTCGGGCTTCACCCGGCCGGAGTTTCTGGTAGAGGTCGAGGCCACCGCATTGCTGCCGAGCTAGAGCAATTCCAGCAAAAGTGCGAAGCGGTTTTGCGTTCGGGATTGCGTAAAAATAAGAAGTCAGAGCGTTTCTGCGATTCGAGGAAAAGCGGAAATGCTCCAGACGGCCCGGCCCGGACACAGACAAGCCAGATCGAACCATCAGGATCACGATTCCGGTTGGCAAAAACCGGATCGAGCCAGTCAAAGGAAGAAACAAATGCCTCCCTATCGTTCCCGCACGACGACGCATGGCCGCAACATGGCGGGCGCCCGGGGTTTGTGGCGTGCGACCGGGATGAAGGACGGGGATTTCGGCAAGCCGATCATCGCGGTTGTGAACTCGTTCACGCAGTTCGTTCCGGGGCATGTGCACCTGAAGGACCTCGGCCA
>NZ_SNZF01000021.1 GCF_004363725.1 Aquamicrobium defluvii | reverse complement strand
TCAAACCGGACGCACTTTGATGACCCCACGTTAAGGGGTCCCGTTTGGACGAAAATTACCCCTCAACTGGGGTCCTCATTCCATGAAAAATCACAACCAAGCGATCTGGAAGCTCGATCAGCCGGTCGAGGTGAATGTCGCCGAGGACTTCAACAAACGGCTTCTGATTGCCTTGCAGGGCGGTCCCGGCACCCACAACGCCGACCGTCTCTTGCGTCTGCCTGGGACCGTAAACTGGCTGAATGCGCAGAAGCGCGAGGCCGGTCGCCAACCCGCACTCTCATTCTGGATGACAAAGCCATGACCTACACAGCTATCGCAAAAACCTACAGCATCGAAGATTTCACCCTGCCTGCACCGAAGGACAAGGCGCTGGTACCAGCTAAGGCAGGACACACTACGGTCGAGCCGACAGAAATCGTTCCCCTTCCACTGCCAGAAAACCTCAGCGAGATTGTACCTTCGAACCTCAAGTGGGTGGAGGTGATCGTCTCGGGCGAAGATCCACCCGGCAGGGTCTACCCCACGCGGTCAGAGCGCATGATCGCTTGCGTCTGCTGGATGCTGGCGAAGGGGGTGCAACCCGGTCACGCGCTCTCGATCCTGCTCGATCCGGCCTATGCCATTGGCGCGCATATTCGCGAGAAGCCCAATGCCCTTTGCTACGGTCAGCGTCAAGTGGCGCGAGCTCTCATGATGATCGAAGCGAAGCGGGGGGATTGGCCTGTTCTGAATGACAAGTTCCAACCGCTTAAGGACCACCCAGCCAATATCCGATGTGCGCTGGCCCGGCTTGGCATCGATGTGCGACGAAACCTGTTCTCGTTCGTGAACGATATCGAGGGACTGGGCTTGGAAGGGCGCGATTTGAACGATGTTGCGGATATCCTGAGCAGCCGCTTCCAACTCGAGTTCGAGTTCAGAGCAACTGTTGCGGCGATCAAAAGCGAAATTGTCGCAATTGCCCATGAACAGACTTCCCATCCGATCATCGAATATCTCAATGGCTGCGTGTGGGATGGTAAGCCTCGCCTAGATACCATGCTGCGAGACTACGTCGGCGCCGAGGATACAGAACTGAATAGAGAATTTGGCGCGAAGTTCCTGATCGCGGGCGTCCGGAGGGTGAAGCAACCAGGCGTAAAATTCGACACGATGCTCGTATTCGAGGGAAAACAGGGTGCTGGCAAATCTAGCTTCGCGGAAATCCTTGCAGTGCGCGACGAGTGGTTCTGCGGGAGCCTGAATCTCAAGAGCGACGACAAGACCAAGGCTGAACTCTTGGCCGGGTCGTGGATCGTGGAGGTTCAGGAGATGGACGGTATTCGCAAGGCATCCACGCATGAGCTGAAGCGGTTTCTCTCGACCCGGCGCGATAAGTATCGTCGTGCCTATGGTCGAGATGCCAGAACCTACCCGCGCCAGTGCGTTATCGTCGGCAGCACCAACGACCAGAAATATCTCTTCGACCAGACGGGCAACCGGCGTTTCTGGCCTGTCCGTGCCGGAAGAGTGCAACTGGATAAACTGCGCGAGGACGTCGATCAACTCTGGGCGGAAGCGGCTGTTCGTGAAGCGGCGGGTGAATCCATCGCCCTGTCCGAACACCTTTGGGAAGCGGCAGCCGAATTGACCGATCTGCGCTTGATCGAAGACGCCTTCGCCACGGTCCTGAGTGACTGGTTCGCAGATAAGACGGGCAGGGTCTCGATGGACAGCGTGAAGCTGCTCCTCGGCTTCGAGGGCGGTCGCCTGTCGCCCATCGAAGTGCAAAGGATCAAGGCTGAGATGGACCGCTTGGGCTGGGAGGAGAAAATCAACCGGCTGCACGATCTATCACAGCGGGAGAAGTCCCAGCGGCGGGGCTTCGCTAGAGGCACCCAGGATGAGCGCAAGACAGAATGGGTCGCGAGGCGGGTCGAGAACGGCGTCGTGACAATATTCCGCATCGATGGTTCCGCTTCGGAAGAGGACTCGCCGTTTTGAACTGGCTTCACCCGGACTGTGCTGTAACCGGTAACGCCAACACAAGCCCGGCAACTTTTTGCCCCGCGCCCTACAGCGGGGGGAGTGCACCACTCCCCCCGCCATCCTCGGAGCTTTCGGACCTTAAGTTACGGTTACAAGTTACAGGGGTGGCAGGCGATGCCGTCCGCTGCGCTTTGGGTTGGCCTGCCGGATGCCGCATGCGGCGCTCAGAACCGCCTCAGACGTCAGGGCTGGGCGGCATACGGCCAAAGGGCCAAGTGCCACCGCAGCGCGCCTGTGGGGCGCTCTGAAGCCCCGCGCGGTGGGGTTATATGCGGCGGGTTTGGTTTTGCGGCGCGTGAGGGTCACGGTTGTGGTTGTTCCGGCCCGCGCAAGTCATCGAGACTCGTCGGTTAGGAGGTCCGCCGTCGTCGTTTCGAGCGCCTCAGCGAATTTCGCAACCACGGTGATGGTGGGGTTCCTGACCTGCCTCTCGATCCCGGAGACGTAGGTCCGGTCGATCTCCGCGCGCGCTGCAAGGTCTTCCTGCGACAGGTTCAGCCTTTTCCGAGCTGCCTTGATGTTCCGGGCCAGTATCGCGCACACGTCTTCCATGTGCGCCATTGGTCCGCGATGCAGACGATAAGCCCACGGACGATGAGTCTCATTTCTGCTTTCGATCTGCGATTGTCGACTATAGGCTACGTCGTGCTTTGTCGGGGGCGGTGCGATGTGGGATATAGTCGGTCAAGCATTCTCGTGGCTCTTGCTGATCTTCTTCGGAGGTCAGGCCCTTATCTTCATTGGGCTGGTCCTATGGATGATCTGGACCGACGCGATAAAGCCAAGGCTCATCCCCACCGCCGAAATCGACCGCGTGGCCGATGACATCATCGCAGACTATCCCGACCCGGAACTTGAGGCCTTCGCCCGCCATGAGCGCGCGTGGTACGACAGCGACGGCGCGGAGCAGACCTATTGGTATCGGGTGAGGAAAGCCGTCAGGCGGCGGCTGGAGCGGCGCTAAGGCTGTTTCGCCGAAAAGGCTCACGTCCGGGGGTGCGGCGAAAGTTATGTTCTCTTAGGTACGGATACCAAGTCTCGTGCAAGACGCTCGCGCGCCTTTTCCAGCTTCGCCCTTGCGGACATGTAAAGTGCCAACTCGCTCAAATCATCTTTAGGAAAGCCGTCGGCATTGAATGCCAATTCAATGGCTACGCTGATGAATCTCAATTCTCCCGCGCTCAATGAGATACGTGCGCTTTTGGTCATCTTCCCCTCGCGTAGCGGCGATGGTCTCACCGCATCCTCAAGGTTCCATCAGCCTTTTCAAAGACTTGGTGGTGCCGCTTGTCAGACTCGAACTGACGACCTCCGCATTACGAATGCGATGCTCTACCAACTGAGCTAAAGCGGCCTACCAGATGCAAGGGCGACCTACTATCGCCCTACTATTTTCTTCACTCCTCCGCCAACCCTTTGGCTTCGAACGTCATTCTCTAGCGGACCCGCTAATTACGAATGACGTGCTCTACCAACTGAGCTACAGCGGCCCGGAAGGGCGAGCCTCCGAGATGCCGGCGTGATAACCGCAAGCCCGTGTTAATTCAAGTGGCCCGGTAAAATTCAGGGCAGATTGTTGGCAGTGACGCGCTGCGCAGCGAGCAGAACTGGCGAGACCGCACCCGCAGACACGGGTATCGACCGCTCATCACGCCAACAGCGTTGATTGATCGGCGTTCTGCGGGTAACCATCAGGACAACGCAGGTTGTCACAAGGATTCCGGCTTGGACCCGATCGAAAAAGCGATTCGGAATGCCCTCGAGAAAGGCAATGCCGGGGACAGGTCGTTCCGCGAGAAGGTGTACCGTTCGGCCTTCTCCGCGCTCGACCGCGCCTTGCAGGCCAACCCAAACGTTACGGTCGAGACCGCCATCAATCGCCGCAAGGCCATGCAGGCCAAGATCGCGGAAATCGAGGCGCAATTCCTGCCGGTGCCGGACAAGGCCGGACCTTCCCCGGTGCGGAACGATGCCGTGCCGGGCGTAGACGCTCCCGGCCAGCCTTCCGCCGCCCGGAGCCAGCGAAGCGAACCCACGTTCGACGCGGGGGAACGGAACGGAGAGGAACCAGACGCGCATGTAATGCCGGTCGTCCCCGACATCATCCCCGAGGGCCCGCTGCCGCGCAATGTCGCCGAACCGGAGCCCGACCGCGCGCCACGCCGCAGGCGTCCGCGCCGACGCGGGCTGCCCGCCCTGTTCGCCGGACTCACACTCGTCATCGTGATCGGTCTTGGCGCCTGGTGGCTGCTGCAATCGGGCGCACTGCGGACACCCGAGCAGCGGGGCGAGGTGCCGGTGCCGCCGGCCAGCGTCGAGGACGAGGACTTTTCGCCCTCGGGCGGGAGCGCGCCGCTGCAAACCGGGCAGGCAGAATTCTCCGGCGAATGGATCACCGTGTTCACACCGCTCGACCCGACGACGGTCTCCACCCCGTCCGACGCCAGCGCCGAGGCGATGGAAGACGACAGCGGCGCATTCATGCGTGTGCGCTCGGGCGCTTCCGGCTCCGCCGTCTCCTTCGACGTCGGCCAGGGCATACTGGACGAGGTTTCGGGCTCGAAGGCGGTCTTCGTGCTGGTCGCGCGGGCCGAGGACGGCAAGGCGACGCAGATCTCCATCGACTGCAATTTCGGCGAACTCGGCGATTGCGGCCGCAAGCGCTATGAAGTCGGGCGCGAGCGCGGCGAATATCTGTTCGACGTGCAGTTCCCCGACAAGCGCGCCGGAGCGGCCGGCACGATCGCCATCACTTCCGATGTCGAGAACCAGGGCAAGGCCATCGACATCTACGAGATCAGGGTTTCGCCCAACCAGTAAGCGAATGCTTACCGGTCCAGCAGTTCCCTGAGGGTCTCGATGCGGTCGGCTTCGGCCGGGGGCTTGTCCCAGCGCAGGCGCGAAATGCGCGGAAAGCGCATGGCCACGCCGGACTTGTGGCGGGTGGAACGGTTCAGCCCCTCGAAGGCCACTTCCAGCACCAGCCCGTTCCGCCGGTCGGCGCGCACGGCGCGCACCGGGCCAAAACGCTCGACCGTGTTGTCGCGCACATATTTGTCGATCTGGCGCAGCTCCTCGTCGGTGAACCCGAAATAGGCCTTGCCGACCGGCACCAGTTCCTCCTCGCCTTCCGCTCCGGTCCAGACGCCGAACGTGTAGTCGGAATAGAAGGAGGAGCGCTTGCCGTGGCCACGCTGGGCATACATGAGCACGGCATCGACGGTGTGCGGATCGCGCTTCCACTTGAACCACGGCCCTTTCGGCCGGCCCGCGAGATAGGGCGAATCCCAGCGCTTCAGCATCACGCCCTCGATGATGGGATGGGGTGGCGCGATGCGAAGACCCTCCAGCGCTTTCCAGTCTTCGAAGGCGACCAGCGGCGAAAGGTCGAAGCGGGCGGGATCGAGCGTGGCGACAAAATCCTCAAGCCGGGCGCGGCGCTCCCGAAAGGGCAAGGCGCGCACATCCTCGCCGTCCAGTTGCAGCAGATCGTAGCAGCGCACGAAGGCCGGATGGTTCTGCATGATCTTCGGCGAAACCGTCTTGCGGTTCAGCCGCTGCTGAAGATCCGAGAATGTACCGGTGGCGGCCGGGGAGCCGACCAGCAATTCGCCGTCGAGTACGGCTTCGAAGCCGATGCCGCCGGCAAGATCGGGAAAGGCGCGGGATATGTCGTCGCCGGTGCGCGAATAAAGACGCCGGACACCGCCTTCGAACGACACCTGGACGCGGATGCCGTCCCATTTCCATTCCGCGGCGTAGTCTGCCGGATCGAGCCTTTCGAGCTCGCCATCACCAACCGGGTTGGCCAGCATGACCGGGCGGAACAGGGCAAAAGCCGCCCGCTCGGGCTTGCTCGCGCGCCCTTCCAGCCATGCGAAGAGTTCCGTGTAGGGCGGCTCCAGCCCGTGCCACAGTTCCTCGATTTCGGCCACATCCACCGGACCCAGATCGGCCACGGCCTGCTTCGCCAGACGGGCGGAGACCCCGATGCGCAGGCCGCCGGTGACCAGCTTGATGATGGCGAAACGGGCGGGAATATCGGACTGGTCGAGAAGGCCGGCCAGAACTTTCGGGCCGTCCGAGCGGCTGGCGGATTGCAATTTCGCGATCACTTCGGCCAGCGTCATGTGAGAGGCGGACGCCGTATCCCCATCATGTCGGGCCGGCCACACCAGCGAGACGGTCTCGGCAAGGTCGCCGACATAATCGTAGGAATAGCCGAACAGCACCGGGTCGACACGCTCGGCGGCAAGCGCGCGCAGCATGGCGGGTTTTATCGCCGCGATGGACAGGTCGCCGGTGATCGCGGCCAGCGCCAGCCCGCGATCCGGATCCTCCGTCACGCGGAAATAATCCGTCAGCAGCCTGAGCTTGCCGTTGCGCGACGGCGTCAGCACAAGCCGGTCGAGGAGTTCGGCGAAGCGCTTCATGCCGATCAGTCCCCCTCGTCCTCGTAGCCGACCAGATGCAGCGGGCGGGCGGCGATGCCCTGCAATTCGCACCAGCGCACCAGCGCCTCCTCGCGGCCGTGCGTGACCCAGACTTCGCCGGCACCCGTCCCGGCGATGGTCTGACACAGTTCGTCCCAGTCGCAATGGTCGGACAGGATCAGCGGCAGTTCAACGCCACGCTGTCTGGCGCGCTGGCGGATGCGCATCCAGCCCGAGGCGAAGCAGGATACGGGATCGGGAAAACGCCGCGCCCAGCGGTCGGCGAAGGCCGAGGGCGGGCCGATGACGACGGCCCCGGCAAAGTCGCCCTTGCGGCCGGCCTCCACCGTCGCCGGCTCCAGCGTGCCGAGGTCGATGCCTTCCTCCTGATAGTAGGCGCTGAGCTTCGCCAGAGCGCCGTGGATATGGATCGGCCGGTCATAACCGGCCTGCCGCAGTTCCTTCATCACGCGCTGCGCCTTGCCGAGCGCATAGGCCCCGACCAGATGGCTGCGCTCGGGAAACTGCGCCACCGATTTCAGCAGCCGCGCGATCTCTTCCTGCGGCGGCGGGTGGCGGAAGACGGGCAGCGCGAAGGTCGCCTCGGTGATGAAGACATCGCAGGGCACAAGCTCGAAAGGCGCGCAGGTGGCATCGGGGGTGCGCTTGTAGTCGCCGGAAGCAACGATGCGCAGGCCGCCTTTCTCCACCGCGATCTGGGCCGAACCCAGCACATGGCCGGCCGGATGAAAGGTGACGGTCACGCCGCCGACATCGATCTTTTCGCCCAGGGCCGCAGCCTGCCGGCCCTGGGCAAAATTCTCCCCGTAGCGCAGAGCCATGATATCCAGCGTCTGACGCGTGGCCAGCACATGGGCGTGGCCGGCCCGCGCGTGGTCGGAATGGCCGTGGGTGATCAGCGCGCGCTCCACCGGGCGCACCGGATCGATGAAGAAATCGCCGGGCGGGCAATAGAGCCCTTCAGGGCGGGGCTGGAGCAGATCGCTGGGACGCATGGCTGACAGATAGGTCGTTTCGGCACCGCGAAAAGGCCGCACTGTGCCTGTGCGCCGCCATCCGCGCAAGCAAACGATCCTGTTTTGTTCTTTTTGCTTGGCGATCCGCCCTGCCCGCGCTACCTGTGGGAGCGTGACCGCGAAGCCCGAGCCATTGCACGAAACGGCCGTCGCCCGCCTGCCCGAGCCGTTCCTGAAATGGTTCGCAGGCAAGGGCTGGGCGCCGCGCGCCCATCAGCTCGAACTGCTCTCGCGCGCGCATGCGGGCCAATCCACGCTGCTGATCGCGCCCACGGGCGCCGGCAAGACGCTGGCCGGCTTCCTGCCGTCGCTGACGGAACTGGCGGTACGGCCGAAGCGCAAGCCGGGGCAAGCGCATCGCGGCATCCACACGCTCTACATCTCGCCGCTCAAGGCGCTGGCGGTGGACATCGAGCGCAATCTGGGCAAGCCGGTCGCCGAAATCGGCCTGGCCGTGGCCATCGAGACGCGCACCGGCGACACGCCTCCCCACAAGCGCCAGCGCCAGAAGCTGGTTCCGCCCGACATTCTGCTGACCACGCCCGAGCAGCTTGCCCTGCTGATCGCCAGCGGCGATGCGAAGCGCTTCTTCGAGGACCTGCGCTATGTGATCTTCGACGAGCTGCATTCGCTGGTGACCTCCAAGCGCGGCCATCTGCTGGCGCTGGGGCTTGCCCGGCTGCGCGCCATCGTGCCGGGGCTCCAGACCATCGGGCTTTCCGCGACCGTGGCCGAGCCGGACGAACTGCGCCGCTGGCTGGTTTCGCAAAATCCACCCGGGAACATGGCGGGGCTGGTAACGGTCGCCGGCGGGGCAAAGCCCGACATTTCCATCCTCGAGTCGGAAGAACGGGTGCCATGGGCGGGCCATTCGGCGCGCTACGCCATTCCTGAAATCTACGAGGAGATCAGGCGGCACAGGACGACGCTTCTGTTCGTCAACACCCGCAGCCAGGCCGAGATGCTGTTTCAGGAACTGTGGCGCGCCAACGAGGATGCGCTGCCCATCGCGCTCCATCACGGCTCGCTCGATGTCGGCCAGCGGCGGCGGGTGGAAAAGGCGATGGCCGACAATGCGCTGCGCGCCATCGTCGCCACCTCGACGCTCGACCTCGGCATCGACTGGGGCGATGTCGATCTGGTCATCCATGTCGGCGCGCCGAAGGGAGCAAGCCGGCTCGCCCAGCGCATCGGCCGCGCCAACCACCGCATGGACGAACCGTCGAAGGCGATCCTCATTCCGGCCAACCGCTTCGAGGTGCTGGAATGCCGCGCCGCGCTCGACGCAAACTATCTCGGCGCGCAGGACACGCCGCCGCTGCTGGCCGGGGCGCTCGATGTGCTGGCCCAGCATGTGCTGGGCACCGCCTGCGCCGGTCCGTTCGAGGCGCAGGCACTCTATGAGGAGGTGCGCGCCGCCGCGCCCTATGCCGCACTTTCGCGCACCAGCTTCGATCAGGTGGTCGATTTCGTCGCCACCGGCGGTTATGCGCTGCGGAACTACGAGCGCTATGCCCGCATCCGCAGAACGAAGGAGGGGCTGTGGCGCGTCACCCATCCGCGCATCGCCCAGCAATACCGGCTCAATGTCGGCACCATCGTCGAGATGCCGGAATTGAACGTGCGCTATGTGCGCTCGAGCCGGGGGCTGGCCGGCCATGGCGGGCGGGTGCTGGGCAAGGTGGAGGAGTATTTCGCCGAGACGCTGCGGCCCGGCGACAATTTCCTGTTCGCCGGCAAGATCCTGCGCTTCGAAGGCATACGCGAGAACGAATGCGTGGTGTCGGCCGGCACCAGTGCCAACATCATCGTGCCGAGCTATGCCGGCGGCAAGTTCCCGCTTTCCACCTATCTGGCCGATCAGGTGCGCGCCATGCTGGCCGACCCGGACAGATGGTCGACGCTGCCCGAACAGGTGTCCGACTGGCTGCGCCTGCAAAAGGAAAAATCCATGCTGCCGAAACGCGGCGACCTTCTGGTCGAAACCTTTCCGCGCGGCGACCGGCACTACATGGTGTGCTATCCGTTCGAGGGCAGGCTGGCGCACCAGACGCTCGGCATGCTCCTGACGCGCCGGCTGGAACGCGCCGAAGCCCGCCCGCTCGGCTTCGTCGCCACCGATTATTCGCTGGCGATCTGGGCGCTGGACGACATGGGCGCGCTGTTCAGGGCGAAGAAGCCGTCACTCGCCGAATTGTTCGACGAGGACATGCTGGGCGATGACCTCGAAGCCTGGCTCAACGACAGCTGGATGCTCAAGCGCACCTTCCGCAACTGCGCGGTGATCTCCGGCCTGATCGAGAAGCGCTTTCCGGGGCAGGAAAAGACCGGCAGGCAGGTGACGGTCTCGGCCGATCTGATCTACGATGTGCTGCGCAGCCACGAACCCGACCACATTCTGTTGCAGGCAACGCGCGCCGATGCGGGTGCCGGCCTGCTCGATGTCGGCAGGCTTGGCGACATGCTCTCGCGCGTGCGCGGGCGAATCGTGCATAAGCCTCTGGAGCGGATTTCGCCGCTGGCCGTGCCGGTGATGCTGGAGATCGGCAGGGAATCGGTCAATGGCGGCGCCAATGAGAGCCTGCTGATGGAAGCGGCCGAACTGGCCGGGGAAGCGATGGGACAGGCATGAATTTCGTACCCGCGACGGTTGCGGTTCCGGATGCCGCCGAACTGGTCGTCATTGCCGGAGAACGGGCCGTCTGCGATGCGCGCGGCGTCCTTTATTTTCCCGAAATGGACATGCTGGCCGTGTCGGACCTGCATCTGGAAAAGGGATCGTCGCTGGCCCGTCGTGGCGCGCTGGTGCCTCCCTATGACACCATCGCCACACTGGCGCGGTTGCAGGAGGCGCTCGATCTCTACCGGCCGCGCATCGTCGTCAGCCTCGGCGATTCCTTCCATGACGGCGAAGGCGCGACCCGCCTGCATCCGGCCTTTCGCGAGCGGCTGGAGGCGATGATGGCGGGGCGGAACTGGTTCTGGATCGCCGGCAACCACGACCCCGACGCGCCCGCGGACCTGCCCGGCGACACGGTGCGGGAACTTGCCATCGGCGCGCTGCTGTTCCGGCATGAGCCGTCGCGCATTCCCGTCGAAGGCGAGATCGCCGGCCATCTGCATCCCTGCGCGCGCATCGTGCAGCGCGGCCGCTCGGTCAGGCGGCGCTGTTTCGCCAGCGACGGCACGCGCATGGTGATGCCGGCCTTCGGCGCCTATACGGGTTCGCTCAACGTCCTCGACCGCGCCTATGCCGGCCTGTTTCGCCGCGAAAGCCTGATGGCCTACATGATGGGCCGCGACCGCGTCTTCGCGATCGCCGGCTCGATGCTGCGGCCGGGTTGAGAAACCGGGCTCAGTCCCTGCGGAACACGATGCTGCCCAGCCAGCCCACGGCCATGGCGAAACCCACCGACAGCAGGCCATAGAAGAAGCCGTGATTGTGGGCGAGGCGGAACACCGCCTGCTCGAAGCCCGCCTTGCGGATTTCGAGCTGGGCGGAGCTTTCCTTCACGAACATGCCGTTCTTGAACAGGAAGGCGCGGGCCTTGTGCGTGCCGACCGGTGCGTCGGGCGCAAGCCGCACCGTGGCGCGGAAGAGGTTCTGCGACAGGAAGCGCACGCCGCCGACATTCTCGCTGTAAAGCCCGGCGGCAACCTTTCGCTCCCGCAGCGCCTTCGTGAACTCGGCAATGGTGGGCTGGTTGCCTTCGGCATCGGCCGGTTGCAGGTAGATGTTGTTGGTCCCGAGGGAGAGCTGGCGATAGCTGACCGGCTCGGTAATATCCTGGAACGGACGCGTGGTGGCGACCGAATAGGAAACCGGCACGTTCTCGAATTCCTCGGATTGAAGGTTGATCCAGACGCCGAGCACACGGTCCTTGCGGCGGACGACGATGCGCCTTGCAGGCCCTTCGAGCACCACGATCACATCGTAGCGCCCTTGCCGGGCCACTTCCGGATCGGCATTTTCGAGCGCGCCGAAAATGGTGAGATCGGCGCCCGAGAACCCGGCGGTGATCGAGATATTCTCGGTGGACAGCCCGATCTGTATCCCTTCCGGATTGGGATTCTGCGCCGCTGCGGAAACCAGCCCGGCGACCATCGCCGCAAGCGCCAGCACGCACCGGAGGAACAGGAGCCGGGCCGCCATCAGCCCATCCCCGGTATGCTGAGCGAATAGACATTGTCCGGGCGGATGAACAGGTCCACGGCCAGACGCACCGCGACGGCCAGCACCATCAGCGCCAGCAGCGCGCGCAACTGTTCGCCGCGCAGCTTCTGCCCCGCCTTGACGCCGTACTGGGCGCCGGCGACGCCGCCAACCATCAACAGCATGGCCAGCACGATATCGACGGTGAAATTCGTGGTGGCATGCACCAGCGTCGTATAGGCGGAGGTGAAGATGATCTGGAACAGCGAGGTGCCGACGACGACATTGGTCGGCACGCGCAGCAGATAGATCAGCGCAGGCACCATGATGAAGCCGCCGCCCACGCCCATGATCGACGACAGGAAGCCGATGATGGCGCCGATGCCCAGCACGGGGATGACGCTGACGAACAGCTTGGAGGTGCGGAACCGCATCTTCAGCGGCAGACGGTGAATCCAGTTGTGCTGGCCGGGACGCTTCAGGCCCGTCGGCGCGCCGCCACGGGCCGCGCGCAGGGAGTTGACGCTCTCCACCAGCATGAGCCCGCCGACCGTGCCGAGCAGGATCACGTAGAGCAGCGAGATGAACAGGTCGAGCTGGCCAAGACTTCGCAGGATCGAAAAGACGTAAATGCCCGCCGTCGAACCGACGATACCTCCCGCCAGCAGCATGAAGCCCAGCCTGAAGTCGAGCGTGCCCCGCTTCATGTGTGACATCGCGCCGGAGAAGGAGGAGCCGATCACCTGGTTGGCGCCGGTGGCGACGGCGATGGCTGGCGGAATGTTGTAGAAGATGAGCAGCGGCGTGATCAGGAACCCCCCGCCGACGCCGAACAGGCCCGACAGGAAGCCGACCGCCGCGCCCATCGCCAGCAGTACGAAGACATTGACGGAAAGTTCCGCAATCGGGAGATATATGCCCACCCGTCTGTTCCAATCAACCGTCGTTTCCGGCCCGGATCATAGCGCCGAAAACCTAATCTCTTCTTGCACGAGAACCGCGAACGGATTTTCATCCGTTGCGGATTTGAAACCAGAAATATCTCAATCAGTTAACAGGCAAATATATGGCAAGGCATCGCAATAGCGACGCCGCGCAGCCCAATTTGCGGGATATTGCCCGCCCGCGGCCGCAACGGGGCGCCACGGAGCCGCACGATCCCGGCAAGACAGACGAATCAGGCGGCAGTACCGGGGCCTCTTGCGGATGCAGCCCGCGCCCCGAAGCAGGAAGACTGCCGTAGCCCGGCTCCCCTGCCCCTACTTGCGCGCCAGCAGAGCCTCGACCAGCTTGTCGTCCACCTCTCCGGTCGGCGGCAGGCCGTTATCGGTCTGGAAGGCGGCGATGGCCTCCCGCGTCTTTCCACCCATGACGCCGTCGATCGCGCCGGCCGGATAGCCGTTCTTGTTGAGAATGGCCTGGATGTTGCGCACAGCCTTCTTCATATCGACAGAGGCGGTGGTGACGGGCTCGTCGACCCAGGCATCGGGAATGGTGACGCCATTGGCGTCGAGGTCGAGCTCCCTTGCTTCCCACAAGTCCGCCGTCTGGCGGGCCTTTTCGAGCTGCTCGGGGCGCAGGGCTTTGGCGATCTCGTCGCGCTTGGCGGCGGCGTCCTTGTCGCCGGTCTTGGCCACGAGGGCGAACCACTTGTAGGAATCTTCCAGATTCTGCTGCATGCCGACACCCTTGGCGGCGAGGATGCCGAGATTGAACTGGCTGTCCTTGACGCCGAGATCGGCTGCGGCCTTGAACCAGCGCACCGCGCCTTCGTTGTCCGCAGCGCCATCCGTTCCCATGGCCAGCAGCACGGCCAGATTGTGCATGGCGCTGGCGTTGCCCTGCCCGGCCGCCATTTCATACCACTTGCGGGCCTTTTCGGCATCGCGGTCGACACCTATCCCCTTTTCGTAGAGATTGCCGATCCGGTACTGTGCCGGGGCGAGGCCAAGCTCGGCCGCACGCTCGTACCATTGCGCGGCGGCGGCAGGGTCTTCCTTGACGCCGCGCGCCTCCGCATAGCGCGCGCCAATCTCGAACAGCGCCTTGGCGTCGCCGGCGGCAGCGGCCTCGCGCAGCGCCGGCGTGCCGATATCGGCAGGCACGTCGATCAGGGCGGGAGACACGGGCAGGGCGGAAGACAGAGGCAGGGACACCGGCGCCACGGCGCCCGTGGACACCGCATCGGTCAGGCCGGCGGCCTCTTCCGGCACCGGCGCAACCGCGAACCGGTCCCGCTGCTCCGTAATCGTTGCGGTGCTCTCTTCACTCATGCGCACGGGCTCGACGATGCGTGCCGCCTCAGCCTTCGGCGCAGGGACGGCAGCTTCCGGCTGCTGCACAGGCTTTTCCCCGGCCATCTTCGGTTCCTGCGTAACCTTCTTCTCGATTGCGGCGGGAGCCGGGGCAGCGCTCGAAACCTGTTCGTTGCCATCGAGGAAAGCCTTGCCGAACTGCAATCCGGCAAGAGCCAGGATCACCGCGCCAACGGCCATGAGGATCGGCTTGCGCCGCGCCTTGAACAGTTCGCCGATGCGCAGGCCCTTGGCGGGGCCGCCAAGGCTCGACTGGCGCTTCAGCGTCTCGGCCTCTGCCGCCGCAGCCTGCGCGGCGCGGCGTGCCGCGGCGATGAAATCGGACTTTGCGGCATCGGCAGCCGGGCGGGCATCCGTCTGGCCGCGCTCGTCGCGCACACGCTTGAGGATCGCGTTGAGGTCCGGCGCACCGGAACCGGGCTCCAGCGGCCTGTTGACCAGCGAGGGCTCAAGCGGCTCGTCCAGACCAGCATCGACGTTTTCGCCGGCCAGGATCGGCTCGACCGGCCTGGGCGCTGCGTCCTTGCGGAAGGCGCGGGTGAGGTTTCCGAGCAGCGAGGTCTTTCGCGCCCCTTCCTGTGCGGCAGTTTCACCGAGCGCGGCGCGGGCTGCCTCGGAGGCGGCCTGCGCCGGCGTGCGCTGCTGTACCTCGCCGTCCATGGCATCGGCCAGCAGGGTTTCGCCCTCACCGGCGAGCGTCTCCATGTCGAGGCTCGGCGGCTGGCCCACCGAAATCTTGGGCGACGGCTGAGGCACGGCCTGCACCGCGCCCGAGACTTCCAGCGAGCCCAGCCGGTCGACGATCTTCAGCAGCGTGTCATGGATGGCTTCGAAGGTTCGCGCGTTGCGGTCGTCGGAACGACGGGTCAGCGACTCCAGCGTCTTCAGATCCTGGGCGAGGCCGGCGACCGCAGCCTGTTCGACACCGCCGCCCGCTCCCTCCGCCGCCATCGACTGCACGGCACGCTCCGCCGCTTCGCGCGCGGCTTCCAGAATGGACTCGCGCGTGCCGGCAAGCGACTGCTCGATCTGGGTCAGGCGCGGGCTGATGTCCTCGAAATCGGGCAACGGCCTGCCCGGCTGGGACAGGTGCGCGGAGAGCCCGGCAACCTGCGCCTCGAGGCTGCGGATCAGGTCCGGATCGATGGCGCCGAAACGCTCGACGGAACCGTCGAGCCGCTGCGAGATGTCGGCCAGCCGCATTTCGAGGCCACGGATGGCCTCCTGCCCGGCAGGCTCGCGCCCGTCGAGTTCGCGCGCAAGCGCATCGAAGCGGGCGTCGATCGCCTCCATGACTTCCGCGCCATCGAAAGCCGGAACGGCATCGCGCCGGTCCAGACGCTCGGCGACTTCCTCCAGCCGGCGCTCGAAATCGCGGAGGATGACATTGCCCTGATCGACGGCGTCGCTGTGGCGGCGCTCCAGGGAAACGGCGAACATGTCGAAGCGCTGCTCCAGCCCTTCCAGCAGGTAACCGAGGTCGGGCATCTGCGGGGCCTGCCCGATGCGCTCGGCGATTGCCGCGATCTGGTCGGCCAGGCGTCCGATGGTCTCTTCCGGCAGACGGCTTTCGGAGGCCAGATCGTCCACCCGGCGCGACAGCAGGGCCAGCCGCTCCATGACCTCGGCATCCTGCCGGTCATGCGCCACTTCCTCGATCTGTCCCGCCAGCGCGGCGATCCGGTTCTCGATCCGCTCCAGAACGGCGGGGTCGAAACTGCTGGCCTGCGCCGCGACGGTCGAGGCGACAATGGCGCGTGAAATCTCGTCGAGCCGTTCGTCGATCAGGCCCAGCGTGTTCGTCTCCGAGGGACGCTGCGCCGCCAGCTGGTCGACCGCCAGCGCCAGCGTGCGCAGTTTCTCTTCCAGCGATCGCAACGAAAGCGATTGCGGCAGCATGTCCACCGCCCGGGCGATTTCCTCCAGCCGCTGGTTGAGCGCAGCAAGCCCCTCGCCGGCGCTGTTCCGGTCGGCGCTGCTGGCTTCGAAACGATCCTCGAACGCCGACCAGCGCCGGTCGAACTCTTCCCAGCGGCGATCGACCGCACGTACGCTGTCCTCGCGGGCGAGGGTCTCGATCTGCTCCCTGAGCTGCTCAAGCTCCAGGCGCATGAGATTGACGCCGCGGTCGTCGCTCCTGTGCGCCAGTTCCTGCACGGCGCCGGAAAGGCGCTCCAGCTCGCGGCCGAGACGGGCGCTGTCGCCGGCACCTTCGCCCGAGCGGCAGGCGCGATCGATGTCGCGGCGCAAAGCCTCGAACTCGCGATGCAGGCCGACCGTCATCTGCTGGCGCAGCTCGTCGCGCAGGCCCTGCAACTCGCCCGCGATGCGGCCGGCCACGGCGAGGCCGTCCTCCTGCCCGCGCACACGTTCGATGTCGTTCATGAGCGCCTGATAGCCGCGCGGGGGGGCCGCGGCGGACTGGCGCGCAGGCCAGCCCTCGCGCTCGTCCGCAAATGTGCGCTGGGAAGCGGCGGTGCGCAGCAGGCTGTCGCCGCGCGGCTGGGCGTCGGCACGGCTGCGCTGCAACCGCTCCTCGAGCGCGGCCAGCGACTCGTTGATCTGGTCGAGGGTCGAGGCGTGCCGGTGCTGGCGCCCCGCAGCCGATATGTCGAGATAGGACCTTCTGTTGCTCATCGCGACGCCCGTTTCCCTTAAAGCGCCCGGTCGCAAGACCGGCGTCCCCTTCAAAAATAGGTCGGAACGGAAAGCGGATTCGGGCGTTGTGGACCCGGCGCCTGCCGAAAACCGTGAAAACTTCGCTACTGGATAAGCACGGAGAACCGACAGACGCACAATTCGCCCAACGTGGTAAACAAGGCGTTAACCGCGATCAGGAACTATCGCTGCGCCGCCGGAAAAATGCCCGTTTTGCCGCAGTTCGACGTGAATACTTGAACCCGGAGGCAATTCCAGCTAAGCACATCTTACGTAAACGTAATGGAAGGGGTTCCGTACGTTCACAGATGGGGTCTTGTTCCTCAGGCAAATGCACATGATCCGGGATTCCCGAATGAAGACGAACGATCTGATTGCCGAAGCGGCGACGACTGCGGCCGGCGAACTCCACGAGAGCGAAGAGCTTACCCGCATCGGCGAAATGGCGAAGCATTTCGGCATTACGCTGCGCACGCTGCGCTTCTACGAGGACAAGGGGCTGATCAACCCGCAGCGCGACGGCACCACCCGCCTTTACAGCCATCGCGACAAGGCGCGGCTCAAGCTCATCCTGCTCGGCCGCAAGGTCGGCTTCTCGCTGCGCGACGTGAAGCAGATGATGGACCTCTACGATCCGTCCGGCTCCAACGCCCGCCAGCTCAAGGTGGCGCTGGAAAAGTCGGAGAAGCAGATGGCCCGGCTGCAAAAGCAGCACGCCCTTCTCGATGAAGCGATCGCCGATCTTTCCAGGTCCATGGATGAAGCGCGCCTGCGGCTCTCCGGGAACATGGCGGCGCAGCAGACAGCGGCTGCCTGATCTTTCTTCCTGCCCTCGTCATCAATGCCTTCGCCGGTTGCTGGCGACGGGGTGTGTGGAATAAATTTCCGCCTTCAGCGGGCGTATCGCCATTCCCGGATGGAAAATCCGCTTTTCCCGGCCATGCTCCGCTCAAGCATCTACAGATAAAGATTTCTTTATATCCGTTGTCGTGATCGCTCCGATCTGCTAGTCAGCAGGCAGCTTTTCGCCACCTGCCGCGTTCGCGGCGCGGCAGCCTGCCGACAGATTTCCACCGGAGTACCATCATGACAGCCAACAAGGATTATGTGATCGCCGACATCTCGCTTGCCGACTGGGGTCGCAAGGAGATCGAGATCGCGGAAACGGAAATGCCGGGCCTGATGGCCTGCCGCGAGGAGTTCGGCAAGAGCCAGCCGCTGAAGGGCGCGCGCATCACCGGCTCGCTGCACATGACCATCCAGACCGCGGTGCTGATCGAGACCCTGAGGGCGCTGGGCGCCGAGCTGCGCTGGGCCTCCTGCAACATCTTCTCCACGCAGGACCATGCCGCCGCCGCCATTGCCGACGCCGGCATCCCGGTCTTCGCCGTCAAGGGCGAGACGCTGGAGGACTACTGGACCTATACCGACCGCATCTTCCAGTGGGCGGATGGCGAGCCCTCCAACATGATCCTCGACGACGGCGGCGACGCGACCATGTACATCCTTCTGGGTGCGCGCGCCGAAGCCGGTGAGGACGTGCTGACCAACCCCGGCAGCGAGGAAGAGGAAATCCTCTTCGCGCAGATCAAAAAGCGCATGGCGGCAACGCCCGGCTTCTTCACGAAGCAGCGCGAGGCGATCCGTGGCGTTTCCGAAGAAACCACCACCGGTGTGAACCGTCTCTATCAGCTCCAGAAGAAGGGCCTGCTGCCCTTCCCCGCCATCAACGTCAACGACTCGGTCACCAAGTCCAAGTTCGACAACAAGTATGGCTGCAAGGAATCGCTGGTCGACGGCATCCGGCGCGGCACGGATGTGATGATGGCCGGCAAGGTTGCCGTGGTCTGCGGTTATGGCGATGTGGGCAAGGGCTCGGCAGCCTCGCTCGCCGGCGCCGGCGCGCGCGTCAAGGTCACCGAGGTCGATCCGATCTGCGCCCTGCAGGCGGCGATGGACGGCTACGAGGTGGTGACGCTGGAGGACGCGGCTCCCACCGCCGACATCGTCATCACCACCACCGGCAACAAGGACGTGATCCGCATCGAGCACATGCGCGCGATGAAGGACATGGTCATCGTCGGCAATATCGGCCATTTCGACAACGAGATTCAGGTTGCGGCGCTGCGCAATCTGAAGTGGACCAATGTGAAGCCGCAGGTAGACATGATCTCCTTCCCCGACGGCAAGCGCATGATCCTGCTCTCGGAAGGCCGCCTGCTCAATCTCGGCAACGCCACCGGACATCCCAGCTTCGTCATGTCGGCCTCCTTCACCAATCAGGTGCTGGCCCAGATCGAGCTCTTCACCAAGGGCGAGCAGTACAGGAACGAGGTCTATGTGCTGCCCAAGCACCTCGATGAAAAGGTCGCACGGCTGCATCTCGACAAGCTTGGCGCGAAGCTCACCGCGCTTTCGGAAGAACAGGCCGCCTATATCGGCGTAACCCCGCAGGGTCCGTTCAAGCCCGAACACTACCGCTATTAACCATACTCTGAAATACTACCATATATAGAGCCGGGCGATTGACTTTTCGCCCGGCTCTATTTTTGCGGGGCACCGTGCTTCACGCAGATTCGCCGAGGCGGTATTGTGAGGTGATTCGCGACGCTTCAGCCGGACATGGGTTCGGGGCCGACAGGCCGGGGTATTCGGCTGGGTGTCCTTCTACAGGGCGCGGAGAGGACCACGACATGCCGGGGGAAAACCCGCTTCGGGCGGGACAGGCCGTTGCCGGCGGCCATAGCGATTCCAGGGACGGGGATTGTCCGTCTGTGGGCTGGCGGCTTCGCGCGCGGGGGCGGCTTGGCCTGCTGCTCGGGTCCTGCGCCCTCACGCTCCCCCTCGCCACGCTGAACGCCGGTGCGCAATCGGCCACGCGCGCGGCCATGCCGATCGGCACTTCGGACGTCATCCAGCTCGCGCTGTCGGTCGGCGTCATGGGGGCCGCGCTGATCTCCGCGATCGTTCTGATCCGCGAACGCCAGCGCACGGCGACCGAAAACGCCCAGTTGCGGGCCCGCATCGCCGACGTCAACGCAGCCCTGCAACGCTCGGAGGCCATGCTCAACCTGCGCGACCAGCGCATCGTCGTGTGGGCCGGCGACAACCAGAAACCCGAACTGATCGGCTCGCTGTCGCCCGAAGCCGGAGCGCCGGAAGAGCGCGCGGCATTCCTCGCCTTCGGACGCTGGCTGGCGCCGCGCTCGGCGGCCGCGCTCGAACGCGGCATCGCCGCGCTGCGCGAAAAGGGCACGGCCTTCGACATCGCCGTCGAGACCCATGGCGGCGCGCCGCTGGAAGTCCAGGGCCGCAAGGCGGCGACGCACACGCTCGTGCGTTTCCTCTCCCTTTCGGAAAGCCAGCGCGCCCATGCCCGCCTGAGGCTGGAAAACGAGCGGCTTGCAAGCGACCATGAAACCGTCATCGGCCTGCTCGACGCTCTCGACATGCCCGCCTGGCTGCGCGACGAGAACGGCAGGCTGAAATGGACCAACCGGGCCTATGCAGGCGCGGTCGAGGCGCCGAGCGCGGGGGACGCGGTGCGGGACGGCAAGGAATTTCTCGGCGACCGCGGACGGGCCGCAATCGCCGAGGAGCATCGCGTCAGCCCGGTGTTCGTCCAGAAGCTTTCCACGGTCATCTCGGGCGACCGGCGCCAGTTCGCCGTCACCGACTACAGCGGACCGCGCGGGTCGGCCGGCCTTGCCTGCGACGTCAGCGACGTGGAAGCGCTGCGCGAGGAATATGAGCGCACCGTGCGCAATCACGCCGACACGCTCGACCATCTCAACACCGCCGTGGCCATCTTCGACACCGAACAGAAACTGCGCTTCTTCAACCAGGCATTCCAGAAGCTGTGGGCGCTCGACCTGCCCTTCCTCAACAGCGCGCCAGACAATGCGCTGCTGCTCGACCGGCTGCGCAGCGAGGGCAAGATCGCCGAGCAGCCGGAATGGCGGCGCTGGAAGGAAAACCTGCTCTGCGCCTATCGCGCCGTGGAGACGCAGGAGCACTGGTGGCATCTGCCGGACGGCAAGACGATCCGCGTCGTCGCCAACCCGCAGCCCAAGGGCGGCGTGACCTGGCTGTTCGAGAACCTGACCGAGAAGATCGATCTGGAAAGCCGCTACCAGACCGCCGTGCGCGTTCAGGGCGAGACGCTCGACAATCTGGCCGAAGGCGTGGCCGTGTTCGGACCGGACGGACGCCTGCGCCTTTCCAACCCGGCCTTCTCAGCGCTGTGGGAACTGGACGACAGCATCGTGCAGCCGAATGTCCATGTCGCCTCGATCCGCGCGATCTGCGACAGCCGGGCCAAGGACAGCCCCTGGGGCGGCTTCGTCGCCGCCATCACCGGTTTCGACGAGGAGCGCCGCAACTGGCACGGGCTGGTGGAGCTGAATTCCGGAAGCGTGCTGCGCTATGCCGTCATCCACCTGCCCAACGGGCAGGTGATGACCACATTCGTCGACGTCACCGACAGCGTCAATGTCGAGCGGGCGCTGAAGGAAAAGAACGAGGCGCTGCTGAAGTCCGACCAGATCAAGAACGACTTCGTGCAGCACGTGTCCTACGAGCTGCGCTCGCCGCTCACCAACATCATCGGCTTCACCGAACTGCTGTCGCTGCCGGCCACGGGGCCGCTGTCGCCGCGCCAGCGCGAATATGTGGAGCATATCGGCTCGTCGTCGTCGGTGCTGCTCACCATCGTCAACGACATTCTCGATCTCGCCACCGTCGATGCCGGCATCATGCAGCTCGACATCACAGAGGTCGACGTGGCCAACGCCATCACGGCCGCCGCCGAGCTGGTTTCCGAGCGGTTACAGGACCATGCGATCCGGCTGGAGGTGGATGCCTCGGCCGCGCCGAAGAGCTTCAGGGGCGACGAGGTGCGGGTGCGCCAGATCCTCTACAACCTGCTCACCAACGCCGCGAACTACGCGCCGGAAGGCAGCGCCGTGCGCCTCACCTGCCGGCAGCTTGCCGCAGGTGTCGAATTCGCCGTGCATGACGACGGGCCGGGCATGCCGCCCGATGTACTGGACCTCGTGTTCCACCGCTTCGAATCGCGCGTGAACGGCGGACGCCGGCGCGGCGCGGGCCTCGGTCTCTCCATCGTGAAGAGCTTCGTCGAACTGCATGGCGGCGATGTGCGCATCGAGACCGGCTCCGGCGAGGGGACCACGGTTGTCTGCACCTTCCCCGACACGCCGGCGGATATGCGCGACGCTGCGGAGTAGCCCCGGCATGGAAGCCTCCCCTATCGAGGTGGTGCTTGACGACGAGGCCGCGACACGGCGGCTGGGCGAAGACCTCGCCATGGCCGTGCGTCCGGGCGACGTGCTGGCCCTGCAAGGCGATCTCGGCGCAGGAAAATCCACGCTGGCGCGCGCCCTGATCCGCGCCCTTGCCGACGATGAAGCGCTGGAAGTGCCGAGCCCCACCTTCACGCTGGTGCAAAGCTACGAAACGCGCTTTCCGGTGCACCATTTCGACCTCTATCGCCTCGGTCATGAGGACGAGCTGGACGAGCTCGGCTTCGGGGAAGCGATTGCCGAAGGGGTGGCGCTGGTGGAATGGCCGGAACGCGCCGGCAGTCGCCTGCCCCGCGCGGCCATAGCTGTGGAGCTTGTGCATGAGGGCGAAGGCCGCCGCGGGCACATTTCCGGCAGCGGCGAGGCAATGGCGCGGATCGGGCGATCCCTCGCCATGCGCGCCTTCCTGGCAGACGCCGGCTGGGGCAGCGCGCAGCGCCGCCATCTGACGGGCGATGCCTCGGCCCGCTCCTACGAGACGGTGCGGCTGGAGGGAGCCCAGCGCATCCTTATGAACTCGCCGCCGCTGGTAATGGGCCCGCCGGTGCGCGACGGCAAGCCCTATGCCGAGATCGCCCATACCTCGAAGACCGTTGCCGCCTTTGTCGCCATCGACAAGGTGCTGCGCGAGGCCGGCATCTGCGCCCCGGAGATTTACGCACAGGACCTCGACAACGGCTTCCTGCTGATCGAGCATCTGGGCAGCGCGGGCGTGCTGGACGAGGCGCGCAATCCCATCGCCGAACGCTATGCCGCCGCCGCCGAACTGCTGGCCGACATGCATGGCCGTCCGTGGTCAGCCCGCATCGAACTGGCGCCCGGTGTTATTTACGAGGTGCCGCCCTTCGACCGCGACGCCATGCTGATCGAGGTCGACCTGCTGGTCGACTGGTATGTGCCGGCCGTGACCGGCAAGCCGGCCGACGAGGCGCTGCGCGCCCGCTACCGGCGGGAATGGAACGCCGCACTCGACCGCATCGAAGGTTTTGAACCCACGCTGATGCAGCGCGACTATCATTCGCCGAACCTGATCTGGCGGGCCGAACGCAGCGGGCACGACCGGCTGGGCATCATCGATTTTCAGGATGCGCTGATCGGCCCGACTGCCTACGATCTCGCCTCGCTCGCCATGGATGCGCGCGCAACCGTGCCGCGCGATGTCGAGCAGGCGACGGTGGATGCCTATCTTGCCCGGCGGCGCGCTGCCGGGCCTTTCGATGAAGCTGCTTTCCTCGAAGCCTATGCGCTGATGGCGGCGCAGCGGAACTCGAAGATCCTCGGCATCTTCGTGCGCCTGCATCGCCGCGACGGCAAGCCCGGCTATCTGAAGCACCTGCCGCGCATCCGCGACTATCTGCGCCGAGCGCTCGCCCATCCGGCGCTGGCTTCCATGCGCGCCTTCTACGAGGAGCAGGGCTTTCTGGAGGAGCGCGAGCTGTGACGGGTCCGAAGACAGCGATGGTTCTCGCCGCCGGGCTCGGCACGCGCATGCGCCCGATCACCGACACGCTGCCGAAGCCGCTGGTGGAGATCGCCGGGCGCACGCTGCTCGACCGCGGGCTGGATGCGCTGGCCGGGGCGGGCGTCGAAAGGGCCGTGGTCAATGTCCACCATCTGGGTTCCATGATCGCAGCGCATGTCGCCGGGTACCAGAAGCCCCGCATCGTCATTTCCGACGAGAGCGACAGGCTGCTCGACAGCGCCGGCGGCATCGTCCGCGCGCTGCCGGAGCTGGGCCCCGGCCCGTTCTACATCCTCAATGCCGACACCTTCTGGATCGACCGCGGCACGCCCGAGCTTGAGCGGCTGGCCGCGACGTGGGACGATGGGCGCATGGACATTTTGCTCATGCTCGCCGATCCGGCGAATGCCACCGGCCACAGCGGCGGCACCGACTTCCTGATCGGTGAAGACGGCAGGCTGGCGCGCGGGCGCAACCATCCCGCCGGCCTGATCTATGGCGGCGCCGGCATCGTCCATCCGCGCATCTTCGCCGGGGCGGAGGCGCAACCGCATTCGCTCAACCTCTATTTCGACCGTGCGATTGAAGCTGGCCGCCTGTTCGGCATGGCGATGGACGGCCACTGGATCACGGTCGGCACGCCGGACGCCATCGCACCTGCCGAAGCGGCTATCCGGAAATTCCCGGTCGGGGCGGCATGAGAAGCGCGCCGCGCGTCTTCTCGATCCCGCCCGGAGCGCCTTTCCTGCCGACACTGGCCGAGGCGCTGCTGTCGGGTACGCTGGTTCCCGGTTTCCGCTTCGACGGCGACCCGCTGGCGCTGGCCGACGTCACCATCTATGTGCCGACGCGGCGCGCCGCGCGCGCGCTGCGCACCGAGTTCATGGAACTGATGGGCGGGCGCGCCGCCATCCTGCCCACGGTGCGGCCGCTCGGCGAGTTCGACGAGGACGAGGCGCTGTTCGAGACGGACACGCCGGAAAGCGCGGCCGCGCTCGACCTTGCCCCGCCCATCGCCTCCACGGAAAGGCTGCTGCTGCTCGCCGTTCTGGTGCGGGCGTGGAAGCAGCGCCTGCCGGCCGAGGTGGCGGCGCGTTTCGCCGAGGAGATCATGGTGCCGGCCTCCGCCGCCGACGCCATCTGGCTGGCGCGCGATCTGGCCGACCTCATGGACGAGGTGGAAACGGAGGGGTCCGACTGGGCGAAGCTCGCCGACCTCGTCACCGGCAACCTTGCCGGCTGGTGGCAGGTGACGCTGGACTTCCTCGGCATCGCCAGCCGGCACTGGCCGCTGATCCTTGCCGAGCGCGACCGATCCAACCCCGCCGCGCATCGCAGCGCGCTGATCCGCTTCGAGGCCGGGCGGCTGCTCGCCAGGCCGCCTTCGGGCCCGGTGATCGCCGCCGGCTCGACCGGCTCGATTCCCGCCACGGCGGAACTGCTCAAGGTCATTTCCCGCCTGCCGAACGGGGCTGTAGTACTGCCGGGCCTCGACGCCGCGCTCGACGCGGCATCGCTGGCCGCCATCTCCGCCCCGGAGGCGCGGCCGGCGCTTCTCGGCCATCCGCAATACGGGCTCGTCAAGCTGGCGGGCAAGATCGGCGTCGCCCGCGACGAGATCGCGCCGCTCGGCGCGCCCGTACCGGCGCTTGATCTCCGCAACCGGATCGTCAGCGAAGCGCTGCGCCCGGCCGACACGACGGAGCTGTGGCCACGGACACGCGCAGGCTTCAGCGATGCCGACATGGCCACCGCGCTCGAAGGCGTGACCGTTCTGGAAGCGCCGAACGAGCGCGACGAGGCCACCGCCATCGCCGTGGCGCTGCGCCATGCCGTGAGCGTTCCCGGCAAGCGCGCAGCACTTGTGACGGGCGACCGGGCGCTCGCCCGGCGCGTCTCGGCCGAACTGCTGCGCTTCGGCATCACGGCCGACGATTCCGGCGGCACGCCGCTTGCCAACACGCCGCCTGCCGCGCTGCTGCGCCTTGCAGCGCAAGCCGCCTTCCGCCCCGGGGATCCGCTGCCATTGCTGGCGCTGGTCAAGCACCCGCTGCTGTCGCTCGGAATGGAGCGCCCGCCCGTGCGCCACGCGGCCGAACTGATCGAGCTTGCCGCGCTGCGCGGCGGCACCGGACGCCCCGACATCGCCAGTTTTGCCGACCTGTTCGAGCGGCGGCTGGCCGACCCCGGCGACGGCGGGCGCGAGCCGTTCTGGTTCGCGCGGTTTCCGGCGCGGCGCATCGAGGAAGCGATCGCCATCGTCCGCAAGCTGGTCGAGGCGCTCGAGCCCCTGCTCGAACTGCGCGGGCGCTCCGACCTTGGTGTGCCCCAATACGCCGAGGCGAGCACGAAGGCGCTGGAAGCGCTTGGCCGCCATGCAGACGGCAGCGTGACAGCCTTTTATGCCGGCGATGCCGGCCAGAAGCTGGCGCAGTTGCTGCGCGATCTGGTGGCGGCGCACTCGCCCTTCACCTTCGGCGCCGACGAATGGCCGGACGTGCTGGACGCCCTGCTCGCCCCCGAAACGGTGAAGCCGCGGCAGGGCACGGACCGCGCTATCGCGATATGGGGCGCGCTGGAGGCACGGCTTCAGCATGTGGATACGCTGGTCGTCGGCGGGCTCAACGAAGGGGTGTGGCCGCGCAAGCCCGAGAGCGACCGCTTCATGTCGCGGCTGATGAAGGGCGGGCTCGATCTCGAACCGCCGGAGCGGCGCATCGGCCTTGCCGCGCACGATTTCCAGATGGCGATGGGCACGCAAAAGGTGGTGCTGGCGCGGGCGCTGCGCTCCGGCGATGCGCCGGCCGTGCCATCGCGCTGGCTGCAACGCCTGCTCACCTTCACCGGCAAGGACCATGCCGCCATCCTGCGCCGGCGCGGCGACCAATTGCTTTCATGGGCGCGCACGCTGGATGACGCGCCGCGCGTCGACTTCGCCGCGCGCCCCTGCCCCAAACCACCCATAGAGATTCGCCCGAAGCATTTTTCGGTGACGGAGATCGAGACGCTGCGGCGCGACCCCTACGCCGTCTATGCCCGCCGCATCCTCGGCCTCCATGCGCTCGACCCGGTGATCCGCGATCCGGGGGCGGCCGAGCGCGGCACGCTGTTCCACGCCATCCTGCACCGCTTTTCCATGCAGGCCGATCCTGCCGCGCCGGATGCGCTGGAAAAGCTGGTGCAGACCGGCCGCGACTGCTTTGCCGAAGCCGAACTGCCACAGGATGTCGAGGCGGTGTGGTGGCCGCGCTTCGAGACGCTGGCGGGAAACATCATCGCGTGGGAGCGTGGCCGCTCCGACGTCAAGTCGCGCCATGCCGAGGCGCGGGCCGAAAAAACGGTCGTCGGCGCAACCGGCGTCACGCTGTCGGGCTATGCCGACCGCGTCGACCTGTTGACCGGGAACATGGCCGACATTCTCGACTACAAGACGGGCTCCTCGCCTTCCAGGGTGCAGGCGCACACGCTGCTTGCGCCACAGCTCGCGCTGGAAGCCGCGCTGCTGAGGCGCGGTTCGTTCCGCGATCTCGGCAACCGTGAGCCTGCCGACCTCGCCTTCATCCGCCTGCGCGCCAATGGCGAGGTGGAACAGGAATCCATCCTCAGGCACGGCAAGGCGATCCGCTCCGGCACGGAGCTTGGCGAGGATGCGTGGGCGCGGCTGGAAAAGCTGCTCCACCACTACGCCAATCCGGCCACCGGCTATCTGTCGCGGGCGCTGCCCTTCCGCGAGGGCGAGACGGATGGCGACTACGACCATCTGGCGCGCGTGCTGGAATGGTCGGCCGGTGGCGATGGCGCGGGTGACGGGGGAGAGGAATGAAATATCCGATCCCCACCGACACCGCGCTGGCGCAGGCGCGCGCCTCCGACCCCGCCAATTCGGCATGGGTGTCGGCAAACGCCGGCTCGGGCAAGACCCATGTGCTGGCCCAGCGCGTCATCCGGCTGCTGCTGCGCGGCACCGAGCCGTCGAAAATCCTGTGCCTGACCTACACGCGCGCGGCTGCCGCCAACATGTCGAACCGCGTCTTTTCCACGCTGTCGGAATGGACGGCGCTGGACGAGGCCGAGCTTGCGAAGCGGATCGAGGCCATGGACGGGCGGCGGCCCGATGCCGAGACCTTGCAGCGCGCGCGCCGCCTGTTCGCCGAGGCGCTGGAAACGCCGGGCGGGCTGAAGATCCAGACCATCCACGCCTTCTGCGAGGCGGTGCTGCACCAGTTCCCGCTCGAGGCGAACATCGTCGCCCATTTCCAGATGCTGGACACCCAGATGGAACAGGCGCTGGTGGCCGCGGCGCGGCGCGACATGATCGCCGGGGCGGTCGGAGGCGCGGGCGCGGAACTGACCGAAGCCTTCGCCACCGTGCTTGCGCGCGGCGGCGAGACGGGGCTCGACGCGCTGCTTTCCGAGATCGTGGGAAAACGCGAGCCACTTCGTGAATTTCTCGGCAAGATCGGCGGGACGGCGACCGGGTTCGAGCCGCTTTTCGAGGAATTCGGCTTCGGCCCCGATGACAGCGAGGCCGATATTGCCGGCTTTGTGTGGCCGTTGCCGGGATTCGGGCCAGACTACATGGCAAGGCTCGACGCGCTTTCCCTGCAACTGGGAGCCAACCGCGCGCGGGGCTCCCTCGTGGACGATGCGCTGATCGCCTTCGCGGAGCCCGACCCCATGCCGCGCCTTGCGGCCTTGCAGAAATCCTTCCTGAGCGGCAAGGGCGAAGCCTACAAGCCGGACTGGCTGTTTTCAAAGGCGCTGCTCGCCGCCATGCCGGATCTGGCGGAACGCTATCTTGCCGCCACCGAGGCCATCGCCGCCGCCTGCGACCGGCTGGCGCTCTACCGCATGGTGAAGGGCACCACCTCGGCGCTCACGATCGCCGACTGGCTGATCCGCCGCTACGAGGAACTGAAGCGGGCGCGCGGGCTGCTCGACTTCAACGACCTCATCACCCGTACCGTCAACCTGCTCAAGCGCCCGGAAGCCGGCGCGTGGGTGCAGTACAAGCTCGATCAGGGCATCGACCACATCCTGCTCGACGAGGCGCAGGACACCAGCCCCGAGCAATGGGACGTGGTGAAGAAGCTGGCCGAGGAGTTCTTCTCCGGCGAGAGCGCCCGCGACAATATCCTGCGCACCATCTTCGCCGTCGGTGACGAAAAACAGTCTATCTACTCCTTCCAGGGGGCCGCGCCGGACTCCTTCGCCGAAAGCAAGGTCGAGTTCGCCGGGCGCGTGCGCGCCGCCAGCCGTGAGTTCGCCGACCTCAAGCTGACCTTCTCCTTCCGCTCCAGCGAGGATGTGCTGCGCGCGGTGGACCGTGTCTTCGCCAACGCAGAGGTAAGGCGCGGCATCAGCCACGATCCCGAGCCGCTCGACCACAAGGCGATCCGCAACGACGCGCCGGGCTATGTCGAGGTCTGGCCGACGCTGGGCGCGGATCAGGTGGAAGAGCCGGACGACTGGACGCTGCCGGTCAACCACGCCAGCGCGCCCGCCGTGCGGGTGGCCGAGCATGTCGCCGCCACCATCAAGAACTGGCTGGACAGCGGCGAAATCCTCGAGGGCAAGGGCCGGCCGCTGCGTGCCGGCGACGTGCTGGTGCTGGTGCGCAAGCGCGACCGCTTCATCCATGCGCTGTCGAAGAGCCTGAAGGAAAAGGGCGTGCCGGTGGCCGGCGCGGACCGGCTGAGCCTGCCCGGCCACATCGCCGTGAAGGACCTTGCAGCACTTGGCCGCTTCCTCGTCCAGCCGCAGGACGACCTGTCGCTCGCCGCCGTGCTGCGCTCGCCGGTCTTCGACCTGCCCGAAGAACGCCTGTTCGACCTCGCGGCGGGGCGCGAGCGCAGCCAGCCGCTGATCCAGTCGCTGCGCCGCCACGCGGAAACGGACACGCAACTGGCCGGCATCGCCGACACGCTCGAACGCTGGGCGAGCGAGGCGGCCTTCAGGCCGGTGTTCGAGTTCTATGCCGCCCTTCTGGCGCGCGACGGCGTGCGCCGGAAGATGATCGCGCGGCTGGGGCCGGAAGCCGGCGACATACTGGACGAGTTCCTGAACTTCTGCCTCGCCGAGGAACGCACCGGCCTGCCCGGCCTCGATTCCTTCCTCTCCACGCTTGAAAATGCCGGCCCGGAGGTGAAGCGGGAGATGGACCAGACCCGGGACGAGGTGCGCATCATGACGGTGCATGCCTCCAAGGGTCTCGAAGCGCCGGTTGTGTTCCTTGTCGATGGCGGCACGCGCGCCTTCAGCGACCAGCACCTGCCGCGCCTGATGCCGTTCGAAAGCTCCGGCCAGCACTGGCGCGGCCGCGGCTATCTGTGGCGTTCCGATGCCGAAGTGGCCAACGCCGTCTCGCGCGGGGCAGCGGAAAAGGCCCGCGAACTGGCCGACGACGAATATCGCCGCCTGCTCTATGTCGCCATGACGCGCGCCGAGGACCGGCTGATCGTGGCCGGCTATCACGGCAAGCGCGAACCCGGCGACGGCACCTGGCACCGCATCGTCAGCCGCGCGCTGGCCGCCGCGCCGGAAACGCGGGAACTCGTGCATCCCGTCAGCGGCGAGACGGTGCATCGCTTCCACGCCACCGGCCTGCCGCCGCTGACATCCGCGCAGGCCGGCGCGGAACCCGTCAGCGACGATTTCGCGCCGCTGCCCGCCATGCTGTTCGACAGGCTGGACGAGGACGAGGAGCTGCCGCGCCCGCTTTCGCCCTCCGGCGCATCGGCGCTGATCGAGGAGGACAGCATGGAGCCGGCTGTCGACCCGCGCTCCCCGGTGCTGGAAGCGGAGGAGGAGCCCTCGCTGGCGATTGCGCGCGGGCTCGCCACCCACAAGCTGTTGCAGATGCTGCCGGGAATGGCCGCCGAAGACAGGCTTGCGGCGGCCCGGCGCTATCTGGCGCGCGCCGGCGCGGGCTGGAACGAGCGCGAGCGCGATCACGTGCTGTCCGCGGTCATGGGCGTGCTCGACGACCGGCGCTTCGCTCCCATCTTTGCGGCGGGTTCACGCGCCGAAGTGGCACTCATGGGCAGCCTGAAGGTGAAGGGAAAGCAACGCTCCGTCTCGGGCAAGATCGACCGGCTGGCAGTCACCCCGGACAGGGTGCTGATCGTCGACTACAAGACCAACCGCCCGCCGCCGGCCACGCTGGCGCAGGTTCCCGATGCCTATGTGTTGCAGCTTGGGCTTTACCGGGAATTGCTGAAGCCGCTCTATCCCGGCCGCGGGATCGTGGCGGCGCTGCTGTTCACCGAAGCCCCGCGCCTGATCGAGCTGACGGCAGAAGCGATGGACGCCGCCCTTGCCCGACTCACCCTGTCGTGACACAAGACCTGCTTGAATTTGGCCGGTCCTACCGCCACATATTGTTGAGCTGAACAACCGAAAGGGCTTTCGCATGGCAACCGTCAAGGTCGACAAGGACAATTTCCAGTCCGACGTGCTCGACGCAAAGGAACCGGTCGTGGTGGATTTCTGGGCCGAATGGTGCGGCCCCTGCAAGATGATCGGCCCGTCGCTGGAAGAGATTTCCAACGAGCTTGGCAGCAAGGTCAAGATCGCGAAGCTGAACATCGACGAGAACCCCGAGCTGGCCGCCCAGTTCGGCGTGCGTTCCATTCCCACGCTGATGGTCTTCAAGGACGGACAGGTGGCCGACACCAAGGTGGGCGCGGCTCCCAAGACCGCGCTGTCGCAGTGGATCAACGGCGCGCTCGCCTGATCGGGAGTGCATTTCCAAAAACGAAAGCCCGGCCATCGTGCCGGGCTTTTTGCTGCCTGAAGCGTGTCGCTAGATCATTTCATCGTTTCTCCGAATCGATGAAATGATCTAACTATTTGTTTATACTGCATTTGTGCGACGCCAAATGTTTCCATTTGGCTGCAAAATGCTCTATCTTTCAGGTTCGTTCCTTACGCCTCAGGTTCCTGTTCTTGCGCATGTCGCCCTGTCAGGTGGGCGGCGTGCCGTTCTCCGCAAGAACCGCCCCGGCCAGATAGAGCGAGCCGCCGATCAGGATGCGCGGCGGGACCTCGGCATCCTGCCATGTGTCGCGCAACAGCATCAACGCACTGGCAACCGAACTGACCGGCTCCGCCGACAGTCCGGCGGCTTCGGCGCGGGCCGCCAGCTCGTCATTGCCGACGCTGGCATCGCTGAAATCGACCGGCACGGTGTAGACGTGCTTCACCAGACCGTTGAAGGCATTGAAATAGCCGCCCTGATCCTTGGTGTTGATCATGCCCGCAATCAGGAAAAGAGGGCGCGGGTCCCTGTGCTCCAGCTCGGCCAGCGCTTCCGCGATGACCACCCCGGCGCCGGGATTGTGGCCGCCGTCGAGCCAGATGTCGGCGCCGGGCGGCGCAAGTTCCACCAGCCTGCCATGGGGCAGCTTCTGCATGCGACCCGGCCACACCGCCGTGACCATGGCGCGGTCCACGGCATGTTCGCGCGGCTCGAAGCCGGCGGCCTTGACCGTCGCGATGGCGGCTGCGGCATTGGCGATCTGGTGGCGGCCCGGCAGACGCGGCAGCGGCAGATCCATCAGCCCGCCCTGGTCCTGATAGACCATGCGGCCATGTTCCTCGAAGGCGAGGAAATCCTGCCCGTACACATAAGTCGGACAGCCGAGGCGGGTGGCCGTGTCGACCAGCACGTCGAGCGCGGATTCATAGGGCTGCGATCCGATCACCACCGGGCAGCCCGGCTTGATGATACCGGCCTTCTCGACGGCGATCAGTTCGACGCGGTCGCCGAGATAAGCCTCATGATCGAGCGAAACCGGCATGATGACCGAGGCCGCCGGGCGGGCGACGACGTTGGTGGCGTCGAAGCGTCCTCCAAGGCCCACTTCCATGACCACCACGTCGGCGGGATGCTCCGCAAAAAGCACGAAGCCGACAGCGGTGAGAATCTCGAACACCGTGATCTGCTGGCCGTCGTTGGCCCTGGCCACGCGCGCTATCGCCTCGGCCAGCGTGGCATCGTCGACCAGCCGGCCGCCGCCGTCCGCGGCAAGGCGATAGCGCTCGTGCCAGTTGACCAGATGCGGCGAGGTGTGGGTGTGAACCAGAAGGCCCTGCGCCTCCAGAATGGCGCGGCAGAAGGCGGCGCAGGAGCCCTTGCCATTGGTGCCGGCGATGTGGATCACCGGCGGCATCAGGTCCTGCGGATTGCCGAGCTTTTCGAGCAGACGCGACACGCGCTCCAGCGAAAGGTCGAAACCCTTCGGATGCAGCGTCATCAGGTGTTCGATTTCACGGTCGGCGGAGAGCGTGGTCATGCCGGGCTGCGATCAGGCCTGTGGCCGGGCTTCCGGCGCGGCGGCGACCGGCGGCGGCAAGACCTCCGCCTCCGGCTCCTCCTGCACTTCCGGCACCTTCAGCAGCAGCCTGAGCAGACGCGAAATCGTCTGCTTCATCTCCAGCCGCGACACGACCATGTCGACCATGCCGTGCTCCATAAGGTATTCGGCGCGCTGGAAGCCCTCGGGGAGCTTCTCGCGGATGGTCTGCTCGATGACGCGCGGGCCGGCGAAGCCGATCAGGGCTCCCGGCTCGGCGATGTGCACGTCGCCCAGCATCGCATAGGAAGCGGTGACGCCGCCGGTGGTCGGGTTGGTCAGCACCACGATATAGGGCAGCCCCGCCTCCTTGAGGCGGTCGACCGCGACAGTGGTGCGGGCAAGCTGCATGAGCGACAGGATGCCTTCCTGCATGCGCGCGCCGCCGGAGGCCGCGAACAGCACCAGCGGCTGGCGGCGCTGGCGCGCCGTGTCGAAAGCGGTGATGATCGCCTCGCCTGCGGCAAGGCCGAGCGAGCCGCCCATGAAGGCGAAGTCCTGCACGGTGGCGACGACGGGCAGACCGTCGACCTCGCCGGCGGCATTGACGATGGCGTCGTCCATGCCGGTTTTCGCGCGGGCGTCCTTGAGACGGTCCACATAGCGCTTCTCGTCGCGGAATTTCAGCGGGTCCTGTACCACTTTCGGGTTTTCCAGAACCTCGTACCTGCCGCCGTCGAAGAAGAACCTCAGACGCTCCTTCGCGGCGATCTTCATGTGATAGCCGGAGGACGGGATGACGAACTGGTTCTCTTCCAGATCCTTGTGGAAGACCATCTCGCCCGTCTCCGGATCCTTGATCCAGAGGTTCTCGGGCATCTCGCGCCGGCCGAGCATGGAATTGATCTTCGGGCGGACGTAGTTGGTGATCCAGTTCATCGTTCGGCTCCTGACCGCGACTTGATTCGGTTTGGGTTAGGGCAACTATTCGGCGGCAGCAAGGCGAGCCTGACGCACACCCTGCGCAAGACCGGAGACCAGCGTGGCGACGGCCTCGGCCGGATCGGCCGTGCGCCTGCCATCGGGCCCCAGCACATTGGCCACCGCGTTGACGATTGCCGTGCCGACCACCACGCCGTCGGCAGACGCGCCGATGGTGCGGGCCTGTTCGGCCGTCTTTACGCCGAAGCCGACGCAGACCGGCAGGTCGGTGTGCTGCTTGATGCGCCGGACCGCCTCGGCCACCTTGCCCGTATCCGCCAGCGCCGAGCCGGTGATGCCCGTCATCGACACGTAGTAGACGAAGCCCGAGGTGTTTTGCAGCACCTTGGGCAGGCGCTTGTCGTCGGTCGTCGGCGTGGCGAGGCGGATGAAGTTGATGCCCGCCCTGAGCGCCGGCACGCACAGTTCCTCGTCCATTTCCGGCGGCAGGTCGACAACGATCAGCCCGTCGATGCCGGACGCCTTCGCATCAGTGAGGAAGCGCTCGACGCCATAGATGTAGATGGGGTTATAGTAACCCATCAGAACGATGGGGGTCTCGTCGTCATCCTTGCGGAAGTCGGCCGCCATCTGCAACGTGCGCACGAGCGTCTGGCCGCCTTTCAGCGAGCGCAGGCCAGCCGCCTGGATGGCCGGGCCATCGGCCATCGGATCGGAAAACGGCATGCCGAGCTCGATGATGTCGGCCCCGGAGCGGCCAAGCGCCTTCATGATCGACAAGGAGGTGTCGTAGTCCGGGTCGCCGCCCATGAAATAGGTGACGAGCGCCGGGCGGCCCTCTGCCTTCAGCTTCCCCATGCGGCGGTCGATGCGGGTCTCGGTCATTTCAGATCTCCATACCCATCATGGAGGCCACGGTGTGCACGTCCTTGTCGCCGCGGCCGGACAGGTTGACGATTATGACCTCGTCCTTGCCCATCGACGGCGCGATCTTGACCGCATGGGCGATGGCATGGGCCGATTCGAGCGCCGGGATGATGCCTTCGGTGCGCGTGCAGAGCTGGAAAGCCTCCAGCGCCTCGTCGTCAAGGACCGGCACATAGTCGACGCGGCCGGTGTCGCGCAGCCATGAATGCTCCGGCCCGACGCCGGGATAGTCGAGACCGGCGGAGATCGAATGGCCATCGAGGATCTGGCCGTCCTCGTTCTGCAACAGGTAGGTGCGGTTGCCGTGCAGCACGCCCGGACGGCCGGCATTCATGGAAGCGCAATGCTCGATGCCGTCGAGGCCCCGACCGCCGGCCTCGATACCGACGATCCTGACGTCCTTGTCATCGAGGAAGGGGTGGAACAGGCCGATGGCGTTGGAGCCGCCACCGACGGCGGCGATGATGACATCCGGCAGGCGGCCTTCCTGTTCAAGAATCTGGGCGCGCGCCTCGGTGCCGATGGGCGACTGGAACTCGCGCACCATTTCCGGATAGGGGTGCGGGCCGGCGGCGGTGCCGATCAGGTAGTAGGTATCCTCGACATTGGTGACCCAGTCGCGGAGCGCTTCGTTCATGGCATCCTTGAGCGTGCCGTGACCGGCGCTCACCGGCTTCACCTCCGCGCCCAGCAGCTTCATGCGGAACACGTTCGGGCTTTGGCGCGCCACGTCGGTCGCCCCCATGTAGACCACGCAGGGCAGGCCGAAGCGCGCCGCCACGGTGGCGGAAGCGACACCGTGCTGGCCGGCGCCCGTTTCCGCGATGATGCGCGTCTTGCCCATGCGCTTGGCGAGCAGGATCTGGCCGAGGCAGTTGTTGATCTTGTGCGAGCCGGTGTGGTTCAGGTCCTCGCGCTTGAAGTAGATTTTCGCGCCGCCGAGATGCCTTGTCAGCCCTTCGGCGAAATAGAGCTTGGAGGGGCGGCCGGCATAGAAGGTGGAGAGCGCCTGAAGCTCCGCCCTGAAAGCCGGATCGGTTTTGGCCTCGTTCCACTTCTCCTCCAGATCGAGGATCAGCGGCATCAGCGTCTCGGCGACGAAGCGGCCGCCGAAAATGCCGAACATCCCCTGCTCGTCGGGGCCGGTGCGGAAGGAATTTGGCATGGCCGGCTTGTTCATCGCCGATCTCCTCGGGCAAGGGGCTGCGGTTCAGGCTGCACGGTCGTTGCGCGCGGCTGCAACCGCCTTGAAAAAAGCTTCGATGAGCGCAGCGTCCTTGACGCCCGGCGCGCTCTCGACCCCGGACGATATGTCGATGCCCGGCGGGTTCGCAAGCCGCAGCGCATCGCCGATATTGGCGGCGTCGAGCCCGCCCGAAAGCATGTAATCGACGCCAGCGTCAAGCCCGGCGAGAATGGTCCAGTCGAAACGCACGCCGTTTCCGCCGGGAAGCTCCGAACCGGCCGGCGGCCTTGCGTCGAAAAGAAAGCGGTCGGCGATGCCGCGATAAGGCGCGATGCGGGCAAGGTCCGCCGCTTCGTGGACTGCGAACGCCTTCATCACCGGCAGCGCATAGCGGGCCTTGACCTGCGCCACACGCTGGGGGCTTTCCGAACCGTGAAGCTGGAGCATGTCGGGCTGCATCGTGTGCACGATGGCATCCAGAAAAGTGTCGTCGGCATCGACGGTGACGGCGACACCCTTCGCCCTGCCATGGGCCTGTTCGCGCAGGGTCGCCGCTTGCTCCGGCGTCACGTTGCGCGGGCTTTTGGGAAAGAAGATGAAGCCGACATGGCTGGCCCCGCCTTCGATGGCGGCCGTCAGCGCTTCGGCGGTCTTCAGCCCGCATATCTTGATGTCGAGTGCCATGGCGCGGACTTGGCACGAAAAGCCGGCGGAGTCGAGACAAAGCCGCCCCGCACTGGCTGTTGACAAGGCAGGGGTCGCGCGATGCGCGGCCCGAACCCGGTCAGAGGCGCCCCGCCTCGATGATCTGTTTCAGGAAGGCGCGGGTGCGCTCTTCCTTCGGCTCGCCAAAAATCTGCTCCGGCGGCCCCTTCTCCAGGAGCTTGCCCTGTTCGAGGAACACCACCACGTCGGAGACCTCGCGGGCGAACTGCATCTCGTGCGTGGCGAGGATCATGGTCATGCCGTCGCGGGCCAGATCGCGAACGATGTTGAGCACCTCGGCCACCAGCTCGGGATCGAGGGCCGAGGTGATCTCGTCCAGAAGCAGCGCTTCCGGACGCATGGCGATGGCGCGCACGATGGCGACGCGCTGCTGCTGGCCGCCGGAAAGCTGGTCCGGATAGTAGCGGGCGCGATGGGCGAGATTGACCCTCTCCAGCAATTCGCGCGCACGCCTGAGCGCCGCATCCGGGTCCTCGCCCAGAAGGCGTACGGGACCGACGGCGATGTTGTCCTCGACCGTCATGTGCGGAAACAGGTTGAACGACTGGAAGACCATGCCGACCTTGCGGCGCAGCCGGTCCAGGTCGACGCCCGGTCCGGACACCACGTCGCCATCGACGGAAACGGTGCCGCTGTCGATAGTTTCCAGCGCGTTGATGCAGCGCAGCAGCGTCGATTTTCCCGAGCCGGAAGCGCCGATCAGCGTTACGACCTGATGCTTTTCCACATCGAGGTCGATGCCCTTCAGCACATGATGGTTCGAATAGCTCTTCTCTATGCCGGACAGTTCGATGAAAGCCATGGTCAAGCTCCCTTGCGGCGGTTCGCACCGCGCTCGAGCATCCAGTCGACGAAGCGCGTCTGGGGAATGGTGATGATGACGAACAGGATGGCCACCACCGTCACCGACGACAGGTTGAAGGTGCTGGAGGCGTAGAACTTCGCCTGGTTGAACGCGTCGAGCGTGCCGATGACGTTGACCAGCGAGGTATCCTTTTGCAGAGCGATGAATGTGCTCAGCATCGGCGGGATGACGAGGCGCATGGCCTGCGGCAGGATGAAGAAGCGCAGCGTCTGCAAATAGGAGAAGCCGAGCGAGCGGCTGGCCGCCCATTGCGAGGGATGGATCGAGGCGATGCCCGAACGGTACACCTCGGCCACATAGGCGCTGTAGGTCAGCGACAGGGCAAGGATGGCGAACCACTCCGCATTGAGCCCGCTCAAGACGGGCAGGTTGGTGAGCGGCAGGCCGAAGCCGATCAGATAGAGCACGATGATCGCCGGCACGGCGCGCATGAGATCGATATAGGCGACGGCCAGAAAGCGGACCGGTGCGCCGGCCTTGCCGGGGATCATGCGGGCGATGGCCAGAACGAGCCCGAACACCAGAACGATGACGCCCGAGATGAGGGCCAGCCTGATGTTGACGATGAAGGCACGGGCGATGTCGAGCGCGCTGCCCGCCATCAGGTCGCCGCGCAGGAATGTGCGCTGGATGTTGCCGTCATTGATGAGAACGAGCTGGACCAGCGCAAAACCGATCAGCACGGCGAAGGCGAGGCCGAAGGTGATGAAGCTGTGCTGGCGCGACTGGGCGGCGCTGGCGCGAGACGCCAGAATTTCATTCGCAGCGGCCTCGCGTCCGCTCTGGAACGAGCAGCGCAGACCATTGACCGCCGTCCACAGCGTCACGCCGCCCAGCGCCAGCCCGGCGGCCATGACCCAGGCGCCGAAGGCGGACAATTGCGGGCTGGTGATGCCGGCGCGAACGGCTTCGCCGACGACCGCGACGGCGACCAGCAAGGCTATAGCGAGCAGCGTGGCGAACACCGCCAGACCGCGGCTGCGCGGCGCAGGGCTCAGCGTGGTCATGCCATCTCCAATTTTCGTTTCGGGTTTTTCACGAACTGACGCTGCCGGGGCCCGGATCCGGCCTCGGGCAGCGTCGCAAGATCTCCCCTCGCCCGTGTGGCGAGGGAAGAGACGATCACTTCAGGGTCCAGACCGGAACGGATGCCGGATCGACCCCGAAGAGAGGCGCCAGATATCTGGCCGACAGGTCGGCCAGCGTGCCGTCTTCCCTGAACGCGGCAACCGCCTGATCGACAACGGCGGCATTGGCCGAGCCCTTCGGCAGAACGATGCCGTAGCCCTGATCCAGTTCGAACTGGCCGATGACTTCGATCATGCCATTGGTGCCGTTGGTGGCCGAGAGCACCAGCGTGGTGTCGGAAACGATGGCGTCCACCTGGCCGGCAATGAGCGCGGTGACCATGTCGGGCTGCGACTGGTAGAGCGACGGCTGCTGGTCGGGCTTCAGCGTGCCGATGACCCAGTCCGATCCCATGTTGCCCTGCAGGACGCCGATGCGCTTCGAACGGATGTTTTCCGCGCTCACGTCGGCGCCCTTCTTCACGGCGACGCCGAGATTGGACGAGAAATAGGGCTGGCTGAAATCGAAGACCTGCTTGCGGGCTTCGGTGATGGTGGTGCCGGCGATGCCGATGTCATAGTTGGAGGCGGTGCCGGAGATGTACTGGTCCCAGGCCATGTTGACGAGGCGCACCTTGTCCAGCCCGGCGCGGTGGGCGATCTCGGCCCCCATGCAATATTCGAAGCCGTCCTCGATCTTCTCGGGCGAGATGCCATTGTACCAGCCGGGATTCGGCAGCACCGTCGCCACGGTCAGCGTATCGGCGGCGATGGTTTCAAGGCTGATGCTGCCGCGCTCGCCCTTCGGCTCGCACTTGCCATATTCGGCCGCCTGAGCGCCCGCCGTCGCGGCCAGAGTGGACAGGAGGCCGGCGACGGCCAGCAATGCAAATGACTTCATGGAACGATTCTCCCTGATGTTGATTGTGCTGCGGTTATGCGCGCCTGCACTGGGCGAGGAATGCGCCCAGCAGCCGGTCGAAATCCTCACGGGACGCCCTGGGGTCCTCCGGGTGCCACTGGACGCCGACCGCCCAGTCGTCGCCGGCGCCTTCCAGCGCCTCGACGATGCCGTCGGCGGCCCTTGCCGCGACCTTCAGCCCCGCGCCCACCTTCGAAACCGCCTGATGGTGGCCGGAGCGCACAACGATCTCGATCGCTCCGTAAATCTCTTCCAGGCGCGTATCGGGCAGTATTTCGACCGGATGGGCGGTCATGACCGAATTGTCGGCCGTCAGATAATGCATCGTGCCGCCGCCGATCTCCTGCGTGAGATCGCCGCCCGCCGCGATGTTGAGAAGCTGCATGCCCCGGCAGATGCCGAGGAAAGGAAGATGCCTTTCCCGAGCGAGGCGCAGAAGCTCCAGCTCATAATCGTCTGCCGCGCGATGGACGCCATAGACCGTGTCGGAGGCAATGGACTGGCCATAGGTTTGCGGATCGGCATCGGCCCCGCCCAGCATCAGAAGCCCGTCCACGCCCTCCAGAGCCTCGCGCTGGGTCAGCACCGGCGCGGAAGCCTCGACAAAAGTCACGTCGACGCCCGCATCGCGCAGCCCCGCGAAGGCGGAATCGGAGAACTCCCGCAGGGTGCAGGCCAGATAGTCGCTTGCATAAGGCGAGGCGAGAGAGCCGGAAACAAGGATGCGAGGCTTTGCCGGCTTGTGTTCGGATACGGTTTGAGGCATTGCATTCCAACTGTTAATCACATAACATTTAACATCTATAGTTTATTGGTCAAATGAAATTTCTGACGCCCCTCTCTGCCGAAGGCAACAGCGCGCCGGACATGGTGTTCCGCCGGCTGCGGGAGGCCATCACCATGGGCGATCTGAGCCCCGGCGAACAGCTTCCGCCCGAGAACGAGCTGGCGAGAATGCTGGGGGTGGCCCCGATGACCGCGCGCATCGCGCTCGGCGCCATGCGCGACATGGGACTGCTGACCACGGTGCGCGGCCGCAATGGCGGCAACTTCGTCGCCACCGACGTTGGCGAGCGGCTGGCGGATGCCGCACGGCGTCTGAGGCTTACACGGGAGGAATTGCGGGATCTTACCGATTGGCGGCGCGCGATCTCCGGCGAGGCCTGCTACCTCGCGGCCGAACGCGGGAGCCCCGCCGATTTTGAACGTATCGTGCAGGCCGCAAGGGATTACGACGATCTGCTGCCGCGCTTTCCGGACATGCGTTTCGCCGATGCCCGTTTCCACACGATCATCGCCGAGGTTTCCGGCTCGGCGCGGCTGCTGAAGCAGGAAACCGAAATACAGGTCGAGGTGACGAACTTCATCCTTTCGGCCGTGAAGCCGGCGGCCGCCAAGAACCTGACGCCCTACAATCACGACCCCATCGTCAAGGCCATCCGCAACCGCCAGCCGGAGGCGGCGCGCAAGGCGATGCTGGAGCATGCCGAACAGACCTTCGCGTGGATAACGGTGGTGCTTTGACGGCACCGCAATCCATCGCCACGCAAACGAAAGAGCCGGAAGGCTGTGCTTTCCGGCCCTTCCGGTTGCAGGCCCGATCAGGCTACTTGGTGTAGATCGGCTCCGGCGGCAGCTCGTAGGCTACCGTCTCCGGCTGATAGCAGTGGTTTGCACCGCCCCCGAAATTGTAGCGCAGGCCGGCGCGCACTTCGTGCGTGTTGAAACCCTTGTCGAAGCCGGGGCCGGCACCGTTGCGCTCGAACATGCGACCGCCCTCGATGCGGCTGAACCGGTAGCCGGCATCCAGCATCAGCTTGTCGGTCAGGCAGTAGGAGGCGCCGGCCATCAGGGCGTAGGCAAAGCGCCAGCTCTTGCTGCCCTTGTGCGTGGCAAAGCCGACATTGGCGTCGTTCTCCAGATCTTCCCACCTGATGTGCGCGCCGCCGATACCGGCGCCGACATAAGGCGTCAGGCCGTTCCATGTGCCGAGATCGACATAGGCATTGGCAAGCAGCACAAGCGCCGACATCTTGGAACGGTCGACAGACTGGCAGGGAATGGTGGGGCTGCCGCAACCAGAGTTGCCGTCATCGGACGTGCTGCCCTTGAACTTGGTCCTGAACCAGTAGTCGAGGGTCAGGTCCGTACGAAAATGCCGGTTGAGCTGATAGCCGACGCCGGCGCCGATCGAGAACGCGCTCTTGAGCTCGGTGGTGTCGAAGCTCTTGGTGCCGCCGACGCCGGTCCAGACGTCAGGGTCGCCACAGCCGACAGGGCACGGCTCCGCGCCATAGGTGATGTATTCGGCGCCGCGGATCTTCGATTTGTGATAATCCAGATCTCCGCGGATATACCAGCCGCCAAAATCGCCGACTTCTTCGTAAGGCTGCTGGATGACGGGCGGCTCCTCGATCACGATCGGCCGCTCGGCGAGGTCCGCAGCAAGCACCGGGGAAGCACCGCCGGCAACGACAGCGGCCAGAGCCGCTTTCCTGAACAGGTTGGACATAGTTCACCCCTAATCCGGTCGCCGCGGCGCACCGGCACACATAAACCGCGACATGAATAATGAATGGCAAACGTTAAAACGGGCTTAACCCTGTCGATTAACCAAGACGGCCCGGAATGTGCCGGAAACCGGCCGCTTCAGGCGGATGGTGGTCGTCTGTCGTTCCGGGTCCGGGCAATTCGCCCCGCCTGTCGTTCGATCTGCGGGCCGCTCTCGACAACGTGTCGTGCTTTCAGACACGCCTGGCGTTAGACTATTCTTTAGACCGTGTGGCTAGGTTCCGCACAAAGCTAGCAGATTTCGAGCGGAGCCCGCCAATGCGATCGATCCCGACTCTGAAGCGGGTTCATGGAACGGGGGATATGGAACTATTGCCGGACTGCTCTGGCGGCCCTGCGCAGCCGGCGGTGCCAGCCGGCCGGCGCGCCATCCGTTTCGATATCCGATCCTACAGTTCGCCAGCCCAGATCGAACGTGAATGGCGCCATCTCGAAGCCATCGGGACCGGAACGGTTTTCCAAAGATACGACTGGATAGAGCCCTATACACGCCATGTGCTGCCGTTCAGGAATGCGCGGGCCGCGATCTTGCTCGGGCGCCTGAACGATCATCCTGCCTTCATTCTTCCGCTCGCCATAGTCAGGGTGGGGCCTGCAAGGGTCGCAACATGGATCGGCGGAAAGCACGCGGCCTACAATTTCGGTCTCTGGAGCCCTGAAGCGATAGCCCGCATGAAGACAGTGCCACGCGACGGGATCGTGCGGATGCTGGGAACCGCACTGCAGGATGTCGACTGCGCGGTTCTTGAGCGAATGCCGCCAGTCCATGACGGCGTCGCCCAGCCCCTCGCCGCGCTTGCAGGCGGCCCGTCCTCGGGGGAAGGCTATCCATTCGACCTGACGGGCGGCTTCGATGCCGTTCTGGCGCGAAGGAAAGGCAGCACGCGCAAAAAGCGCGTCCGTTCCAAGGAGCGGCGCATGAGCGAAGTCGGCGAGCTCAACTACAAAATGGTGCAGGGCATTGCCGAAGAACAAGAGGCGCTGGAGTTTTTCTTCGAGCAGAAGGCCCTGAGGCTGAGCGAGCAGGGCAAGCCCAACGGGTTCGACCGTCCGGGCGTGAAGGACTTCTACCGTGACCTTCTCGAACGCTCGCATGGCATGAGCGAGCCAGTGCTCGAAATTGCATCGCTTGCGGTTGGTGGCAAGATCAGGGCCGTCACCGGGTCGGGAATCCGTCGCGGCCGTGTCAACAGCTATTTCACGGCTTTTGCCCTCGATGATCTTGCGCAGCACAGCCCCGGCAACATATTGACCTTTCGCCATATCGAGGATTGCTGCAAACGGGGCATGGCGGCCTACGACCTCGGTATCGGTCACGAAGACTACAAGACGCACTGGTGCCAGGAAATCCTTCCCCTCGACGACCGCTATGCCGCCTTCACGCCGCTCGGAACGGCCATCGTGGCTTTGACGCGGATACGCGAAAGCGCGAAGAACCGCATCCGCCGCAACAGGACGCTGTGGAACCAGCTGAAGGCAGCGCGCTCCTATGTGTGCCGCCGGCTGTTCGCATGAGATGGAAATGAACGAGCTGTCGCTGGCGGCTGCCGGCACGGAAAGCAAAGCCGAACCCGCCAGCGAAACGCTGGACGGGGTTCGTATGCTATTCGTCGCCCCGGACGATTACCCGGCTTTCCGGGTCGACCTCGTCGAACTGTTTTCCAACCATCTGGTTGCCCGCGGCCTCGCCATCGACTGGAACCTGCGTCCGTGTGAGGACATGCCGGCGCAGATCGTGGAGCATGGCCGCGAGCGCTTCCACATCGCGCGGCGCGCCGCGTCCGAAAAATTCGGCGGGCTGCGCTACAAGCTGGCCGAAAGCTGGCTGCGGCTGAAGCTGGCCTGGCGTGCGGCGCGCGGCGATTTCGACCTCGTGCAGGTGCGCGACCAGCCCCTGTGGGTCATCACGTTTGCGCTGGCCAGCAAGATGTCCCGCACACCCTGCGTGTTCTGGATGAGCTACCCCGTGCTTGAGGGGCGGCTGCGTATCGCCGTGGAGAACCTCGTCCCGATGAGCCGCCCTGCCCGGCTGTTGCGCATCGTCTACGCGCTGCTCGGCAGCTTCCTGTTCTATCGTGCCGGCCTGCCGCTCTGCGACCACATCATGGTGCAATCCGGACGGATGCGCGAACGTGTCGGTTTTCGCGGCATACCGCTGGAAAAGATGACCCCCGTACCGATGGGAGTTTCGACCGGACGCTACAATTCCGCCTCTGTGGCCACGGTCGACGACCCAAGGCTCACAGGTAAAAAGAGCATGGCGTATATGAGCGCGGACGTCATGAGCCTGACCACGCACCTGACATTCGAGGCGCTCGCCGAACTTCTCGACCAGGGCTACGACGCCGTCCTCGTCATCATCGGCGCGGTTCCCGACTTCGAGTGGGATACGCTCAGCGGCAAGCTGCAAGAACTCGGCATTGCCGACCGCGTCATCTTCACCGGACGGCTGCCGCTGGCCGAGGCGCTGGGCTGGGTCAGGAGGGTGGATGTGTGCCTGTCGCCGTTCATGATGGACCCGGCCCATCAGGTCGCAACCCCGACCAAGCTGGTGGAGTATCTGGCCATGGGGCGCCCGGTGGTGGGAACCGTCCACTACGACCAGAACGAGGTGATCCTGGGAAGCGGCGCCGGCATCGTCACGGCCTTTTCCGGCAAGGCGATGGGCGAAGGCGTCGCCCGGTTGTTCGACGACCGGCAGAAGGCCGAGGCCATGGGCGCCAGGGGTTCGGAATGGATCAGGGCCAATCGCGACTACGCACATCTGGCCGATACGGTGGAGAAGGTCTATCTCGACCTTCTGGCGAGGCGGGGAAAGGCGCGCCGGCCGGCATAGCCCGCTTCGGAAACGCCCGTTCAGCCGGACATGGCCAGGGCCGAAACCAGTTCCCGGTCGAGTTGTTCCTCGTTCCCGTCGCGGTAGATTCCCATCTGATAGCTGTTGAGGTCCCATATCGACCAGCCGAAGCCGAGGGATGCCGCCACATGCGTCACATCCGACATCCAGCGCCGGCGATAGACCTCCGCGGCACCCACAAGCCTGTCGGAACGCCGTGTCACGCCGAACTCGCCCATGACGATGCGCTCACGGGCAATGTCATGGCGGTCCGCCCATTTCGCGACGATGGCGAAGTCGTCTTCCACGCGCCCGCGATTCCAGCCATCGGCAAGAAAGCGCCCGAGTATGGATTGCGCGTGTTCCCTTGCCGCCGCTTTGGCCGCCGCATCGAGCGGCGCGGCGGCGATGCGCGCTTCCAGAGCGGTCTCGATCTCCTCCGCCGGAATGGCGTCATAGGGATAGGGAAGATCCGATACATAAGGCGAGGTCGGCGCATCCGGGGTGCCGAAATCCACCCCCTGATGCGTGAAGCTGAGCGGCATGTAATAGTGATAGGAATACAGAACGTTGCTGTCGGCATAGGGCGACGGATCGAGATCGTTCAGGCCGCTGATGCCGCCATAATGCGCGCCCGTGAGCATGAGCGGCAGGTCGGGCGCGGCCCGCCTTGCCGCATCGTGCAGGGACAGCTGCGCCGCACCCCATACCATAACCTGCGTGCGATGAGCGGCGTTGTTCATGAGCGGCTCGTTCATCAGTTCCAGCACCACGCGCCCGGTCCGCACATTGGAAAGCATGGCGGCCAGCCTGACGATCATCGCCCTGTACTCGCCAAACAGCGGGCTCTCCAGATCCTCGAGGATGGACTGGGGCGAATAGAGCGGCACCTGCTCCACCGGATGGCAATCGACAAGCACGTCGAGGCCGAGCCCATGCAGCCGCCCTATATTGGCGAGCAGCTTCTGTTCCAGCGCGGTGCGGTCGGAGCCCTGCAACTGCATGAACGGCCCCACGTCCAGCGAGAGGCGGATGAAATCGAAGCCCGCCGCAGCGAATTCGCGCGCAAGAGCTTCGGGAAAGGCATTGCGCGGCGTCTCGAACGGGCGTGGAACATAACGGGTGGCGCTTCCCTCCTGAAGGATGCCCCAGTTCATCATGTTGTGGATTCCCGCACCGCGATGGAGGAGCCGTCTGGTCGTCTGCGCAGCGGCGTCACGAGGCAGGACGGCAAGAGCGCCGGCGGACAGGGACAGGAACTGGCGGCGGTTCAGGCTCATGGGGCAAGCCTCCGATGCTTACGCGACGATGCACGCAAGGGTAGAACAGGAAGCGCGTGAAGGCGAGCCCCGCGCTTTGCGACATTGCCGACAAGGTTGGCGCCCGAAATGGAGGCAGCGACATTAATCGTAATGCAACCGCCGCCTGCTAAGGCTTTCGCATGTTGAGACGGCTGGGATGGTATGCGCGGCGCCTCGCCGTCATGGAACGCGGCGAGATCCGCCATCGGATTCACGAACAGATAGCAAGACGTGCCGCACGGCGCGAAAACGGCGGCTGGGTGCAATTTGCGATGCCCGGTGCGCGGCCTGTGCCGCTGCCGCTTTTCGCCCCCCTGCTCACGGGCGATCTTTCCGCTCCGGTCGCAGCGCAGCTCGCCATCGCGGCCGAGGCGTTCCGTTCGGGCAAACTCAGGCTGCTGAACCGCGACTGGCCGCAGACCATCCTCGACGGAGCAGGCAGCGTTGCACCGGAAGTCTGGACCCTCGACCCGGTCAGCGGCACGAGTTGGCCCGGTGCGGACGTATCGGCCTTCGATATCGATTTCCGCTTCGAGGGCGGCCATCGCGACGTCAAATATGTCGCGGAAGCCAACCGTCTGCATTTCCTGGCCGCCCCGGCAATTCATGCCCGCCACACGGAGGATGCGACGCTGGCGCATGCCGTGCTCGGCTCCCTGTTCTCATGGATGCGGGCCAATCCACCGGGGCGGGGCGTCAACTGGTATTCCGGCATAGAGGCCGGCTACAGACTTGCCTCGCTCGCCTCCATCGTCACGGCGCTCGATCCGTGGATCGACGGCGCTGCCGGCGAGAAACTGGCGTCTTTCGTCGCCGCGCACGGCACATGGCTGGCGCGGTTTCCTTCGCTCTTTTCTTCCGCGAACAACCATCTCGTCGCCGAGGCAATGGGGCTGGTGCTGGCCGCGCGCCTGCTGCCCGACCACCCGCACGCGACGGGCTGGCTGACGCAGGGCCGGGGCCATCTCGATGGCAGGACATGCGCCCTGTTTCATGAGGACGGCGTGGGACAGGAGCAGTCGCCTGCCTATGCCGCCTTCACGCTGGAGATGTTGCTGATCGGCTTCGCGGCCATCGGTGCAGACGCGCCCTCCCCGGCTGCGCGGGAGCGGCTGGGCAAGGCAGCCGCAGCGCTGAACGCCTTCCTCGACGACGAGGGCCATGTCCCCCTGATCGGCGACGACGACCAGAGCCGCGTGCTTCTGGCCCATGGCAGCGCGGAACCGCGTTATGCAGCCTCCATTTGCGCCGCGACTGCCGGATTTCTCCAGCGCCCGGAACTTGCCCCCGCCATTCGCGACCCGCATTGGCGCGACATCGTATTCGCCGCGCCGCCACCCGGCCCGGCACCTTCCGACGGCACGACGACCTTTCCGCAGGGCGGCTACACGATCCGGCGTGGCGACATCGCCGGCCGCCGGGTCCATTTCACCTTCGATCACGGACCGCTGGGGTTCGGCGCCCTGGCCGCGCACGGCCACGCCGATGCGCTTTCGGTATGGCTGTCGCTGGACGGCCGCCCGGTCCTCGTCGATGCCGGCACCTATCTCTATCATTCCGAAGGCGAGAACCGCCGCCGCTTCCGCGTGACCGCGGTCCACAACACGCTGACCATCTCCGGCGCCAGCCAGAGCGAACCTTCCGGCCCCTTCAACTGGATGCCGCGCCGGGCGCGGGCCAGGCTGGAAAAGGGGGCGGACAGCGTGCCGCTCGACGTGTCGGGCTCGCATGACGGCTATCGGAAGCGCTTCGGCGTCATCCATCGCCGCGACATCGCAGAGACCGCATACGGCTTCGACATCACCGACAGGCTTACCGGCGCAACGCCTGACGGCGAGGTGGAAATCGTTTTCCTGCTGGCTCCCGATCTCGTCGTGACGGCCCATGACGGGCGCGTGACGGCACGCCGGGACGGACGGGCCGAAATCACGCTCGCCGCCCCCGAAGGGGCCTGCGTCGAAATCATACGCGGGGACGACATATCGGGCCGCGGCTTCCACTCACCGGGCTTCGGCGTGCTGGAGGAGGCGGCGACGGTGCTGTTCAGGGCGCCTGCAAATGCCATGCGCTGGCGCAGTTCGATCGTGCTCAACCCCGTAACGTGACCTTTACCTGTCGGGGGTTAGACCGGTTCGGGCAGGGATCGGACGGATTACCGCCGGCGTAACGACAACAAGGCAAAGCGGTCAGACAACCATGAAAATATCCATTTTCGGACTGGGATATGTGGGCACCGTATGCGCGGCCTGCATGGCCGAGCGCGGCCATGAGGTGATCGGCTGCGATGTCAGCGAATCCAAGGTCGCCCTCATCAATGCCGGCCAGAGCCCGATCATCGAAAAGGACATCGGCGAGCTGGTCGCGGCCAAGGTCGCCGCCGGCAGCCTGCGCGCGACGGCCTCGACCGAAGAGGCGATCATGGGCAGCGACCTGTCGCTGCTTTGCGTCGGCACGCCGTCGCGGCCCAACGGCTCGCTCGACCTGTCGGCCGTCGAGGCGGTGGCGCGGCAGATCGGCGCGGTGCTCGCCACCAAGGACAGCTACCATTCCGTCGTCATCCGCTCCACAGTCCTGCCGGGAACGCTGGCCGACCTCGTGGTGCCGGCGCTGGAAGAAGCTTCCGGCAAGAAGCTCGGCGTCGCCTTCGGCGTTGCCTCCAACCCCGAGTTCATGCGCGAAGGCTCGGCCGTCGCCGACTTCAACAATCCCGCCAAGACCGTGATCGGCGCCGAGGACGAGACCACCCGCAAACGGCTGCTCGAGCTCTATGACGGCCTGCCGGGACAGACCATCGTGACCGAGCCGCGGCTGGCGGAGCTGGTGAAGTACACCGACAACACCTGGCACGCGCTGAAAGTGGCCTTCGGCAACGAGATCGGCAATGTGTGCAAGGCAGCCGGCGTCGACAGCCACGAGCTGATGAAGGTGTTCTTCGCGGACACCAAGCTCAACATCTCCAGCGCCTATCTGCTGCCGGGATTCGCCTTCGGCGGCTCCTGCCTGCCCAAGGACGTGCGGGCCATCAACGCCTATGCGGTCCAGCATGACGTGGAAGCGCCGCTGCTGAAATCGCTGATGCCTTCCAACAAGCAGCAGATCGAACGCGCCCTGCAATGGGTTCTCGGCCACGGCAAGCGCAATGTCGGCTTCCTCGGCTTCTCCTTCAAGGCCGGCACGGACGACCTGCGCGAAAGCCCGTATCTGGAACTGATCGAGCGCCTGCTCGGCAAGGGCTGCGACATCCGCATATTCGACCAGAACGTGTCGCTGGCGAAACTGGTCGGCGCCAACAGGGCCTATCTGATGAACGCCATCCCCCATGTCACCCAGCTGATGGTGCCGTCGGTCGATGACGTGGTGAAGCACGCCGACATTCTGGTGGCGACAAGCCGCTCGCCCGAATATGAGGCGGTGGTGGAAAAGATGCGGCCCGATCAGGTGCTGCTGGACATGGCGCGCCTTCCCAACATCGAGCGCGTTGCGGGGACCTATGACGGCATCAACTGGTAGGCGCGTCCTCATCATCGTCGAGAACCTGCCGGTGCCTTTCGACCGGCGCGTCTGGTCGGAGGCCACCACGCTGGTCAGGGCCGGCTATCAGGTTTCGGTGATCTGCCCGAAAGGCAAAGGCTCGACCGCTTCCTGCGAGGTGATCGACGGCGTGCATATCTACCGCCATTCGCTGCCGCTCGATGCCGAGGGCGTGCTGGGCTATGCGCTGGAATACAGCGCCGCCCTGTTCTGGGAATTCCTGCTTTCGCTCAAGGTGGCGTGGCAGCGGGGCTTCGACGTCATCCATGCCTGCAACCCCCCGGACACCATCTTCCTGATCGGCGGCTTCTACCGGCTGTTCGGCAAGAAATTCCTGTTCGACCACCACGACATCAATCCCGAGCTCTACGAGGCAAAGTTCGGCCGCCGCGATTTCGGCTGGAAGCTGATGGTGTGGCTGGAACGCCTGTCGTTCCGCACCGCCAGCCGCTCGCTTGCCACCAACGAAAGCTATCGGGAAATCGCCATCACGCGCGGCGGCATGGACCCGGACAAGGTGCATATCGTGCGCTCCGGCCCCAATCTCGATCGCGTGCGCGAGGTGGAACCCGACCCGAAATGGCGCAACGGCCGCCGCTTCGTCGTCGGTTATGTCGGCGTCATCGGCAAGCAGGAAGGGCTCGATCTTCTGCTGGAATCGGTCAGCCATCTGGTCAATGTGCGCAAGCGCGACGATATCCAGTTCGTCATCTGCGGCGGCGGACCCGAACTGGAAGCGATCAGGGCCGAAAGCGCGGCAATGGGGCTTGGCGACTATGTGACCTTCACGGGACGCTGCCCGGACGAGACGCTGTTCTCGGCGCTCTCCACCTCCGACGTCTGCGTCAACCCCGACCGGCCGACGGCGATGAACGACAAGTCGACCATGAACAAGATCATGGAGTACATGGCGCTCGGAAAACCGATCGTGCAATATGACCTGCGCGAAGGCCGGTTCTCCGCGCAGGAAGCCTCGCTCTACGCCACATGCACCGATCCGGCCGATTTCGGCGACAAGATCGCCGAGTTGCTGGACGATCCCGAACGCCGCGCGGCCATGGGGGATTTCGGACGCGAGCGCGTGCGCAACGAGCTGGCATGGAACTACGAGGCGCCGAAGCTGCTGGCCGCCTATGAGGCGCTGTTCACGGCACGCGGAAAATAGGGGCGACGGCTCATGTGCGGCATCTTCGGATTTCATGCCAGGGCGCGCCTGTCGCTCGATGCCGAACTGGACGCAGCCACGGATCTTCTGGCCCATCGCGGGCCGGACGGGCGCGGCACCTTTGCCGCGCGCAGCCCGGATGGCGAATGGCAGGTCGGGCTTGGTCACCGCCGCCTGTCGATCCTCGACATCGAGGGCAGCCCGCAGCCGATGCACGCGCACGATGGCCGCTACACCATCGTCTACAATGGCGAGATCTATAACTATATCGAGCTGCGCGCCGAGCTTGCGGAACGCGGCCACCGCTTCGCCACGCAGGGCGATACCGAAGTGCTGATCGAGGCGTGGCGGGCCTGGGGAGAGGATTGCCTCCCCCGCTTCAACGGCATGTTCGCCTTCCTTTTGTGGGACAACCGGACCGGCCGCCTGATCGCGGCGCGCGATCCGTTCGGCAAGAAGCCGCTGTTCGTCGCAAGGGCGGAAGGCGCGCATGTCTTCGCTTCGGAAATCGAGCCGCTGCGCAAATTTCCGGGTGTCGACGACCGGCTGGACCAGGATTCGCTGCGGGAATATCTGAGCTACCGCTACGTGCCGGGACCGGCGACCTTCTTCAGGGGCATCGCCAAGGTGCCGCCCGGCACCTTCTTGGCGCTGGACGGCGACACGGTTTCCCAGACCCGCTATTTCACGACGCCGTTCTCGCGAACCACACCCGACATCGACGATTTCGACGAGGCGCTGCGCCTGTTCTCGGACCGGCTCGACGCGGCGGTGCAATTGCGGCTGCGCTCCGACGCGCCGTTTGGCGCCTATCTGTCGGGCGGGCTCGATTCCTCGATGATCGTGGCCCTGATGAGCCGGCACATGGACAAGCCGGTCTCGACCTTCTCGGTCGGGTTCGACGTGCCCGGCTCCTCCGAGCTGCCCTATGCGAAGCAGGTCGCCGATGCCTTCGGCACCGACCACCATGAGCTTGCCGTGGGCATGAACGAGTTCACCTCCGTTTGGGAGGAGGCGGTGCTGCGGCGCGGCGCGCCGGTGGCCGAGCCCTCCGACCTGCCGGTGCTGCTGCTGTCGAAAATGGCCAGCCGCAGTGTCAAGATGGTGCTGACCGGGGAAGGCGCCGACGAGCTGCTGGGCGGTTATCCCAAGCACCGCGCCGAACCGTGGGTTGCGCTCTACCAGCGGCTGGTGCCGGGCGTCCTGCACGACACCGTCATCGCTCCCGGCGCGCGCGCCCTGCCCTATGCGCTGCGCCGCGTGAAGACCGTTGCGGGGGTCGCCGGCATTCGCGGCCATCAGGCCCGCATGGCCGCCTGGTTCGGTGGCGGCGATGCCGAACTGGCCGAGGCGCTCTATGCGGGCACGCCCGCTTCACGCGAACTCGACCCCCTGCCCTTCGCGGCTGACGGAGCCGCCAGCGCCCTGAAGCGCATGCTGCATTTCGACCAGACCTCGTGGCTGCCCGACAACCTGCTGGAACGCGGCGACCGCATGATGATGGCCGGCTCCATCGAGGGGCGCATGCCGTTCATGGATGTGGGACTTGCCGAACTCGTCGCCCGCTTCCCGGACGCCTTCCTGACCGGCGCGCCGAAGGGAAAGCGCGTGCTGCGCACGCTGGCCGCCCGCATGCTGCCGGAGGCCATCGTAAAGCGAAGGAAAGTCGGCTTCCGGGTGCCGGTGGAGCAATGGTTCAGGACCGGCATGGCCGACCAGACGCGCGACCTCCTGCAATCGGGCGATGCAACGGTCAGGCAGGTCTGCAACGCCGGCGAGATCGACCGGCTGATGAGCGAGCATCTGGGCGGCAGGCACAACCACGAAAAGCTGCTGTGGGCGCTTGCCAATCTTGAGCAGTTCTTCCGCATTTTCCGCCCGGCGACGGGCTAGATCGCCGTGCGTCCACCCGGACGCACAAAGGACGATCCGGATTGTTGATGGAGCATTGGCATCACCAAAACCCGAATCGCTTCCGTAACGATCCCTGATCGCCAACGCGATCAGGCAAGGCTTCATGCCTGCCGGCAGGATGCCTCGCCATCACACGGCCGATTCGGAGCTGCAACGTCCGCCCACCTGCGTGGCAATGCAGCGAAAGCTCACTGCCTGACGGCAAGCGCCTTGCGGTAGACTTTCGCCAGCCCGCCGACCATCGATTCGAGCCCGAAATGACCCTTGTAAATCCGGCGTGAGGCGGCGCGGAAGGTTTCCAGAAGGGCCTTGTCGCCGATCACCCTGCCCAGCGCCCGCGCAATCCCCTCCGGGTCATCGGGCCCGATGAACAGGCCGTTCTCGCCCTCGCGCAGCACGTCCGGCACGGAGCCAACAGGTGTTGCAACAAGCGCCGCGCCCGCGCAGGCGCCTTCCAGCAGACAGACCGGCAACACCTCGTTGCGCGAGGGCAGCACGACGATGTCGGCCTGTCGGTACAGCGGCAGGATGGCGTCGCGCGCGATCCAGCCGGTGAACTCCACGCGTCCCGAAAGGCCGAGCGTTTCGGCGCGCTCGCGAAAGCCGGCCACATCGCCTGTACCCGCGAATGTCATGCGCCAGCCGGGCAGGTCGTCCGGCAAAAGGGCGAGCGCCTGCAGCAATGCAGCGGCCCCTTTCGCATCGGTCAGATTGCCGGCGAACAGCAGGCGCACCGGCGTACCATCTTCGCGCGGCCGGGGCGCGTCGGGCGCGAAATCGGCAACCCCGTTGGCGACGACATCGAAGCGCCCGGCCGGCATGGCGTAGAAGCCGGCGACAAACCCGCGCCAGTAATCGCCCAGAACGATGATGGCCGAGGCCCGCTCCAGAACGCGCCTCAGCACGGGCACCCAGCCCGGCTGCCTCTCACCCGGTTTCGGGAACGCAGAGCCGTGGAAATGCACGACCGTTGCCACGCCGAACAGGCGCGCGACGCCCTGCATCATCCATTTGCGCCACGCCGATGCATTGGTGGCCGCGTTCAGATGGACGATGTCGTAGCGCTGCGTCGCCACCATCCAGACATAGGACAGGAAGGCGAGCGGAAAATGGAGGACCCATCCTGCCCCCGACGCATCGCCCCGCGAGGCGAGGAAGTCCATTTCCAGACCGAGCTCGGGATGCGCGTGCAGTTCCTCATCGACATGGGAAAAGAGCGTCTCGATACCGCCACGCCCTTTCAGGCCACGCGGCACGATACACAGCACGCGCAAGGGGCGAGGTGCCGTCATCGGGCCCGGCGTCCCTTGCCGCGCCGCACGGGAACGATGCAGTCGAGCGCCTCAAGCTGCCCTGTGGCGGTGAGGGTATGCACTTTCGGATAGGTCGATTTTTCCGGCGACAGGATTGGAACCGGCGTTGTCAGGCGCACCGTCGTCTCGTTCAGTTCGACGAGATCGGCCAGGCCGAGCGCGCCGCCATATCCGTTCGTACCGTCCTGCAAGGGCAGCACGATACGATCGCCCACACGGACGAAATGCCCGCCCGGCCTTGCCGACGTCCGGTCGACCGTCACCGGGTTGGCGGGATGAGGCACCCACGGTCCCTGCAGATCGGGCGCATGGAAAACCACGAGCGTGTCGGAGGCGCTGCCATAGCCGTAGCGTTCGGTGGCGAACAGCCACAGGCGGCCTTCATGTTCCAGCAAGGTCGCATCGAAAAGCTCCCGGTCCGGGATCAGAACCGCATGCCGGACCCAGCGCCCGGGGAAGGATTCCGCGCGGTAGAGGATCAGATTGCCCCCCGAACCGCCTTCCGGCAGCATCCAGATTTCGCCGTCATGTGCAAACACCTGCGGATAGGACAGATGGTGCGGTTCATCCAGAACGCAGCGCGGCACTGTCGCCGTTCCGTTGGCGAACACTTCGGCAACGGAAATCACCGCCTTGTCGGAATCGTAGGGACAATCCTCCACGAAGATGAAATGCCTGCCCTCCCATTCGAAGGGAAACGGATCGGCATAGAAGCGCCTGCCGTCGTCGGGCAAGGCGATCCAGGGCTCGCCGGCAAGCAGGCCGGTATCGACAACCCTCGCGCCCTTATGGAACCGGTAGCTCACGTCCCAGCGGTGGACGCGGCAGACAAGGCGCTGGATCGTGCCCTTGATCTGGCGCGGGACCATTGACAGCAGCCAGGCGCCAGTCAGCTGCCCGCCGGTCGGGCGCTCCAGCGCGCCAGCCGCAGCACGGCGCGCGGGCGCCCCGCCATCTGGATAGCGATGAGCCGCGGCGACCATCAGCGTCACCATGCCGGCCAAAACATCGTCCATGCCGCGCAGCAGCGAAAGACGGCTGTCGACCATGGGCTTTCCATGGGCCACGGAATGCTGACCGTCGAGGACAATGTCGACATCCGGCAATTGCCCGCGCAGCAGCAGCAACGCCGCCCCCGCAGGCGAGGAAAAGCCCGAGAAGACAGGCTTCAGAACCGGGGAGGCAACGGCCGCATCGCCGCCAGCCAGATCGAGCCGCAACGCCACGTCCTTCCGCGCAGGCGACAGCTGTGCCCCTGGCACCAGGTCGAGGAGGCCATTGATGCGAATCCGGAGAGCCTTGCGCTCGAAGCGAAGCAGCCGGTCCAGCGCCAGCCATCCCGCGTCCTGTGCGCCGGCACCCACCAGCGCGACATCGTGACCGAGTGCCCGCAACCGGTCGGCCACGACGACGTGCATGCGACGCACCGCGTTTTCGGGGACCAGAACATCGATCACGCTCATGGAAAAACCATCACAAACTGCCTGCATGACGTGACGGCCCCGGAGCGGCTGGCCGGAGACGCGCCTGACCACAGTAATGGTCACGAAATGCTAAGTTCGGCTTAAGGCGGCCGCAGGCGGGCGCAGCCTCTCGCGATCTGCCAGGCGGCCGATCGGACGATCAGGACGGTGTCTGCGCGGGAACCGATGAGGCGTCCTTCCCTTGCCCGCCTGAAGCCGGAGACCTATGGCGTCGGCGGAAATACGGATCGACCCACCTGTCGATCAACACCGCATAGAAAACAGAGACGACGAAAGAGAAGAAAAACAGGATGAGCGGCTTGTCCGATACGGCGCTCCATTGAGTGGCCACCAGCCTTATGACGATGAGGTGGATAAGGTAGATGGAGTAGGACCAGACGCCAATTCTGCCGATCCACGTCCAGTTCAATGGCCGGAACACGACATTGTCGTGAAAACGGACCGCGTAATAGAACAGCGGATAAAGAGCCACGCCCTGGAGCGAGTAGCGGAACGTCTCCCTGAAATTCTCGTTTCGATACACGAAGGTAAAGGCCACGAGACACAGGGCCCCCGCAACAAGCATCCATTGCCTCACCGACATGCGGCCGCGCTCGGCAAGCCCGTCCATCGGGTTGCTCCAGAGGGCCAGCAGAGCACCATAGAGGATGGAGTCTATGCGCGTATCCGTGCCGAAATAGGTGCGCGCCGGATGGAAGCCGGGCTGGTGGGAAAGATATATCCGCCAAAGAAGAACAGCGACGCATACAAATGCAAAGACATATCCGATCTCCCGGCGGCGCAGGCCGAAGCCCGTAAGAGCCAGCAGGACAACCGGATAGAATATATAGAAGTGCTCCTCGACGGCGAGAGACCACAGTATGACTGTCCCGTCGGGAATCTTGCCGCCGAAATCAACAAATATCGCGTAGTAATTCGCAAAGTAGAAAATCTGCGAAAGCACCCCGTACAGCGTGATTCCACCCGGCAGAACATTGATGAAAACCAGAAGATAGGCGATCGCCAATGTGAGAAAAAGCGGCGGGAAAAGCCGGAAGAACCGCCGTATGTAGAAATTCCCGATGCCGATCGAGCCCGTATGCTCATACTCGTTGAGCAGCAGGCTCGTGATCAGGTAGCCGCTGAGGAAAAAGAACACCGTGACGCCGAAGCCGCCCGGAATGATTTCTCCGTAACCGGCATGAGCCAGCATCACGATCAGCACCGATACGGCGCGAATCCCATTCAGGGATGGAATCGTCTGAAAAGGGAGGGTCATCTGCGGGCTCATGGCGGGAACTTTCCTGAAAGCGCGGATAAACGAGACCACGTCATGATTGACATTGCGGCGGAAGCCGGACGCCGCCCGCTCCCGCAACTGGCGGACCGCGGCCGATGCGGGACAGCACATCGTTGACGCCGGCGGTCCCGCGGCCCGAAGAAACGGCTTGCCTGCCCTTGCCGATAAGCGCCAGTATAATGACGGCGGGAACGCTCATCATGTTGGTCTTGCCGCTGATACCGACGGTGGTGGAAAGAATGAGGAAGATATAGGCAAGGGGCAGGATAACACCGCGCCCGGCCGCGCGCAGCATGTCGACGAACCAGCCGGCTATGCCGAACCACAGCATGGCCGTCATCACCACCCCATAGCGCAATGCATGACCGGCCCAGGAATTCTCGATGCCTTCGACAAGACCGCCGAGCCTCGTCTGCGTTTCAAGGCTGATGAGGCGATAACCCAGCAGCAGGTTGCGCAAGCTGATGTCCTCAAACAGCTTGAAAAGTTCAAGCCGGCTTCGCGCACTCCCCTTGTCGTTGATGAAACGATTGAGGAAATTGTCGAAGACACCCAACTCATAGAGGGTGAACAAGGCCAGGAAAGCAAGCGGCAACAGCAGCAACACCACGACCAGCATCCGTGTGCTGATTGCGTCACCCCTGAGAAACATCAGGAATTGCAGCCCCACGACCGTCGCCACCGTCGCATAAACTATCAGGAACGAAACACGGGAGCCGATGAAGGGCATGGCCGCCATGCATAGCAGAATGACCGGCACCCGCCAGCGGGTTCCAAGGCCGCGCACATCCCTGACGGTCGTCAGGACGATGGTGTAGACGCCGGTCGCCAGAGCTCCTCCGAGCGGATGCCCCAGCAATGCGGTTGCCCGATATTCCCATTCCTGTTCCGTGTCATTCAGGACGAAGGGAAAAAGGCGCCAGCCGGACAGCCCCTCGACCAGCGACAGGCAGCAATTGACGACCATCAGGATGTGAACGGTGCGCGCGATATTAAGGCGGGAATGGTCCCCGACATCGGCGAACAGCATGTAAATTATGGCCGCGACCATGATGGCGTCGATCAGAAACGAGGCCGGCTGGTCCCCCTTGAAGCGGGAGATGAATATCCACAGCAGGATGCAGGCAACGAGCAGGAAGGTGGACCCGAGGCAACGCGCCATCAGATCGAACATGTACGCAACAGGGTTGGGGTTGGCGATCACCGCCAGTCCCAGCGCCATGACAAACAGATAGGTTGCGGGATGGATCTTCGTAACGATCGAGCCGCCGGGCGAATTGTAGGGTATGCCGAAAAATTCCAGAGCGAAGCCGGACAGCGAAAACATCGCCACAACGCCGAGGAAAAGGAGCAGGTCCACGAGCCCGCGCCCTTGGGGATGCGCAACTCCCGATGCCGAATGATCCGGCAAGCTGCCGCCTGGTGCCAGTTTCGCCCTCATCCCCGTTCCGCCTGTGGAGCGTCCACCTTAAAGGTTGTCTGATTTAGTACCTTGGACCTTTCGAAACCATGAAGCGTGTCAGGCTCTGCCGCGAAACCGGCATGCCGGCCCGCGCATGGAACTCGCCGGCAGGGCAGGAAGGCCGGCGCCGGGACGGCGCGTTCACAGCCGGGCGCGGATTCAACCCCTGGTCACTATCCCCGACAGAAGGCTCTTTTAGCGAACTGTAAGAAATTTTCATGAAATTGCAGCCTGGATTTAAGGGATTGCGTGTATTGAAATGGCAGGATTGGCATTTCAATACCATCCGCAGCACCGACAACGATATTCGGGACGGCGTCAACAGCCTGCAACCGGGCGGAGGGAAAACGTGAAGAAACTCTATTCGGTCCAGTATCTTCGCGCCTGCGCCGCGTTGCTGGTTCTGTTCGCGCACGCCTTTTCCTATCAGATAGGCGCGGATGCCCCCGTTATCGTGACCGCGGGCCGGCTGGGGGTGATCCTCTTCTTCGTCATCAGCGGCTTCATAATGGTCTACATTTCAGGGAACGGACCTTTTTCCGCTCCAGCATTTCTGAAACGCAGGGCGATCCGGATCATCCCTCTCTACTGGATATTCACAAGCCTGGCGGCGCTTCTGGCTGCCCTCCTGCCCAGCCTCTTCCAGACGACCGTCTTCACATGGCCCCATTACCTCCAGTCGCTCGCTTTCATCGTTCATGAGGCACCCGGCGGAGGCGGAGGCAGCCCGCTTCTCTCTCTTGGATGGACCCTCAACTACGAGGTCTATTTCTATATCGTGTTCGCGGCGCTTGCGTTCCTCTCCGTGACATCGCGCGTGTCTGTGCTGACTGCATTTTTCGTTGCAATGTGGCTGGCAGGTCTGATCGCCGCCCCCGCCAACCCGGTTGCCGAATTCTATCTGGGCGCTTCTCCGCTGGCCTTCGTTATTGGCACATGGATAGGCCGGCGCCATCTCGATAATGGCTTCGCATACGACACCAGCAAAACTGCGCTGCTCTGCCTGATGGCAGGCGCGGGCGCAGCGATTGCATTCGTGGATGACGGCACGCGGTTCATGGGGCAGATCAGCTTCGCCGGACAGGTCATGTGGGCAGCCAGCCTGCTTGTGCTTGGTCTGGTTCTGGAGCCCAGACTCAAGCACTGGAACCTTCTCGAGCAGCTCGGCGACGCCTCCTACGCGCTTTACCTGTCGCATATCTTTGTGATCGGCGCAGTCGCCTATCTCGCCAGGCGCATCGTCGGCTATGAGCATCCTGCAACGGTGCTGCTTGTATCCGTTGTCAGCATCGTGGCTGCCTGCATCGCCAGTCTGGTGATTCACAAGCTCATCGAAAAGCCGCTCCTGCGCATCCTGAACGGCAAGAAAAAGCTCAAATACAGCCCGGTTCCTTATGCCGCAGGCGGCAAGTGAGAAAACGCCGGGCCATTACGCTTTCCAATCGACGAAGCGCCGCCTAGCGGCTGCCTCATAAATTGCTGCTACTGGCCTGTGAGGGGCGGCTGACAGGCGGACAAGAGGATTCATGCGGCCACTGAAGAAACTGCTCAACCGGTCGGCCGATATCCGGACATTCGGCTTCGGGCTCATCTGGTCGACGCTCGGCACTGTGGCCGTGCGGCTGACGCCGCTGATCACCACGGTGCTGATCTCGCACTGGTTCGGCATCGAATCCGTCGGCAAGTTCGCCGTCACCTACGGGACGCTGATGTCGGCCAGCATGCTGGCGGCCACCGGCGTCAGCCTCATGGCCACCCGCAACATCGCCGCCTTCGCCCACAGCGAGCCGGAAACTGCCGGGCGTCTTGCCGGCATGGCCGTGCTGCTTGCCGGCGGCACGGGTATAGCGCTGGCGCTTGCCATATATCTGTTCTCGAACGAGATCGCGGGACGCATCCTGAAGCAGCCCGAGCTTGCCTTCTATCTGCGTGTGATTTCGCCGGTCATCGTCGTCAGCGCCCTCAACAGCGTGCAGACGGCCATACTGAGCGGCGTGCAGGAATTCAGAACCATCGCGCGCCTCAACATGATCATGGGCGTGCTGATGATCGCCTCGGTTCCGGCCGGCCTCCATCTTTACGGGCTGACGGGCGGCTTTGCGGCGCTCGGCCTTGCCTATCTTGCAGGTTGCATGATCACCACACCCGCGATGCTGCGCGCATTGCGCTCACGCGGCATCCGCTTCTCCTTCAGCGGCTCGCTGTCGCAATGGCCGATGATCACCCGCTACGCCATACCGGCGCTGCTCGCCAGCCTCCTCTACGAGCCGGTGAACTGGATCTGCACGACGATCATCGTCAACAGGCCCGACGGGCTCGAGCAGGTCGGCCTCTACTTCATCGCCATGCAGCTGGAGACGCTGCTTTTGTTCGCACCGCAGATCGTTGTGCAGGTGCTTATCCCGATGCTCTCTTCCGGCTTCGGCGAAAAGGACAGCCGCCGCGTGCGCAACATGCTGGCGATGGGCATCGGCACCAACCTTGCCATCGCCATCGGCTTCGTTGCCGTGATGATGCTGTTCGGCGACTGGTTCCTGCTCCTGTTCAAGCTCGACCCGTCACGCGACTGGCCGATCTTCATGATCGTGGTCCTTGCCGCGGCCATGATCGCCTGCGCCCTGCCGCTCGGGCAGGTTCCCGTCTCCTCCGGCCATATGTGGACCGGGCTTTCGATCACAGGCGGCTGGGCGATGACGTTCATCATCGGCACATGGCTGCTTCAGGATCAGGGCGCGAAAGGCATCGTCATCGCCCGTGTCACGGCCTGGCTTTTTTCGTTCATTGCTTACATTGCGTTCACTGCGTTTGCCATTGGCAAGCTGAGGAACAGGACAAGCTGATACGACAGGGGCAAAAAGGCGACTGCGCGTATGAATTTTGTAAAGACAAGCCACTATGAGTGTCGAAGGCTTGGAAGCGAACAAACCCGTAAGGCAGGGGGGACCGGCTTTTGAAACGTGATCTTGTATTCGATTTCGGACTGCACAAGGGCGAGGATACGGCCTTCTATCTGGAGAAGGGTTTCCGGGTCGTCGCCTTCGAAGCAAATCCGGAACTGGCGCAGGCATGCCGCGCCCGGTTCGCCGCCGAGATCGCGACAGGAAAGCTCACCATCATGGAAGGCGCCGTGGCCCCTGCCTCCGCAGGCGATACGGTGACATTCTTCATCAATGAACGCTCGGTATGGGGCACGATCGACAAGGATTGGGTCGAACGCAACGAAAAGATCGGCGCCGCCTCGAAGAAGATCACGGCGCAACGCATCGATGTGGAGGAGGTTATCCGCAACTTCGGCATGCCCTTATACATGAAGATCGATATCGAGGGCGCCGATCAGCATGTGCTGGAGGTGCTGGCCAGCTTTCCGGACAAGCCGAAATACATCTCGATCGAATCCTCGAAAGACGACTTCGGCGACGTGGTCGGTGAATGCGACCGGTTGCGCGCGCTGGGCTACAGCCGTTTCAAGGCTGTCCAGCAGGAATACATCCCCGGCATGCAGGGGCGGTTCCACCGCGTGAACGGCGAACCTTTCCCGTACACATTCCCCGCAGATTCTTCCGGCCCGTTCGGAGATGAGATCAGACAGCCATGGCTCGGCTACGAAGAGGTTCTGGACGAATATCGCGCCATCTTCCGGAAGTACCGCCTGATGGGCAGCGGATCGGTCCTGCTTCGCATCCCCGGTGTACACCGGCTGCTCTGGCACTTTGGAAGACTGACCAACGCCGGCCTGCCGGGATGGTATGATACCCATGCCGCTCTTGACGGAGAATGAGGATTCGATGAGGCGTACACTTTCCCAGTAAATTCACGCTCGGTTGCAGGCAGACAATTTCTGGACCAACAAATATATGTCGATCCATATTAATTATGGTGCCCATCATCAGCGCGCCGGGAAATTCATCCATTGCGCCGAGCGTCGCTTCTGACCAGCAAGTCACGTATGATGCACCGCTCACGGCAGCGCGGTCAGTAACCCTTCCCGCGCTGGGGCGCAAAGGAGATTGCGTCAGAGTTACCCGCCTGGCAGATGCGACATGGGCCTTCATTGTTTCCATAAACTATGGAACGGGAGGTAGCCTGACAGCAACGCTCTCGACACCAACAAGCGTCGCCAGCGCATGGCGAATTGCCCAAGTTCACGCCACCTTGTCGAAATGGTTGTCCTGTCCGGCCGCGACGAGCGAGACGGCCACCGCTCCGTCGTTGGACAGCGCCTGCGCCATGCGCTGTTCCTGCGGGTCGGCCTTGCCGCCGCGAACGACGAGCGCCGCCTTGCGCGTCATTTCGGCGGCGATGCGGGCAGCGAGGCCATGCTCGGTTTCCAGTTCGCCGATGTTGACGACGACATCGTCATATTCGGCCGCAACCGCCTCCAGCACGTTGCACACGGCGTCCCGCGAGAGCCTCGACTGCGCAGGCGAGCGGCCGGCGTTGAGCCTGTGCAGGCCGCTGTCATGATCCGCCTTCACCGCACCGAAGGCCGACACCTCGCCCAGCGCGATCTCGGCCAGCCCCGGATCGTTTTCCGGCGCATCGGCGGCAAGGTCGACGAATATGGCGCTGCGGCCGCGCGAAATGGAGCCGTGCACAAGGTCGAGAGCGCCCCGCCTCGCCATTTCGGGCCTGCCGAGTGTCGTTACCAGCATCAGGCCGTCAACGACCGTGTCGGCCCCCCGGTGCGGCACCAGCGGCGCGGCCTGAGGACCGCGCCCCAGAAGGCCGGTAAAGAAATCGCGCAGGATCGCAGCGAGAATGCCGATGAAAAGGCCCATCACCACGGATGCGATCAGCATCGGGATCTTTGGAGGGAAGGAAGGGGCAACCGGCACAGCCGCTTCGGCAATGACGCGCGCCGTGCGCGCGGTGATGCCTTCCTGCTGGGCCGTCTCCTGCGCCCGCACGAGGAAGGACTCATAGACCAGCCGGATCGACTGCGCCTCGCGCTCCAGTTCGCGCAGCCGGATCAGGTTCTCGTTGGTGGTGAAGGAATCCTCGCGCGCCGCCTGCAAGGCGGCATTGATGCTGTTCAGCGCATCGATGGCGATCCTGTTGTCGTCGCGCGCGGCTGCCACAAGCCGCTCGCTTTCCTCGCGTATCGCGGTCTCGGCCTGCGCCACCTCCTGCAAGGCGGCGCTAACGCGCGGATGACGCGGGCCCAGCACATTCTGCAGATCGGCCAGCCGCTGGCGGGCATCGGCCAGGCGCGTGCGCAAGGCCCCCATCGCGCTGCCGGCATCGGCCGTCGTGGCGCCGACATAGCCGCGGGTGCGCAGCCCTTCTTCGAGAACCTGCAACCGGGCGGTGGTTTCATTGACGCGGGCCAGCGCCTCGGACTGGCGCGCGCTGAGATCGGTCAGCCTGCGGTCGCCAAGAAGCTGTCCCTCCGTCTGCGATATGTTGTGCTCGCGCTTGAAGGTCTCGACCTTCTCTTCCGCCTCGTTGAGCTGCGCCTGCAATTCGGAAAGGCGGCTGCGGATGGCAGCGCTGACATCGCGGGCGGAATTGGCCGAGGACGCGATCTGGTCTGCGACATAGGCCTGCGCGATCGCATTGGCGAGCCGCGCCGACTTGGCAGCCTCCTGCGCGGTGGCGCTGATCTCGATGACATAGGTGTTTTCGCGGCGGGAAACCTCGATGGCCTGCGCGAGGCTCCCCAGCGCCGTATCGAAAGCAAGGCGCGGGTCGCTCTGGTCTCCGGCAAATTCGGGATCGGCGGCCAGATCGAGATCGCGGACGACACGCCCCAGCACCGTCTCGGATGCGATGACCTCGATCTGGCTGTCGACCAGCGCCATGTCGCCACCGAGGCCCTGCTGGACGATTTCATTCTGCACGATGCGCTGCTCGCGCGGATCGATGAGGATGCGGGAGGTCGCGCTGTAGCGCGGAACGATCGTCGACAGCGCGAACCAGGCAATTGCCGGCAAGGCGACAAGGCAGACGAGAATCGTCCACCGGCGCCGCCACAGCGTCTGGCCGAGGCCATAGAGATCGATCGTGGAATCGATCCGGCGGCCCGGCGTCGTGTTGCGATCAGGCCCGTTGCCTGAGAGGGTTGCCATGCGCAGGAGCTCCGAAAAGCGATCACGGCACTTTGCCGGATGGTAAACAAGTGATGCGCAAACAGGCTTAAAATCAGGTTAAGCCTGCATTTGCCGCGCTTGCGGTCGTCAGCCGCGTGCCGAGTTCATGGTCTGAAGGCGGCGCTCCCATGCAAGGGCATCGGCCACGATGAGATCGAGATCGTCGCGCTGCGGCATCCAGCCCAGTTCGTGACGCGCAAGGTCCGAATTGGCGACCACCGAAGCGGCGTCGCCGGGACGGCGCGGGCCGTTGCGCACATCGAAGTCGCCGCCATGCACCCGGCGCACCGCCTCGATGACCTCGAAGACCGAATAGCCGTGGCCGTAACCGCAATTCGCGACGATGCTGTCGCCGCCGGCCCGCAACCGTTGCAGGGCGAGCCGGTGCGCCCGCACGAGATCGCTGACATGGATGTAATCGCGCACGCATGTGCCGTCGGCCGTCTGGTAATCGGTGCCGAAGACCTGCATGAAAGGCCGCTTGCCCAGCGCCGTCTCGCAGGCAACCTTGATGAGATGGGTGGCGCCGGGCGTCGACTGGCCGGTGCGCCCGTTCGGATCGGCGCCGGCGACGTTGAAATAGCGCAGGGCCGTATAGCGCAGGTCGTGCGCATCGGCCGCATCCCGCAGCATCCATTCGCTCATCAGCTTGGAACGTCCATAGGGCGATTCCGGCTCCAGCCGCGCATTCTCCTCCACCGGCTCGATGCCGGCACCGCCATAGACGGCAGCCGTGGACGAGAAGATGAAGTTGCGGACCTGTGCCTGTACGGCCGTTTCGATCAGCGTGCGGGTCTTGCAGGTGTTGTTGCGGTAGTAGGCAAGGGGATCGGCAACCGATTCCGGCACCACGATCGAGCCCGCGAAATGGATGACGGCATCGACCGCGTGCTCACGGATCAGTCCGCCGACCAGATCCGTGTCGGCTATGTCGCCCTTGACGAGCAAAGCCTCGGGCGCGACCGCCCAGTCGAATCCCTTGGAGAGGTTGTCGACCACGACGACACGTTCCCCTGCATCCAGCAGTTCCCATACCATATGGCTGCCGATGTAACCCGCGCCTCCCGTCACCAGAACCGTCACGCCACCCCCCTGCCCCTGTGTTTCAATCCTGTGTGCATAGTTGCCTGGACACGGCCGGGAAAGCCTGTAGAGCTTGCCGCAACTGCCGCCATTCCTGTGGACTTCCCGCAAATGTCCCGTTGTTATCGGCGGGAACTGTTACATCTCCGTTTACCCGATTTTGAGGGCTGCATCTTTATTGAATAACAAAGGCTCGGTTTGGGGAACCAATGTTAAGGTCCAGAATCCATCATGCGATTTCAGGAGGAGTGCAAATGCGACATGAACGCCACTGTAGCGTCATGTCGATCGGGATGAGGACCGCTGAACCGAAGTGGTGCGCCGGAGGCCGGGCTTGAGCGCAATCCGTACCTTCGAGGAGCGCGATCTCCAGATCGTAACCGACATGATGTATCGTATTCTGCGGGGCGGCAGGGGCAGTGCGCCGGCTTCCCTGCATGGCTACATGCGCAGCTTCTATCTGGAAGCACCGGATTACGAGGGCGAACTGCGTTCGCTCGTTCACGTCAACGATGCCGGCAACGTAACCGGCTTCATAGGCGCCCATGCCTTGCCGATGATCCATCAGGGCCGCCATCTGCTGGCCGCGGTCAGCAGTTCCTTCATGGTGGAGGAAGGCAGCCGCGACCCGATGGCCGGTGCGCGCCTGATGAGGGCCTTTCACAATGGCCCCCATGACCTGGCGTTTACGGAAACCGCAAACCAGACATCGACCCATATGTGGAACCGGCTGCATGCGGTTGCGTTGCCGCAATACAGTCTCGACTGGCTTCAGGTTATCCGGCCATCTTCCTTTGTGACCAGCCTGGCGCGCAAGCGCATAGGCATTGCGGGACTTGTCAGCCCGATTGCCGCGGCCGTGGATACATTCTACCGGAAACGTCTTCATGCCGGAGAGATCAGGTGGGCGGCGACGCCATTGGCCGGCATGAGCCCGCCGACGCTGCGGGTGAATGAAATCGGTCAGGACGGTTTCATCGCCTTGCTCGATCCGCTGACGGCCCATTTCCCGCTCAGGCCCAGATGGCAGGAGATGCCGCTCCGGCACATGCTGGGCGACGCTGCGCAAAAGCCGGATCAGGGCGAGCTGAAGCTGGCCAGCGTGACGACCGCGAGCGGCGCCCTGGTGGGAGGCTTCGCATACTATCCGCAGAAGGGCTCCATAGCTCGCGTCATGCAGGTCGTGGCCCGTCCGGGACAGGAAGGCGCGGTGATCGACTGCCTGACCGATCATGCCGCTTCCTGCGGCGTCGCGGCCCTGCGCGGACGCAGCCAGCCGGCGCTGATGACCGCGATGCTGACACGGCGCATCGCGTTTCTTCCCGCGACGAACACCATCGTCCACTCGCGCGACCCGGTGCTCCTCGAAGCCATGCTCGGCGGCCAGGCGTTTCTCAACGGGCTTGCCGGCGAGGAATGGAGCCGTCTCATCGGCGGCCGCTTCGACTGAGGCGAAAGCAACGGGCCCGTCCGGAAATGCCGGCCGGACGCACCGTGCGGGCAGGAACGCAGGAACTGACAAAAACCTGATTATTGAACACAGGCTTTCGGGGGAGTGTGCGTGTTCCGCTCTCGTTCGGGGTCGTCAGCGGGACGCGGGTTCCTGTGGCGCCGGCCGGGGGTCGCCGATCGACCGGCATGGCGTCATGCCCACTGTCCGGGGACAAGAATGACAGGACGTGTCAACAACTGGCTGGCTAACCTGTTCCGCTGGCATCATCGGGACCTGTTACGTTATGCCTCCCGCCTCGTCGGCGATCGCGACGGGGGCGAAGAGGTTGTGCAGGACACCCGGCTTCGCCTGGCCGGCCGCACGGCGCAGATCGGGTATCCGAATGCCTAAAGCGTGTCGCGATCTTTCAGATTCGCTCCTTACGCTTTAAGCCCCTGTTTTACGCATGTCGTTATCCCGAAACCGATGCAACACCCCAGTTGCGCGGGGAAGACGGCGCGTGTTGCCGAGTTGTTCTCGCGGCATGTCACTGACGTCTTCATCTTGCGCGGCGTGCTACTCGACTCCGACGCCGAACTCGGCTGAGGAGGCGATCAGCCATCGTGCGAAGTCGGGGGCCGTGCTGCGTGGGATGAGAAGCAGATAGCACGGCGTGTCTTCTACACAGACGATCTGGATGCCTATATGGCCTGCCGCCGTCGATCTCGTGTCGTCGCGCGCAAAGACGCGAGGATGCAGATCGATCGGCAGTATTTTCGACAACGCCGCGCGAACACGACTGCCTTCGAGATGAAGCGAAACCAGCGCGCCGCTCTGGTCGATCACCGCAGCATCGCGGCCGACAATTGCCCGCAGCCGCTCCTCTGTCCCCGACTCAGCGCCGGCCAGGACCAGCCAGCGCGCCGGTCCCTGCCAGAGAACCCTGATACCATCCTTCTGCGAGCACCGCCCTGGCCCCGGCAGCGCGATTCCCAAAGCCTCGTGCAGACGACGCTCAAGGGCAGCGGCAGATCGGGGACCCGATGCAATCAGGGTTGCAGACCGGTCCCTCACCAGACGGATCGTGACTCCGGGGGCGGTGGAATTAGCCTGGCTCCCCGGAGGATCGAAACCGTCATCGAGTGGAGAGCGCGACAGCAAGGGTTGAACGACGGGGTGCAGATCAGCCATGAAGACGCTCACCTGTGGGATCGTAGAACTGCGGACTGCAAATTTCGACGAGACTTTCGGTGCCGCGCAGTGGATCGCATGCCCTGACGATCTCTCCGGTCCTGTTGTTCCCCGACGCCAGCAGGCCGAGCGCAATCCAGCGCCCAAGCATGGGCGAGAAGGCGCTGGAGGTCACATATCCTTCGTCGTTTTCCAGATTTGCCGCCCGGCCTGACGCGACAAGGTGCGCGCCAGCACGCACCTGACTTCCGTGGTCGAGTGGGAGCAGCCCCACGAGGGTCGGGCGTTCGGGATCGCGCAGGGCGGGGCGTTGCGCCAGGATACGCCCGACATAATCCTTTTTGGCAGACATCATCTTGCCCAGGCCAAGATCGGCGGCCGTGGTGTGGCCGTTAAGCTCACCGCCGGCGACATGGCCCTTTTCGATGCGCATGATCGCCAGCGCTTCGGTTCCGTACAGGCAGACGCCGAAGGCTTCACCTTGCCTCATCAGTTCGCGCAGCAGCGAATCCCCATATTGAGCGGGAATCGCGATCTCGTAGGCAAGTTCACCCGAGAACGATACGCGAGCCAGCCGGGCGGTGACACCTGCGACCGTGACCTGGGCCGCCGACATGAACGGAAAGGCCTCGTTGGCGATGTCGTGCTGCCGGTCGACCACGCGCCGCAGCAATTCGCGCGATAGCGGGCCCGCGACTGAAAACTGAGCCCACTGTTCCGTAACCGACGTCAGTTGCACATCCAGCTCCGGCCACACGCACTGGTGATGAAATTCCATATGCTGCATCACGACGGGCGCATTGGCCGTTGTTGTCGACATGACGAAATGAGTGTCGCTGAAGCACATGGTCACGCCGTCATCCAGCACGAAGCCATCTTCGCGCAGCATCAGCCCGTAGCGGGCCCGTCCCGGCTTCAGACCGGCGAAATTGTTGCAGTAGATGCGCTCGATGAAGGCTCGGGCATCAGGACCCTGAATGTCGATCTTGCCGAGGGTTGAAACATCGCAGATGCCGGCACCGCCACGCACGGTACGGACCTCACGCTCGGCGCTTTGCAGCCAGGTCTCGCCGGGGCGCGGATAATACTGGGCGCGCAGCCAGGCGCCGGCCTCCACGAACACGGCCCCCTGTTCGGTTTCGAATGGATGAGCCGGGGACAATCTGCGCGGATGAAAGTCCATGCCGCGTGCGTGGCCGGCAAGCGCGCCGATGGCGACCGGAGTGTAAGGCGGCCGGAAGGTGGTCGTTCCCCGAGACGCTATGTCCGTGCCGGTGATTTCCGCCAGGATGCCCAGCGCCGCCACGTTCGAAGTCTTGCCCTGGTCCGTCGCCATGCCCAGCGCCGTATAGCGCTTCGCATGTTCCGCAGCGCCGAAGCCCTCGCGCACCGAAAGATCGATGTCGTCGGTCGTCACGTCGCTCTGAAAGTCGATGAAGGCTTTGCCACGCGCGCCCGGAACCCGCCACAGCGGACGGACGGGCTGATGGCACTGCCCGTCGCCGCTTCCATGACCGCGCCAGGATGGCAACCGGCCGCTGAAGCCGCAATCGTGGGCGGCAGCTAGACCGGTTGCCGCTCCCGAAGCGAGACATGCGTTGAGATCGGCATTGCCCGTGGCCGCTCCCGCGACCGTCATGCCTGGCGGAAGCGAACCGGGAAGGAAGGCTGCGGCAGCTTCGTCCCATCTGGGCCGGCCGGAAAGATGGGAGGTCAGATGAATTGTCGGGTTCCACCCCCCGGACATGGCGAGCAGATCGCAGGAGATCCGCTCCCTCTGTCTATCCGAGGTAAGGATCTCGACAGACCGCAGCCCGTGCCCGCCGTAAGCCTGCGTGACCATGGCTCCCGCATGCATGACCACGCCATGTCTCGCCGCCGCCACAGAGACCGCCGCAGAGCTGCCGTCGCGGCTGTCCACCACCGCAGCGACGTCAACGCCGGCGGCCGCCAGGTCGTCAAGCGTCCCCGCAGCGCCGTCATTGTTGGCGAAGATGACCGCACGCCGGCCGGGCGCCACTCCATAGCGGTTGATATAGGTGCGGACGCTGCCTGCCAGCATCACTCCCGGCCTGTCGTTATTGCCGAAGGCTATGGGTCTTTCGATCGCGCCCGCGGCAAGGATGGAACGCCGTGCGACAATGCGCCAGAAGCGCAGTCGCGGCTGGTGGGGAAGTGGTTCCGGCAGGTGATCGCTCACCCGCTGCACCGCGCCAAAGACGCCGCCGTCATACACGCCGGTGACGGAAGTCCGGCCCATCACCGAGACCTCGGGCATGGCGGCCAGTTCCCCGGCCATTGTTCTGGTCCAGTCGACACCGCTCCCGCCATCGATGTCGGCCTTGTCGCCCAGTAATCCTCCACCGAGGACGAAATCCTCATCACACAGGATGACGCGCGCTCCGGTTCTGCCGGCAGCGACGGCGGCAGCGATTCCGGCAGGCCCACCGCCGATGACAAGCACATCGCAGAATGCCGTGGCTTTTTCATATGTATCGGGATCGTGGGCTGGCGCGGTGCGGCCCAGCCCGGCCGCGCGCCGGATCATCGGCTCGTAGATGCGTTCCCAGAAGGAGGCGGGCCACATGAAAGTCTTGTAGTAGAAGCCGGCGGCGATAAAGGAGGAGACCCAGGAATTGACCGAGAGCAGGTCGCATCTGAGCGAGGGCCAGCGGTTCTGGCTGGTGGCGACCAGTCCGTCATAGAGTTCCAGTACAGTGGCGCGGCTGTTGGGTTCGCGCCGCGACCCGCTGCGATGCTCGACCAGCGCGTTCGGCTCTTCGACACCGGCCGAAAGGATGCCGCGCGGCCGGTGATATTTGAAGGAACGGCCGACCAGCCGGACGCCGTTGGCAAGCAGGGCCGAGGCCAGCGTGTCGCCGGCGAAGCCGGTGATCGCGCGTCCGTCGAAGGAAAAATTGAGCGGTGCCGCACGATCGACGAGGCCGCCGGTGGCAAGCCGGAATGGCTGCGTTTCAGTCATCATCGGGCCACCCGCCGCGAAGCTGCGATCACGCTCTCGATCGCGTGTGTGCGAACGTCTCTTTGCACGACGAGCCAGGCCCGGCAGCCATGCAGATGCTGCCAGAATTCCTGGTGCGATCCGGCCGGATTGTCGCGTAGATGAAGATATTCGACGAAGCGCTCAAGAGCGTCCGGCCCGTTTGCATCCGGTCGTCTCACGGTGGCGTCGCCACGATAGGAATACTCCTCGACGCCGCGTTCTCCGCAGTAGGGGCAATGAATGCGCATCGGTCCTCAGTGAAGGTTGGGCTGCGCCCCGGCACCTTTTTCGTCGATGACGTGACCGCTGGCGAAGCGGTCCAGGCGAAAGGGGGCGTTCAGCTCGTGTGGCTGGTTGCGGGCGATGGTCCATGCGAAGCACCAGCCCGAGGCCGGCGTTGCCTTGAAGCCGCCATAGCACCAGCCGGCGTTGAGGTAGATGCCCTCGACGGGCGTAAGGCCGATGATGGGGCTGCCGTCCATCGACATGTCCATCAGCCCGCCCCATTGGCGAAGCACGCGCAGGCGTCCAAGGCCGGGCATGAGCGCCATTGCCGATTCCATGACAGCCTCGACGGTCGGCAGATTGCCGCGTTGCGCATAGGAGTTGTAGCCGTCGATATCGCCGCCAAAGACCAGGCCGCCCCGATTGGACTGACTGATATAGAAATGTCCGGCGCCGAAGGTCACGACCATGTCGACCAGCGGTTTCACGCTCTCGGTCACGAAAGCCTGCATGACATGGCTCTCGATGGGCAGGCGCAGTCCGGCCATCGTGGCCACCTGCGAAGAGTTCCCGGCGCAGCAGAGCGCGACTTTTCCTGCCCGTATGAAACCGCGGTTCGTTTCGACGCCGGCCACCCTTCCCCGCTCGATGCGGATGCCGGTCACCTCGCAGTTCTGGATGATGTCGACGCCGCGCCGGTCGGCACCGCGCGCATACCCCCAGGCGACCGCATCGTGCCGGACCGTTCCGCCCCGCGGCTGCAACAGTCCGCCGCGGATCGGGAAGCGGGCATTGTCGAAATCGAGATAAGGCAGGAGCCTTCTGACTTCGGCCTCGTCCAGCAAGCCGGCGTCGATATCGTTCAGCCGCATCGCGTTGCCGCGCCGCGCGAATGCGTCGCGCTGGCCGTCGGAATGGAACAGGTTCAGCACGCCGCGCTGGCTGACCATGACGTTGTAGTTGAGGTCCTGCTCAAGACCTTCCCACAGTTTCAGCGACCATTCATAAAATCGCGCATTGGCCGGATGAAGGTAGTTCGATCGGATGATCGTCGTGTTGCGGCCGACATTGCCGGAACCGATATAGGACTTCTCCAGAACCGCGATATTGGAGATGCCGTGCTCTTTCGCCAGATAATAGGCCGTAGCCAGGCCATGGCCGCCGCCGCCGACGATTACGACGTCATATTGCGGCCTGGGTTCGGCATCGCGCCAGGCCCGCGTCCAGCCTTTCTGACCACGAAGCCCTTGGGAAAGAACCGAAATGATGGAGTAGCGCACCGTTTCAACCTGCAGCCGGATATCGGTTTCGGATGTAGACTATGCTGAAATGGTGCCAGTGCGGATTGACCGCAAACGACGCTCGTATGACTTAAAGCGTCGCGGTCGAGGATCTGTCGCGTGTGCGCTCCTGCGTCGGAGGATGGCCGAAATGGCTGCGGTAGGCGCGGGAGAAGTGGCTAGCACTGGTGAAACCGCAAGACAGAGCCACCTCAAGCACCGACATCGTCGTCTGCTGCAAAAGATTGCGCGAGCGCTCCAGCCGCAATTTCAGGTAGTAGCTGGCGAGAGTGGTGTTGGCATGCGACTGGAACAGGCGCTCCAGTTGCCGGACCGAAAGACCCGCCATCCTTGCCAGTTCACGGCGCGAGGCCGGCTCCTCCAGCCGCTGCTCCATCGTGGAGATTACCTTGAGCAGTTTCCCATGCCTGATCCCTGTCCGCTGCACGATGTCCATACGCTGTGGGGCATCGCCGGGCCTGACGCTGGTGTGGAGAAACCAGTCTGACATGGTGGCCGCAAGATGCGGATCGTGCCACGTCTTCATCAGGTAGTGCAGAAGATCGAGCGGTGAGATGCCGCCCGAACATGTAAAACGATCGCGATCCACCTCGAAAAGCTTGCCGGTAATGTCGAGATCGGAAAATTCTTCGACGATGCCGGCGATATGATCCCAGTGGATCGTGCAACGGTAGCCGTCGAGCAGGCCCGCGCGCGCCAGCACATAGGCTCCCCCGGAAATCCCTCCCAGCACAACCCCCTGCCGCGCCAGGGTCCGCAGCCAGGCGAAGGTGGGCGCATGGTGAAAGTTCTCAACACCCGAGCCGGCGCAGACCATGACGACGTCCAGATCGTATGTTTCCCCGACCCGGAATTCGGGAACGATGGTGACGCCGTTGGACGCCTTGATGGGCTGGCCGTCCGGCGTCAGGTGAACCCAGGTGAACAATTCTTGCCGCGCGACGATATTGGCCGCCCGCAACGGCTCGATCGCTGCGGCGTAAGGCAGCAATGCGAACGACGGAACAAGCAGGTACCCGACGCGCATTGCGAGCCCCCGATGTTCGCCCGCCCATGAAAGATTGTGGTGGGGGCTGGTTGCGCGGCGTTCCTGTGCTTGCATCAATACGGTCGCCTATCGTCATGGAAGCGTCGCATAAAGACAAGCACATGGTCACCCATTTGTCACGCTCAGAATGGGAGAACGGTTACCCGCCCCGCGCCGGGGAAGCAGGCCCCATGGGGCTGGAAACCTCGGGGTGCAGCACTGCAAGAATGCCAGATAAGAACTCCCCTGGAAGGTTGGCCGGGTGTGGCCGCAACCAGAGTGGTGAACTGGAGGAACAATGAAAAAATTCTATCTTTCTGCTTGCACCAGTGTGTTGATGCTTTTTACTGCCGCGTCGGCAGGGGCTGCCGAACTGCGTGTCGCCTACAAGGCGGATCCGGCATCGCTGGATAGCAGCGCCAACTGGGATGCCAACACGATCCGCTTCGTGCTGAATTTCTATGATCCGCTGCTGGACTATGACGGCAAGGACTTCATTCCTGTCCTGGCCGAAAGCTGGGAGCAGGTCGAGCCGACCAGATGGCGATTCCAGTTGAGGAAAGGCGTCAAGTTCCATGACGGCCGCGATTTCGGCGCTGAAGACGCCATGTTCTCCATCATGCGGGCGACCGTACCGAGTTCACGCGCAAAGAGCGTGGTTCGCGGAGTGACGGGCGTCGAGAAGATCGACGATCATACATTTGACGTCATCACGGATATTCCGCGTCCCTTCCTGATCAACATGTTCGACAGGCTGCCGATGCTGTCAAAGTCCTGGGCGGAGGAAAACAACGCCCTGGCGCCGGCCGATGTTGGCAAGGAACAGTCCAACGCCGCGCTGGTGGAGGAGAACGGCACCGGGCCTTTCATTCTGGAGCGCCGCGATCCGGGTCGCCAGACCACCGCCGTGCGCAACCCGGACTATTGGAATGCAGCCAATGTGAAGAGCAATATCGATCGCGTCACATTGGTGCCGATCTCTTCGGATGCCTCGCGCGTCGCCGCGCTGTTGTCGGGTGAGGTCGATCTGATCGTTCCCGCGCCAATGCAGGACGTCGCGCGGCTTGAAGCCGGCAGCGACACCACTGTGTGGAAGGGCCAGGAAGCGCGCGGCGTGTTCCTTGGCTTCGACGCCACGAGCGACAATCTCGGCAAGGACGTCAGCAGAGGCCCCAACCCCTTCAAGGATGTAAGGGTGCGCACGGCCGTTTATCAGGCCATCGATGCCGATGCGATCAATCGTGTGGTGATGCGAGGCAACGGTTCGGTCGCGAACATGATCGTGCCGCCCGGCGTCATCGGCTATGACCCGAACCGCCCACGCCTGCCCTACGACCTGGCGAAGGCCAGGGAACTGCTCGCCGAAGCCGGCTATCCGGATGGGTTCAAGGCGCCGATGGAATGCTCGAACGACCGTGACATCGGCGATGCGGCAACCTGCGAGGCGGTGGCCGCCATGCTGGCCCGCGCCGGTATTCAGATCGACCTGCAATCGCGGCCGTCCACCCAGTTCCTGAGCGCGCTGCTTGGCGGCGGTGCCAGCTTCTACCGCTTCAGCTGGGGCAATAATGGATGGGCGGCATCCAACACGATGAGCGACCTGGCAGGGTGCAAACCCGAAGGCCAGCGCGGATTTGCGATCAGCGGTTATTGCAATCCCGAACTTGACGAGCTCGTGAAGCAGATCAACTCGGAGTCGGATGTTGTCGTCCGCGACGAGCTGACGAAGAAGGCATGGGATATTCTGGATGCCGAGCGGCTTTTCGTCCCGCTGCACTATCCGCCCATCTTCTTTGCCTCGACAAAGGCCGTCGGCGATGTCGAGGTGAATTCCGACGGCTCGCTTCGCTGGGCCGGTGTTCGCAAGGCCGATTGAGAACGGGCTTCGGAGCGCCCGCGCAAAGGGCGCTCCTGCTCATGAGGCATGGCGTGAACAGGCTGCCCTCGAGACAAACTGAAAAGGACAAGGAATGATGTCGGTTAGCGAACTTGCCAGGAAATGGGGCGTATCCGAGAAAGCAGCCAGGCTCCACAGCGAATCCTTTGTGTGGGAGTGCTGCATCTCGTGGATTTCCATGGAGATCATGCATTCCGACCGGCAGAAGAAGAAAGAGTGCCTTCCGCGCTACCTGGCATCAGGCGCCAATTATGTGAGCCTGACCGCAGCGGGCGACAGTGGCGGCCTGGTCTCCACCGCAGTCCATTATCTGGCCGGTGAGCGGCGCTTCATCAAGGAGACAATGGCTGATACATGCATCCTCGTGGAGCGCTTCGAGGACATCGAGCGTGCGCGCAAGGAAGGCAAGCTCGCAGTTGGCTTCCATTTCCAGGGCTGCAATCCCATGCATGGCGGCTTGCGCGAAGAGCCGGGCGATCTCAACCTCGTGCAGTTCTATTACGATCTTGGGGTGAAGCAGGCGCTTCTGGCCCATAACCGCCGCAACATTTCCGCCGATGGATGCCATGAGGACGGCGACGCCGGGCTCAGCACCTTCGGCCAGAAGCTGGTGAAGGAGATGTCGCGCGTCGGCATGATGCTGGATTGCACGCATACGGGCGAGCGCTCGACCATGGAAGCGATGGAGATCTATGGCCAGCCCGTGATCTTTTCTCACTCGAATCCGAAGCGCATGTTCAACCATCCACGCAACATCACCGATGCGCAGATCAAAGCCTGTGCGGAGACCGGCGGCGTCATAGGCGTTTGCGGCTGGGGGCCGATCGTCAATGCAAGCAACGACGCTTCCCCTGAAGAGGTGATGAAACACATCGACTATATGGTGCAGCTCGTCGGCCCGGAGCACGTCGGCATTGGTCTGGATTATGTATATCAGCCGGAGCTGACGACCCAGCGCATGCAACGCCAGCCGGAGTATTACGCACCGACGAAGAACATGGGCAGTTACGGCTACGATGTCGCGCTCATGGACTTCATGCCGCCGGAAGACCTGCCGATGTTGACCGAACTGATGCTGAAGAAAGGCTATTCCGACGACGCCATCCGAGGCATTCTGGGCGGCAACTTTCTGCGTGTTGCAAAACAGGTATGGAAATGAGCCACACACTTTCCCCCGCCCTGTCTTGCGGCGACCAGGCATTCCGCGATTTCGCGGCGGCTTGCCAGGCAGCTGTCGATGCCGATGGCGACGTTCAGGGCGAAATCGCCCGGCTGACGGGCGATTTCGCGGCAAGCTGGCGAATGCCCGACCTGCGCTACATGCAGTTGCAGCCGGATGCGGACTATGCTTCATACCTGCTCTATCTTTCTCCCGCCTCCGATCTCTCCATCGTGCTCGACATTTTCATGGCCGGGCAGGCGGCGGTGACGCACAATCATCTGAGCTGGGGTGTCTTCACCTGCCTTGAGGGGACGGAACTGGAGCGCTATTACGACGCGCCTGCCGATCTGTCGTCGGCACCCGTGGAAAAGGGCAGCAGGTTACGCCCGCCGGGGATCGTGACGCTTGCCGCTCCCGAGATCAACGCCTTCCATCAGGTCGAATGTGCCGAAGGCGACAGATCGGTCAGTCTGCATCTCTACGGCTCCGATATCGGCCGGATCGAGCGGCATCAATGGGATGGGACGGAAGGCCGCTATCGCAGCTTCGTCGGCGGCTATTCGAACGACGTGCTCGGACTGCCGGTCTATCTTTCCACTGCGGATGTGGCCGCGCGTCCCTGACGAGCAGCAAAGGACCGCCGACCATGTTGGGCATGTTGCTGAGGCGTATGGTTGAATCGCTGATCGTCCTGTTTGCGGTTGCCTTTATCGCCTTTTCTCTTTTCAGTTTCATAGGCGATCCGGTCAACAACATGCTCGGACAGGAAGCGACGGAAGCCGAGCGGCTCGATATGCGCGAGCGGCTGGGCCTCAACGATTCCGTCATCGTTCAGTTCACCCGCTTCATCGGACGGGCGGTCCAGGGCGAGTTCGGTGTGTCGTACCGACAGTCGCGGCCGGTGATCGACCTGATCGCAGAGAGCCTCCCGGCCACACTGGAACTCAGCTTCTTCGCGATGGTGCTGGCAGTCGGGCTTGGTATTCCGATTGGCATCCAGACGGCGATCAACCGCGACAGCCTGGTTTCAAAGGCGCTGATGACGGGGTCGCTCATCGGAATCTCGCTGCCGACCTTCCTTGCCGGCATCCTGCTGATCATGATTTTTTCCGTGAAGCTGGGCTGGCTTCCTTCTTTCGGTCGCGGGCAGGTGGTGCAGCTGGGATGGTGGGGAACCGGCCTTCGGACATGGTCCGGCATCAAGGCGCTCATCCTGCCCACGATCACGCTGGCCATCTTCCAGATGACCCTCATCGTGCGTCTGGTGCGCTCGGAGATGCTGGAGGTTTTGCAGGCCGATTTCATCAAGTTCGCCCGTGCCCGGGGCCTGAGGGAAAGGCTGGTTCAATTCGGCTACGCCCTGCCCAACACGCTGGTGCCTGTCATCACCATCGTTGGCCTGCAACTCGGTTCGGTCATCGCTTTCGCGATCGTTACCGAAACCGTGTTCCAGTGGCCTGGCATGGGTCTTTTGTTCATTCAGTCCGTCACCTTCGCCGACGTGCCGGTGATGGCTGCCTATCTGATCCTGATCGCGCTGATCTTCGTGGTCATCAACCTGCTTGTGGACATGCTATATTATGTGATCGATCCCCGGTTGCGCAGCATGGGGGGTCTCTGACATGTCGATATTGAGACGCTTCGCAAATTCCGACCTCGGATACAGCTTCCTTCACTCGAGGGTAGTGGTTGCCGCCGCGATTGTTGTGGCCGTTGTCGTGGTCGCCGCCGTCGGCGCGGACGCGCTTGCCCCGCACAACCCATTTGATCTGGCTTCGCTGGAACTGTTCGATGCATTGACGCCGCCGGCGTGGGAAGCCGGCGGCCAGTGGATCTATCCCCTTGGCACAGACGATCAGGGGCGTGACGTGCTTTCCGCCATCATGTACGGGACGCGGGTCTCGCTGATGGTGGGATTCGCCTCGGTTGCGCTTTCCATGGCGATCGGAATTCCGCTCGGCATGATCAGCGGCTATTTTGGCGGCATGCTCGATTCCGTCATCATGCGGTTTGCCGAGATCCAGCTGACATTCCCTGCGATCCTGATAGCTCTGCTGATCGACGGTATTGTGCGCACGGCCCTGCCCCGTGACATTCACAGCGACATTGCGGTGTTCGTGCTGATCGCGGCAATCGGCTTCTCCAACTGGGTCCAGTACGCACGCACCGTACGCGGCATGACGCTGGTCGAGAGGAGCAAGGAATATGTGCAGGCCGCACAGGTAACCGGCGTGCATCCGCTGCTGATCATGCTGCGGCACATATTGCCGAACGTCGCCAGCCCGGTTCTGGTCATCGCCACGATCGGCCTGGCTCTTGCGATCGTCACGGAAGCCACGCTGTCCTTCCTCGGCGTCGGGGTCCCGCCAACCCAGCCGTCGCTCGGCACGCTGATCAGGATCGGCAACGATTTCCTGTTCAGCGGCGAGTGGTGGATCGCAACATTCCCAAGTGTGACCCTCGTGGCTCTCGTCATCTCCGTGAACCTGCTCGGCGATTGGCTGCGCGACGTCCTCAATCCGAGGCTGAACTGATGATGCAAGAGGCGGCAGCCCACAAAACTGCGTCCGAGGCAGCGCCCTTGCTCGATGTACGGGACATGACAGTCCAGTTTTTCAGCAGGCATGGCACTTTGACCGCCCTTGACAACGTTTCCTTCGCCATCCGTCCTGGCGAGGTGCTCGGCATCGTAGGGGAATCCGGTGCAGGAAAGTCGCTGACGGGCGCTTCCATCGTGGGCCTGCTTCCCGATTCCGGCCGCGTGACGGCTGGCGAGATCAGACTCGGCGAACAGCGTATCGACAATCTGGACCGGACCCGGATGCGGCGCATACGCGGCCGCGAGATCGGGCTCATTTTCCAGGATCCGCAGACCAGCCTGAACCCGCTGCTGACCGTCGGCAAGCAACTGGTCCAGACCATCACATCCCATCTCGACATGAGCGCCGCGGCTGCCCGCCAGCGCGGCATCGAACTGCTGCGCGATGTGGGCATACCGGCGCCTGAGCGGCGCATAGACAGCTATCCGCATCAATTTTCCGGCGGCATGCGCCAGCGGGTGGTGATTGCGCTGGCGCTGTGCGCCGACCCCAGGCTGGTGATCGCCGACGAGCCCACCACTGCACTGGACGTCTCCATTCAGGCACAGGTGCTGGCCCTGTTGCAGGACCTCGTGCGCAAGCGCGGCCTGGCCATCATGCTGATCACGCACGATATGGGGGTTATCGCAGAAGTCGCCGACCGTATCGCCGTGATGTATGCCGGCCGCATCGTCGAGATCGGCCCGGTTCGGCAGGTCATCGACTCCCCGTCCCATCCCTATACGGCGGGTCTCATGAGCGCCATTCCGAAGCTGGGCGACAGGGCGCGCCGCCTTGTGCAGATCGACGGCAACATGCCGCGGCTCGACGCCGTACCGTCCGGATGCGCCTTCAATCCGCGCTGTCCACGCGTGATGGACATATGCCGGGTTGAACGCCCGCAACTGCGCCCGGCGCGAGCAGGCCATGCGGCATGTCATCTCTATCCGGCCTTGCCGCAGGCAGAAACATGATGGTGGCCCAAACCCAGCGGCCGGACCGGGCCGCCTCCACTCCTCAACTGGTGGTGAAGGACCTGCGAAAGCAGTTCGATCTCACCAGATCCGTTGCCGGGCGACTGCTGGGCCACCAACAGTATCTGAAAGCCATAGACGGTCTCGATATAGAGATCGCTCGGGGGACGACATTCAGTCTTGTTGGCGAATCGGGCTGCGGCAAATCGACGGTCGCGCGATGTATCGTGGGCATCTACAAGCCGACCTCGGGGCAGGTTCTTTTCGACGGTGTCGACATCGCCCAGATGCGCGGCCGCAAGGTCATGCTGCCTGTACGACGCCGGATGCAGATGATCTTCCAGGATCCCTATGCGAGTCTGAATCCGCGCTGGCGGGTGTCGCAGATCATCGCCGAGCCGATCCGCACCCATGGTCTCCTGCCCGATCGTCAGGCGGTGCAGAAGCGGGTCGATGAATTGCTCGTCCAGGTCGGCCTCGCTCCCGGCGACGGCCGTAAATATCCGCACGAGTTCTCGGGAGGCCAACGGCAACGGATATCGATCGCAAGGGCGCTGGCCAGCAGCCCGGACCTCATAGTGTGCGACGAGCCGACCTCGGCCCTGGACGTTTCGGTGCAGGCGCAGATCCTCAATTTGCTGCGTGACCTGCAAGAGGAGCTGGGTCTCACCTATCTGCTGATCAGCCACAACCTGGCGGTGGTGGCCCACATGTCAACCAGGCTGGGTGTCATGTATCTCGGCCGGCTGGTGGAAACCGGCGACTCGCAATTGCTGTTCGGGCAACCTCTGCATCCCTACACCCGTATGCTGCTTTCGGCGGTGCCCGATGTGGGAGGCGCAGCGGTGAAGCGGGTTGCGATCGCAGGCGACGTGCCGAACCCGATCAGTCCTCCGTCGGGCTGTTCATTCCACCCCCGCTGCCCTTTCGTGCAGGACAAATGCCGCATGGTGCCGCCGGTGCCGTCAATGGTGCAAGGGCGACTTGTCGCATGCCACGTATTGGCGGAGCATGGCGAGCTTCCGGCCTGAGCTGGCTCGCGCTACGGGATAGGGGATGTGACGACAAAGCGGGCGCCACTCCCGGCCGGCGTTCCCCGGCGTAGGCTTGCGCCAAGAAAATTGCGCAATCTTGCACAGCAGCGGAGCTCCAATCCCAGGCTGCATTGACGATTTAACTGTCGAGCCAGATTGTTAGGTTGTGTGGACGGATTTGACCAATATGGATCCTGCTGCGAGAGCAAACGATGGACGCGAAATTTCGTTTCGTTTTCTCGCAGCGTAGCGCGACCCGCTTGAAGCGCTTGAGCTTGCCGGCGGTCTGTTCGATGCGGGCGCGACCCTTGTAGCCGGCCTTCACAAGGAAGCGGGCGCTGTCCTTCTTGTAGGCCTTCTGTGGAATGACCGGGATGATGGTGCGTGACCGCGCCGCCTGCCGGTTGGCCTTGCTGGCGTAGCCCTTGACGGCGGCGGCCGCCCTCGGATCGGCGCCGAGGCCAAGATTGAGCAGGATCGGGAAGGGCGGTGCGTCCCCCTTTTCGCCTCCGGTCAGGTCGAAGACGATCGGATGACCGTCAAAGTCCGTCTTCAGGTGGATTTTGGTTGAGAAGCCACCGCGCGACCGACCGGGCGCCTGCCCCTTCTGCCCCCTTTGGCGCCGGCTGCCCAGACATGGGCACACACGATGGTGCTGTCGAACATCTGCACCGGATGCGCCGACGACGACAGCCCGGCGAGGTGATCGAAGCAGACCTCGAACACGCCTGACTTGCTCAGCCGCTCTAAAAGTGTTCGGGTATCAGCAGTTGGGGGTTGGTGTCATCATAGAGTGCGGCGACCAGATTTTTGCGGGCCGGATCGTCGGGATCGACGAAACTGACCCGATCCCCGGTGACAAACCAGCCCTCGGCATCGAAGGCCTCGGCGGTCAGTGCGGGGTTGCGGAAATAGCCCGGCGAGACATTCGGGCCGCGGGCGCGCAGCTCGTAGCCGCCGACAACCGGCAGCAGCAGCACCTCGGACCCCGGGATCGGCAGGCCGATCAGGCCGGGGCGCTGTTTGTACCAGTGCAGCGCGGTGTGCATCGGGGCCAGTTCCGTCATGCCGTAGCAGGAAATCATTGGCAGCCGGACCCCGCGCACCTGCTGCCCCCAACCCGCCAGCGCATCCCACACCGGCCCCGGCATCGCGGCGGCGGAATAGGCCAGACAGTCGAGGTCGGCAAAGAACGCCGCACGCAAGGCCGGATCGCGCTCCAGATGGAAAGCCAGCATCGCATAGCCCTGCGGCACGTTGAAATGGATCGTCGGCGAGACCGATTTCAGCGCGTGCAGCGTCGGCGCGAAGGCCTCTTCCGTGGTAGGCTTTCCGCTGTTGATATAATAGCTGCCGCCATTCAGCAGCGCAGCATGGTAGTTGGAATTCGCCCCCCCCCCACAATGATGCCAGGGCTGCCAGTCCACCACCACGGGCGGGCGTTCGGCCAGAAAGGCCAGCAACTGCCGCTGCGCCACCGCATCCGAGCACATCATTCGGTGAGTGACGATCGCGGCTTTCGGCCCGCCGGTCGAGCCGGAAGTGAACAATATCTTGGCCGGTGCGTCGGGATCGACAGCGGCAAAGGCCGCATCGACCCGCGCCGGCTCGGGGTCCTCCAGCAGGGTCTCGAACGGCGTGGCATCACGCCCCGTCGCCTGGCCGCGGACCGCCACCACCTCGACCCCGGCGGGCACCAGGGTCAGGGCATCGCCGAACTCCGCGGCGCACTCGACCATGACCGGCCCGGGCATCAACACGTCCAGACAGGCGCTCAGCTGGTGCCGGGCCTCCGGAAGGCGCGAATAGGTCGGCGAGAGCGGCGCCACCGGAGTGCCCACCTGCATCGCCGCGAGCGTCAGCAGCGCATGGTCGCCCTCAACCTTTTGCGGCTTGTCGAAAGCCAGGTCGCCCCTCTGGCGCATTAGCTGCCGGGAGATGATGGAGACTATCATGACCAAGCACTATCCCGACCTCATGCTGTATATTGGCGGCGCCTGGCGCAAGACTCCCGACACGCTGCCGGTGCTCAACCCCGCCGATGAAACCGTTATCGGCGCGGTGCCGGTCGCTACGCGCGCCGATCTCGACGAGGCGCTCGACGCCGCCGCAAAGGGTTTCAGCGTGTGGCGCCGGGTTTCGCCGGCGAAGCGCCGAGGTGATCCTCAAGGCCGCCCGGCTCATGCGCGAACGCATCGACGAGATCGCCCATGACATCACGTGGAGCACGGCAAGCCGCTGGCGCAGGCGCGTCTTGAAGTTATCAGAGGCTGCGAGTTTTTCGAATGGGATGCGGCCGAGGGCCAGCGTACCTATGGCCGCGTCATTCCGAGCGAGCCGGGATTCAAATACGTCGTGCATCATGAGCCGATCGGCACGGTCGCAGCCTTCTCGCCCTGGAATTTCCCGATGAGCCAGCCGTCGCGCAGGATCGCCGGCGCGCTCGCGGCGGGATGCTCGATCATCATGAAGGCGGCGGAGGAAACGCCGGCCAGCGCCTTCCACATCGCGCGCGCCTTCCATGATGCGGGCCTACCGGCCGGCGTCTCAATCTGGTCTTCGGCGTGCCGGCGGATATTTCGGGCTATCTCATTCCGCACAGCCAGGTCCGGATGGTGGCATTCACCGGTTCGACAGCGGTCGGCAAGCATTTGACCGGGCTTGCGGCGCGGCACATGAAGCCGGTGCTGATGGAACTCGGCGGGCATGCGCCGGTCATCGTCTGCGACGACGTCGATCCCGTTGCCGCAGCCATCACCTCGGCGGTGCGCAAGGCGCGTAATGCCGGGCAGGTCTGCACCTCGCCGACACGCTTCTTCGTGCAGGAGCGTGTCTATGAAGCCTTCACCAGGGCGTTCGCCGGAAAGGCCGGGGCCATCGCGGTCGGCAACGGGCTGGATGCAGCAACCCAGATGGGGCCGCTGGCCAACCATCGCCGCATCGAGGCGATGGAGACGCTGGTGGCCGACGCCCGCGCCAGGGGCGCCCGCGTGCTGGCCGGCGGTGAACGGCTCGGCAATCGCGGCTATTTCTTCCCGGTCACGGTGATGGTCGATCTGCCGGACGATGCCCGCGCCATGCGCGAGGAACCGTTCGGCGGCGTCAAGGAAAGCGGCTACGGCCGCGAAGGATTGGCTCACTACACCGTCATCAAGAACGTGTCGCACCGCATGACGATCGCCTGATGCGGCGACGTTCCGGCCGAGGCGGCCGATGCCCGGCAAGGTATCGGCCTTCGCGACAGGGACTGTTCCCGCAGGCGCGCTTAGGCCCGTTCTGCGAACAGTCGTCTTGTATGAAGTTTCGCAACCGCCTCGCGCTTTACCACGGCCGGCGTCTCGTGACGGACCATGCGGATGCTTCAGGGTCCTCGTCACAGGCGCGGAGGCCGCCGCCGTCTTCCGCCAGAGCGGTGGATGCGAGGCAGGGTGGAGAGGGGCACGGCAGGCGGTGGGCTCTGCTATGGCTGCAAGGTTCTCAAAAAGCTGGATGCAAACGGCGAGCCTATCCGGGGCGATCGGGAGGTCATTCCCGAGGAAGCCGAAGTCGTTCGCCGCATCTTTCGGGAGTTTGCATCGGGCAAGAGTCCCGAGGCCACTGCCGCCGACCTGAACACGGAGAGCATTCCTGGTCCGCTCGGGCGTGCATGGTGACAAATTTACACCGTCAAAGCCCAGGATCAGACATCTTATGTGTCTCAGTCCTGCTAGATTAGCCCCATCGCGGCTCCCGGCCAGGAGCTGCGATGGGTGGGCTACAGCGTTTAACATCTTGTGGCCTGA
>NZ_SNZF01000020.1 GCF_004363725.1 Aquamicrobium defluvii | reverse complement strand
TCGCAACACGGTACGACAAGCTGGCAACAAACTTCGCCGCAGCAATCTTCATTGCCGCAATCATCACATGGTGGATCAATTGAGTCTCGACCCTAGAGCATTTTGCAGCCAAATGGAAACATTTGGCGTCGCACAAATGCAGTATAAACAAATAGTTAGATCATTTCATCGATTCGGAGAAACGATGAAATGATCTATTGCGCCAACAGCCGGTATCTTGAGGACCGCATCGCCGAGCTCGTGGCCGAGCGTCCCGACGTTCGCCACGTGGTGCTGATGTGTTCGGCGGTCAATGCCATCGACGCCAGCGCTGGAAAGCCTTGAGGAGATGAATCGCCGCCTGAAGGATGCCGGCATCGCCTTCCATCTGACCGAAGTGAAGGGCGCCGTCATGGATCGGGCCGATCATTCCTTGCCGAAAGGGCATGCACAGCGTTACCGGGCATGAGTACGGCCGCATGGCTGCCTGACGGAGCTGAGCGGCCCCGATGGTTCCTGCCATTTTGTGGGCTGCAGGGAATCGTGAAGGTTCCCGCCATCCGGCAGTCAGTCGTCAGCCACATCGCTTTCTGTCTGGCCGTCGTGCCGGCCCCGTGGCGGCTCCCTTTGGCAATAGGCGGTGTGGAGCGCATTGATCACGGTCAGGACCTGTGGCCGCGTAATGCTGTAGAAGACGGTCGTTCCCTCGCGGCGTGCCTCGACGAGGCCGTCCGCTCTCAGGCGCATCAGCTGCTGTGACATCGGCACCTGTTCGATCTCGAGCTCCTGGCGCAATTCGGCAACCGACTTCTCGCCATCCACCAGGGCGCAAAGCACCAGCAGACGCTGCGGATGCGAAAGGCTGCGCATCAGCTCGGCAGCGGATTCGGCAGCGGGAGCCATATCCATAACATTCATACTCTTGAATTTATGATTTTTGAATGTTATATGCAAGGTACGATTTTCCATGATCGTGCGCATCGCAGGACCGCCATTGGTCCGGCCGCCTTGAAGCCGGATCAATGCGAAACCCGTGCGTGTGATCGCACAGTGGGCTCAGGCAACAGAAGGAATGCTCAAATGACACTTGATCGTGCGGTGATGATGTTCGCGGGGTTCATGGTTCTCGTGTCCCTTGCGCTCGGCTTTTACGTGTCGCCCTGGTGGTTCCTGTTGAATGCCTTTGTCGGCCTGAATCTGTTGCAGGCATCGCTCACCGGCTTCTGCCCCGCAGCGATAGTCTTCCGAAAGCTCGGCGTAAAGACGGGCTGCGCGTTCGAGTAGGCGTAGCAACCCCACCCTTGCCGCAATCTCAAGCGGCGCAGCCCTTGAGATTGCTGTCTGAAAGAGCGTTAGATCCATGGTTCGAGCTGCTGTCCGCCTTGCCGCTGCCGTTGTCGCGGCGGCACCTCTTGTCGTCTCGACATCACTGGCCGGCGAATTCCTTGTGCAGCCCCTGATGGTTGCCGAGATGAAGGCGGTCTTCGGACGCGTCGAAAGCCGGATCGTCGTGCCGGGCCGCGCCCGGATCGGCGGTGTCGTGCAGGACGTTCGCGTCAGCGAGGGCGATCATGTCACCAAGGGCGAGGTCCTTGCGCTGGTCGTCGACGACAAGCTGGCCCTGCAATTGAGGGCTGCCGACGCCCGCCTCGAAGCGCTCAACTCGCAACTTGAGAACGCTCGGCTCGAGCTCGAACGCGCCGAGCAGCTGCGGGCTTCCGGCACCGGAACCCAGACCCGCGTCGATCAGGCCCGGACGCAGTTCGAGGTCGCCACCAATCAGGTCGCAGCTGCGGTGGCGGAAAAGGCGGTCGTCGAGCAAAGTGCGAAGGAAGGTGAGGTTCTTGCTCCGGCAACGGGCCGGGTTCTTACTGTCCCCGTAACCCTCGGATCTGTCGTCATGGCCGGCGAGAATGTGGCCCGCATCGCGCCGGGTCCATATTACCTGCGCCTTTCCTTGCCGGAACGACATGCTGCCGAGATCGTGGAAGGCGCAGAGGTCGCCATTGGCGAGCGAGGCCTGGTGCAGGACATCGGCGAGCTTCCAGCCGTGCATTCGGGCCGCATCAGCAAGGTTTATCCGGAAATTGCCGACGGACGCGTGTCCGCCGACGTCGAGATCGAGGGCATTGGCGACTATTTCGTCAACGAGCGCACGCTCGTGTCAATCCCGGTGGGAAAGCGATCCGCACTTGCCGTCCCGCCCGAAGCAGTCCGCACGGTGCATGGCATCGACTATGTGCGCCTCGCCGCGGACAACGGCGAAATGGATGTCGCCGTGATCCTTGGCGAGATCGTCGGGGACGATGATGCAAGGCGCATCGAGGTTCTTTCCGGATTGCGCGCCGGCGACCGGGTAGTGCTGCCATGAAGCCTGGAATCGCAGGCGGCCTTACCCGCGCCTTTATCGTCTCGCCGCTCACGCCGCTCTTCCTGTTGGCCGCGCTTGCCCTTGGCCTCATTGCCCTCGTCACGCTGCCGCGAGAGGAGGAACCGCAAATCTCCGTGCCGATGGTGGACATTCATGTCAACGCCAACGGCCTGAGGGCGGAAGACGCCGTCAAGCTCGTCACGGAGCCGCTCGAAACTATCGTCAAGAGCATTGACGGGGTGGAGCACGTCTACTCGCAGACCGATGACGACGGGGCGCTCGTCACCGCCCGCTTCGAGGTCGGAACCGATTCCGACGCCGCGATACTGAGGATTCATGACAAGGTTCGCGCCAACATGGATCGCATCCCGGTCGGCATCCCCGAGCCGCTGATCGTCGGTCGTGGCATCGATGATGTCGCGATCGTCGTCGTCACCTTGCGTCCGGGCCCGCAGGCTGCCGGGCGCTGGACCGCAAACGACCTCACCCGCCTCGCCCGCGAGCTTCAGGTGGAAGTGTCCAAGCTGTCCGACATCGGGCTCACTTACATCGTCGGGGAACAACCCGAACAGTTCCGCGTCGAGCCGGATCCGGAGCGGCTTTCCCTCTTCGGCATCACCCTTCAGCAGCTCGTCGCCAAGATCGAAGGCGCCAATCGCTCGTTCCGGGTCGGTACGATCCGCGACGAAGGCGGCCAGCACCCTCTCATCGCGGGCCAGACCCTTCAGACATTGCCCGAGATCGGCAATCTCCTGCTGACGGCCCGGGATGGCCGTCCCGTCTATGTCCGGGATGTGGCCAGCGTCATCCTGGCCACCTCGCCGGCCGAAAACCGGGTGACCGATGTCCGTCGGGTCGGGGAAGGGCTTGAACGTGCCGCTGCCGTCTCTCTCGCGATCGCCAAGCGTCCCGGCACCAATGCCGTCGTGATCGCAGAGGAGATCCTGCACAGGCTGGAGCAGGTGCGCGGCCAGATTTTTCCGGCCGACGTGGAAATGACGGTCACACGCAACTATGGCGAAACGGCCGACGAGAAAGCCAATGAGCTGCTCTTCCACCTTGGGCTCGCGACTGTCTCGATCGTCTTGCTGGTCGCGGTCGCCATTGGCTGGCGCGAGGCGCTTGTGGTCGCCGTCGTCATTCCGACGACCATCCTGCTCACGCTCTTCGCGTCCTGGATCATGGGCTATACTCTCAACCGCGTCTCGCTTTTCGCCCTGATCTTCTCGATTGGCATCCTTGTCGACGACGCCATCGTCGTTATCGAGAACATTGCCCGCCACTGGGCCATGCAGGACGGCCGCACACGCATTCAGGCGGCCATAGACGCCGTTGCCGAGGTCGGCAACCCGACGATCGTCGCCACGCTCACGGTGGTCGCCGCGCTCCTGCCCATGCTGTTCGTCTCAGGCATGATGGGCCCCTATATGAGCCCTATTCCCGCCAACGCCTCGGCGGCCATGCTGTTCTCGTTCTTCGTCGCCGTGATGCTGACGCCGTGGCTCATGATCAGGATCGGCAAGGAACACCCCGGTCCGCCGCATGGGGAAGGCGGTTCCGCAACCGCCCACGGGGAGGCGGGCGGCGGCCGCCTCGGACGCCTTTATGTCGCGGTTGCGCGTCCGGTTCTTGCAAGCCGCGCACGCGCCTGGGCGTTCCTGCTCGCGGTCGGGGTGGCGACATTCGCCTCGCTCGGGCTTCTCTACACGCAGGATGTGACGGTCAAGCTGCTTCCGTTCGACAACAAGTCCGATCTCCAGGTCGTCCTCGACCTGCCCAAGGGCTCCTCTGTCGAAGATACCGACCGGGCATTGCAATCCGTGGTCGACAGGCTTGCCGGGGTTCCGGAGATCGTCTCCTTCCAGACCTATGCCGGCACGGCCGCGCCTTTCGATTTCAACGGGCTGGTGCGTCACTATTATCTGCGGGGCAATCCCGAGCAGGGACAGGTCGCGGTGAACCTTTCGGCCAAGGGCGAACGCGACCGGGCAAGCCATGCGATCGCACTCGATATGCGCGACCGGATCAAGGATCTCGGCCTGCCGGAGGGCACCGTGGTGAAGGTGGTGGAGCCGCCGCCCGGGCCGCCGGTGATCGGCACGCTGCTGGCCGAGATCTACGGCCCGGACCCGCAGACCCGGCGCGCCGTCGCCGGCAAGGTGCGGGAAGCCTTCGAGAGCGTACCCTTCATCGTCGACGTCGACGACAGCTACCGCAACCAGCCTGAGCGGGTGCGCCTCGCCATCGATCAGGACAATCTCGAATATTACCGGGTCGAGCAATCGGATGTCTATGACACGTTGCGCTATCTCTATGGCGGCTCGACCGTCGGCTATTCGCACCGCGGCGGCGGCCGCCAGCCGATCCCGATCCGGCTTGCGATGCCCAAGGCACATGCCACGATCGGCGAACGGGCGCTGGCAACCCCGGTTCCGGCCAACGCCTTGCCCGGCGCGCGCGGGGTGATCGAGCTCGGCGACGTCGTCAGCGTCAGCCATGAGGCCGCATCCTACCCGATCTTCCGGCACAACGGCCGGGCCGCCGAGATGGTGATGGCGGAGCTTGCCGGCGCTTATGAAGCGCCGATCTACGGCATGCTCGCCGTGCAGGAGGCGATCGACACCATCGATTGGGGTGACCTGCCAAGGCCGGCGATCGTGCTGCATGGCCAGCCTGACGACGAATCTCATCCGACGCTTCTTTGGGACGGTGAGTGGGAAGTTACCTGGGTGACGTTCCGTGACATGGGTGCGGCCTTCATGGTGGCTATCCTTGGGATCTATATCCTCGTCGTCGCCCAGTTCGGCTCGTTCAGGTTGCCGCTGGTCATTCTGACGCCGATTCCCCTGACCTTTATCGGCATCCTCGGCGGACACTGGCTGTTCGGCGCTCCGTTTACGGCGACTTCCATGATCGGCTTCATTGCGCTCGCCGGCATCATCGTGCGCAACTCGATCCTGCTGGTGGATTTCATCCGCCACACCCGCCGACCCGATCGGAAGCTGATCGACGTCCTCCTGGAAGCCGGTGCGATCCGTTTCAAGCCGATTCTGCTCACGGCGATCGCCGCCATGATCGGTGCCGCCGTGATCCTGACCGATCCGATCTTCCAGGGCCTCGCGATCTCGCTCCTGTTCGGGCTCGCTTCCTCTACGGCGCTGACCGTGCTGGTCATTCCGGCGATCTATGTCGTGCTGAGGGGAGACAGGGCAACGGCATGCATAAAAACAGGAACTTAGAGCGCAAGGAGCGAATCTGGAAGGTGGCAATGGTGCCGCCATGCCTCGATGACGGTCCTGGCCTCTGCGAGACTGTTGAAGCTCTCGCCGTGGGCAGTTCATCGCGCCGCCGTGAGTGGAGATTTTCGCCGTAGCCGTTCTCCCCTGGGCTTCCCGGCGCTAGATCATTTCATCGCTTCACGGAATCGATGAAATGATCTAAATGTTTGTTTATACTGCATTTGTGCAACGCCAAATGTTTCCATTTGGCTGCAAAATGCTCTATGCAGGCGGTCCTCGCTCCGACGGCGGCGATCCATTCCTGCACCGTCCGGCGATAAACTCCGGGTCATCGTCGAAGCGCACTTGCTCCAGGCGCGCCAGGCATTGCGATGGGAAGACCAGGGTCTGGAGTGTCAGGGGGCCGTATTGCCCGCCAGCTCGATACGTCCCGCGCCGATCAGCTCCAGACAATACGGCACGGCGGGGAAGACGGCGCCGAGGCACACGTCGATGGCCGATGGCTTGCCCGGCAGGTTGATGATGAGCGTGCGGCCCCGCACACCGGCGGTCTGACGCGAAAGGATAGCTGTCGGGACCTGCGCCAGGCTTGCCCGGCGCATCAGTTCGCCGAAGCCCGGCAATTCCTTCGTCATGACCGCGCGCATGGCTTCAGGCGTGAGGTCCCGCGGTGAAGGGCCCGTGCCACCCGTGGTCAGGACCAGGTCGGCGCCGGCATCGTCACAGAGCTGCACCAGCGCGTTCCGCACGCTTTCCAGCCCGTCCGGCACAACGCGACGCATGTATTCGCACCGGTTTGCAATGGCGGCACGCATCCAGCCTTCGACGGCCGGGCCGCCAAGATCTTCATATTCGCCGCGGCTGGCGCGGTCCGACACGGTCAGGATGGCGATGCGGGTCATGACGGTCGTTTCAGGCCCGGGCTGCCAGCTGCGATCCGGCCAGGCCATGCGCATAACCGTCGACGAGCGTTCCCGGCAGCTCGAGGCAGGACAGCACGAAGCGGGCGCCTTCCGGGTCCTGCCGCTCCTCGACAAGGTCCCGATAGGTCCGCGCCACCTCCACCATGTCGCAGCCATGCGGTGAAAGCCGCAGCCTCCGGATGTTTCGGGCAGCCAGTTCGGCAGGCTCCACCAGCAGGGAATGTATCTGTGCCGACAGCGTCTGCACGCCGTTGATGGCGAGGAAGGGCTGATCGTCCAGCGTATCGACCGCCAGCCCGTCCGGGTCCTGCTCGCAGGTGAACTGGCACGAATCCTTGTGCAGCCCGTGCAGCCTTGCGTGGTAGCAGCGGCCCGACAGCGCCAGCGGCAGACGACCGAAGGCGAACAGCTCGAACCCGACCTCTGGACAGGCGCCGGCGATGGTGCCCACCGTGTCCAGCGACAGCTCGACCGGCGGGCAGATGGTGGCGGCGCCGTGACGTGCGAGGAAGCGCGCCGTCGCCTCGTTGTAGACGTTGAGGAACGGGCCGGTGACGAAGGGCCTGCCGCTGCGGGCGGGCAGGGCGGTGATGTCGTTGATCTCGACCAGCCGTCCGTCCGCGCACAGTTCGGCGATGGCCTTGCGTTCGCGCACCGTGGCCGGAGCGGCCAGCGTGGAAAGCACCACCTCCTTGCCGCCGCGCTCCAGTCTTTCGATGATTTCGGGCCAGACGGGATCGGAAAACGGCATGCGCTTGCCGCATACGACCTCGCCGACATGGACGCGCTCCAGAGACGTTTCGTCGGCGATGCGGAAATAGAAATTGCGCAGCCGCTCGGCCGGCCAGTGGAAGAACAGCGGTCCGAGCGTCAGGGCGACCCGTGCCATGGCCTATCTCCAGATCTTGCGGTAGGCGCCGGTGGTCTGGCGTCCGCCTTCGGACAGGCCGGCGAGGATGTTGTCGATCTCCGTCGCGTCATGGCCCTGCTCGGCGGCATCGACCGCTTTCCGGAAAGCGCGCACCACCTCGGTGACATAGCCCTTGCCGCGCTGGCGCCCCTCGATCTTCAGGGCGGTGACGCCGGCGGCCTTGAACGCCACGATCATGCTGCCGGCATTGAGGCTGACCGGGTCCTCGAACAGATAGCCGGCCTTGTCCCCCGCCTTGAACCTGCCCTTGCACAGCGTCGGGTAGCCGGCCGGCTCGCCCGGCGCGTAGCGGTCGATGGTGAAGCCGGCGAGCCGCGCGGCGGTGCCTTCGCGGTCCTCGTCATAGCTCACCATCTCGGGCGGCGAGCAGACGCCGTTGAGATTGGGCGAGCGCCCGGCGGCGTAGGAGGAGAGGTAGCAGCGGCCCTCGATCATCACGCACAGCCCGCCGAACACGAAGGCTTCGGTCTCGACCTTGATGAGGCGGTTGAGGGCGGCGATCTCCTGCACGGACAGCACGCGCGGCAGCACCACGCGGCGCACATTGAAGGCGTCGGCGTAGAAGCCGATCGATTCCGGCGTCGCTGCGGCGGCCTGCACGGACAGGTGCAGGCGGGTGCCGGGGTGCTGGGTGGCCATGTGATCGAGCACGGCGATGTCGGCGGCGATCACCGCATCGGCCCCGCAGGCCGCAGCCGTGTCGGCGGCGTGGCGCCACGGATCGGTGTCGCCGGCGCGCGCGAAGGTGTTGATGGCGACCAGCACCTTGCTGCCATGCGCATGGGCGAAACGGATGCCTTCGGCCAGTTCCTGCGGCGAGAAATTGAGGCCGGGAAAATTGCGCGCATTGGTCTCGTCGCGGAAACCGCAATAGATCGAATCCGCCCCCGCCTGCACGGCGGCCCGTAGCGCCGAAGGCGTGCCGGCGGGGCAGACGAGTTCCATCCTGCCGCTTGTCGTCATGGTTGCGTCCTTTCACGCCGATGGGCGCCGGTGGCGATCTGGCGGGCGAACGACAGCCCGCCCAATATGCCCGAATCGGCGAGGCGGGCGGCCGTGCCTTTGAGGCCGAGCAGGTCGGAGGGCCGTAACTCGGCGTCCTCTATGGCGTTGCGCAGCGCCACCACCGCTTCGGTGCGGCCGCTGACGGAAATGGCGCGGTGGAAGAACAATGCATCGCCATCCAGCGTGCCATCGAGAATACCGAGCAGAAGCAGGATCGGGCCGCGAATGACGACATCGGATGGAGGCTCGCCGCTCCTGCCGGCGGCGCGAACCAGAGCGGCGCTGCCATCCGGCACGACATGGAAGGTGAAGGGCAGGTCGATCGGATCGATGAGGAAGCGCGCCTTGCCGAATTCGCCGAGCCGCTCGAACAGCCCTGGCCGCCGCCGTGCCAGCGAGCGCAGGGACAGGGTCAGCAGGGGGCCAAGAGGCAATCCCGAAAAGGGCGGCAGGAATCGCAGGATCGACAGGGGAGCGCGTAGATGTTCATGAGGATTGCTGGTCATCGGCGGCTCCAGGTCGTGGCGCGCCAAACGATACAGGCCGTTACCGGCCCGTACTTTGCGCTTCGTCAAACAACCGGGACACTGCTTGCAGGGTTGCGCGACAAAGCGGCACATCCGGATGAGCGCTCACTTGAGTTAAGCTTGTGTTGGTATCGCCGCCATGCTGCTTGGGAGGCAGGCATGTTCCCTGTACGACGCTGGCCGCTGACAGATCTGGTATGGCGGCAGTTCGAGACTTTCGATCTCGTCATGGAACTGGCTCGGGTCGACATGGCTTGCGCGGCGCGCATGGATGGCGGCAAGGCCATGGCCGAGGCCCGTCGCACCTGTCTCCATTGCCAGGTCCGGGAACGGTGTCGATCTCTTTTGGCGCGTGGCGCTCATCCCGGGGAAGTGATGGCGATCTGCCCGAATGCGCACTTCTTTGCGCAATGCGCAAGGATGAAGGATCACGGGTCCGCAGCGCCCGATGGCCCTCGATGAACGGCAGCGAACTCACCTGAGCGGGTCGGCACTCACCCGCTCTTCCTTTCGGTGAGTGCCTCTTTCGACGCGCCCGGTGACGCAGCCATGTCCTTCAGGATCGGGCCATCCATCAGCGGATCGGGGACGGCAACTGCCGTCAGGCGGGCACGGTCGGTTATCGTCAGGCGCGTAGCCTGGATCGACACGCCATGATCCTGCAAGGTCCGCATCGACCGGGAGAGATTTTCGGGCGTCATTCCCAGGTAGGAGGCAAGACATCGCTTCTCCACCGGCAGCACGAAGCTGTCGACATCGCCCAGCCGGCATGACTGGTGGAGGATATAGGCAGCAAGCCGCTCCAGCGAATTGCGCAACTTCAGGTTCTTGGCGTGGCGCACAAAGTTGCGGTAGCCGCCGGCCAGTTCGCGCATGGCCGCCATGGCAAAGTCGCTGTCACGCCGCAGGGCCACCCGCACATCCGCAATGGGGATCATGACGATCTGGGACCGCTCCAGCGTCCGCGCCGACATAAGATAGGGTTCGTCGTAAACGCAGGCCGCCAGAATGAAGGTCGAGACGGGATGCACGATCCCCATCACGCTGTCGCGCCCGTTCCAGGTTGCGTGCAGTTCGACGGACCCCTCGATGATGACATGCAGGAAATCCGCATATTCGCCCTGCCTGATCAGTTCGAGGTGCGGCGGAAAGCTTTGCGAATAGGCAATCTGCATCAGGCTGTCGAAGGTCGGCGTCATCATCTCGCGAAACAGCGGCAGGCGCCGGAGGTTCGGCTTCTCGTCATCGCGCATGTATGCCTCCTGCCATATTCTTGATAATTATCAATCGATAGCCTGTAGAATTTCAATCGCAGAACCAACGTTCGTCAATATAGCTTCCCATTATTGTCAAAGACTATACTTGCAAACTCGATAAGAACAAAATTACGGCTCTACGGATGATATAAATTGATCTACATCAAGGATCATTAGCGGGCTTGCTTGCTGTCATGCAGGCTGACACATGCGGAGCCAGACCGGGAGTCGAGTCATGACCGGCAAGCACATACCCAGCCACGCAGATCAGCAGCGCGCCCTGTGGTTGAGCACCATTTCTTTCACCCTGTGCTTTGCCGTCTGGACGATCTTTTCCATCATCGGGCTGTCGATCAAGGACGAACTCGGGCTTTCCGAATTCGAATACGGGCTGTTGATCGCTACGCCTGTGCTGACCGGTTCGCTGACGCGGCTGATCCTCGGCGTGTGGACGGAGCGCTATGGCGGCCGGCTGGTGTTCTCCGCCCAGATGATCCTGACCGGCGCGGCTACCTTCGCCCTGACCTATGCCGACAGCTACCTTACCTTCCTGCTGGCGGCGCTGGGGGTGGGTCTGGCCGGCGGCTCTTTCATCATCGGCGTCGCCTACGTTTCGAAATGGTATCCGCAGGCGCGGCAGGGAACCGCACTCGGCGTGTTCGGCATGGGCAATGTCGGCGCGGCGGTGACCAAGTTCCTCGCTCCTTTCGTGCTGGTCGCCTGGGGATGGCAGGGGGTGGCGGAGATATGGGCGGCGGGCATCGCCATCATGGGCGTCGTCTTCTACCTGTTGGCGAAGGACGATCCGGATTTCGCCGCGCGGCGCGTCGAAGGCGTTGCAGCGCCCAGCCTCGCCGAGCAGTTCGCGCCCCTGAAGAACCTCCAGGTCTGGCGTTTCTCGCTCTACTACTTCTTCGTCTTCGGCGGCTTCGTGGCGCTGGCGCTGTGGCTGCCTCACTATCTGGTGCAGGTCTATAATGTGGACGTGCGCACCGCAGGCATGGCGACGGCCGCCTTCAGCCTCTCGGCCAGCGTCTTCCGCGCCTATGGCGGCGTGCTGTCCGACCGTTTCGGCGCCCGCTCGGTCATGTACTGGACCTTCGGCTTCTCGCTGCTGTTCCTGTTCATGCTGTCCTATCCGCCGACCGAATATGTGATCCGCGGCAAGGACGGTCCCATCTCCTTCTCCACCGAGATGGACCTGTGGCCATTCGTCGCCACCACCTTTGCGCTGGGCTTCTTCATGAGCCTCGGCAAGGCCGCGGTGTTCCGGCACATCCCCGTCTACTACCCGAACCATGTCGGATCGGTCGGCGGTCTGGTCGGCATGATCGGCGGGCTGGGCGGCTTCATCCTGCCCATCGTGTTCGGCGTGCTGCTCGACGTGACCGGCATCTGGACTTCGGCCTTCCTGCTCCTGTTCCTCATCGTGCTGGTCTCGTTGACATGGATGCATCTGTCGATCCGCGCCATGGAGCGGCAGGCGCATGGCGCGGCCCTCGACCGGCTGCCCAACTTCCCCGAACTGGCGGAAGTTCACGATCCCGAACGTACGGTCATGCCGCATCTGATCGAGGACTGGCGGCCCGAGGACCCGCAATTCTGGGCCCAGAAGGGGCAGCGCATCGCAAAGCGCAATCTGTGGATCTCGATCCCCGCCCTGCTGCTGGCCTTCGCGGTGTGGATGGTGTGGTCGGTGGTCGTGGCGCAACTCCCGTCGATCGGCTTCGCCTTCACCCAGGACCAGCTCTTCTGGCTGGCGGCGCTGCCAGCGCTGTCGGGCGCGACGCTGCGCATCTTCTACTCCTTCATGGTGCCGATCTTCGGCGGCCGGCTGTGGACGACGCTGTCGACCGGCTCGCTGCTGATCCCGGCCATGGGCATCGGCTATGCGGTGCAGAACCCCGAAACGCCCTACCTGATCTTCGCGGTTCTGGCCCTGCTGTGCGGTCTCGGCGGCGGCAATTTCGCCTCCTCCATGGCCAATATCAGCTTCTTCTTCCCGCGCGCCGAGAAAGGCAACGCCATGGCGTTGAACGCGGGGCTCGGCAATCTGGGCGTTTCGGTCATGCAGTTCCTGGTTCCGCTGGTCATCACCGCCGGCGTCTTCGGCGCGCTCGGCGGGCCGCCACAGGAACTGTCCGATGGCGGCCGCATCTGGATGCAGAATGCCGGCTTCATCTGGGTGCCCTTCATCCTCGCCTCGACCGCCGCCGCATGGATCGGCATGAACGACCTCACCGATGCACGGGCAAGCTTCCGAGAGCAGGCGGTGATCTTCACCCGCACCCACAACTGGGTGATGTGCCTTCTCTATGTCGGCACCTTCGGTTCCTTCATCGGTTATTCGGCCGGCTTCCCGCTGCTGTCCAGACTCGCCTTCCCCGAGGTCGACGCGCTGAAATACGTGTTCCTCGGCCCGCTGGTGGGTGCGCTGAGCCGCGCGGGCACTGGCTGGCTGTCCGACAAGGTCGGCGGCGGACGCGTCACCTTCTGGGTCTTCGCCGGCATGATCGCATCCGTGCTGGGGGTGATCTGGTCCCTGCAGATCGGCTCCTTCGCCGGCTTCTTCGCCTTCTTCATGGCGCTGTTCTTCTTCACCGGCGTCGGCAATGCCTCGACCTTCCAGATGATCCCCGTGATCATGCGCAAGGAGGTCACCCGGCTGGCTGCCGACCGGGACGCGAGCGAGCAGCGCCGCCAGTCGGAGCGCGAGTCCGCCGCCATCATCGCCTTCACCAGCGCCATCGGCGGCTATGGCGGCTTCTTCATTCCCAAGGCCTACGGCACCTCGATCGGCATGACCGGATCGCCGCTGGCGGCGCTTTGGGCCTTCCTTGCCTTCTACGTCGTGTGCCTGGCCGTCACCTGGGCGGTCTACACCCGTCGCGGCGGGCTGCTGCACGACATCGAGCGCGGCCGGGCACCTGCCGCCGCCATTCCAGCCGAATAACTGAGGAGACAGCCATGAGCCATCTTCTGGATCGCCTGAATTTCCTGACATCGCTGCGCAAGGACACCTTTGCCAACGGCCATGGCCAGACGACGATCGAGAGCCGCGATTGGGAGGACGCCTACCGCCGGCGCTGGCAGCACGACAAGATCGTGCGCTCCACCCATGGTGTGAACTGCACCGGCTCCTGCTCGTGGAAGATTTACGTCAAGTCGGGCATCGTCACCTGGGAGACGCAGCAGACCGACTATCCGCGCACCCGGCCGGACCTGCCGAACCACGAGCCGCGCGGCTGCGCGCGTGGCGCTTCCTACAGCTGGTATCTCTACAGCGCCAACCGGGTTAAGACGCCGCTCATCCGAGGCCGGCTGATGCGCCTGTGGCGGGAGAAGCGCAGGACCATGAGCCCGGTCGAGGCATGGACGGCGATCCAGAACGACCCGGCGGCGCGCGAAAGCTACACCCGCATCCGCGGCAAGGGCGGCTTCGTGCGGGCGAGCTGGGACGAGGCGACCGAGATCGTCGCCGCCGCCAATGCCTATACGACCCGCAAGTACGGCCCGGACCGGGTGTTCGGCTTCTCGCCGATCCCGGCCATGTCGATGATCTCCTATGCCGCCGGCACCCGTTACCTGTCGCTGCTCGGCGGCACGTGCATGTCGTTCTACGACTGGTATTGCGACCTGCCGCCGGCCAGCCCCCAGACATGGGGCGAGCAGACCGATGTGCCCGAATCCGCCGACTGGTACAATGCGGGCTATCTGCTTCTGTGGGGCTCGAACGTGCCGCAGACGCGCACGCCCGACGCTCACTTCTACACCGAGGTGCGCTACAAGGGCACCAAGAGCGCCGTCATCTGCCCGGACTATTCCGAGGCCGCCAAGTTCGCCGACATCTGGCTGAACGCCAAGCAGGGCACCGATGCGGCGCTGGGCATGGCCTTCGGCCACGTCATCCTGCGCGAATTCCATCTCGACCGGCGGGTGCCCTATTTCGAGGACTACTGCCGCAAATATTCCGACATGCCGATGCTGGTGCGTCTCGACCGGCAGAGCGGGCGGCTGGTTCCCGGCCGGCAGTTGCGCGCGGCCGATTTCGCCCGTTCGCTGGGCGAGAAGAACAACCCAGACTGGAAGACAGTCGGGTTCGACGAGATTTCCGGCAAGGTCGTGGTTCCCAATGGCTCCATCGGCTTCCGCTGGGGCGAGAGCGGCAAGTGGAACCTCGAGCAGAAGGCCGGCAAGGACGACATCCGCCTCAAGCTCAGCCTGATCGCCGAGGCCGATCACGACGAGGTGGCCGGCGTCGATTTCCCCTATTTCGGCGGCGCCGCCACCAACGGCTTCGCGGTGGACGACCGCGGCGAGGTCCTGACCCGCAACGTGCCGGTGAAGCGGCTCAGCCTGGCCGGCGGCGAGGAGGTTCTTGTCGCCACGGTCTTCGACCTGCTGTGCGCCAACTACAGCCTCGACCGGGGCCTGGGCGGCGATCATGTCGCCGGCGACTACGAAGCCGACGTGCCGTTCACACCTGCCTGGGCCGAGCGCATCACCGGCGTTCGCCGCGACAAGATCGTCCAGGTGGCGCGGGAATTCGCCGACAATGCGGAAAAGACCAACGGACGTTCCATGGTCATCATCGGCGCGGCGATGAACCACTGGTTCCACATGGACATGAACTATCGCACCGTCATCAACATGCTGGTGATGTGCGGCTGCGTCGGTCAGTCCGGCGGGGGCTGGGCGCACTATGTCGGGCAGGAGAAGCTGCGGCCGCAGACCGGCTGGACGGCGCTGGCCTTCGCGCTCGACTGGGCAAGGCCCCCGCGCCACATGAACTCCACCAGCGCCTTCTACGCCCATACCGATCAGTGGCGGTATGAAACCGTGCGCACGCAGGAGATCCTGTCGCCCACCGCGCCGGCGGGCGACTGGAACCAGCTCAGCCTCATCGACTTCAACATCCGCGCCGAACGCATGGGCTGGCTGCCTTCCGCGCCCCAGTTGAAGACCAATCCTCTGGAGGTTGGCCGCGCCGCGAAGGCGGCCGGTGTCGAGGCGAAGGACTATGTGGCCGAGCGCCTGAAGTCGGGCGAGTTGCAGATGTCCTGCGAGGATCCCGACGCGCCGGAGAACTGGCCGCGCAATCTGTTCGTATGGCGTTCCAACCTGCTCGGCTCCTCCGGCAAGGGCCATGAATATTTCCTCAGGCACCTGCTCGGCACCGACCATGGCGTGCAGGGCAAGGATTTGGGCAGCGAGGGCGACCTGCGGCCGGTCGAGGCCGTCTGGCACGAGCAGGCTCCCGAAGGCAAGCTCGACCTGCTCGTCACCATCGACTTCCGCATGTCCACCACCGCCGTCTATGCCGACATCGTGCTGCCGACGGCGAGCTGGTACGAAAAAGATGACATGAACACGTCGGACATGCACCCGTTCATCCACCCGCTGCAGGCGGCGGTGGACCCGGCCTATGAGTCGAAGACAGACTGGGAAATCTTCAAGTCCATCGCGAAGAAGTTCTCCGAGGTGGCCCCGGAACTCCTTGGCGTCGAAACGGATGTGGTGCAATTGCCGCTCCAGCACGACAGCCCCGGTGAGGTGGCGCAGGGCGTGGTGCGCGACTGGAAGCGCGGCGAGTGCGACCTGATTCCAGGCCAGACCGCGCCGGCCTATATCGCCATCGAGCGCGATTATCCCAACCTCTACAAGCGTTTCACGGCGCTTGGGCCGCTGATGGAAAAGCTCGGCAATGGCGGCAAGGGCATCTCCTGGGACACCAAGGGCGAGGTGCATCACCTGAAGGCCCTCAACGGCACGGTGACCGAGGAGGGCCCTACCCGTGGCATGGCCCGCATCGACACGGCAATAGACGCGGCCGAGGTGGTGCTGATGCTGGCGCCGGAGACCAATGGCGAGGTGGCGGTGAAGGCGTGGCAGGCGCTGGGCAAGGCGACAGGGCTCGACCACAAGCATCTGGCCGAGGTGAAGGAAGACGAGAAGATCCGCTTCCGCGACATCGCCGCCCAGCCGCGCAAGATCATCTCGTCGCCCACCTGGTCGGGCATCGAAAGCGAAGAGGTCTGCTACAATGCCGGCTGGACAAACGTCCATGAGCTGATCCCGTGGCGCACCGTCACTGGACGCCAGCAGCTCTATCAGGACCATGAATGGATGCGCGCCTTCGGTGAGGGCTTCGTCACCTGGCGGCCGCCAGTGGACCTGAAGACCGTGGGCGCGGCGGCAACGCGCGCACTGGCCGATGGCGAGCCGCATGTGGTGCTGAACTTCCTCACCCCTCACCAGAAATGGGGCATCCACTCCACCTACACCGACAATCTTCTGATGCTGACCCTGAACCGGGGCGGGCCGGTGGTGTGGATTTCGGAGACCGACGCCAGGAAGGCGGGCCTGGTCGACAACGACTGGGTCGAGGTCTTCAACACCAATGGCGTCATCACGGCCCGTGCCGTGGTCAGCCAGCGGATGAAGGAAGGCTCGATGTTCATGTATCACGCGCAGGAAAAGATCGTGAACACGCCCGGAAGCCAGATCACCGGCAAGCGCGGCGGCATCCACAACTCCGTCACCCGCATCGTGCTGAAGCCGACCCACATGATCGGCGGCTATGCCCAGCTCGCCTACGGGTTCAACTACTACGGCACGGTCGGCTCCAACCGCGACGAGTTCGTGATCGTGCGCAAACTGTCCAGGGTCGACTGGCTCGACCAGCCCGCAACCCAGACCACGGAGGCAGCGGAATGAAGGTACGTGCCCAGATCGGAATGGTGCTGAACCTCGATAAATGCATCGGGTGCCACACCTGCTCCGTCACCTGCAAGAACGTTTGGACGAGCCGTGAAGGCGTGGAATATGCCTGGTTCAACAACGTCGAAACCAAGCCCGGCATCGGTTACCCCAAGGACTGGGAGAACCAGAAGCGCTGGAACGGCGGCTGGACGCGCACGAAGGCGGGCGCCCTGCAACCGAAGCAGGGCGGCAAATGGCGCATCCTGGCGAACATATTCGCCAATCCCGACCTGCCCGAGATCGACGATTTCTACGAACCTTTCGATTTCGACTACGACCACCTGAAATCCGCGCCGGAGATGAAGGCGTTTCCGACCGCGCGACCGCGCTCGAAGATTTCGGGTGAGCGCATGGAAAAGATCGAATGGGGGCCGAACTGGGAGGAAATCCTCGGCGGCGAATTCGAGAAGCGTTCGAAGGACTACAATTTCGAGGGCATCCAGAAGGAAATCTACGGCCAGTACGAGAACACCTTCATGATGTATCTGCCGAGGCTGTGCGAGCACTGCCTCAACCCCGCCTGCGTCGCCTCCTGTCCGTCGGGCGCGATCTACAAGCGCGAGGACGACGGCGTTGTGCTGATCGACCAGGAGAAGTGCCGGGGCTGGCGCATGTGCGTTTCCGGCTGCCCCTACAAGAAGATCTACTACAACTGGTCGACCGGCAAATCTGAGAAATGCACGCTGTGCTATCCGCGCCTGGAGAGCGGCCAGCCGACGGTGTGCTCGGAAACCTGCGTGGGGCGCATCCGCTATCTGGGCGTGATGCTCTACGATGCCGACCGCATCGCCGAGGCGGCGAGCGTGGAGAACGAGAAGGACCTCTACGACGCGCAGCTCGGCGTCTTCCTCGACCCCAACGACCCGCAGGTGATCGCCGCCGCCCGCGCCGAGGGCATCCCCGAGGACTGGATCAGGGGAGCGCAGAATTCGCCGATCTGGAAGATGGCGATGGAATGGAAGATCGCCTTCCCGTTGCATCCCGAATACCGCACATTGCCGATGGTCTGGTACGTTCCGCCGCTGTCGCCGATCCAGAACGCTGCCGAGGCGGGCCGGATCGCCGCGCAGGACAACATGCCCGACGTGCGCAGCTTGCGCATTCCCGTGCGCTACCTCGCCAACATGCTCACCGCCGGCGACGAGGCGCCCATTGTCTCGGCGCTGGAGCGCATGCTGGCCATGCGCGCCTATATGCGCTCGAAAACGGTGGACGGCGTCGTCAATCTGGGCGTGGCCAAGCGCGTCGGGCTGTTGCCGCAGCAGATCGACGAGATGTACCAGCTTCTGGCCATCGCCAACTACGAAGACCGCTTCGTCATCCCGACCACACATCGCGAGCTGGTCGAGGACGCCTATGACCTCAAGGGCGGCTGCGGCTTCACCGACGGCAATGGCTGTTCGAGCGGGCATTCGTCCCAGTCGCTGTTCGGCGGCAAGAAGTTCCGCAGCCCGCAGGAGTTCATCGCATGAAGACGTTCAAGGCCCTGTCGGCCCTGCTCAGCTATCCGAGCCACGATCTTCAGCAGGCGGTTGCGGCCATCCGCGAGGTGCTCGGCGAGGGCGTGTTGCCACATGCTTCCGTTGCGGCGCTGGAGCCGCTGCTCGTCTCGCTGGAGACAGGGGATATTTACGACCTTCAGGAACGCTATGTGCTCCTGTTCGATCGCTCGCGCACCCTGTCGCTCAACCTGTTCGAGCACATCCATGGCGAGAGCCGCGACCGGGGTGGCGCGATGGTCGACCTGCTCGAAACCTACCGTGCCGGCGGCTTCGACCTCGCCGGGTCCGAACTGCCGGATCATCTGCCGGTGCTGCTGGAGTTCCTGTCCACCCGCCCTGTTGAGGAAGCGCGCGGAATTCTGGCCGATGCAGGCCACATCCTCGTTGCATTGGCGCAGCGTCTGGCACGGCGCGGAACCCCCTATGCGGCGGTTCTGGAAGGGCTGGTCGCCTTCGCCTGCGCCAATCCGGAAACGGAGGAAGCACAGGCGCTGTTATCCCGGAAAGATGACAATCCCGAGGATCTGGCCGCTCTCGACGCGGTCTGGGAGGAGGCGCAGGTCACCTTCGGGCCCGATCCGAATGCGGGATGCCCGGTCAGCCGTGACGCTCTTGTCCGGATGGCCCCGCCACCCGCACCCGGCGTACAGTGAACAGGAGGCGCAGATGCACAACTTCCTCTTCGGTATCTATCCCTACATCGCCATCACGGTGATGGTGATGGCCAGCATCGCCCGCTATGAGCGCGATCCCTTCACCTGGAAGTCGAAATCGAGCCAGATCCTGCGCAAGCGGCAGTTCGTCGCCGGTTCGGTGCTGTTTCATGTCGGCGTGCTGATGATCTTCGCCGGCCATCTGGTCGGCCTGCTGACGCCGATCCGGGTCTTCGATTTTCTGGGCGTCAGCCATGGCGCCAAGCAGCTTCTGGCCGTCGCCCTCGGCGGCGTGGCCGGGATCATGGCGCTGGTGGGCGGCATCCTGCTGCTGCACCGGCGGCTGTTCGATCCGCGCATCCGCGCCAACTCCACCTTTGCCGACACCGGCATCATGATCCTGCTGATGATGCAGTTGCTTCTGGGACTGGCGACCATCATCGTCTCGCTCGGCCATCTCGACGGCGAGGAAATGGTGAAGTTCATGAACTGGGCGCAGTCCATTCTCTATCTGCGCGCCGGCGCGGCCGATTACATCACCGATGTGCACTGGCTGTTCAAGGCGCACATCGTGCTCGGGCTGACCATCTTCCTGCTGTTCCCCTTCACCCGGCTCGTCCACATGTTCTCCGCGCCGGTCCGCTATCTGTGGCGGCCGGGCTACCAGATCGTGCGCTCGCGGCGCGGGGCCAAGCCCGCGCGCACCGGGCTGGCGCCGCTGCCGCGGCCGGGCATGGAGCCGGGAGAATGAGGGTCCTCGATCTCACCGACGCCCCGGTGCCGGTCACCGTCAACGGCATCGCGATCGCCCCGGAGGCGATCGCGGCCGAGGCGCAGAACCATCCGGTGCCGAAAGGCAACAGGCCAGCCTGGGCCTGGAAGGCCGCCGCGCGGGCGCTGGTGCTGCGCGAGGTGCTGCTGCAGGAGGCGAGGGCGCGCCGGATCGCGCCGGGACCCATCGAGCTTGCGGAGGGGCAATGGGAAACGGACGAGGAGGCGCTGATCCGCCAGCTTCTGGAAATCGCCATTCCTGCGGCTGTGGTCGACGAGAATGAATTGCGTGCGATCTACGATGCCGCACCGGAGCGGTTCCGCGGCCCCTCCCTGTTCGAGGCCGCGCACATCCTTTTCCCGGCGGCCCCGGACGATGCGGACGGTCGCGCCACGGCACGATCGCGGGCAGGAACGGTGCTTGCCGAACTGCATCGCGATCCGCACCGTTTCGCCGCGCTCGCAGCCGAGCACAGCGCCTGTCCCTCACGCGCCAATGGCGGCATTCTGGGCCAGCTTGCCTCCGGCGATACGGTGCCGGAATTCGAGGCGGCGCTATGCAGCATGGAGGAAGGAAGCATTTCCGCCACTGCGGTGGAAAGCCGCTACGGCTTCCACCTGATCCGCCTGGACGCGCGCGTGCGCGGCGAGGTCCTGCCTTTCTCCACGGTGCTGCCGCATCTGCGCGAGGCGCAGGAAAAGGCGAACTGGGTACGCGCCAGCCGCGCCTATGTCGAGGAACTGGCAATGCGGGCCGAGGTGACGGGCATCGACCTTGCCGAATCCTCCACGACGGAGGCGAGATTATCGGCATGACCCCTTCCCCTGCCTTGTCCGATCCCTTCCATTGCGGCTGCGAAACCGAACCGGTGCCGGGTGCGCCGGTTTCCGTCGATGTTGCGCTGCGCCAGGGGCTGGAGCTGGCCGAGCCGGTCGCCGAACTGGAGCGCCTGCCGCTCGGGAAGGCCCATGGCCGGGTGCTTGGCGAGACGGTGCGGGCCGAAACGCCGCTGCCGCTTTTCGACAACTCCGCCATGGACGGCTACGCAATCCGGCTTGCCGACCTTGCCGGCGAGGGGCCGTGGCGCCTGCCGGTGGCGGGACGCGTGGCCGCCGGCGACGCCGGCAACGGGCCTGTTCCGGCTGGCTCCGTCTTGCGCATTTTCACCGGCGCGCCCATTCCACCCGGCTGCGAAGCCGTGGTCATGCAGGAAATGACGCAGCCCGAAGGCGGCACGATCAGGCTGGACCGGCGGCCCGAGCCGGGCGAGAACATCAGGCGCTCCGGTGAGGATCTCGCTGCCGGCGCCGAAGTCATGCCCGCCGGGCGCCGCATCGGGCCGCGCGCGGCGGCGCTGCTGGCCTCAACGGGTTGCGGCGAGGTCATCGTGCGCCGTCGTATCCGCGTCGCCTTCTTCAGCACCGGCTCCGAATTGCGCGCCCCCGGCACGCCACTGGCGCCGGGGCAGATATGGAACGCCAACCGTTATCATCTTCAGGGTGCTCTCGACCTGCCGTGGGCTGAAGCAATGGACATGGGCGCTGTAGCCGACCGGCCTGACCGGCTACGGGAGGCGCTGGAAGAGGCATCCCGCAACGCCGATCTGGTGGTGAGCACCGGTGGGGTTTCCGTAGGCGAGGAGGACCATATGCCGGCGGTTCTGCGCGCGGCGGGTGGCACCGTTCATGTGATGAAGGTGGCGATGAAGCCCGGCAAGCCGCTGCTCATCGGGCGCATCGGCAAGGCCCTCTATCTCGGTCTTCCGGGCAATCCGGTTTCGGCATTCGTGACCTGGCACGTGATCGGGGCCCGTATCGCCGAAGCGCTGGCAGGGCTGGCGGAAGGCGCGCCGCGGCGCATCATCGTGCGCGCCGGCTTCGATCGGGTGCGGCAACCGGGGCGCTGCGAGTTCCTGCCGGCCCGCCTCGGCAGCTATGACGGCCACGGTACGCGGACGGTGGAGATCGCCACCTCCGAGGTGTCCCACCGGGTGGCGCTGCTGGCGCAGGCAGACGGTCTGCTGCTGGTTCCTTCGGAAACAGACCGCATCCAGCGCGGCGACATGCTGGAATTCCTGCCCTTCCACGAGGGGTGAGGCATCTTTGCCCGGGCGACGATCTGTATAGGAGATTACAATGCGGCTGGGATTTGTAACCTTGAAAGGCCGAGGGCGGATCGATCTGCTGCTTGCCGATGTCGTCGAGCGGCTGGAAGCGCGCGGCCTGGCCCTTGCCGGGACCGTACAGACCAATATCGAGCGCGATGACCGCCCTCTCTGCGACATGGACCTGCGCCTGCTGCCCGATGGGCCGACGGTGCGGATCAGTATAGACCGCGGGGCGGAGGCGCGCGGCTGCCGGCTGGACGCCGGCGCGCTGGAGCAGTCGGTTCTGTGGGTTGACGAGACGCTGGAAAAGGCCGAACTGCTGGTGATCAACAAATTCGGGAAGCAGGAAGCGGAGGGCAAGGGCCTGGCCGGATCCATAGCGGATGCCCTCGAACGCGGTCTCCCGGTGCTGGTGGGGGTGAACGGGCTGAACCTGCCGGCTTTCCTCGAATTTTCCGATGGGATGGCGCAGGAACTGACGCCCGATGCCGACCACATCGTGGACTGGTGCCTTTCCGCATTGGCCAGGAACAACTCACGGAAAAACCTGACACGACATCCCGATGGCCTGACCCTCATTGGTTGATCCGGCGCCGCAATGATTCCGACGCGGGACGAAATCGTTTCTGTTTGTTGCAGGCCAAATAGCCACGCCCGCGCCGCATCTATGATCGATTCCGTTGTATTCTGGAGTGACCGATGAAACGCGATCTTCACCCTTGTGCCGGTTCGGCTCGCCTGAGCATGAGCGGGGTTTTCCAGGCACTTGAGCCAGCGCCTTGAGCACGTTCTTCGCGGTTGAGTGCGATGAACAGGGTGAATCATCGCACCGTTTCGGTGAAACATCGGTGGGACCGGGATTGCCATACCTTGCAGCGCAAGCATGTATCTGACCGGGAACGGCTTCATGCACGAGCGCAGCCTTCCTTCATTCTCCGGCTTGAGCTCATTCCTGTCTTTCCTTGACGGAAAAGGCGAGCTCGCCACGATCGCCGCGCCGGTCTCCATCAGGCTGGAGCTTACCGAGATTCACCGCAGGGTAATCGCCATGGCGGGGGCGGCCCTGCGGATCGCGCAACCGCTCGACGAGCGTGGTGCACCCGCCAGCCTGCCGGTGGTGACGAACCTGTTCGGCACGGCAAGGCGCGTGGCATGGGGGCTGGGTACGGAGGTGGAAGAGTTGGGCCGGCTCGGCAGGATGCTGGCCTGGATGCGCCAGCCGCAGCCGCCGCAGACCTTGCGCCAGGCGCGGCAGATGATGCCCCTGGCCCGGAATGCGCTGTTTTCACGGCCCAGGATCACAAGTGCGCCCAGGCAATGGAACGATGCCGCTCCCGATTTCTCCCAGCTGCCGGTGCAGACCTGCTGGCCGGGCGATGCGGGACCGCTGATCACCTGGCCGATCGTCATCACCCGTCCACCGGGCGCGGATGATCCAGGCGCTTACAATATGGGCGTCTACCGCATGCAGGTCATCGGGCGCGAGCGCGCCATCCTGCGCTGGCTGCCGATGCGCGGCGGCGCGGCCCATCACCACCGATGGCAGGAGAAGGGGCTGGAGATGCCAGTGGCGGTGGTGATCGGTGCGGATCCGGCCACGCTGCTGGCTTCGGTCATGCCGGCGCCGGAAGGCGTCTCCGAGCTTGCGCTGGCCGGCATGATCGGCGGGCGGCGGGTGCCGGTGGCGCCATGCGCGAGCATTCCCCTGCATGTGCCGACCAGCGCCGAGATTGTGCTCGAGGGCACGGTATTGCCGCAAGAGACAGCGCTCGAAGGGCCGTTCGGCGACCACACCGGCTATTACAACGCACCGGAAACCTATCCGGTCTTCAGGCTGAAGCGCATGCGCATACGTGACGGCGCGAGCTATCTCACCACCTTCACCGGGCGCGCGCCGGATGAGCCTTCTGTCATGGGAGAGGCGCTGCTGGAGGTGTTCAAGCCGCTGCTGCGCCAGCAGATGCCGGAGATCGTGGATGTATGGCTGCCGCCGGAAGCCTGCTCCTACAGGATCGCCGTGATTGCCATCGCCAAGAAATATCCGGGCCAGGCGCGCCGGGCGATGATGGGCTTCTGGTCGCTGCTGCCCCAGTTCTCCATGACCAAGATGGTCGTGGTCGTGGATGACGATATCGACATCCGCTCCTGGCCGGATGTCATGTGGGCGCTGGCCACCCGCATGGATCCCGCCCGCGACCTGATGCTGGTGGAGCGCACCCCGATCGACCAGCTGGATTTTGCCTCGCCACTCGAAGGTCTGGGCGGCAAGGTCGGTTTCGATGCCACCCGCAAGATCGGTGCGGAGACAATACGGGACTGGGGCATGAAGCTGGAAATGGACGCCGCAATTCGGCGCCGGGTTTCGGACCGATGGGAGGAATTCTTCCCCGCCCTTCAGAAGGAGATCTGAATGCAAAGGCGCATCGTCGTCGGTGTCACCGGAGCCTCCGGAGCGGTGCTGGCATTGGAAACACTGAGGCTCCTGGCCCGGACGGGAGTGGAGACCCATCTGGTCGTCAGCACCGGGGCGCGCATGACCATCGCACATGAACTCGGCGAGGGAGGTTTGGAGCAGCTTTCCGCACTGGCTAACCATACGTACGCGCCGCACCAGCTCGCCGCTCCCATCGCCAGCGGCTCCTTCCGCACCGAGGGCATGATCGTGGTGCCTTGCTCCATGCGCAGCCTTGCAGCCATCGCGTATGGGCTGGGCGACAATCTCCTGACCAGGGCTGCCGATGTGGTTTTAAAGGAAAAGCGCCGGCTGGTGGTCGCCCCGCGCGAGGCGCCCCTGCATGAAGGTCATCTGGAAACCATGCAACGGCTTGCCCGGCTGGGTGCGTTAATCTCGCCACCCGTGCCACCCTTCTATGTAAAACCGGCAACCGTTGCGGATATGATGCGTGAGATCGCTGCAAGGCTCGTCAACTGGGCGGGAATCGACCCCGGAGATGTATTGACACGCTGGGGCGAGGATACGACCAGCCAGCCATAGCCGCTTTGCGCGCATGGCCATGTCATTTGTCTCGCCTGCGCTGATGGAGACCCTTTCCGACCATCATGCAATGACTTGCCTTGGCCGTAAACTCGTGACGTTCTCCGGAACGGCATGTTACCGGATCGTAGCGGAACTGCGTCGAGTGTGCTCTGTATGTTTCACGTTGCTTCGAACCGTTAAAGGTCGGTGGCACCCTCGTTCTCGCACGCGTTCTTCGGTTGCTCCCGTGCCGCAATCAGTCTGGCCTGCCGATAGCGGTCAATATCGGCCCTGGTTGTGCCGGCCGCAGCAGCGCATGTTCGAAGGAAAGCGGCATTTCGACCGCATGAACGCGTTCAATCGCTGCCCGGGGCGCTGCCCGGGGTGCGACTGACCGGGCGGTCGCGGATGCCGACATGGATTGCGCAGAAAAGTCGGCTGCGGCGATCGCATGCCGGTACGATCCATTGATCTCGATTTGGCGACGAGGATCGGGATACCCGATGAGCGGACAATGCGGTCGGTCGTCGAGCCGAATACCTTCTCCCGCATGTTGCCGGCTTTTCCGGGCTCCTGCGATGACAAGGCCGGCCTTTTGGTGGCGCATGAGGATGGCGCCCACCTCGAAGGGCGTTCCCTTGGCAGCGACCCTTTCAACCTGAATGCCGGGGTCCATCCCGGCAGTTATCGTGCCGAACTCATTCTTCGCATCGGTTTCGCATATGGTGGTTATGACATCTGCGTCCACCCCTTCGGACGGCTGTTCATCGGCTGGCGTCATGGGTTCGACCACATGAACAAGGATCCGTCTTGCCTTGCGTTGTCTCGCGAGTTGTGCGGCCGGGGGAAGGACTGGAGCGTCGTTCCCTTCCAGAGCCAGCCCGGCGACAATCGTCTTCATGCCTTCCCGGCTTGTCCAAATCCGGACAAGCTGGATGTTGCCCGCCCGGCTGGCAAGTTCCGCGCGGGTCAGCCGCCTGTCCGGACTGCCTCCGATGGTCCCCGTGAGGAAATGCGGATAGGAGTTTACTTGCGGAAAGACGGAGGCAGCCGCCCGGTGGCACCGGGATCCGCACGAACGGGCCGTCTGCTCGGGATCTGAAACCATCGGAGGGAGGGCATTGGGCTTCGCGCGGGCGAGTATTTGACTTTCCGGCTATCCGTGGCTTCTTTTCAGAAGCAAGGTTCCTCACGCGGAGAACGATTTATCTGTTGTGGCCATCATGAATTCCGAGAGATACCAGGGCACATCAATCCCGTATGACAACCGGCGCGTGATGCTGAAATGGCATCGGCTCCGGCGGCGGCAGACCGATCCGCTGTTCGGTGCCGACAATCTGCGCGCTGGTCTGCAACTGGGCGCTTCGATGGAGGTCGACCTGCGGGTGACGGCGGACGGCGATTTCGCCGTCCTTCATGACGATATTCTCGATGAGGAGACGGACGGCATCGGAGCGGTGGCCGCACACCAGCGGCGGGTCCTTGCCGGCCTTCGCTACAACGATGCCGGCGTTTCACGGTATGAGCGCCCGCTGCTCTTCCTTGACAATCTGGTGGCCCTTCTGCGCGATGCGCATCCGCAAGCGCTGTTGCAGCTCGACATCAAGGACGACCTGGCCACCATCGGCACGAGGGGGCTGGGCCGGCTGGTCGATACCCTGCAAGGGGATGAGCTTCCTGTCATCGTCAGCGGCGATTGCAACGACCTCATTCTGGCCCTCGGGCAACACCTGCCGAATGTGGCGCGCGGCCTCGAGCCGAGTTTCCGCCTCATGGACATGCTGGCGAAGGGAGACGTGAGGGGAGCGGAAGCCTTGCTCAGGGCCGAGCTTGCGGGACCCGTGCAGCCCCGGATGGTCTATCTGCACTGGAAGATGGTGCTGGATGCGCTCGACTCAGACCTCGATCTGGTGGCGATCTGTCATGGCGAGGGCAAGCAGGTCGATGCCTGGACCTTCACGCTGGCAAATCCCGCCGAGGGTTTCACCGATGCGGAATGGCGCGCCTTCTCGCGCCTGCTGGAACTGGGCGTGGACCAGATCACCACCGACGAAGCGCTGGCGACGGAAGCTGCCTACACCGTGCGCGTCGGTTCGGGCTGAGCCCCATCGGCCGGTGATTCCGCCAACTGTTCCCACAGGAAGCCGAGGGTTCCGGCAAGACCGGGTGTGCAGGCTGCGACCGCACCGCCATTGGCGATTATGCGGTCGAGCGGCGGCATGGCCACATGTGCTCCGGCTTCTGCCGCGATCAGCGCGCCGGCCAATATGTCCCAGCTGTTGAGATGGGCCTCGTAATAGAGATCGGCGATGCCGTCGGCCACCCGTACGAGGCCGAGCGCGGCGGAGCCCAGCCGCCTGTACTCGATCCCGAGTTCGTGGAGGCGGGCGAGCAGCGCCTGATAGGGTTCGAACGGCGTGCGGCGCGAATAGCCGACGATCGCCAGCGCCTGAGTGGGATCGGCCATGCCGGAAACGCGCACCGGGCGGTCACCGCAGAATGCGCCCTGGCCGGGCAGGGCAGAATAGACGCGGTCGCCGGCCGCGTCGTAGATGCAGCCCAGTTGCACGGCGCCGTCGCGGACGAAGGCGATGGACACGCCCCAGTGGCGCAGGCCGCGAATGTAGTTGGCGGTGCCGTCTATGGGATCGACCACCCAGAAGCCGTCGGGACCGGGTTGCCCGCCCGTCTCTTCGCCGAGAAAGCCGTCCTGCGGGAAAGCATCGGCGAGCGCGGTACGGATCGCCTGTTCGCTCTGCCGGTCGGCGGCCGAGACGAAATCCTGCAAGCTCTTGGTCGAGACCGCGAGCGCGGCCGGATCGGCGGTGCGGCGGAAGGCTTCCGCCTGCCTGCCGGTATCGAGGGCAAGCCGGCACGCGAGTTCGAGGCGTGCGGCAATGCCGGTATCGGCGGCGGGCGCGGCGCGCATCAGGCGGTGGCCCTTCGGATCAGGGTCACGGGCGTGAGTTCGGTGCGCTCTTTCATGCGGGGCGCGTCCATCCGGCCCAGCAGCAGCTCCACCGCCTGTTCGGCCTGGATGTCGCAGGGCTGGCGCAGCGTGGTCAGGTCGTAGGCCGCCCAGGCCGCCTGAGGAATATCGTCATGGCCGACGATCCTGATCTTGCCGATGTCGCGCCCGGCGGCCCGCAGACCGTCGATCACGCCGAAGGCCATGTAGTCGTTGACGCAGAACAGGCCGTCGAAATCCGCAGCCGCAGCAGCAGCCGCGAAACCGTTGCCGTAGTCGTTGATCGCCACCGGCATCGCCTGTGCCGAAGCGCCCAGCCCGCGGCATGTGGCAAGGAATGCCTCCTGCCGCCGCCGGGCGGTGTAGGAGACTTCCGCGCCGCAGATGACGGCCAGCCGCGTCGCGCCCGCTTCCAGCAGCGTCTCTGCCGCGATGCGTCCCGCCGTCTCGTCGTCGGAGATGACGCGGTCGACATGCGCAATGGCATCGCCCTTGTTGATCAGCACGATCGGGATGGCGTGAGCGGCGAACTCCTCGCACAAGGCGGTCGGCGGCGCGTCCGAGGTCACCAGAACGCCCGAAACGTTGTAGTGCAGAAGCTGGTCCATCATGCGGTTGACGCTCTCGGCCTCGTCGGCCGGCAGGAGGATCGGGCGGAAATTGCGGCCGACGAGCGCCTTGGCGATCTCGTGGATCTGCTGCGAGCGGAACGGGTTGTCCATGCCGGCCGCGACCACCCCGACAAGGTCCGAGCGGCGGTTGATGAGGCTGCGGGCCAGATAGTTGACGCGGTAGCCGAGTTCCTTGGCCGCCTTGTGCACCTTCTCGCGCGTTTCGGGCGAGACGCTCGCATTCGGCGTGAAGGTGCGCGACACCGCAGCGCGCGAGACGCCCGCGCGCTCGGCGACGTCGAAAGACGTCACCTTTCGTCTGGGAGTGTCCCCCTCGTTCATGCGGCCTCATCCATTGCGCTGCGCAGAAGTTCCGGACGGTCCGAGCAGATGCCGAGCACCGGCAGCCGCACCAGTTCGCTGATGACCGGCGGCCGCTCCTCATGCCACAGCACCACGGCAAGGCCCGTATCCCGTGCCCGTTCCATAAGCTCGCCGGTTACCAGTTCCTGCGGGCGCTCGCCGCCGCGCTCCCAGCACAGATGCACGATGTCGGCGCCGCAGGCTTGCGCCGCCGCGATGGGATCGGCTCCGAGCGGAACGAGCACGGACAACGGGAAGGGACAGCCCGCTTCCCGAAGCTTGCGCACGAAATCGGTGTCGAAGGAGCCGAGCGCGGCGAAACTCTGTCCGTGGCTATCCAGTTCGCGCCATGCCGCCGGCCCGGCACCGCCCGCCTTCAGCTCGACATAGAGCCCGGCACTCCGCTCGCGCGCCAGCGCCGCCACCTCGGCGAAGGTCGGCACCTCGACGCCGGCCATGCCGGCGAGTTCCACCGCATCCAGTGCGGAAATATGTGCGTCCACGCCGAAGACGCGCAGCAGATGATCATCATGGCTGACGACAGGCACGCCGTCCCGCGTCATCTGGACATCCAGTTCCCACATCTCGGCACCGAGGTCGGAGGCGCGGGCGAAGGAGGCCAGCGTGTTTTCCCGCATATGGGCGCTGGCGCCGCGATGCCCGATGGCGAGCGGCCGCGGCAGGGGGGCGGGCCAGCCGAAGCGTTGCGCGAAACCTGACCCCGCCGTGACGCTCAAATCCGCTCTCCCTTGTCGTCGAACATGAATATCCGGTCCGAGGCCACGGACCATTCCACCTCGTCGCCCACGGCGATATCGGAACGCACCGGCTGGATCGACCGCAAAACGCTGCCGTCGGCAAGCATCAGGTCGTAGAGGTTCTCGCGCCCCTGCGTTTCCACGAAGGAGATGCGGCCCCTGACCGGAACATCGCCCGCGGGGCCGAAATTCTCCGGGCGGATGCCGACGGAGACACGCGTGCCCTCGGCCAGGTTTCGGGCTCCGTTCGGCTTCGGCAGCCGCACATCGGATTGTGGCACCACGATCGCGTCGCCGCTGACGACGCCGCGCAGGAAGGCAATCGGCGGATTGCCGAGGAAACCGGCCACGAACGCGGTGTGCGGATCGTTGTACATCTCGGTCGGCGTGGCGATCTGGACGATCCTGCCCGCATCCATGATGGCGATGCGGTCGCACATGCTCATCGCCTCGACCTGATCGTGGGTGACGAGCACCGCCGTGATGCCGGTCTCGAGCTGGATGCGCCGGATCTCGGAGCGCATTTCCAGCCGCAGCTTTGCGTCGAGATTGGCGAGCGGCTCGTCGAGAAGCAGCACGTGCGGACGGCGCACCAGCGCCCGCGCCAACGCCACGCGCTGCTGCTGGCCGCCGGAAAGCTCGGCGGGCCGGCGGTCGAGAAGCGGCTCGATGTGCACCAGTTGCGCCATCTCGTCCACCTGCCGGGCGACCTCGACGGACGACTTGCCGGCAATGCGCAGCGGAAAGGCGATGTTCTCGCGCACCGTCATGTGCGGATAAAGCGCATAGGACTGGAACACCACGCCGACATTGCGCTCCTGCGGCGGCAGCGAGGTCACGTCCCTGTCGCCGAACAGGATGCGGCCGCCGCTCACCTTGTGGATGCCGCAGATGGCGAACAGCGTGGTCGACTTACCGCAACCCGACGGGCCGAGCAGAGCCAGCATTTCCCCGTCGCCGATCTCCAGCGTCATGTCCTCGATGACGCTGACGGCGCCGAACGCCTTGCTGAACTTGTCGAGCAGGATGCGCATCAGCCCTTCGTGCCTCCTCCGTAGATGTTCATCAGGTAGTTCTGGAAAACGAAGAACAGGACCAGCACCGGCGCGATGTAGAACAGCCCGACGGACTTGAAGAGCGCCATGTCGAAATTGTTGTCGTCGGCGATCAGCGAGGCGAGATAGACCGACAGGACCTGTGCGTTGCCGCTGGGGGCCAGCACCTGCGGCAGGATGAACTCGCCCCATGCCAGCAGGAAGGCGAACAGGGCCAGCGCGAAAATGCCGGGCCTGACCTGTGGCAGCACCAGCTTGCGCCAGACGGTGAAGCGGCTCGCCCCGTCCTGGATGCCGGCCATCTCGATCTCCCACGGCACGGTGTCGTAGAAGCCCTTCATCAGCCAGATGCCGAGCGGCATGTCGATTGCGGCCTTGACGAGGATCACGCCGATCAGCGAGTTGTAGAGGCCGACCATCTGCAACACGATGAAAATGGCGACGATCAGCGTGATGGCCGGGAAGGCATGCAGCAGCATCACGCCGGCGAGGAAGAAGCTTCTCCCCGGCACGTTGAGGCGCGACAGCACATAGCCGGCCATGGACGAGACGACGACCACCAGCGCGGCACTGGTGGTGGCGAACAGCAGCGAGTTGAGCGTCACCCGCCAGATGCTGAGGCGACCCGGCCGCGTCTGCCACAGGAACGACCAGTGCTCCAGCGTGAATTCGTGCGGAACCACCGAACCCGGCGGCGAGTTGGTGATTGTGTCGACGAACAGATAGGCATAGGCCAGCACCAGCGGGGCGCTGAGAATGGTGATCACGAGGATGATCGGCCAGCTTTTCTGGTGTCCGTTCATCGCGCCCTCACAGCTCTATCCGCGGCCGGGTGATCAGCGCATTGTAATTGAACAGGCGCAGATAGATCAGCGACAGAACGATGCCGATGACGACCAGCACCAGCGCCATGGCCGCGCCATAGCCATATTGCAGGTTGCCCGCATAATTGTTCAGCGCCGTGTGGTAGATCCACAGCGACCAGACCTCAGTCGCGCCGCCCGGGCCGCCGTCGGTGGCAAGCAAGGTCTGCTCGATGGAGGTGAGCAGCGACAGCGTCTGGTAGCAGGTGACGAACAGGATCGGCCATTTGAGCTGCGGCAGGATGATGTGGCGGACCTGCTGCCAGCGATAGGCGCCGTCCACGCTGGCGGCATGGAAATGGGTCTCGGGAATCGCCTTGATGGCCGAGGCAAAGATCAGCATGCCCATCGAGGCTCCGACGAAGCCGTTGATCATGATGACGAAGAACCAGGCCTGCGTCGCGCTGTCGAGCATCCAGTTGCGCGGCCTGACGCCGAAATCGGAAAGCACGGCATTGAGGAAGCCCGTGTCCCAGGCGACCCATTTCCACAGGAGAACATAGATCACCACGGGCGAGATACGGGGCAGGAACCAGACGATGCGGAAGATACCCGCCGGCCGTTCGGGCATGTAGTGGGTGGCGATGGCCAGGAACATCGCATAGCCGATGTTGAAGAAGACCAGCGTCATGGCCACGAAGAACAGCGTGTTGAAGAACACCCGCGTCGTGTCGCGCGAGGAGGTGAGGCGGCGGAAATTGTCAGTCGTCCAGCTCCAGCCCGTATAGGTGGCGCTGGCAAGCGCATCCTTCTCCTCCGGGGTGAGGTCCGGGTCGATGGCCTCTGCCGCCGCAACGAGCGCGCCGGCATCGGTGAAGCGCGCATTGGCCAGCGAACGGCTGAAGGCATCCGAAATGCGCTTGACCGTGCGCGTGTCCGGCCGGTCGGGCAAGGCGCGGATGGCACGTTCGAATTCGCGCCGCGAGGCAAAGCTTTCGTCGAGATGGCCGCGCCGCAGGCTGGCGACGATGCCGGGAGCGATGCCCGTCTCCTCCAGCGCCGCCAGCCCCCTTTCGTCCACCAGATAGGTCGGCTGGCCGAGGCGCTCTGCCAATTCGCCCATGCCGTAGCGCTCCGTCAGCACCCTCAGCGAGCCTGGCGAGACCTGATGGGCGCCGCCGCTGATGCCTGTCGCGGTGCTCATGTTGGTGAAGGCGAACACGCCGGTGAGCACTACGGGCATGAGGAAAAACAGGATCACCAGAACCAGCGCCGGCAACAGAAGCAGGACGCCCAGCCCGCGCGAACTGTCCAGCAGGCCGAGCCTCCGGCGCGCGGGCGCTCTCCCGGCACCGCCCGAGGCCGGGGGTAGTCCTGTCTTGTCGCGGGACGCATCCATCAATCTGTGCCGTCAGCGGATGACGATGGCCTCACCGAGGCTGTTGCGCAGTTCCGCCTCCACGTCGTTCACCGCCTGTTCCGGGGTCTTCTGGCCGGTCCATGCGCTTTCCAGTCCCTTCCACATCGCGCTCCAGTAGACGCCGAAATTGGTGTTGTTGGGCATGGCGTTGGCATGGGGCAGCAGCCGTTCCGTCGCCTCGCGCGCCCAGCGGTCGCTCGAATAGAGATCGATGTTGGACTGCTGGTGGGCGATGCCCAGATGCGCCGACTTGATGGCGTGCAGCGTGTTGATGCGCGGCTCCGAGGCGATCTTGATCAGTTCGGCCGCGATCGTCGTCTCATCCTCTCCGTGTTTGCTGGTCAGCAGATAGACGAGCGGATGGGTGAGCGTGTTGGCCTTGCCGCCTTCGCCTGCGGGAATGAGCGTGAAGGCGATGTTGCCGAAGAAGTCCTTGAGCCCTTCCTGGTTCACGTAGCGGGCATAGTGCCATGTGCCGCCGTGCCAGATGCCGACCTTGCCGCTCGGCACTTCCGAATACCACTGGTCGTTGGGTGTGCCGATGTGGTTCTTGCGCGTCACGCCGGCCGCGACCGCATCGGCGAAGAACTGATAGAAGCGCTGCATTGCCGCCTTGTCGAGAACGAGCTTGCCGTCTTCCTCCATCACACCGCCGAAGGAGGTGTAGAACTGCCAGTAATCCGGCCCGTTCTCGGGACGCGGATAGAAGCCGTATCCCGCCTGCACGACGCCGGCGTCCTGCATTTTTTTGGCATCTTCCAGCACATTGGCCAGCGTATATTCACCCGCCTGCACCCGTGCCGGCAGCGCCTCCAGATCCTCGTCGGAATAGCCGATCGCCTTCATATGCGGCTTCCAGAAGAAGAACGGGCGCGATTCCGCATCCTGCGGCAGGCCGTAGACCACGCCGCCATAGGAAGCGATCTCCATCAGGTTCTCGTAGATGTCGTTGATCGGCCAGGCGTCGAGGTTCAGGTAGTCCTCGGCCGGCACGATCAGGCCGGACTGCGACCACGGCGCGATGTCCTCGTGGCCGGTGACCACGATGTTGGGGGCATTGCCGGCCTCGGCGGCCAGCGTCAGCGCCTGCTTGAAATCGTCCCAGCCCGGATAGGCCTTCTTCTCGACGGTGATGTTGAGGTCCTCGCCGGCGATGGCCCGCTCCCGCTCGAGGATGTCGGCCGCCATTTCGATGGCATCGACCCGGTAGTTGTCGTTCGGCCCGGTGCCGCCGGACCAGACGCTGATGGTGACGTTCTGCGCGGCCGCAATGCCGATGTTGCCAAGAAGCGCCACGGCCGCGGCGCCCGCCCAGATTGCCAAACGCGATATTGTCATCTCTCTCGACCTCCCTTTGTCGGTGCTTCGCCTGCCGGCTCCGTCGATCTGCCGGAAAGAGGCTCTCGCCTTGCGGCTGCCCTTGTCCGGACCCCGGAATGTCGATCGTTTATGGTCCTCCCTGCTGACAGCTGGATGCCATCGTAAACGTGTGCAGATTATTCGCCACTTTTGGCGCAGCAGGCGTTGCACACGTGTACAATGGCATCGGCCCGGTATTTCGTCAATCTTCCGTTACAGGTCGATCCGTCGCCCCTGCGAAGCGGCGATCGCGTGGATGACCTCCTCGATGGCCAGCGCGTCCCTGAATGATGGCCAGGCTTCCGTGCCAGCCGCGATGGCGCGCAGGAACTCGGCCGCCTCGATGGTCTTGAGATCGTTGAAGCCGAGCTGGTGGCCGGGCGCGGGCGTGAAGTTGCCATAGGGGGGATGCGCGGGACCGGTGAGAATGGTCCTGAAGCCTTGCTCGGCAGACGGTCCGCTATTCTGGAACAGGTGCAGCTCGTTCATCCTTTCCTGATCGAAGCGGATCATGCCTTTTGTGCCGTGCACCTCGAAGATCATGCTGTTCTTGCGGCCCCAGGCCGAACGCGAGGTCGAGAACAGGCCCTGCTGGCCGCCGGCGAAGGTGAGAATGGCCGAGGCGATGTCGTCGTTCTCGACGGGTCGGCGCTCGCCGCCTTCGGGAGAGGGGCGCGTTTCATGCACCGTGCGGATGTCGCCGATGACGCTGCTTATAGGTCCCATCAGGCCGATGGCCATGGACAGCATGTGACAGCCCATGTCGCCCAATGCGCCCAGCCCGGCTTCCGCCTTTGTGGCGCGCCAGGTCCATGGCAGGTCCGGGTCCGCCTGGTAGTCCTCGTCGACGAAGCCGCGGAAATGGATGAGGCGGCCGATGGCGCCTTCGCCGATCAGCCGGCGTGCGTGCTGATAGGCGGGATTGCGAATGTAGTTGTAGCCGACCATGGTGCGCCGCCCGCTTTTCTTCGCGGCTTCCGTCATGGCGCGGGCCTCGTCCAGCGTCAGCGCCATCGGCTTTTCGCAATGGACATGCTTGCCGGCTTCAAGGGCCGCAATGGCCATTTCGGCATGCAGCTTGTTGGGCGTGGTGATGCACACGATGTCGACTGCGGGATCGCTCACCAGCGCGCGCCAGTCGACGGTGGCGCGGGCAAAGCCGAATTGCCCGGCCATGGCGGAAGCCTTGTCCGACGGCGTGTCGCACAGGAGTTCCAGCCGTGGCGTCGGCACGTCGCCGAACACCGCCCTGACCGCGCCATAGGCCAGCGCATGGCACTTGCCCATGAAGCCGGTGCCGATGAGGCCGATGCCGGGGGCGCTCATGCGTTGCCGCCTGCTTCAGTCACCCGCACTGCGCAGCCTTCCTGCACGGATTTCAGCGCTGCTTCGGCCAGAAGCAGCGCCGCCAGCCCGTCTGAACCCGATGGCGAAGGCGCCTTGCCGTCCCGGATCGTTGTGATGAAGGCGGAGATTTCGGCCGCATAGGCTTCCGTGTAGCGGGTCATGAAGAAATCGTGCAGCGGCGGCAGACGATAGCCGTCGGCGGTGGCCAGTTCGACTGAAACCGGGCGCTGGTTCTGCGCCGAAACCGCGCCCAGCGAGCCATGGACCTCGATGCGCTGGTCGTAGCCATAGCTGGCGCGGCGCGAGTTGGAGATGGAGCACTGACGCCCCGAGGCAGTCGTGAGCACCACCGATGCGCTGTCATGGTCGCCCAGACGGCCGATTTCCGGGTCGATCAGCACCGAGGCCGCAGCAAATACGGTCTCGATTTCCTCGCCGAGCAGGAAGCGGGCCATGTCGAAATCATGGATTGTCATGTCGCGGAAGATGCCGCCCGACGAGGCGATATAGGCCGGCGGCGGCGGGCCGGGATCGCGCGAGACGATCTGCACCATCTCGACCTTGCCGATGCGGCCCTCGTCGATCGCCTGCCGCACGGCGCGGAAATGCGGGTCGAAGCGGCGGTTGAAGCCGACCATCAGCCTGGCGCCGGTTTCTTCTACCGTCTTCAGGCAGGCCCGCACCCGCGCCACGGAAAGATCGACCGGCTTTTCGCAGAAGATCGCCTTGCCGGCGTGGGCAAAAAGTTCGATCAGGTCGGCATGGGTATCGGTCGGCGTGCAGATCACCACCGCGTCGATGCCCTTGTCGGCGGCAATCTCGTCGATGGAGCGCACCGGCGCGCCATAGCGTTGCCCGAGCGCGCTGGCGGCCTGCGCGACCGGATCGGAGATCGCCGCCAGTCTGGCGTCGTGGTTCGATGCAATGGCCCGCGCATGCACCTTGCCGATGCGCCCGGCGCCCAGAAGAGCGAAACTGATCGTCATGTCGGTCCTCGACAAATCGGACGCCACCGGATTTATGCAAACCGCTCCGGCATTGCCCGCCTGAGTAAATTAGAATAAAAATTCCAAAATCACGGAACATGGATCGTGTCAAGGAGCAAGCGATGGACCACGACGATGCAGGCGCGCCGCACACGGTCGAAGCCTTCTATGAAAGGCTGAGGCACGACGGCCACGGCCTGCCCAAGCGGCTGCGCCAATGTGCCGACTACGTTGCGGCCCATCCCGACAAGGTGGCGGTGTCGACAGTTGCGGAGCTTGCGGAAGCGGCAGATGTGCCGCCCTCGGCCTTCATGCGCTTTTGTCAGGAACTCGGTTTCTCCGGTTTCTCGCACATGCAGAAGCTGTTTCGCGAGGAGTACACCCAGAAATGGCCGAACTACGCGACGCGCCTGACCAAGCTGCGCGATAGCGGCAATGACACACCGGCCGCGCTTCTGGCGGAATTTGCCGAGGCCGGCCGCAATTCCATCGAGAACCTTGCCCGCACCGTCGATGCAGCTCTGCTCGACGAAGCTGTGGCCATCCTGGCGCAGGCGCGCACCATCCATCTGGTCGGCAACCGTCGCGCATTCCCGGTTGCCTCATATCTCGCATACTCCTTCGAGAAGATGGGCATTCCGGCCATTCTGCACAGCGGTGTCGGCAATCTGAAACTCGATCATCTGCTGGCGCGGGGCGACGCCATGATCGCCATCAGCTTCGCGCCCTATGCGTCCGATACGGTCGAACTGGCCGAGGAGGCGGAGCGGCGGGGCGTCGGAATCGTGGCCCTGACCGATTTGCCGACCAGCCCGCTGGCCAGGCTCGATGCGGTCAGGCTGTTCGTGCCGGAGATCGATGTCGGCGCCTTCCGCTCTCTCTCGGCCGCGCTGACGCTGGCCATGGCGGTGTCCGTTGCTGTAGGCGCGCATCGTCGCCGGCATAAAAATGGAAAATGAATGTTGCTTTTTGAAGAAAATAGAATAATTATGTCATTTACGATCCCGGATCGTCCGGGATTGCTGTGCATGTGACGGTTTCCGGAGGAGGACGCCGGCATGCGGACGAAACGGGGAGGTTTCAATGAGAAGGACGTTTCTTGCACTCGCGGCGGCGGTTTCCGCTGTTTTTGCGGGTCTTTCCACGCCGGCTCATGCCGAGGGTGAGCGCTTCGTTCTGGTCAGTCATGCGCCGGACAGCGACAGCTGGTGGAATACCATCAAGAACGCCATCACGCTTGCCGGCAAGCAGATGGATGTGACGGTCGAATACCGCAATCCGCCAACCGGCGATCTGGCCGACATGGGCCGCATCATCGAGCAGGCGGCGGCTTCCAATCCGAACGGCATCATTTCGACCATCGCCGATTATGACGTGCTGTCCGGCCCGCTCTCCAATGCGGTGGCCAAGGGCATTCCGGTCATCACCATCAATTCCGGCACCGAAGAGCAGTCGAAGCAGATCGGCGCTCTCCTGCATGTCGGCCAGCCGGAGAAAGCCGCTGGTCACGGTGCAGGCGAAAAGGCCAAGGCTGCGGGCGTCACCAAATTCGTCTGCGTCAACCACTACATCACCAATCCGGCCTCGGTGGAGCGCTGCCAGGGCTATGCCGAGGCGCTTGGCGTGGAACTCGGCTCGCAGATGATCGATTCCGGCCTCGATCCGGCCGAGGTCAAGTCCAAGGTGCTGGCCTATCTCCAGAGCAATCCCGACACCAACGGCATCCTGACGCTGGGCCCCAATTCGGCCCATCCCACGATTGCCGCGTTGCAGGAAAGCGGCAAGGCGGGCACCATCCACTTTGCCACCTTCGATCTGTCGAGCGAGATTTCGGCTGCCATCAAGGACGGCACCATCAATTTCGCCATCGATCAGCAGCCGTTCCTGCAAGGCTATCTGCCGGTGGTGATCCTGACCAATCTCGCCCGTTACGGCGTCGTTCCGGGCAATTCGATCAATTCAGGTCCGGGCTTCATCACCAAGGACAATATTGAACTCGTCGAGAAACTGGCCGGCGAATATCGCTGACCTGTGATGCGGGCGCCTGCGGCAAGGTCCCGGCGCCCGCATGCTCAATCCCTGTTCTGAAGCAGCCCGGCCTGCGCCCTGTCCGGCGTCGGGTTCGCGCGGCCATTTCCGGAGGTCGGCATGACCGAACAAGCCCCTCGAAACAAACCCAGTGCCACTGGTGGGACCGGGATCGTCGCAGACGAGCGCGTCAGGCCGATCTCTCCGCTGCGCAGGGCACTGATCCGGCCCGAACTGGGGGCCATATGCGGCACGATCCTCGTCTTCGTCTTCTTCTTCGCCATTGCCCGCAACAGCGGCATGTTCGCGCCTGAAGGCGTGATGAACTGGGGCGTGGTGGCGGCGCAGTTCGCCGTCATCGCGGTCGGCGCCTGCCTTTTGATGATTGCCGGCGAATTCGATCTGTCGGTCGGCTCGATGATCGGTTTTTCGGGCATCATCATCGCGCTGTTGTCGGTGACGTGGCAATATCCGGTCTGGTTCGCGATCCTCGTCGCTTTCGCCATCGCGCTCGCGATCGGCGCGCTGAACGGCTACCTTGTCATCCGGACCGGCCTGCCATCCTTCATCGTCACGCTTGCCTTCCTCTACATATTGCGCGGGCTCACCATCTTCATTTCCATCTCCACCACGCGCCAGACCATCATCGGCGGCGTGCGAGAAGTCGCGGCGGGCGATCCGCTGGCCTGGCTGTTCGGCGGCAAGGTACTGGGCTGGCTGTTCGTGTGGCTGGCCGACATCGGCCTGATCGGCAAATTCGTGGCCGGGCCGCGCGCCGGGCAGCCTGTGGTGGACGGTATCCCGATCCTCATCGTCTGGGCGCTTGTGCTGGTTGCCTTCGGCCACATCCTGCTCACCCGCACCCGGTTCGGCAACTGGATCTTCGCTTCCGGGGGCGATGCGCAGGCGGCCCGCTATGTCGGCGTTCCGGTCGACCGGGTGAAGATCCTGATGTTCATGTTCTCCGCCTTCTGCGCCACCGTCTTCGCCACCTGCCAGGTGATGGAGTTCGGCTCGGCCGCGGCCGATCGCGGCCTGCTCAAGGAGTTCGAGGCGATCATCTCGGTGGTGATCGGCGGTGCGCTGCTCACCGGCGGCTACGGCTCGGTGATCGGGGCCGCCCTTGGCGCGCTGATCTTCGGCGTCGTCCAGCAAGGGCTGTTCTTCGCCGGGGTGGAAAGCTCGCTGTTCCGCGTCTTCCTCGGCGCCATCCTTTTGATGGCCGTCATCCTCAACACCTATATCCGCCGCATGATCACGGGGGAGCGCTGAGATGACAAATCCGCTCATCGAACTCGTCGATATCGAGAAGCACTTCGGACCGGTGATCGCACTGAACGGCGTGTCGATCTCGGTGCTGCCCGGCGAATGCCATTGCCTGCTGGGCGACAATGGCGCCGGCAAATCCACCTTCATCAAGACCATGTCGGGCGTCCACAAGCCGACGCGCGGGCGCATCCTCGTCGAGGGCAGGGAGGTCGCCTTCGCCAGCCCGCGCGATGCCATGCAGGCGGGCATCGCCACTGTCTATCAGGATCTCGCCATGATCCCGCTGATGTCGGTGACACGCAATTTCTGGATGGGCCGCGAGCCGATCCGGAAAATCGGGCCGCTGCGCTTCTTCGACTTCCAGAAAGCGAACGCCGTCACCATGGAAGAGATGCGCAAGATGGGCATCAACCTGCGCGAGCCGGACCAGGCGGTGGGCACGCTGTCGGGCGGCGAGCGCCAGACCGTGGCCATCGCGCGTGCCGTCTATTTCGGCGCCAAGGTGCTGATCCTCGACGAGCCGACCTCGGCGCTCGGCGTGCGCCAGACGGCCAATGTGCTGTCGACCATCGCCAGGGTTCGGGCCAAGGGCATCGGCGTCGTCTTCATCACCCACAATGTGCGCCACGCGCTGGCGGTGGGCGACCGTTTCACGGTGCTCAATCGCGGGCGCACGCTGGGCACGGCGCTGCGCGGCGAGGTGAAGCCGGAAGAGCTTCAGGACATGATGGCCGGCGGCCAGGAACTGGCCGAACTGGAGGGCTCGCTGGGCGGCACGGTATGACGAAAAAGCTCGATGTCATCACCATCGGCCGGTCCTCGGTCGATCTCTACGGCGCGCAGGTCGGCGGACGGCTGGAGGACATGCGCTCCTTCAACAAATATGTCGGCGGCTCGCCCGCCAACATGGCGGTCGGCACCGCGAGGCTCGGCCTGCGCTCCGCCCTGATCACCCGGGTGGGCGACGAGCATATGGGCCGCTTCATCCGCGAACAGCTTGCCGCCGAGGGCGTGGACGTGCGCGGCGTGGCGACCGACCCGGAGCGCCTGACGGCTTTGGTGCTTCTGGGCATCCGTGACCGGCACCAGTTCCCGCTGATCTTCTATCGCGAGAACTGTGCCGACATGGCGCTGTCGCAAGACGATATCGATCCGGGCTTCATCGCCGAGACACGCTGCGTGGTGGCGACGGGAACGCATCTGTCTCATCCGCGCACCGAGGCGGCGGTGCTGAAGGCCCTGCGCCTTGCCCGCGAAAGCGGCGCGCGGACAGCTCTCGACATCGACTATCGTCCGAACCTGTGGGGGCTTTCCGGCCATGGTGACGGTGAGAACCGCTTCATCGCATCGGATAAGGTGACCGCCAGGCTGCAATCGACGCTGGCCCTGTTCGACCTGATCGTCGGCACCGAGGAGGAATTCCACATTGCCGGCGGCAGCACCGACACGATATCCGCCCTGCGCAAGGTGCGCGAAATCACCGATGCGGTGCTGGTGTGCAAGCGCGGCCCGATGGGGGCAGCCGCTTTCACGGGCACCATACCCGAAACGCTCGATGAAGGTCTCTCCGGTCCCGGCTTCCCGATCGAGGTGTTCAACGTGCTTGGCGCGGGCGACGGCTTCATGTCCGGCCTGCTCAAGGGCTGGCTCGATGGCGAGGATTGGCCGGTGGCGCTGAAATACGCCAATGCCTGCGGGGCGCTTGCCGTGTCGCGCCACGGCTGTGCCCCGGCCTATCCGAGCTGGCAGGAACTGAATTTCCTGCTCGAACGCGGCGTGCGAAATCCCGCCTTGCGCCACGACCGCGAACTGGAGCAGATTCACTGGTCCACCAACCGCAAGGGCGAATGGCCGGTGATGCGCGTCTTCGCCTTCGATCACCGACGCCAGATGGAGGACATGGCCGACGAACTGGGGGTCGAACATGAGCGCATTGGCATCTTCAAGCAACTCTGCCTCGATGCGGCACTCAAGGTTGCGGGCGGGCGCGGCGGCTATGGCATATTGTGCGACGGACGGCTAGGGCAGGAGGCGCTCCATCGCGCCGCCGGGCAGGGGCTGTGGATCGGCCGCCCGGTCGAGGCTCCGGGCTCGCGCCCGCTGGAACTTGAGATTGGACCGGACCTCGGGTCCGCCCTTGCCGAATGGCCGGCGGAACATGTGGTGAAGGTACTGTGCTTCTATCACCCCGACGACGACGAGGCGACGAAGCAGGCGCAGGAGGAGACGGTGACGCGACTTGCCGATGCCGCGCGCGCCAACGGGCTGGAGTTCCTGCTGGAGATCATCCCCTCCAGGGTCGCGCCGATGGTGGACGATACCACGGCGCGCGTCGTCCAGCGCTTCTACGACATCGGCGTTTTCCCCGACTGGTGGAAGCTGGAGCCGATGACCTCGCCGCAAGCCTGGGCGCTGGCCTGCGACGCCATCGAGTGCAACGATCCCTGCACGCGCGGCATCGTCGTGCTCGGGCTGGAGGCGGAGATCGCGGATCTGCGGGCGAGCTTTGCGCAGGCCGCGCGCTTTGATCTGGTCAAGGGCTTCGCGGTCGGCCGTTCCATCTTCGCCGCCCCGGCGCGCAAGTGGCTGTCCGGCGAAATCGGCGACGCGGAAGCGGTGGAAGAGATGACGGGCACCTATGCCGAACTGTGTGCGGCATGGGACGATGCAAGACGCGAAGGGCAGACAAGAGGCAAGCCATGAAGACGGTCAGGCTCACGGCGGCGCAGGCGATGGTGCGCTACCTCGCTGCACAGAAGAACGAGGAAGGCGAGCCCCTCATTCCGGGCTGCTGGGCGATCTTCGGCCACGGCAATGTGGCCGGCATCGGCGAGGCGCTTTATGAGGCGCGCGAGGTTTTCCCGACCTGGCGCGGCCACAACGAACAGGGCATGGCCCATGCGGCCATCGCCTTCGCCAAGGCGAAGAACCGCAGGCAGGCCATGGCGGTGACGACCTCCATCGGCCCCGGCGCGCTCAACATGGTGACGGCGGCCGCGTTGGCCCATGTCAACCGGCTGCCGGTACTGCTCATCCCCGGCGATGTGTTCGCCAGCCGCGCGCCCGATCCGGTGTTGCAGCAGGTCGAGGATTTCGACGATGGCACCGTCTCGGCCAATGACTGCTTCCGGCCGGTCAGCCGCTATTTCGACCGCATCATGAGCCCGCGCCATCTGCTCACCGCCCTGCCGCGCGCCATGGCCACGCTTACCGATCCCGCCCGCTGCGGGCCGGTGACGCTCTCCTTCTGTCAGGACGTGCAGGCCGAGGCATTCGATTGCCCCTTGTCCTTCTTCGAGGAACGCATCTGGCGCAGGCGCAGGCCGCGCCCCGATCCTGATGAACTCGAACGGGCGGCAGCGCTTGTGCGGGCGGCGCGCAAGCCGCTGATCGTCGCCGGCGGCGGCGTCCACTATTCCGGGGCCTGCGAAGCGCTCAAGGCGTTTGCCGAGGCGCATTCCATTCCCGTTGCCGAAACGCAGGCCGGCAAATCGGCCCTGCCGTGGGATAACAAGCTGAACTTCGGCTCCATCGGCGTCACCGGCTCGTCGGCGGCCAATGCGATTGCCGAGGGTGCCGATCTGGTGATCGGCATCGGCACCCGCTTTCAGGATTTCACCACCGGCTCCTGGGCGCTGTTCCGCAATCCGGAGCGGCGCATCCTGTCGGTCAATGTCGAGCCCTGTGACGCCGCCAAGCATGGCGCGACGGCGCTGGTGGGCGATGCGCGGGAGACGATCTTGGAACTCGCTCGTCTGCTGGCCGGCCACCGCGCACCCGCGCCCGATGCCGGCCTGCGCGAAAGCTGGCTCGATGCGGTTGCAACGGCGACAGCCGCGCCTGAAGGCAATGCGTTGCCTTCGGATGCGCAGGTGATCGGTGCCGTGCAGCGCTCGCTCGATGACGATGCCGTCGTCGTCTGCGCTGCCGGCGGACTGCCGGGCGAGCTGCACAAGCTGTGGAAGGCGGCGCGGCCGAACGGCTACCATCTCGAATACGGCTTCTCCACCATGGGCTACGAGATCGCCGGAGGGCTCGGCGTGAAGATGGCGCATCCCGACCGCGAGGTCGTCGTCATGGTCGGTGACGGCTCCTACATGATGATGAACTCCGAACTGGCGACCTCGGTGATGCTGGGCCGCAAGCTCATCGTCGTGGTGCTCGACAATCGCGGCTTCGCCTGCATCAACAGGCTGCAAAGGGCGACTGGCGGCGAGAGCTTCAACAATCTGCTCGACACCGCCCGCCACGAGGTGCCGAGCAGCATCGATTTCGTGGCACATGCCGCCTCCATGGGCGCGACTGCCGGGAAGGCGGATTCCATCGCCGGACTGGAGGCCGCCATGGTCCGCGCCCGCGCTTCGGACAGCACCCATGTCATTGTCATCGACACCGATCCGATGCCGAGCACCGAGGCCGGCGGCCATTGGTGGGAGGTGGCGGTGCCGGAAGTGTCGAGCAGAGCGCAGGTGCGGGCCGCGCGCAAGGACTACGAGGCGGCGCTGGCCCGCCGCGACGAGAACTGAACCCTTCTGGAAACGCACGCATGATCCTCTACGGCACCAATCCCATCGCCTGGTCGAATGACGACGACCATTCCATCGGCGCCCATATCTCGCTGGAAACCTGCCTGCGGCAGGCCGGCGAGATCGGCTTCGACGGCATCGAGAACGGCCACAAGTTCCCGAGGGAGCCGGATGCATTGAAGGCCGTTCTGGCGAAGCACGGGCTGCGCTTCGTCTCAGGCTGGTATTCGCTGATGCTGCTGGAGCGTCCGGTGGAGGAGGAGAAGCGCTCCATCCAGCCATGGCTCGACTTCCTCAAGGCCATGGGTTCGCCGATCTGCATCGCCTGCGAATGTTCCAACACCGTGCACGGCAACGATCGTGTCGCGCTCAACGACCGCCCGAAGCTCGATGCGGAGGCCATGAGGCGCTTCGGCGCGGCGGTGGAGGAGGTGGCAAAGTTCTGCGAGGCGCAAGGCATCCTCCTTGCCTATCATCACCATATGGGCACCGTGGTCGAAGCCGAGGAAGAGATCGACGCCTTCATGGCGGCGACCGGGCCTTCGACCCGGCTGCTGTTCGACACCGGCCATGCTTTCTTCGGCGGAGGCGATCCGGCGGCGATCATTGCCCGCCATATGGACCGGGTGGTCCATATCCACGCCAAGAACGTGCGGCCCGAAGTAATGCGCACGGTGCGGGAGGAAAGCCTGAGCTTCCTCGAAGGCGTGCGGCGCGGCGTGTTCACCGTACCGGGCGACCCTGAAGGAGCCGTCGCCTTCGAACCTGTACTGGAAGTGGCGGCGCGGGCCGGCTACTCTGGCTGGGTGGTTGTGGAGGCGGAGCAGGATTCCGCCGTACGCGACCCCGTCACCTATCAGAGCATGGGGCTGCGGGCGCTGAAGGATATGGCGCGGCGCACCGGACTGGATCAGAGCGAGACCGCATGAAGATACTGGATGCAGCCCATCCGTTCTATCGTCCGCTGTGGCGGCGCATCGCCATCGTGGCGTTGTCCTTCGCCTGGGCGGCGTTCGAGTTGTCGAATGGTGAAACCATATGGGCAATGGTGTTCGGTGCCATCGGCCTCTATTGCGGCTGGGCGCTGCTGGTAGCCTACAAGCCGGTGATCGGGGATGGTGAGAAAAATGGCTGATCTGCTCCGTAAACCTTCCGGCGCACGCGGCAAGGTGCATGACATCACTCCGCAGTCGGCCGGCTGGTCCTATGTCGGCTTCGGACTTTATTCGTTGCAGGCCGGTGACCGGGCCGGGGAGGCGACGGGCGACCGGGAGGCGATCCTCGTTCTGGTCGAGGGCAAGGCGCGCATTGCCGTGGACGGGCAGGATTTCGGCCTGCTCGGCGAGCGCATGGACGTGTTCGAGCGCAAGAAGCCGCATTGCGTCTATGTGCCGAACGGCGCCCACTGGTCAGTGGTGGCGGAGACCGCCTGCACGCTGGCGGTGTGCACCGCGCCGGGCAAGGGAAACCATCCCGCGCGTATCCTGACGGATATCGGCTTCGAGGAGCGCGGCAAGGGCAGCAATACGCGCTTCATTTATCCCATCGCCATGGAAAGCAGCGACGTCGCCGACAGCCTGCTGGTCACCGAGGTCTATACGCCGGCCGGCCACTGGTCGTCCTATCCGCCGCATCGGCACGATGAGGACGACTTCCCCAACATGACCTATCTGGAAGAGACCTATTATCATCGTCTCAATCCGAAGAACGGTTTCGGCATCCAGCGCGTGTTCACCGAGGACGGTGCGCTCGACGAAACCATGGCGGTGGCGGACGGCGACGTGGTGCTGGTGCCGAAGGGCCATCATCCCTGCGGCGCGCCCTATGGCTACGAGATGTATTATCTCAACGTGATGGCGGGGCCGTTGCGCAAATGGCGCTTCCGCAACCATCCCGATTTCGACTGGATCTCCCGGCGTGATGCGTGAGGCACCGCCACTCGCGCCGGTGTCAGCCATTCGATGAATGGAAATGATCCCGTCCACCGCCCTCCACTCCGTTGGCTGGATCGGGCGATGGTGGGCGAAGCGCACGGAGTGCAGGGCATCCTCCAGGGCTTCGGTCCAGTAGTCGAGAAAGCCGCGCAGTTCGGAGAACTCCGGCGCGAGATCGTATTCCTGCCAGACGTAAAGCTGAAGCAAGCTGGGATGATCCGGCATATGATAATGGATTTCAGCCGTGGTGAGCCCGTAGCCGCTCATCTGAAGCTGTCCGCGTGGTCTTGGCTTTTGGCACCTTGACGGTTTCGACAGGATTGATCATGAGCCTCTTTTTCTCCACGGCCCATTTGAAGACCACATGGAGGCCTCCCAGGTAGTTATCCCCTATGGTTTTCAGGCTAAGGCGCTTCTTGGTGCGCGGATTAACCACCGCTGGAAGATGCTCCTTGAAGCGCAGCATGTCGTCAGGGGTAATTCGGGCCGCGTCATCGTGGTCGAGAAACTTGCCAAGGGTAGAGACGGCCTTGCCGAAACTCTCCTTGGTGCTGGGAGATTTGCCTGCCCGCTCCGCCTCGCTCCACCAATCATCAAACAGGCCTTGGAGCGATACGGAAGGGCTTGGCTTCGATGGGCTTGCTGCCACCGGGGCAGACCATTCCGGGAAACGCTCCGAGTTCGGATGGGGCCGATAGTCTCCTTGGGCCTTCCGGCTCCTTGCCGCCATCCCCTCGGCCAGAGCCTTGGCGAACTCCGGGAGCAGCATTGCCCTTGATGGCCGATCCACGGCGACAATTCCCCGGCGCAGAAGGAGCTTGCCGACAAATGGCCCCAGATGCCGCTCAAGGTCTGACCCTTCCAAAAGGCCCGACCGTTCCGCCGCCAGTGTCAGTCCGCCTGACTCTGCCTCCAGGTCCAGACTGTAATCCCGTACCATGGAGCCATCGGCCTCTTGCTGGAAGCTGATCCGGCTGGATGCCTCCAAGTCTGCCGCCCACGAGCGATAAAGCTCCCCGGCCAGCGCCACGCATTGCTTGTGGGTGAGGGCGATGGGCGCATTGGCCCGCAAGCTCCGGTAGACGCCTTCAAGGTAGGCTATGGCTTCCGCCTGCCGCCGTTTGGCCTCACTCCTACCGGATGCACCGAGCGAGAACCGGATTGCCCGCGTCTTTTCAGTGACGGTGATAGGGATGATACCGTCGCCGCGTGGAACTTCCAGCGTCATGCCGACCAGTCGTTCCCTCAAGTCAGCAGGAAGGTGCTGTTCAAATTGGAGATTGGAGGAGTCTTTTCATTCCATTGGAGCCACAAGCCGAAGCCTCATGTCACACGCCTCTGTCACACAGTAGGGTCAGCGCAACGAATTGAAAAGGCTTAACTTATTGATCCCGTTGGTATCGGGATGGGAATGGTGCCCAGAAGAGGACTCGAACCTCCACGCCTCGCGGCACACGGACCTGAACCGTGCGCGTCTACCAATTCCGCCATCTGGGCTGGTGGCGCTCATGTAAGCGGGCCGGCCTGTCCTGTCAACGCGCTTTTTCGACCCTTTCCGGATTTAACTGTCAGCAGATCCCGGGGCGGGGGGATCAGGCCAGCGACGCCGGCAGAAATTAACCTTTTATTTGCCCTGTCGGTTTAGCATGGATTAACCTTTGGCCGACCCTGCGGCCTATCGTGAACTGGCGGCGCGCGATGAGTAACGGACAAAGCCCGGAGGACTGGAGACGTGAGCGCGCCCTTGCCGCGCTGGCCCGCGCCATGCGCGGGGAGGATGACGCCTCTCCCGGACGCCAGCCCGAGGCCGGTGATCCGGTGAACGAATGGCGCCGCACGGCAGCCGGGCGCCACCGGCTTGCCCGCCAGCAGCGCGAATCTGGCAAAGGCCACGAGCAGGAAGCAGAAAGCCGTCCTGCCGAACCGCCGGAAACGCCGGATACCATGCCGCCAACGCTGCTGGAGATTGTGCCGCGGAGGGAAGAAATCGTCCCGCCGGTCCCGGAGACGCCGCCTGCCGGGCTTGCGCAGGACGAGGTCCGATCCCTGTGGGACGATGTCCCGACGCCGCCGGAGGCACCTGACGCTGCCGGGGAACAGCCAACCGGACGGGAGGAACGGCCGGGCTCCGCGGAGGCTTTTACGACAGATCTCTCCGGATCGCCTCTCGTCTCCGATTCCGCCGCCCCCGATCACGCCGGGAATGATCCCGCCGGGCATGGGGGAAAGGCGGAGGAGAAACCCGTTGTCCGCGTCCGGCCCGGTATTGCGGGTTCGCGTCCGCTGATCCTGCGTATCACGCTTCTGGGCGCGCTGATCGGCATCGCGGCTGCCCTGCTTTTGTGGAGTTCCCTGGGAGCGATTGCCGCCTTCCTGCCGCTCGCGGGCCTTTTTCTCGGGCTTGCAGCCGGCCTTGCCGTCGCATGGAGACGGCCGGAAGCCGCCGTGAACGCGAAGGTGGAGGACGCGCCGCCACCCCGCCTTGCAGCCCGCGCACAGGATGATTCGCCAGGCGGCGGACAGGCTGACTCGTCAGGTGCGGAGCCGGCTGGCGGGAACAGCGCTTCGCCGCTCGGCCATCCGCCTTCTGTGGAGGAAATCCGCGCCAGCCTGCGCCAGTTCCGCGCCGCGACGCAGGATCTCGCCCGCCAGCGCGCCCGGCGCTGATTTCCGGTCTTCCAAAGCGGCCTTTTCGGGTTTAGGGCATCCGGCGACGCATTGACGTGGGTGCGGCGTGAAATCTTCGCATCATATGCCAGCGGGCAGCGCAGATGGAGATCGGCATGAGTGAAGTCATCGATGGCAGGAAGATGTCGGCCGAGGTGATCGGCAAGGTGAAGGCCCTCACCGCCGATCTTGCTGCGAAAGGTGGCGGCAAACCCGGCCTTGCCGTGGTGATCGTCGGCGAGGACCCGGCCAGCCAGGTCTATGTCGCCAACAAGTCGCGCACGGCGAAGGAGTGCGGCTTCCATTCGGTTCAGCATACGTTGCCTGCCGACGCCGCCGAGGCGGACTTGCTGAAGCTGATCGGCGAACTGAATGCCGATCCCGCCATCCACGGCATTCTGGTTCAGCTTCCGGTTCCCGATCATATCGACAGCGGCAAGGTCATTCAGACCATCGCGCCGGAGAAGGATGTCGACGGCTTCACCTTCGTCAATGTCGGCAAGCTCGGCACCGGCGAGGCGGAGACCGCCTTCGTGCCCTGTACCCCGGCCGGTTCCATGCTGCTGATCGAGCGCGTGCGCGGCAAGGACCTGTCCGGGCTGAACGCGGTGGTCATCGGCCGCTCCAACATCGTCGGCAAGCCGATGGCCAATCTCCTGCTGGCGGCCAACTGCACCGTCACCGTCGCCCATTCGCGCACGAAGGATCTGGCCGCGCTGGCCCGCACCGCCGATATTCTGGTGGCGGCGGTCGGCCGTCCGGAAATGGTGAAGGGCGACTGGGTGAAGCCCGGGGCCACCGTCATCGATGTCGGCATCAACCGCATTCCCGCACCCGAAAAGAGTGAGGGCAAGACGCGGCTGGTCGGCGACGTCGCTTATGCCGGGGCGGCGGAAGTGGCGGGCGCGATCACGCCCGTTCCGGGCGGCGTCGGGCCGATGACCATCGCCATGCTGATGGCCAATACGGTCGCTTCCGCTTATCTCGCCGCCGGGCTGGCCCGTCCACGCTTCTGATCAGGCGGCGTTGCCGAAGGCGCTGGCACCCTGATCGGCGCGGCCGGCCAGATGCCGGAAGCCGGCAAACAGCTCGCGCCCGAAGCCGAATTCGTTTTCGGAAAGGTCGGCGCCGGCCTGCGGCCGCAGCGCCAGCTCGGTGGCCGGCACCAGCAGCTCCAGCGTGCCGGCGGTCGCGTCGAGGCGCACCATGTCGCCGTCCCTGATCTTGCCGATCGCGCCACCCTCCAGTGCTTCCGGCGTAACGTGGATGGCCGCCGGCACCTTGCCGGAGGCGCCGGACATGCGCCCGTCGGTGACCAAAGCGACGCGCTGGCCGCGGTCCTGCAATATGCCGAGCACGGTGGTCAGCTTGTGCAGTTCCGGCATGCCGTTGGCCTTCGGCCCCTGGAAGCGCACGACCGCGACGAAATCGCCGGTGAGCTCGCCGGCCCTGAAGGCGTCGTTGAGACCCTGCTGGCTGTGGAAGACGCGCGCAGGCGCCTCGATCACATGCCGCTCCGGCTTGACCGCCGAGGTCTTGATGATGGCGTGGCCGATATTGCCGGCCAGCACCTTGAGGCCGCCGGTCGGCCGGAACGCCTTGGCGAAGGGCGCCAGCACCTTTTCGTCGCCGCTTGTGGCTGGAGCGGCCTCGCGCACCACCGAGCCGTCCGTCCCGAGCTTCGCTTCCACCGCATAGGCGCGCAGGCCCTCGCCCCACACGGTCTGCACGTCCTCGTGCAGCAGCCCGGCGTCGAGCAGTTCGCGGATCAGGAAGCCCATGCCGCCGGCGGCAGCGAAATGGTTCACGTCGGCGAGCCCGTTCGGATAGACGCGCGCCAGAAGCGGCACCGCTTCCGACAGGTCGGAAATGTCCTGCCAGGTCAGCCTGATGCCGCCCGCCGCCGCCATGGCGATGAGATGGATGGTGTGGTTGGTGGAGCCGCCGGTGGCGTGCAGCCCGACCACGCCGTTGACGACGGCGCGTTCGTCGATCATGCGGCCGACCGGCGTGTAGGCATTGCCGAGCCGCGTGATGGCGAGCGCGCGTCTGGCGGCTTCCTTCGTCAGCGCGTCGCGCAGCGGTGTGCCGGGATTGACGAAGGATGCGCCCGGCGTGTGCAGGCCCATGATCTCCATCAGCATCTGGTTGGAATTGGCGGTGCCGTAGAAGGTGCAGGTGCCGGGGCCGTGATAGGATTTCGACTCGGCCTCCAGCAGCTCGGCGCGGCCGACCTTGCCTTCGGCATAGAGCTGGCGCACGCGCGCCTTCTCGTCGTTGGGCAGGCCGCTGGTCATCGGGCCCGCCGGAACGAACACAGCCGGCAGATGGCCGAAAGTCAGCGCCGCGATCACAAGGCCGGGCACGATCTTGTCGCAGACGCCGAGGAAGACGGCGGCGTCGAACATATTGTGCGAAAGGCCGACGGCGGCAGCCATGGCGATGACGTCGCGCGAGAACAGCGACAGCTCCATGCCGGGCATGCCTTGGGTCACGCCATCGCACATGGCCGGCACGCCGCCCGCCACCTGCGCGATGCCGCCGGCCTCGCGCGCCGCCTGCTTGATGAGGGCGGGGAAGGTCTCGAACGGCTGGTGCGCCGAAAGCATGTCGTTATGGGCGGTGACGATGCCGAGGTTGGGCACCGTGTCGCCGGACAGGGCGATCTTTTCCTGCGGAGTGCACACGGCAAAGCCGTGGGCGAGATTGCCGCAGCCCAGCACCGCGCGGTTCGCGGATTTTCCGGCGGCGTCGGTAATGCGGGCGAGATAGGCTTCGCGGCCGGAGCGCGAGCGCTCCCTGATCCGGTCCGTGATGGCTTGGATGTCGCTTCTGGCTGTCATCGGATGATCCTTCCGTGGTCCGCCGTCGTCACCGACGGCCTGTTCCGGGTTCCTTTCGCGGTCAGGGCGCCCAGAACACCCCTACCGGCTGCGGCGATGCCTCGATCACCGCCCGGACGGGTTTTTTGTCATTGCCTTCCATGGCCGCTTCGAAGACCGCGCGTTTTTCCGCACCCTCGATGTGCAGGGCAAGAAAGCCGGCCCCGACCAGGCGCCCCATGGAAAGCGTCAGGCGCGGCTCGCCGGCGCTTGCTGCGTTTACGGGCAACACCGCGCGCGCACCGGCCGGGTCGAGCAGGGTGGAGAGCGCATCGGCGTCGGGAAAGAAGGAGGCGGTGTGGCCGTCCGTGCCCATGCCGAGGATTGCGGCATCGAGCGGCCAGTTCAGGGTGGCAAGCTGCGCCTCGGCCTGCGATGCGGCTTCAGCGGCATTCTCCGCGGCCTGATAAAGCGGCATGAAGCGTGCGGCGGATGCCGCGTTGCGCAGCAGTCTGTCGGTCACCAATGCGGCGTTGGAACGTGGCGAGGAAGGCGGCACGAAACGCTCGTCCACCAGCGTCACCGTCACCTTGTCCCATGCGATGTCGCGCGTCGAAAGCGCCTCGAAGAAGCGGCCCGGCGTGGTGCCGCCCGAAACCGCCAGCAGGCCGCCGCCGCGCCGGTCGATTGCGGCGGCGAGCTTTTCCGCCACCGCGCCGGCCAGCGCCCCGGCCAGCGCTTCGCGGGTCGGGAACTCGGTCCAGCTGTAGCCGCTCGTCGCCATGCTCAGGTGCTTTCGTGCCAGGTGCGCCCGTCGCGCTCGATCAGCGCGATCGAGGCGGAAGGCCCCCATGTGCCGGCCGTATAGCCCTGCACATCCTGCCGGGAGCCTTCCCACGCCTGCTGGATCGGGTCGATCCAGCTCCACGCCGCCTCGACCTCGTCGCGGCGCATGAACAGGGTCTGGTTGCCGCGCACCACATCCATGATCAGCCGCTCATAGGCGTCCGGCGCGCGGCCCTTGAAGGACTGGGCAAAGCTCATGTCGAGCGGAATCTGGCGCAGCCGCATGCCGCCGGGACCGGGGTCCTTGATCATGATGAACTGCTTGACGCCCTCGTCGGGTTGCAGGCGGATGACGAGCTGGTTGGCGAAGATCGGCCCCGCTCCGTCACCGAAGATCGAATGCGGGATCGGCTTGAACTCGATGACGATCTCCGAGACGCGGGTGGCCAGCCGCTTGCCGGTTCGCAGGTAGAAGGGCACGTTCGCCCAGCGCCAGTTCTCGATCTCGGCGCGGATGGCGACGAAGGTCTCGGTGCCGCTGTCCTTGCCCAGCTCCTCGATATAGCCCTTGACCGGGCCGCCGGCCGAGGCGCCTGCACGGTACTGGCCGCGCACCGTGTGCCGGGGCGCTTCGTTGCCGTTGATGCGCTTGAGCGCGCGCAGGACCTTCAGCTTCTCGTCGCGCACCGCATCGGCGTCCATGGAGGACGGCGCCTCCATGGCGACGAGGCACAGCAGTTGCAGCAGATGGTTCTGCACCATGTCGCGCAATGCGCCGGCCTTGTCGTAATAGGTGACGCGGTCTTCCAGCCCCACCGTTTCGGCCACCGTGATCTGGACATGGTCGATATGGGCCGAATTCCACAGCGGCTCGTAGAGCGCGTTGGCGAAGCGCAGCGCCATCAGGTTCTGCACCGTCTCCTTGCCGAGATAGTGGTCGATGCGGAAGATCTGGCTTTCGCGGAAATTCCTGCCGACGAGATCGTTGAGTTCGCGCGCCGAATCGAGGTCCCGCCCGAGCGGCTTTTCCAGCACGATGCGCGAGGCGGGCGTGATGAGGTCGTACGCCTTCAGGTTGCGCGAGATGTCGCCGAACAGGGAGGGCGCAACCGCCAGATAGAAGGCGCGGATGCGGGTGCTGTCGCCGATCGCCGCCTTCAGTTCCTCGAAGCCTTCGCCGCTCACGGCGTCGGCCGCCACATAGGAGATACGGGCAAGGAACTCGTCCAGCTCCGCCTTGTCGATGTATTCCGGCGCGACATGCTGCTCTATGGCCTTGCGGGCGAAGGCGCGGAACTCGTCGTCGCTCATCTTCGAGCGCGAGGTGCCGATGATTCGCGTCGGCTCTGAAAACTGATGGTCGCGCTGCCGGTGATAGAGCGACGGCAGAAGCTTGCGTTCCGACAGGTCGCCGGTGCCGCCGAAGATGATGAAGTCGAAGGGGTCGACGGGAATGATCTGGCTGGTCATGGTGCGTCCGTGGCATTATCCATGTTGTTCGGCATCGTCCGGGCAACGCAGCCGATATAATCTAATCGATTTAATTTGACCAGTGCCATGGCGTCGCAGCGCTGGCATTGTTACCAATTCCAAATCGTGGCCGCAGCGGGTTGCGACGCTGGTACCGTACGTCCATGCCTCTATTCTAGTGCGGGCTCCGGACCGAACCAAGGCGAATGCAGAGGAGAAAACCCCACATGGATGCATCAACGCCAGAATGCGCCGAATGGCGTCAGATCATCGGCGGCAAAAGCGTCGGGGCGGTTTCGGGCGGCCGGATCGATGCGGTTTGCCCGTCTGACGGCAAGGTTTTTGCCTCCATTCCGGCCTCGGACGCGCAGGATGTGGATCTGGCGGTACGGGCAGCACGGCAGGCTTTCGACGAGGGCCCGTGGGGCCGCATGCCGGCGGTGGAACGCGGACGGCTGCTGACGCGGCTGGGCCTTCTGGTCGGGCGCCATGCGGAAGAGCTGGCGGCGCTCGAATCGCGCGATACCGGCAAGCCGCTCAGGCAGGGCCGCGCGGATGTGACGGCGACAATGCGCTATTACGAATTCTACGGCGGCGCGGCCGACAAGCTTCATGGCGACACCATTCCCTTCCTCGACGGCTACACGGCGCTGACCCTGCGCGAGCCGCATGGCGTGGTCGCCGGCATCATTCCGTGGAACTATCCCTTGCAGATCCTGGCGCGGGTGGCCGGCGCGGCGCTCGCCATGGGCAATGTGCTGGTGGCGAAGCCGGCCGAGGATGCCTCGCTGACCACGATCCGCATCGCGGAGCTGGCGCTGGAGGCCGGCTTTCCCGAAGGCGTTTTCAATGTGGTGACGGGATATGGAAGCGAGGCGGGCGCGGCCCTTTCCGGCCATCCAGGCGTGGATTACGTCACCTTCACCGGCTCGCCGGGAACCGGGACAGCCATCCAGCAGGCGGCGGCCCTCAACAATCGCGGCGTGACCATGGAACTTGGCGGGAAATCGCCGCAGATCGTCTTTGCCGACGCCGATCTCGACAAGGTGCTGCCGGTTCTGGTCAACGCCATCATCCAGAATGCCGGACAGACCTGCTCGGCCGGCAGCCGCGTGCTGATCGAGCGCCCGGCCTATGACGCGGTTGCAGAGGCGCTGGCCGGCCGTTTCGCGAAGCTGGTCGCCGGCCCCCATGATGCCGACCCCGAACGCGATCTCGGCCCGCTGGTCAGCGCCCGCCAGCGCGCCCGCGTCGCCGCCATGGTCGAGGAAGCAGAGGCTTCCGGCATTGCCGTGCTGGCGCGCGGCACCGTGGACGAGCGTGCGCCGCAGGGCGGCTTCTATGCCGCGCCGGTGCTGTTCGGCGCCGTCGATCCGGCAGCGAGGATCGCCCGGGAGGAAATCTTCGGTCCCGTGCTGTCGCTGTTTTCCTTCGAGGGCGAGGACGAGGCGGTGCGGCTCGCCAACGGCACCGACTATGGTCTCGTCGCCGGCATCTGGACGCGTGACGGCGCGCGCCAGCATCGGCTGGCAAAGCGGGTGCGTGCCGGGCAGGTCTTCGTCAACAGCTACGGCGCGGGCGGTGGGGTGGAACTGCCCTTCGGCGGCTTCGGCCGCTCGGGCCACGGCCGCGAGAAGGGGTTCGAGGCGCTCTACGACATGTCGGCGACCAAGACGGTCGTGTTCGACCATCGGTAAGCGTTCAGTTACAGGCAAGGCAACAAGCGAAAGAGCAGGACATGAGATTGAAGGACAAGGTCGCCATCGTCACCGGGGCGGCGGCGGGATTCGGCGAGGGCATTGCCCGCCGTTTCGCTGAAGAAGGTGCCAAGGTTGTGGTGGCGGATCTCAATGCGCGCGGCGCCGCCGAACTGGCCGAGGAGATCGGCAACGACGCCATCGCCGTCACCACCGACGTTTCCCAGCGCGCCGATGTCGAACAGATGGTCTATGCCGCCAAGAGCGCCTTCGACCGGGTCGACATCGTCGTCAACAATGCCGGCTTCACCCACCGCAACGGCGACCTGCTGGGCGTGGACGAAGCGACCTTCGATCTCATCACCGCCGTCAACATGAAGGCGATCTATTACAGCACGCTGGCGGTGGTGCCGACGATGCAGAGGCAGGGCGGCGGCGTCATCCTCACCACCGCCTCGACGGCCGGCCTGAGGCCGCGGCCGGGGCTGACATGGTACAATGCATCGAAGGGCTGGGCGATAACCGCCACCAAGTCGATGGCAGTGGAGCTCGCGCCGCACAACATCAGGGCGAACTGCCTGTGCCCGGTGGCCGGCGACACGGCGATGCTGGAGCGCTTCATGGGTTCCGATACGCCGGAACTGCGCGAGAGGTTCCGCGCCTCGGTGCCGCTGGGGCGGTTGTCGACGCCGCTCGACATTGCCAATGCGGCGCTGTGGCTGGCCTCGGACGAGGCGGCTTTCATCACCGGTGTGGCGCTGGAGGTCGATGGCGGCCGCTGCGTGTGAGCGGTCAGTCCCGGTCCAGGAAATCCTTGTAGACGAAGCCACGCTGGTCCTTGTGAACGATCTCGCACCAGCTGTCGCAGGAGATCACTTTCACTTCGGTGCCGCCGGGAATGGTGCCGATGGCGGAGCCGCCGGGGCCCGAGCGGAAGGTGACACCGCGGGTGATGCGGCCAGTTCCCGTGGCCGCGGCTGCGGCCGCAGGCGGTTTCGGCTTCGGTGCGGGGATGGCGGCAGTGCGGGTTCCGCTTCCGGTCTCCGGAGCGATGTCGCCGGCTTCGGCATCGGGTACGATGATCGCCGCCGCGGCCTGCGTATCGATTTCCGGCACCCTTGGCTCGGGCATCAGGGCCAGCGGCTGGATCTCCGGATCGGCCTCCGTTGCCGGAGCGGCGGCTACGGCAGGTGCCGCTTCCGGAGCCGCAGGGGTTTCCGCTACGACCGGCTGTGCGTCGTCCGCCGCATCCGGTGCCGTCATTTCCTGCGGGGCTGCCCTGGCGGCGACAGGCTTGTCGTTTCTTGGAAGGGTGAACCAGAAAGCGGTAATTGCGATGGCAATGAAGGCGAAGCTGCCAAGAGCGGCGATGACGAGATGGGAATGTTCCTTGACCCGGTGCCAGTGCGAAGCCGGCGTGCTGTAGCCATACTGCACCGAACGCTGCCGTCTCGGTTTGCCGAAACCCGGTAGACCTTTCACTTCGCCATCTCCAAAGAGCCGGCCGTCTGCGTAAGAGCCCCGTCCCCCGTTCGCAGCGGTCTTGGATGCGGATGGGCCAATCTTACAGCTTTTGCCGCGACAGGCCATTCGCAACCGTCATCTTAAGGCAAATTGTGGCATCACTGCGCATATGGCGCGCCAAAAGCAGCCAATATCATAGCAAAACTTGTGGCCGATCCGATTTCATAGGAAAAGCACGCAGGTCCTGATCGGCGGGTGGCGAATCGTGCGTTTGCGAACAGTTGCGGCTTTGAGCTTCCTCCTTGCCGGGCTTTTGCAGCCCGGACAGAGCGTTTTTGCCGAAGAGCCGGTCATCCCGCTGTTGTGGGATGCGAAGGAGCGCCTGCCCCGGCCGGACCTTTCCGCGTTGCCCCGGCTGCGCTTTCTCACCACGACCGATTTTCCGCCTTTCAATTTCCTCGACGGTCAGGCGCGCCTGTCCGGGTTCCATGTCGATCTCGCCCGCGCCATCTGCGCCCGCCTCGACCTCGCCGACAAATGCCAGATTCAGGCATTGCCGTGGGACGAGTTGCAGGAGGCGCTGGAAAAGGGGGAGGGTGAGGCGATTATCGCGGGGCTGGCCGCCACCGCCGAAACGCGCGCCACATATGCCTTCTCGCGCCCCTATCTGCAATTCCCCGCGCGGTTCGCCGTGCAGAAGTCGCGCCCGCTGGCCGAGCCGCTCCACGACAGGTTGCAGGACAGGCCGGTCGGGGTAATCGTCGGTTCGGCGCATGAGCGCATGTTGCAGGATTATTTCAGCGCTGTGAAAATCGTGCCCCTGCCGGACGAGGACGCGCTCCATGCCGAACTGAAAGCCGGCAGGATCGACGCGGCCTTCGGGGACGGCATGCGTCTTTCGTTCTGGCTGGCCGGTGCCGAATCGGAAAAATGCTGCCGCTTCGCAGGCGGCCCCTATATCGCCCCGGAATATCTCGGCACCGGGCTCGCCATCGCCACCCGCGCCGACGATGCGTTGCTGCCCGCCGCCTTCGATTACGCGCTTCAGGAAATATCGGCGAAGGGCATCTTCGCGGAATTGTATCTTCGCTATTTCCCGATCGGTTTCTACTGAACTTTTATGGTAAGCGCTCGCTAACGTTCGGGGCTGCTATTCGAACACGATGGATGGCCCGCTGCCGCCCTTTTCCTCCTGCAGCCGTTGCCAGACCCGGGTGGCGATGTCGCGGTAGATACGCGCTTCCGGGCCGTCAGGCCGGCCGACGGTGACGGGTTCGCCGTCATCCGAGCTTTCGCGGATGCCCATCTCCAGCGGCACCTCGCCGAGGAAGGGAACGCCCAGCCGCTCCGCTTCCTGCCTGGCGCCGCCATGGCCGAAAATATCGTAGCGCTTGCCGGTGTCCAGCGCGATGAAATAGCTCATGTTCTCGACGATTCCGAGCAGAGGCACGTCGACTTTCCTGAACATGTTCAGCCCCTTGCGGGCGTCGATAAGGGCGAGGTCCTGCGGCGTCGAGACGATGACCGCGCCGGCCAGCGGCACCTGCTGGGCCATGGTGAGCTGGGCGTCGCCGGTGCCGGGGGGCATGTCCACCACCAGCACGTCGAGATGGCCCCAGTCCACCTCGCGCAACATCTGGGTCAGTGCCGACACGACCATCGGTCCGCGCCAGATCATCGGCGTCTCCTCGTCGACGAGGAAGCCCATCGACATGACCTTGAGGCCATAGTTCTGCATGGGCTTGAGGATCTTGCCGTCGGCGCTCTCGGGGCGGCCGTGCATGCCGAGCAGCCTTGGCATGGAGGGGCCGTAGATGTCGGCGTCGAGCACGCCCACCTTCAGCCCGTTGGCGGCAAGACCCAGGGCGAGGTTCACCGCAGTGGTCGATTTGCCGACGCCACCCTTGCCGGAAGCGACGGCGACGATGGCGTCGATACCCGGAACGCCGCGCTTGCCGGGGCTTTGCGACGGTGGCGCGGGTTGCGCCTGACGCGGGGGAGGCGCGGCGGGACGGGACGGGGCTGCCCGGCCCGGAGCGGGGCGGGGAGGTGCCGCCGCTTCCATGCCGCCACCCTTCTTCTCGGCCGTCAGCGTCACCACCGCGCCGGTGACGCCGGGAATGGCCTTCACAACGCGTTCGGCCGCGGCACGCAGCGGCTCCATCTGGTCGGCGCGAGCGGCCGGCACGGTTATGGAGAAGAACACCTTGCCGTCGGCGATGAAGATTTCGGAGAGCATGCCGAGATCGACGACATTGCCGGAGAAGTCCGGCCCGCTCACGCTTCTCAGCCGCTCGGTGACAAGTTCCTTGGTGACGGACATTGCGTGTACCTCATGCCTGGGTGTGCTGCCGGGAGCGTTCCCTGAGATACTGCATAAGTCCGGCCGCTCCAAGCGCCGGCGGCTGCGTCATCGTGCCAGCGGGGCTCAGGCAGCCAGTTGCGTCAGATAATAGGTGACGGCCGAGATCGCGGCGGTTGCGGGCAGCGTGACGACCCAGGCGATGACGATGTTGCCGGCGATGCCCCAGCGCACCGCCGACACACGGCGGGCCGCCCCTACGCCTATGATGGCGCCGGTGATGGTGTGGGTGGTCGAGACCGGAATGCCGAGCCATGTCGCGCCGAACAGGGTGAGCGCGCCGCCGGTCTCGGCGCAGAAGCCCTGCATCGGGTTCAGCCGCGTGATCTTCGAGCCCATGGTGTGCACGATGCGCCAGCCGCCGAACAGGGTTCCCAGCGCCAGCACCGCCTGGCAGGTCAGCACCACCCACAGCGGCACGTAGAACGTGTCGCCCAGCATGCCCTGCGAATAGAGCAGGACCGCGATGATGCCCATGGTCTTCTGGGCGTCGTTGCCGCCGTGGCCGAGCGAATAGAGCGAGGCCGATATGAATTGCAGGACGCGGAACGAGCGGTCCACCGCGAAAGGGGTCTGGCGCACGAACAGCCACGACACGATCAGCACCAGAACGAGCGCCAGCACGAAGCCGGTCAGCGGTGAAAGCACGATGGCCGAGGTCGTCTTGAGCACGCCGGTCCACACCACGGCGTCGAGCCCGGCCTTGGCGATCCCCGCGCCCAGCAGGCCGCCGATCAGCGCATGCGAGCTGCTCGACGGGATGCCGGCCAGCCAGGTGATGATGTTCCAGGCAATGGCGCCCGCAAGGGCGGCGAAGATGACCCCCGGCGTGACGATGTTGGCGTCCACGATGCCGGTGCCCAGCGTCTCGGCCACATGCAGGCCGAAGAACAGGAAGGCGATGAAGTTGAAGAACGCCGCCCAGAACACGGCATATTGCGGGCGCAGCACCCGCGTCGAGACGATGGTGGCGATGGAATTCGCCGCATCGTGCAGCCCGTTGAGGAAGTCGAAGAACAGCGCGACGCCGATCAGGCCGATCAGCAGCGGAAGAGCGATTGTGGCGTCCATATCCGGTCAGACGTTTTCGATGACGATGCCGGAAATCTCGCTCGCCACGTCCTCGAATCGGTCCACCACCTTTTCGAGCTGGTTGTAGAGCTCCGAGCCGACGAAATAGGCCAGGGCGTCGCCTTTGGCGTGCCGGTGATAGAGGTCCCTCAGACCGCGCTCGTGCAGATCGTCGGAACGCTCCTCCACCCGAACCACTTCCTCGGCGATCGCGGTCAGGCGAAGCACATTCTGCCCGACCTTGTTGAGCAGCGGCACGGCTTCGGCGACCAGCCTGGCGGCCTCGACGATGGCGACGCCCATTTCCTGCATCAGCGGATCGAACTCCGTCTGCTCGAAGCGGCGCACCGTCTTGACGGTCTTGTGCATCATGTCGATGGCGTCGTCCATCGACTGGATGAGGTCCTGGATGTCGCTGCGGTCGAAGGGGGTGATGAAGGAGCGGCGCACTGCCAGCATCACTTCGGCGGTGATGAGGTCGGCTTCCTTTTCCAGCCGCACGATCTCGTCGCCGTTCTTCTCGACGTCCTGTCCGGCGAGCAGGCGTTGCAGCGCCTCGGCTGCGCCCACCACGGCGCGGGAATGGCGTTCGAAGAGATCGAAGAACCCGTCCTCGCGCGGAAGCAGCTTCCTGAACCAGCCAAGCATGTCGGATCTTTCGTCGGTTACCGATGCTTCCCCTTAACGCCGGTTTCGTCCGGTGCAAACCTGTAGTCGGCTGAAAAATGTGGAAGCCGGCCGCATTTTCGGCAGTTTCGCGGCGTGTCTTGCGCGGTGCGGCGATTTCTCCGACCTTAGGCACGGAATTGCCCACACAGGTTTCGGACCGGATGATCGACAAGCTGGAATTCTTCATCGCCCTTGCCCGGGAGGAGCATTTCGGCCGTGCGGCCGAGCTGTGCGGCATCACGCAGCCCACGCTTTCGGCCGCGATCAAGCAGCTCGAGGACCAGCTCGGCGTGATGCTGGTCAAGCGCGGCTCGCGCTTTCAGGGCCTGACGCCCGAGGGCGAGCAGGTGCTCGGCTGGGCCCGGCGCATCGTCGGCGATGCGCATGCGATGCGCGAGGAAATGCGCGCCGCCCGCCACGGACTGTCGGGCCGCATCCGCATCGCCGCCATCCCGACCGCGCTGGCGATGATGCCGCGCCTGACCACGCCGTTCCGCGAGAAGCATCCCGGCGTGACCTTCTCGATCCTGTCGCGCACCTCGATCGAAATCCTGTCGCTGCTCGGGAATTTCGAGATCGACGCCGGCATCACCTATCTCGACAACGAGCCGCTCGGGCGAGTGACCAGCGTGCCGCTCTATCACGAGCGTTACCAGCTCATCACCTCCAGCGGCAATCCGCTGGCCGGGCGTGACAAGGTGACATGGGAGGAGGTGAGCCGGCTGCCATTGTGCCTGCTGACGCCCGACATGCAGAACCGGCGCATCATCGACCAGCATCTGGCCGAAGCGGGCGTGCAGATGCGCCCGACGCTGGAGAGCAACTCCATGATCGTGCTGTTCTCGCATATCCGCACCGGCAAATGGTCGTCGATCATGCCGCTCACCCTGACCGAAACCTTCGGCTTCGCCGATCCGGTGCGGGCCATTCCCATCGTCGAGCCCGACGCCAGCCACACGGTGGGACTGGTCGCCGGCCCGCACATGCCGCACACGCCGCTGGTCTCGGCGCTTCTGGACGAGGCGATGACGCTGGCGAGAGATTTCAGGACCTGAAACGGTAGTAAAGGTGATGATGCCGTCCGGTCGATAGAAGATATCTATCGAACCACGGAAGAGCTTTATTGATCAAGGCGTTATTCTCTGGTTGCATAACGCTCTGGCGAGAGGTCGCATTTGCTCAGGGAGGGCGCTGCATGGTCATGCAGGGCGCAGGTACCGGGATCGAGGCGCAGGTGGCGTCGATCGTCGACGGCATGAAGGGCATGGAGGGGCCGCTTCTGCCCATCCTGCACGAGGTGCAGGAGGAATTCGGCTATGTGCCGCACGAAGCCCTGCCGGTCATCGCCAGGGGGCTGAACCTGTCGCGCGCCGAGGTCTATGGTGTCGTCTCCTTCTATCACGACTACCGCAAGGAACCGGCCGGCCGCCATGTGCTGAAGGTCTGTCAGGCGGAATCCTGCCAGTCCATGGGCTCCGACGACGTCGCGGCGCGTCTCAGGCAGGCGCTCGGTATCGATTTCCACCAGACGACGCCGGACGGGCGGGTGACGCTGGAGCCGGTCTACTGCCTCGGCCTGTGCGCCTGTTCGCCGGCCGCGATGCTCGATGGCGAGGTCATCGGCCGCATCGATGCCGACCGCATCGACGAGATCGTCGCGGAGGTGCGGGCATGAAACCGGTCATCTACATCCCCGGCGATTCCGGCGCGCTGGCGCTCGGCGCCGACAAGGTGGCCGCTTCCATTGCCGGCGAGCTGAAGCAGCGCGGCATCGAGGCCAGCATCGTCCGCAACGGCTCGCGCGGCGCCTATTTCCTCGAGCCGATGGTCGAGGTCGAGACGCAAGCGGGCCGCGTCGCCTACGGTCCGGTAAGGGCGGCGCAGGTAAAAGGCTTGTTCGATGCCGGTTTCCTGTCCGGCGGCGCGCACGAGCTGGCGCTGGGCGATCCGGAAGAGATTCCCTTCATCGCCCGCCAGACGCGGCTCACCTTCGCCCGCTGCGGCATCACCGATCCGTTCTCGCTGGAGGACTACGAGCGCCATGGCGGCCTTGCCGGACTGCGCAGGGCAGCGACGATGGCGCCGGCGCAGATCGTGGCAGAGGTCACGGAATCCGGGTTGCGCGGCCGCGGCGGCGCAGGCTTTCCGACCGGCATCAAGTGGAAGACGGTGCTCGATACCGGCGATGTGCAAAAATACATCGTCTGCAACGCCGACGAGGGCGATTCCGGTACCTTCGCCGACCGCATGATCATGGAGGGCGACCCCTTCGTGCTGGTCGAGGGCATGGCCATCGCCGGCCTCGCCACCGGAGCCACGAAGGGCTTCATCTATATCCGTTCCGAATATCCGCATGCGGTTGCCGCCATGCGCCGGGCGGTGGAGATCGCGCGCGGGGCCAAGGTGCTGGGGCCGGATGTGCTGGGCTCCGGACGGGTCTTCGACATGGAAGTGCGCGTCGGCGCCGGTGCCTATGTCTGCGGCGAGGAGACGGCGCTGCTCGACAGCCTCGAAGGCAAGCGCGGCATGGTGCGCGCCAAGCCGCCGCTACCGGCCCACAAGGGTCTGTTCGGCAGGCCGACGGTGATCAACAACGTCATCTCGCTGGCTTCCGTACCGATCATCCTCGACAGGGGCGCGGCCTATTACAAGGATTTCGGCATGGGCCGTTCGCGCGGCACCATTCCGATCCAGATCGCCGGCAACATAAGGCATGGCGGCCTGTTCGAGACGGCCTTCGGCCTGACGCTCGGCGAGATCGTCGACGACATCGGCGGCGGCACAGCCACCGGGCGTCCGGTCAAGGCGGTACAGGTCGGCGGCCCTCTCGGGGCCTATTTTCCGCGCGCGCTTTTTGACACGCCTTTCGATTACGAGGCATTCGCCGCAAAGGACGGGCTGATCGGCCATGCCGGCATCGTCGTTTTCGACGACAGCGCCGACATGCTGAAGCAGGCGCGTTTCGCCATGGAATTCTGTGCCCTCGAAAGCTGCGGCAAGTGCACGCCCTGCCGCGTCGGCTCGACGCGCGGCGTCGAGGTGCTGGACAGGCTGGCCGCCGGAATTGCGCCTGACAGTCAGATCGAACTGGTTACTGACCTGTGCAACACCATGAAATTCGGTTCGCTGTGCGCGCTGGGCGGCTTCACGCCCTATCCGGTGATGAGCGCGCTGACGCACTTCCCCGAGGACTTCAAGCCGGCACCGATGCGGGAGGCTGCGGAATGACGATGCACATCTGTTTCCGTGATTGCGCCGCTTTTGGGTGCTATCGTATGTGTCCGGGAGCCTGAGCCATGGGTCTGATACACGAAATCGACTACGGCACACCTGAATCGCAGGCCGAAAAACAGGTCACACTGATCGTCGACGGCAAGCCGGTCACTGTGCCCGAGGGCACCTCGATCATGCGCGCGTCGATGGAAGCGGGCGTGGAAATACCGAAGCTGTGCGCAACGGACATGCTGGATTCCTTCGGCTCGTGCCGCATCTGCCTGGTGGAGATCGAGGGCCGCAACGGCACGCCCGCCTCCTGCACCACGCCGGTCGGCGAAGGCATGGTGGTCCACACACGCACCGATCGGCTCGACGCCATCCGCAAGGGCGTGATGGAGCTCTACGTTTCCGATCACCCGAGCGGCTGGAACGAGGAACGCGGCACTGGCCTCAGCGAGTTCGACAAGGTGGCCGCCGAAGTAGGGCTGGAAGAGAACCGCTACGGGCTGGATGGCCGCAACCATGTCGCGCCGGGCAACGGCTCGCTCAACATCGACTATCTCGTGCGCGACGAGACCAACCCCTATTTCATCTACGATCCCTCGCAGTGCATCGTGTGCTCGCGCTGCGTGCGCGCCTGCGAGGACGTGCAGGGCACCTTCGCGCTGACCGTCGAGGGCAGGGGTTTCGAATCCCGCATCGTGGCCGGCATGAGCGAGGATTTCGTCGAATCCGAATGCGTGTCCTGCGGCGCCTGCGTGCAGGCGTGTCCCACCGATGCGTTGCGCGAGAAATCGGTGCTGGAACACGGCATGCCGGAGCGCTCCGTGGTCACCACCTGCGCCTATTGCGGCGTCGGCTGCTCGTTCAAGGCCGAGATGAAGGGCGACGAGGTCCTGCGCATGATGCCCTACAAGGGCGGCGACGCGAATCATGGCCACAGCTGCGTCAAGGGCCGCTTCGCCTATGGCTATGCCACGCACAGGGACCGCATCCTCAAGCCGATGATCCGCGAGAAGATTTCCGATCCGTGGCGTGAGGTGACGTGGGAGGAGGCGCTTGCCCATACCGCAAGCGAGTTCCGCCGCATCCAGCACCAGTACGGGCGGACCGCCGTTGGCGGCATCACCTCGTCGCGCTGCACAAACGAGGAGACCTATCTCGTCCAGAAGCTGGTGCGGCAGGGCTTCGGCAACAACAATGTCGACACCTGCGCCCGCGTCTGCCATTCCCCCACCGGCTACGGGCTGGGGCAGTCCTACGGCACCTCGGCCGGCACGCAGGACTTCGATTCGATCGAGCAAAGCGATGTCATCGTCGTCATCGGCGCCAATCCGACCGACGCGCATCCGGTGTTCGGCTCGCGCATGAAGAAGCGCCTGCGTGAAGGCGCGCGGCTGATCGTCATCGATCCGCGCCGTACCGATCTGGTCCGCAGCCCGCATGTGAGGGCAGACTATCATCTTGCGCTCAGGCCCGGCACCAACGTCGCGCTGCTCACGGCGCTCGCCCACGTCATCGTTACCGAAGGTCTGGTGGACGAACAATTCGTGCGCGAGCGCTGCGAATGGGACGCTTTCCAGGACTGGGCCGGCTTCGTCGCCGACGAGGCCAACAGCCCCGAGGCCGTTTCCGCCTATATCGGCGTGCCGGCAGAGGAGATCCGCGGAGCCGCGCGCCTCTACGCCACCGGCGGCAACGGCGCGATCTACTACGGCCTCGGCGTGACCGAACACAGCCAGGGCTCGACCGCCGTGATGGCCATCGCCAATCTGGCCATGGCGACCGGCAATATCGGCCGCCCCGGCGTTGGCGTGAATCCGTTGCGCGGGCAGAACAATGTACAGGGTTCCTGCGACATGGGCTCCTTCCCGCACGAGCTGCCGGGGTACCGCCACATCTCCGGCGACGCCACGCGCGCCATCTACGAGGAGTTGTGGGGGGTGAAGCTCGACAACGAGCCGGGCCTGCGCATCCCCAACATGCTGGATGCCGCCGTCGATGGCAGCTTCAAGGGGCTCTATGTGCAGGGCGAGGACATTCTCCAGTCCGATCCCGACACCCATCACGTCGCCGCCGGCCTTGCCGCCATGGAATGCGTGGTGGTGCAGGACCTGTTCCTGAACGAAACGGCCAACTACGCCCATGTCTTCCTGCCGGGTTCGACCTTCCTGGAGAAGGACGGCACCTTCACCAATGCCGAGCGCCGCATCAACCGCGTGCGCAAGGTGATGGAGCCCAGGGCCCGCTATGCCGACTGGGAGGCGACACAGGAACTGGCGCGCGCGCTCGGCCTCGACTGGAACTACACCCACCCCTCGCAGATCATGGATGAGATCGCGGCGACGACGCCGAGCTTCGCCAATGTCTCCTTCGACCTGATCGACGAGATGGGCTCGGTGCAGTGGCCCTGCAACGACAAGGCGCCGCAGGGCACGCCGATCATGCATGTCGACGGCTTCGTGCGCGGCAAAGGCAGGTTCATCCGCACCGAGTATGTGGCGACGGACGAGAAGACCGGCCCACGCTTCCCATTGTTGCTCACCACGGGGCGCATCCTGTCCCAGTACAATGTCGGCGCCCAGACCCGGCGCACCGAAAATGTCGTGTGGCATGACGAGGACCGGCTGGAAATCCATCCGCACGATGCCGAGCAGCGTGGCATCCGCAACGGCGACTGGGTGCGCGTGGCGAGCCGCGCCGGCGAGACCTCGCTGCGGGCGCTGATCACCGACCGCGTGTCGCCGGGCGTGGTCTACACCACCTTCCATCATCCGATGACGCAGGCCAATGTGGTGACGACGGACTATTCGGACTGGGCGACCAACTGCCCCGAATACAAGGTCACCGCCGTGCAGGTCGCACCGTCCAACGGTCCGAGCGAATGGCAGCTCGAATATGACGAGCAGGCGCGGCGCAGCCGGCGCATCGCGTCGCTGGCGGCCGAGTAAGTGCGCGGGGCGGCGGCTGATGCTATGATGGACATCATGATCCGTCCTGACGCAACGCTTTCCGCCGCCTGTTCCTCCGATGCCGCCGAAGGCGCGTCGCGCTCCGTTGTGACGGCCATAAGGCGCATCACGCATCGGCCCGATGGCGTTTCGGCCGCCGACCGCATGGTGCCGGAGGAGACGCCGATCGCCCTTTCCTACAGCGGCACCACCCATGCGGTGATGATGGCCTCCCCGGCGGATTTCGAGGATTTCGCCCTCGGTTTCTCCATCACCGAGGGCATCGTCGCCTCAGCCGGGGAAATAGACGCGGTCGAGGTACAGGACCTCGGAGCCGGCATCGACATCCAGATTCGCTTGCACGACGCCGCCAACAGGCGCTTCGAGGCCCGGCGGCGCAGGCTTGCCGGCCCGGTGGGCTGCGGCTTGTGCGGCATCGAGTCGATCGAGGAGGCGATGCGCAGCGTGGCTATCGTCGGCGCATCGAAGGTGAACCTGACGCCTGACGATATCACCCGTTCGGTGCGGCTTCTTTCCGGGCTCCAGCCTCTGCATCGCCAGACCGGCGCGGTGCATGCGGCCGGCTTCTATGTGCCGGGCCAGGGCGTCGTCGCGGCACGCGAGGATGTCGGCCGTCACAACGCGCTGGACAAGCTGGCCGGCGCGCTGTCGCGGGCGGGAACGGCAGGCGCTGCCGGCGCGGTCGTCGTCACCTCGCGTGTGTCGGTGGAGATGGTGCAGAAGACCGCTTCCATAGGTTCGCCCTTCATCATCGCCGTTTCGGCGCCGACGGCGCTTGCCATCCGCACGGCACAAGCCGCCGGGGTGACGCTGGTGGCGCTGGTGCGCGGCGACGATTTCGACATTTTCACCCATTCCCATCGCGTCGTATCCGGAGGTGCCAGGCATGTCGCCTGACAAGCTCGTCTACCAGGCCAACCAGATCGCAAAATTCTTCCGCTCCAAGCCGCATGACGAGGGCGTCGCCGGCGTTGCCGAGCACATCAACAGGTTCTGGGAGCCGCGCATGCGCAGTCAGTTCTTCGAGATGATCGAGGCGGGTCATGCCGGGTTCGACACCCTCGTCGTCGAGGCGGCCACTCAGGTGCGCCCGCCGCCACCGGCAGAGACGGTTCCGGGCTGAGGGGCGGACCGGTCAGATCATCTCCAGGGGCCGCTTGCGCGCGGGCGGCGCGAAGTCGCGGTCGAGTGCCGCGAGATCGTCCTGTGTCAGCGAAATCTCCGCGGCGGCGATGTTCTGGCGCACATGCTGTGGCCGCACCGCCTTGGGAATGGCGATGACGCCGTCCTCCCGCATCACCCATGCCAGCGCGATCTGCGCGGGAGTCGCTCCATGGCGGGCGGCGACGGTCCCGATGGCGCTGTCCTGCGCCAGTGCGCCCTGCTCGATGGGCGAATAGGCCATGACGGGCATGGAGCGCTCGCGGCTCCACGGCAACAGATCGAACTCGATACCGCGCCGCGAGAGATTATAGAGCACCTGATTGCTCTGGCAGTTCCTGCCGGCAGGCAGCGCGGACAGCTCCTGCATGTCGCCGGTGTCGAAGTTGGAGACGCCCCAGTGGCGGATCTTGCCGGCTGCCTTCAGCGCCTCGAAGGCTTCGACCGTCTCGGCAAGCGGCACGCCGCCGCGCCAGTGCAGCAGGTAGAGGTCGATCCGGTCGGTGCCGAGCCGCTTCAGGCTGCGCTCGCAGGCGGCCACTGTGCCGGTGCGCGAGGCGTTGGAGGGCAGCACCTTGGAGACGATGAACAGACCGTCGCGGCGTCCCTTTATCGCCTCGCCCACCACCAGTTCGGCATCGGCATACATTTCAGCCGTGTCGATCAGCGTCGCCCCGAGATCGAGGCCGAGCCGCAGCGCCGCCGTCTCGTCGGCGAAGCTGCCCCCGCGCTCGCCCATCGTCCAGGTGCCGAGCCCGAAGACGGGCACGGCCTCTCCGCACGGCAGGGCAGTGGTCCTGATCGGCATCGGCGGTCTCCGGCTCATGGAATCGGCACCATGATGGCGCGGATGACGATGCGAGGCAATTGCGCGGCGCTTATTGCACCGGATGCGCCTGAAGCCACTCCTGCATCTGCCTGATCTCGGCTTCCTGCGCGGCGATGACCTCCCCGGCCAGCTTGCGCATCTCCGGGTCCTTGCCGTGCTCCAGCAGCACCCTGGCCATGTCGATGGCGGCCTGATGGTGGGGGATCATGCCGCGCGCGAAATCGACATCGGCGTCGCCGCTGTAGTCCATTGCCGCCATGTCGGCATGCATCTTGTCCATGGCCGCCTTGTAGCCGGCTACGGAAGCGCTTTCGGCGCTCGCCGCCGCCGCGCCATGGCCGGCGTGGTCGTCCTGCGCCGAGGCGATCTGGTAGCAGCCGAGCCCGACGGCGAGAGCGGCGGCCACAGCGGCGATCTTCATTTTCCTGCATATCATAATGGTTCTCCTGTGTGGGCCTCCTGCCGGGATTTCAGAGCTTCAGCCCCCGCAGCCGGAGCGCGTTGGCGATCACCGAGACCGACGACAGGCTCATGGCGGCCGCCGCCAGCATCGGCGACAGCAGCGTGCCGGTGATCGGATAGAGCACGCCGGCCGCCACCGGCACGCCGAGTGCGTTGTAGAGGAAGGCGAAGAACAGGTTCTGCCTTATGTTGGACAGCGTCTTCTGCGCCAGATGGCGCGCCCGCACGATGCCGGTGAGGTCGCCCTTGACCAGCGTGATGCCGGCGCTTTCCAGCGCCACATCGGCACCGGTGCCCATGGCGATGCCGACATCGGCGGCGGCAAGGGCGGGCGCATCGTTGATGCCGTCGCCGGCCATGGCCACCACCGCGCCCTTGCCCTTCAGCTCCGCGACAAGATCGGCCTTGGCTTCCGGCAGCATGCCGGCGCGAACCTCTTCGATGCCGAGGCTGGCGGCAATGGCCCTGGCGGTGCGCTCGTTGTCGCCGGTCGCCATGACGATGCGCATGCCCGAACGCGTCAGCTCGCGCAGCGCCTCCGACGCGGTCGGCTTGATCGGGTCGGACACCGCCACCACGCCCGCAGGCTTGCCGTCGATGGCGACGAGGATGGCCGAGCGCCCGTTCTCGCGCAGCGCATCGGCATGCTGAGAGATGAGCGTTGCGTCGATGCCGTGCTCCTGCATGAACAGCGCATTGCCGAGCACCAGCCTGCGCCCGTCGGCCGTGCCGGAAACGCCCTTGCCGTTGACCGCCTCGAAATCGCCGGCAGCCGGGAGGGTGAGCCCACGCGCCCTGGCGCCGGCGACGATGGCCTCGGCCAGCGGATGCTCGGAGCCCTGCTCTATGGCCGCTGCCAGCGCCAGCACCTCGTTCTCCTCGAAGCCGTCCTCGGCGCGGACATCGGTGAGTTCCGGCCGGCCTTCGGTCAGCGTTCCGGTCTTGTCGACGATCAGCGTGTCGACAGCGGCCAGCCGCTCGAGTGCTGCCGCCTCGCGGATCAGCACGCCGGCCTGCGCGCCGCGCCCGGTGGCGGTCATGATCGACATCGGCGTCGCCAGACCGAGCGCACATGGACAGGCGATGATCAGCACCGACACCGCCGAGACGATGGCGTAGACGAGGCGCGGCTCGGGCCCGAACGTCATCCAGCCGATGAAGGCGAGGATGGCGACCAGCACCACGGTCGGCACGAACCACGCCGACACGCGGTCGGCAAGGCTCTGGATCGGAGCGCGGCTGCGCTGCGCCTTGGCGACCAGTTCCACGATGCGCGACAGGGTGGTTTCGGAGCCCACCTTCTCGGCCCGCATGACCAGCGTGCCGTTGCGGTTCAGCGTGCCGCCGATCAGGCTGTCGCCCTCGCCCTTCTCGACCGGGATGGGCTCGCCGGTGATCATCGATTCGTCGATGGTCGAGCGGCCCTGCTCGACGGTGCCGTCGACCGGCACCGATTCGCCGGGGCGGATACGCAGCCGCTCGCCGGCCCTGACCTCGGCCAGCGGCACGTCGCGCTCCGAACCGTCCGCGCCGATCAGCCGCGCGGTCTTGGGCGCGAGGTCGAGCAGGGCGCGGATGGCCGAGCCGGTCTTCTCGCGCGCCTTCAGTTCAAGCACCTGACCGAGGAAGACCAGCGCGATGATGACGGCGGACGCCTCGAAATAGACCGGCACCGAATCGCCGTGGCCGCGCACCTCGTGCGGGAACAGGTCGGGGAACAGCGTCGCCACGACGCTGTAGATATAGGCCGCCGCCACGCCGATGGAGATCAGCGTCCACATGTTGGGGCTGCGGTTGAGGATCGAGGCCCAGCCGCGCTTGAAAAAGGGGAACGCCGCCCACAGCACCACCGGCGTGGCCAGCGCGAACTCGGTCCACACGGCCACCCGTTCGCCCAGCCAGTCTCGCACCGGAAGCCCGACCATCGGCCCCATGGAGATGACCACCAGCGGCAGCGCCAGCGTGACGCTGACCCAGAAGCGGCGGGTGAAATCGACCAGCTCGGGGTTCGGGCCTTCGTCGCCGGTCGGCACCCCCATCGGCTCCAGCGCCATGCCGCAAAGCGGGCAGTCGCCGGGACCGTCCTGCACGATTTCGGGGTGCATCGGGCAGGTATACTGCGTGCCGGCCGGCATCGGCTCGGGCGCCGGACGGTCGCCGAGGTATTTTTCGGGCTCGGTCTCGAATTTTTCCAGGCAGCGCGCCGAGCAGAAATAATGCTTCTTGCCCTGATGGCGCAGGAAATGGCGGGCGCCGGCACGGTCCACCTTCATGCCGCAGACAGGGTCTTTGGCGGTGATGTAGGCGTCCGGGTCAGCCGCGAATTTTGTGCGGCAGCTTTCACAGCAGAAGTGATAGGTGTGTCCTTCGTGGACGAGGCTCGGCTTGCCGGCCTCGGGATCGACCGTCATGCCGCAGACCGGATCGCGAACCACGGTTCCGGCTTTTGCCGCAGCCGCACCCGAACAGCAGGAGCCGCTCCCATGTCCGGGATGGTGTTGCTTGCCGTGATCGTGCGGGTGGTCGGAATGTGCCATGACAACCTCTTTCAACTGCTTTTGCCCGAGATAGGGGTTCCAGTCACTGGAAGGTCAAGAGGGATATGCCGGTGCCGGACCGTTGCGGGCAAAATCGTACCGTTGCAGCGCGAAACAGGATATAGGACGCTTCTCTGCAAGCTGAAGGATAGCCGGCACGCATGGCAAGGATCGCGCTCAGGCTGGACGAACTCATAGACGGCGCAGCACTGCGCGGCGAGCTGTCGGCTCTGGCCGAAAAGGATGCTGCAAGCTCCTTCGGCACCCGCAATGCGGTGCTGGCCCTGCTCAAGCGACAGCGCAAGGAGGGTCTGCGCATCGCAGAAGAGATGCTGCGTCAGGACGGCGGCGGGGCGGCCTGCGCGCGACGGCTCTCCCATGTCATGGACGAGATCGTGCGGGTGCTCCACGAATTCACGGCCACCCGCGTCTATCCGGCCGACAATCCCTCGACCGCCGAGCGCATGGCGGTGATCGCGGTGGGCGGCTATGGCCGCGGCACGCTGGCGCCCGGCTCCGACATCGATCTCCTGTTCCTGCTGCCCTACAAGCAGACGCCGTGGAGCGAGCAGATCGCCGAATACATGCTCTACATGCTGTGGGACATGGGGCTGAAGGTCGGCCATGCCACCCGCAATATCGACGAATGCATCCGCCTCTCATTCGCCGACATGACGATCCGCACGGCGCTGCTTGAGAGCCGTTTTCTTTGCGGAGACGAAGCGCTCAGCCGTGAACTGGTGGAACGCTTCGACCGCGAGGTCGTTGCGACGACCGGCGCTGAGTTCGCTCAGGCCAAGCTTGCCGAACGCGACGTGCGCCATGCCAAGGCGGGAGAGAGCCGCTATCTGGTCGAACCCAACGTCAAGGACGGCAAGGGTGGCCTGCGCGACCTGCACACGCTGTTCTGGATCGGGAAATATTTCTATCGTGTGCGCAATGGCGCCGATCTGGTCGGCAAGGGCGTGTTCACGCAAGGCGAATACAGGCTGTTCCTGAAGTCCGAGGATTTCCTCTGGGCGGTGCGTTGCCACATGCACTTCCTTACCGGCAAGGCAGAGGAGCGGCTTTATTTCGACATCCAGCGCGATATCGCCGAGCGTCTTGGCTACACCAGCCATCCCGGCCTGTCGGCTGTAGAGCGCTTCATGAAGCACTATTTCCTGATCGCCAAGGATGTCGGCGATCTGACGCGCATCTTCTGCGCCGGGCTTGAGGAGGAGCAGGCCAAGCAGGTTCCGGGCATGGCCGGCCTGTTCACGGGATTCACCCGGCGCCGGCGCAAGCTTGCCGGCACCGGCGAGTTCGTCGTCGACAACCACCGCCTCAATGTGGCCGACGACAAGGTTTTCGAGCGCGATCCGGTCAATCTCGTGCGGCTGTTCTGGTTTGCCGACCGGCATGGGCTGGAGTTCCATCCGGATGCGCTGAAGCTGGTGACGCGTTCGCTGTGGCTGGTCGACAAGGCGTTGCGGCGCAATGGCGAGGTCAACCGGCTGTTCCTCGATATCCTCACCTCGGACCGCTATGCCGAACTCAATCTCAGGCGCATGAACGAGGCCGGGCTGCTGGGCAAGCTGATTCCCGATTTCGGCAGGATCGTCGCCATGATGCAGTTCAACATGTACCACCACTATACGGTGGATGAGCATCTCATCCGCTGCGTCGGCGTGCTGGCGCAGATCGAGGGAGGAGAGGGGGAAAAGGCCCATCCCCTTTCGCACTCGCTGATGCCGGGCCTGAAGAAGAGCCGCGACGCGCTCTATGTGGCGGTGCTGCTGCACGACATAGCCAAGGGCCGCCCGGAAGATCATTCCACGGCCGGTGCGCGGATCGCGCGCCGCATATGCCCGCAACTGGGCCTGTCGTCGGCCGACACGGAAACCGTCGCCTGGCTGATCGAGAACCATCTCCTGATGTCGATGACCGCGCAGACCCGCGACCTCAACGACCGCAAGACCATCGAGGATTTCGCGGCGGCGGTGCAGTCGGTGGAGCGGCTGAAGCTGCTCCTCATCCTCACCGTCTGCGACATTCGCGGCGTCGGCCCCGGCGTGTGGAACGGCTGGAAGGGGCAGCTCCTGCGCACCCTTTACTACGAGACCGAACTGCTTCTGACCGGGGGGTTCTCGGAAATGTCGCGTTCGCAGCGCACGGCCGAAGCGCGCGCCGATCTGACGGCGGCATTGGCCGGCTGGCCGCAAGAGGCGCGCGCCGCCTATGTCGGCCTGCTCTACCCGAACTACCTGCTCACCGTCGATCTTGCCGATCAGCTTCGCCATGCGCAGTTCGTGCGCGACGCGGACGCCGCCGGCCGCAAGCTCGACACCATGGTGCGCACCCACGAGTTCGAGGCGGTGACCGAGATCACCGTGCTGGCGCAGGACCACCCCCGGCTGCTGTCGGTGATCGCCGGCGCATGCGCGGCGGCCGGCGCGAACATCGTCGATGCGCAGATATTCACCACCGCGGATGGCCGCGCGCTCGACACCATATTGATCAGCCGGGAGTTCGACCTCGACGAGGACGAACGGCGGCGCGCCGAGCGCGTCGGCAAGCTGATCGAGGATGTGCTGTCGGGGCGCAGCTGGCTGCCGGAGGTGATCGCAAGGCGCAGCAAGGCGAAGCGCGGCGCCAGGGCATTCAGCATCACGCCCCGGGCCGAGATACGCAACACCCTGTCCCACCGGTTTTCGGTGATAGAGGTGAAGGGGCTGGACCGTCCCGGCCTGTTGTCGGAAATAACCGGCGCGCTGTCCGACCTGTCGCTCGACATTGCCTCGGCCCACATCACCACCTTCGGCGAAAAGGTGATCGACACCTTCTACGTCACCGACCTGACAGGGCAGAAGGTGGAGAGCCCGGCCCGCATCGCAGCCATTTCCAGGCGGCTGGTCGAAGTGCTGAAAGGCACCGGGCTGGAGCAGCTCTACAAATCACGCCCGGCGGCGGAATAGGCGAGGCGGTGCGTTGAAGGTTCCTTCGCAGGGCGCGCTTCCGGCTGTATTGCCCACTCCTGCCTGCCCGGAAGGGGGCCCATCGACACGCGTTACAGGGAAGCGAGCATAATTTGAGTCTTGTCAGGAAATTCGCGACGGTCGCCTCCGGCACCTTGATGAGCCGTATTCTGGGCTTTGCCCGTGAAATGCTGATGGCGGCCGCGCTTGGCACCGGCCCGGTGGCGGGTGCGTTCTACGCCGCTTTCCAGTTTCCCAACACGTTTCGCCGCCTGTTCGCCGAGGGTGCGTTCAACAGCGCCTTCGTGCCGCTGTTCGCCAAGGAAATCGAGGCCAACGGCATAGACGGGGCGCGCCGCTTCTCCGAGGAGGTGTTCGGCGTGCTGTTCTCGGTGCTGACGGTGCTGACGATACTTATGGAACTGGCCATGCCGCTTCTTGTGCGCACCATCATCGCGCCGGGCTTTGCCAGCGATCCGCAGAAGTACGAACTGACCGTCGCGCTCGCCACCATCATGTTTCCCTATCTCATGTGCATGTCTCTGGCGGCAATGATGGCAGGGATGCTGAATTCGCTGCGCCGCTATTTCGCGGCGGCGATCGCTCCGGTGTTCCTCAACGTCATCCTCATCGCGGTGCTGGGGCATGCCTGGTATACGGGCGCCGACAGCCTTGAAGTCGGTTACGCCATGGCCTGGGGCGTCATGGCGGCGGGCGTCGTGCAACTCGCCATCGTCTGGATCGCGGCGCGGCGCGCGGGCATCTCCATCGGCTTCAGACGGCCGCGCATGACACCCAATGTGAAGCGCCTGCTGTGGCTGGCGCTGCCGGCGGCAATCACCGGCGGCATCACCCAGATCAACACGCTGATCGGCACCGCCATCGCGTCCGGGCAGGACAAGGCCGTGCCCGCGCTGGCGCAGGCGGACCGCTTCTACCAGCTTCCGCTCGGGGTCGTCGGGATCGCGGTGGCCATCGTTCTGCTGCCCGAACTGGCGCGGGCGCTCAAGGCCGGCAACGATGGCGAGGCCGCAAGCCTCCAGAACCGCTCCGTCGAATTCGTGCTGTTCCTGACCCTGCCGGCCACGGCTGCGCTGCTGGTCATCTCCGAGCCGATCGTGCGGGTGCTGTACGAACGCGGCGCTTTCACCTCCGACGACACGGTGCTCGTGTCGTCGATCCTTGCCGTATTCGGCCTTGGGTTGCCTGCCTTCGTGCTCATCAAGGCGTTCACGCCGGGCTATTTCGCCCGCGAGGATACGAAGACGCCGATGGTGTTCGCCGCCATCTCGGTGGCGATCAACATCACCATCGCCCTGACCCTGTTCCCGCGCATGGGCGCGCCGGGCATTGCCGTGGCCTCGGTCGTCGCAGGATGGGCCAACGCCCTGATGCTGCTCGTCGTGCTGATCCGGCGCGGTCACTGGGGGCATGATGCGCCGCTGATGAGGCGCATCCCCCGCCTCGTGCTGTCCTCGGCATTGATGGGCGCCGCGCTGTATGGCGGGGCGGTGTGGCTGTCGCCATGGCTCGCGCCCCCGGCTTCCCTGCTTGCACAGACGGGATCCCTGGCGCTGCTGTGCGCGGCAGGTGCGCTGGTCTATTTCGTTCTCGCCTTCGCCACCGGCGGCGCCGATGCCGGCATGGTCCGCAGGAATGTCAGGCGCGGCAGCGCCGCCCCGGCCGGTACCGAAGAGTGAAGACCCTGCCTCCCGCCCCCTTGATTGTAAGGGGGCCATCGTTCATAAGCCCGCCTCGTGAACCTCGTCGGGCGGGGTTCGCGGCAGCATGATTCCGCCGCAAGCCGGGCGCTTCCGGGTCATGCCCGAACGGCCCTCCACAAGCCAGGGAGACATCATGACCACCTTCAGGCAACTCGTCTTTTCCGGGGTCCAGCCAACCGGGAACCTGCATCTCGGCAACTATCTCGGCGCCATCCGCAAGTTCGTCGCCTTGCAAGACAGCAACGACTGCATCTATTGCGTCGTCGACCTGCACTCGATCACGGCGCAGCTTGTCCATGAGGACCTTGCTTCGCAGACGCGCTCGATCACGGCCGCCTTCCTTGCCGCCGGCATCGATCCGAAGCAGCATATCGTTTTCAATCAGGCCCGCGTGCCGCAGCACGCCGAACTCGCCTGGATATTCAACTGCGTGGCGCGCATCGGCTGGATGAACCGCATGACGCAGTTCAAGGACAAGGCTGGCAAGGACCGCGAGAACGCCTCGCTGGGCCTGCTCGCCTATCCGAGCCTGATGGCGGCCGACATCCTTGTCTATCGCGCCACCCATGTGCCGGTGGGCGAGGACCAGAAGCAGCATCTGGAGCTGACCCGCGACATCGCCCAGAAGTTCAACAACGATTTCTCCGCGCGCATCGCCGAGCTTGGCCTTGGCGTCGAAATGCAGATGGGCGACGAAACCGTCAATGGCTTCTTCCCGCTCACCGAGCCGCTGATCGGCGGGCCGGCCACGCGGGTCATGAGCCTGCGCGACGGTTCGAAGAAGATGTCGAAGTCGGATCCGTCCGATCTCTCGCGCATCAACCTGACCGACGCCGCCGCCGCCATCTCGAAGAAGATCAAGAAGGCCAAGACCGATCCGGAGGCGCTGCCGGGAGAGGTCGAAGGACTTGAGGGACGACCGGAGGCCGACAATCTCGTCGGCATCTATGCCGGGCTTGCGGACATGACCCGCGAAGCGGTTCTGAAGGAATTCGGCGGCCAGCAGTTCTCCGTGTTCAAGCCGGCGCTGGCCGATCTGGCCGTCCACAAGCTCGCCCCCATCGCCGGTGAAATGCGCCGGCTGATGGCCGATCCGCAGTACATCGACACCGTGCTCAGGGATGGCGGCGAGCGCGCCGGCGCCATCGCCGAACAGACCATGCATTCGGTGCGCGACATCATCGGTCTCCTGCAAAACTGACCCGGCGTCAGTTGCGATGCGTCTTGCCGCCGGCTGCCGCCGGTGGCAGATTGCGCCGGTTCGAAGCCAGCGAGGCGGATCACGCACATGGTATCCAGACGTCTCAGCCGCGAAGCCGGCCATCGCCGCAAGTTCCTGGCCATTGTCGATGAAACGCCTGAATGCGAGCGGGCCGTGACCTATGCCTCGCTGCGCATGCAAAGCACCAACGGCGTGCTGGTTCTGCTCTATGTGATCGACACCGAGGATTTCCAGCATTTCCTGGGCGTGGAGAAGATCATGCGCGAGGAAGCGACGGCCGCCGCCCATGCCGCGCTCGATGCGCAGGCCACCCGCGTGCGGCAGAAATTCGGGATCGAGCCGGAGCTGGTGGTGCGCGAGGGCAGCAGGGTGGAGGAAATCCACAAGCTGATCGAGGAGGATCAGGATATCGCCATTCTGGTTCTGGCGGCAGGCTCCGGCAAGGAAGGACCGGGACCGCTGGTCGCGTCCGTGGTCGGCAAGGGCGCTGCATTCCCCATTCCGGTGACCATCATTCCGCAGACCCTGTCGGACGAGGAGATCGAGAATCTCGGCTGAGGCCAATCGTCTCCCCTGACGGGCTTTCACTTGAATGGCCGGCGTCCCGGGCTTATTTTGACGACAAAGACAATTCCAGAGGCCATGCGGCCACGGAGACGGCCATGTTCATCCAGACCGAGGCGACCCCCAATCCCGCCACGCTGAAATTCCTGCCCGGCCGGGAGGTGCTGCTCGATGGCACGGCTGATTTCCGCGACGCTGAAACGGCGCGCGCCTCGTCCGCGCTGGCCGGCCGTCTTTTCGAGATTCCCGGCGTCACCGGTGTCTTCTTCGGCTATGACTTCATCACCGTCTCCAAGGATGGGGCCGACTGGCAGCATCTGAAGCCCGCGATTCTCGGCACGATCATGGAGCATTTCATGTCGGGCCAGCCGGTAATGACCGGCACCGGGCCTTCCACTCTTGAAATCGACGAGGGCGAGGAGTTCTACGACAAGGAGGACGAGGAAATCGTGCTCACCATCAAGGAATTGCTCGACACCCGCGTTCGCCCGGCGGTGGCCCAGGATGGCGGCGACATAACCTTCCGCGGCTACGAGAACGGCGTCGTGTTCCTGCACATGAAGGGCGCCTGCGCCGGCTGCCCGTCGTCCACGGCGACACTCAAGCACGGCATCCAGAACCTGCTGCGCCACTTCGTGCCTGAGGTTCAGCAGGTCGAGCAGGTCGCCTGACCGCACCGTCGCGGACTGCAAGAAACAAAAAACCGGGCTTCAGGGCCCGGTTTTTCGTTGCGACGTCTGTGTTGCCGAGACGGTTCGCACCTGACTGTTGCCGCATGACGCAGACCCGAAACCGGTTCCCGATTTCGGACGGCACGGTTTAGAGAACGACCACCTTGGCGCCATTCTCCGAGCGCTTGTAGAGATCGATGATGTCCTGATTCATGAGGCGGATGCAGCCGGAAGACATCGCCTTGCCGATGGAATTCCATTCCGGCGTTCCGTGCAACCGATAGCCTGTGTCGCCGCTCTTGTTGAAGAGATAGAGCGCCCGCGCGCCGAGCGGGTTGCCGAGGCCGGGCTTCATTCCCCCGGCGTGCTTGGCCAGTTCCGGCTGGCGCTTGATCATCGCGGCCGGCGGCGTCCAGGTCGGCCATTCCCGTTTCATGGCCACGCGCGCGGTGCCGCGCCATTCGAAGCCCTCGCGGCCCACGCCGATGCCGTAACGCATGGCCTTGCCGCCCTCCATGACCAGATAGAGGAACTTTCCGGAGGTATCGACGACGATGGTGCCGGGTTTTTCACTGGTATCGTAACGGACGATCTGGCGGTGGTACTTCCTGTCCACCTTCTCGATGGGAATGCGCGGCAGATTGTAGCCTGCGTCGGTGGTGGCGCCGTAGCTGCTGGTGAACATCGGGGTTGTCCCGATGGTGCTGCATCCGGCAAGCGATGCAGAGAGCGCAAGGGCGGCAAGTACCGTTCTGATCCGCATCGAAAAGACTGCCCCCTCCTGGTAATCCCGATGGAAGCCGATTCGGCCTCGCCGCTGTATTGATGACGGCTTTTCTTTGCTTGCCAAGCAGGCGCTGCCTATATGACAGTCGCGACCCGCGTGTAAGTTGCATCCTATTGCAATTGCGCAACAGTCGTTCACAGGAACGTGAAGAAAATCAACGCTCCGAAAGGTTTGCACCCATGAATGTCGGAGATGCGGCCCGCCGCACGGGAATTCCCGCCAAGACCATCCGCTATTATGAGGAGATCGGCCTGATCGCGCCGCAGCGGTCGGCCAACGGTTATCGCGACTATACGGGCGAGGATGTCCATCGGCTCGCCTTCCTGAAGCGTGCGCGCAATCTTGGCTTCTCCATAGAGGACTGCCGCCAGCTGATGGCGCTCTACCGCGACCGTTCGCGCGCCAGCGCGGATGTCCACCGCATCGCCTCCAGCCATGTCGCGGCGATCGAGGAAAAGATCGGCGAGCTGCAATCCATGCGCGCCACCCTGCAAAAGCTGATCCATGCCTGCCATGGCGACGACCGCCCGGATTGTCCGATTCTCGAAGAGATGGCAGGTGTCGGCGAGCGTGCCATCTGAGCTTCTTCCTTCCTTGCGCCGGCGCAGAGTGTGCGGACGATGGGGCAGAAAACGGGTTCAAACCGTGAACAAAATCGGCAATAATGGTTCATGCCAATCGTTTCGCCGATTCTTCGAAACCCGCTCGCCGACGGTCGCCAGTCGGAACGCGCCATGCTGGTGCGGCGCGGCGTCCAGCGCCTGCTGATGGAAATGGGCGCGCATGTGCTGCCCGAGCTGTCGCTTGCAACCGGCCGTCGCGCCGACCTCGTGGCCCTGACCAGACAGGGCGACATCTGGATCATCGAGATCAAGTCGTCGATCGAGGATTTTCGCGTGGACCGAAAATGGCCGGATTACCGGCTGCATTCAGACCGGCTGTTCTTCGCCACTCATCCAGGCGTACCGGCAGACATCTTCCCGCAGGATTGCGGCTTCATCCTGTCTGACGGCTATGGTGCCGAGATCATGCGCGAGGCGCCCGAGCACCGGCTGGCCGCAGCCACGCGCAAGGCCCTGATGCTGCGCATTGCCCGCGCCGGCGCGGCCCGGCTGCTGGCCGCCGAGCTGGCGGGCGTGGCCGTGCCGGCGCTGGATGGCGAAAGCGAATAGGAAGAGCAGGAGACCGGTGGGTTTTCTCCCTTTCCTGCCCTGCCGTTTATCGCGGTGCGCGCTTGGCGAGGATACGTTGCAGGGTACGACGGTGCATGTTGAGACGGCGGGCCGTCTCGGAAACATTCCGCTCGCACATTTCGTAGACGCGCTGGATGTGCTCCCAGCGCACACGGTCGGCCGACATCGGGTTTTCCGGCGGCGCCGCGCGCTCGCCCGACTGGCGGGTCAGCGCCGCGAACACGTCGTCGGCGTCGGCCGGCTTGGAAAGATAGTCGACCGCGCCAAGCTTCACCGCCGTCACCGCCGTGGCGATGTTGCCGTAACCGGTAAGGATGATCGTGCGGGCATCCTCCCGCTTCTCACGGATGGCGGCGACCACGTCGAGGCCGTTGCCATCGCCAAGCCGCATGTCGACCACGGCATAGGCGGGGGGATTGGCGCGCGCTTTCCCGACCGCTTCCTCGACGCTTTCGGCGGTATCGACCGTGAAGCCGCGGGTTTCCATGGCCCGTGCCAGACGGGTGAGGAAGGGCTTGTCGTCATCCACGATCAGCAGCGAGGTGTCGTCGCCGGTCACCACGCCGCCATTGCCGTCTTCACCAGTCATGATCTTCAACCCCACTTCAGTTTACCGCGACAAAACGTCCTTGCACGGAAATATATGCGTTGAGCGCCGCTGTCCAATTTTTGAGCGGTGTCCGAAGGCCATTTCCCGATCCAGCGCATAGTCGGCCATGTGTTGCCCTGTTTCCATGCAGATGCGGACGAAAAACTTTCATGGCCGGGAAGAGGATTTCGGCTTCAGGCTTTCCGGAGCGGCAGGGCCGCGCTCTCCTCGGCATAGACGAAATTGCTGCGCGGCCAGCGAACCCGGACCACAGCGCCTTCGCCGGGGCCGGTGGCGTTGCCGAAGGTGATGGTCGCGCCGGATCGCTCAAGCAGGGTCTTGGCTATGAACAGGCCGAGCCCCAGCCCCCCGCCGGGTTCGGCGCCCTGCCGCGTCGACATATAGGGCTCTCCGATCCGGTCGAGCACCTCGACGGGGAAGCCCGAGCCGTCGTCGACGATGGACAGGGACACGAAATCGTCGTCCCAGCTCCAGCGGACGCTGACGCTGGTATGGGCGAAATCCACCGCGTTCTCGACCAGGTTGCCAAGGCCATAGAGCACGCCCGGATTGCGGCGTCCTACCGGTTCCGGCCCGATGCACTCGCCCGGCTGAAGGCGGATGACGATGCCGAAGTCGCGATGCGGGGCGGTCACTTCCTCCACCAGCGAGGTCAGCGGAAGGCGGGCCATCTGCGGCTCGCCCTCGGAGGACAGGCTGGTCAGGCGCTTGAGGATCTCGCGGCAGCGTTCGCTCTGGCTGCGCAGCAGGGTGACGTCGTCGCTGTATTTCGGATCCTTGCCGAGCGCCTTCTCCATTTCCCTCGCGACCAGCGAGATTGTGGCGAGCGGCGTGCCGAGCTCATGCGCGGCGGCGGCCGCCAGCCCGTCCAGCGCCGAAAGATGCTGCTCGCGTTGCAGCACGAGCTCCGTGGCCGCCAGTGCATCCGACAGAAGCCGTGCTTCCTCCGCGACACGGAAGGCGTAGATGGCGGCGAAGGCGGTGGCCGACAGCACGGCCATCCACATGCCCGCGACGTAGATGAAGGGCATGACCAGCGTGGTGCCCTCGATCCACGGCAATGGACGATGGAAGAAAGCCAGAAGCGATGCGGCGGCGATCACCAGCACCGCCTGCAGAACGGTCAGCCGGATCGGCAGCGAGGTGGCCGAGATCACCACCGGCACGATGAGCAGCAGCGAGAACGGGTTGGTCAGCCCGCCTGTGAAATAGAGCAGGCCGGCAAGCTGGAGCGTGTCGAAGGTGAGCAGGCTCATGGCGGCCAGCGGCGTCAGCCTGTACGCAGCCGGATAACGGAAGGCGAGCCACAGATTCATCCATGCCGAGGCGGCGATCAGCGCGAAGCACAGGCCGACGGGCAGCGGAAACTCAAGCCAGTAGGCAACGAACATCACCGCGATGCTCTGGCCGACTATGGCCAGCCAGCGCAGGCGGATCAGCGTGTTGAGGCGCAGCCGGTAGCTCTGGCGCAGATCGGGCGCGTTAAGCTTGATCATCGTGGGCCTTCCGGTGCGCTGGCAGCGACATAGAGGGCCGCGAGGCGCTCGACGCCCTGCCGGTCGTCTTCGTCGAAACGGCCGGGCACAGGACTGTCGAGATCGATGACGCCGAGGATTTCACCGTGCCGGATCAGCGGCACCACCAGTTCCGAGCGCGATTCGGGGTCGCAGAAAATGTGGTTTTCGATCTTCGTCACGTCCTCGACGACAATGGAGCGGCGCTCGGCCACGGCCGTTCCGCACACGCCGCGCCCGACCGCGATGCGCACGCAGGCCGGCTTTCCCAGGAAGGGGCCTACGACCAGTTCCTGCGGCGACCGCAGGAAGTAGAAGCCGGCCCAGTTGAGTTTCGCCATGGTGTGGAAGATCAGCGCCGAGACATTGGCGGCATTGGCGATAGCGTCGCTTTCGCCGGCAAGCAGCGCCTCCATCTGCGCAGCCAGCTCGCGATAGAAGGCTGGCTTGTCGGCGCTGTCGATGCGGCTCGCTTCAAACATTCAGTTGACACCTTTGGGCACGCTTTCAGGCGGCACCGTAGCCTTGACGTTCTGGCGATGGAAGATGAAGAGCCCAGCCAGCACCACGATACCGGCGCCGATCAGGATGCGCGGGGCCGGGATGTCGTTGAAGAAGATCACGCCGAACACAACGGCCCACAGAAGCAGGGTGTAGTGCAGGGGCGCCAGCGTCGAGGCCGGCGCCATCTTCAGGGCGCGGGTGATCATGAGATGCGCGACGCCGGAAACGACGCCCAGCAGGAGCATGGCACCATAGTCTATGGCGGCGCCATGATGCCACTCGCCGATCGTCATGACGCCGGCGCAAAGCCCGACGCCAACCGTCTGCCAGGTGACCAGCGCTGTGTCGCTGGTGCCGCGCAGCAGGCGGCTGAGCACGATGGCGACCGCGAAGGAGATCGAGCCGATCAGCGCATAGAGCGACTCGATCGACAGCGCGGCCGATGACGGTTTCAGCATCACCAGAACACCGCAGAAGCCGATGAGGATGGCCAGCCAGCGCCGCCAGCCAACCTTCTCGCCCAGGAACATATGCGACAGCGCCGCGACATAGATCGGCCCGGCCATGTAGAAGCTCATCACGTCGGCCAGCGGCAGATGGACGACGGCGGCATAGAACAGCAGGGTGTCGAGTGCGGTGGCGACGACACGCGCAAACTGCAACCCGATGCGGTCCAGATGGAACAGTCTGGCCGTTCCCTGCCGCACGATCATCGGGCCGAGGACGATGAAGGCGCCGATGGAGCGGACCAGCACCACCTGGCCGACGGAGAAGCTCGCCACCAGCCATTTGCCCATGGCGTCGTTGAGTGCGAACATGAAATCACCGGCCAGCATCAGCAGGATGCCGGCCACAATCACGTTGCGGTTCACGAGTCCGGACAGGCGAGACATGGCGCATTCCCTGGAAAGGCCATTTCGGCCGACAATGCGCTGTTATCCGCGCCGCGCGGATTTTGCGAGCAAATTCCATTGGGGCAGAGCCGCGCCGGCTATTTCGCTTTCACCGGCACATAGACGGGCCGGTAGATCACCTGCGGGAACGGGTCGACATAGCGGTTCTCGCGGGCAGCGGCACGCCGGTCGAGCTCCAGGCGCTGCAGGCATTCGGCAAAGGCGTCGTTCTTGCGCGTGAAGCCGTAGGACCGGCATTTCTCCTCATCGGCCGCGCGCTGCTGCTCGGCCGTGACGCAGCCGGAAAGCAGAAGGCCGAAGGCGATGACGGCTATGGTTCTGGAAAGCATGTGAAAGCCCTCGGATGGTCCCTGCCCGGGCATGATTCCTACACCACCACCGATTTGTGGCAAGATGCAGGGTCGCAGCCTGAGCGCGAAACCGTCGGCAATCCCGGTAATCGAATCTGGCACGGCTTCTCCGTCGGAATGCCGTGGCGCTCCCTGTCAGTCTGGCAGCTTCCTGACGGCTCCCTTGTCCGCGCTTGTTGCGAAGGCGGCGTATGCCTTGAGGGCTGTGGTGACGTTGCGCTTGCGGGTCTCGGCCGGCTTCCAGCC
>NZ_SNZF01000019.1 GCF_004363725.1 Aquamicrobium defluvii | reverse complement strand
CAGGGGCCGACCGGAAACCTTCGCGCACAAACAGCACCAGCAATGCTGAAAAATCTACAAAATCAATCGGAAAGCACTACCCGCGCACAGGTCTCCTGGGTGCTTTGTCCCGCCTCAATGCGGATGCCTGCGCAGCGCTGCCGCGCCGATGCAGGTGCTGTTTGGGTGGAGGCTTTTTGCGGTCAGCACCCGCGTGTGACAGCATCTTCGTTTTTCGCCGAAACGTGAAAACGCCCTAACTCCTTGTTTTGGCGCAATCCCGAACACAAACCGTTTCGCAATTTTTCTGGAATTGCTCTAGGTTTGCCTGTGATTCGTGTTGATCGGAAGGTCTTATGCAACGCCTTGCCGGCCGGATAGTGCTGCTCTGGGGATGGCGGCGGGCGTTGGTCGCCTTCCTTGCCGGAATGCTCGCCGTTCTTGGGCAGGCTCCCTACGACTTTTCGGCGGCGTGCTTCATATCGTTTCCCGTACTCGTCTGGCTGCTCGACGGCACCACCGGCGACGGTTCGTCAAGCCGTATCGGACGGCTGAAGCCTGCATTCGCTGTGGGCTGGTGGTTCGGCTTCGGCTATTTCCTCGGCGGCCTGTGGTGGATCGGAACCGCGCTTCTGGTGGAGGCGGAAAGCTTCGCCTGGGCGCTGCCGTTTGCCATGGTCGGCATTCCGCTGCTGCTGGCCTTTTTCTACGGATTTGCGGCGGCGGTCGCCCGCACGATGTGGAGCAGCGGCATCGGACGGATCGCCGCGCTTGCAGTGGGTTTCGCTCTTGCCGAGTGGCTGCGCGGCTTCATCTTCACCGGCTTTCCATGGAACGCCATCGGCTATGCGGCGATGCCGGTGACGATGCTGATGCAAAGCGTGTCCGTCGTCGGCATGGATGGCATGAACGCGCTCGCCGTATTCGTCTTCGCGGTGCCGGCCCTCCTCGTCGACAAATCCGGACGACGGGCCGGTGCGGCGCTTCTTGCCGGCTTGCTGGTCGCGCATGCCGGCTTCGGTTATTATCGGCTTACCAGAACTGTGCCGGAAGCCGATGATCACATCAGCGTCCGCATCGTTCAGCCCAACATCGATCTGAACGAAAAATGGGACAAGGAGGTCCGCGATCGTATCTTCGCCTCGCTGCTCGCCCTTTCATCGCGTGCGCCCGTCGGAGAGGGGGAACGTCCGCAACTCATCATCTGGCCGGAAACCTCTGTCCCCTTTCTGTTTACGGACCGCCCCGACGCCCTGACCGCAATCGGCGAGATGTTGCAGGAGGGGCAACTGCTGCTCGCCGGCATCGTTCGCGAGGAGGCGGCTTCCGGGCCGGGAACCCGAACGCGCTATTACAATTCCATCGTCGCCATCAACGATCGTGGCGAGATCGTCGACGCCGTCGACAAGGTGCATCTGGTGCCGTTCGGGGAGTACATTCCTTTCGCCGACCTGTTTGCAGCCTTCGGTGTGGAACAGTTCGTCGCCGGTCCGATGAATTTCGAAGCCGGCAGCCACCGCAAGGATATCGAGCTTCCCGGTGGCGCGAAGGCGGCGCCCTTCATCTGCTACGAAGTCATATTTCCCGGCCTGGTCGCCCGTGATTCCGCGGCCGCGCAGGTCATGATCAATGTCACCAACGACGCATGGTTCGGCAACACGGCCGGGCCTTACCAGCATTTCCGGCAGGCCCAGATACGCAGTGTCGAAAACGGCTTACCTTTGCTCAGGGCTGCAAACACCGGCGTCTCGGGCATCGTCGAGCAGCACGGGATTGTCGTCGATGCGCTGGCTGTGAATGCACAGGGCGTTATCGATGCCCGCCTGCCTGTTTACCTTGCGGAAACCATAGATTATGACCACCGTCGCATAATTGGCATAATCGTGGTGCTGGTTCTTGTGACAACAGCGCTTGTCGTGAATGTAAGGCAAAGCCTACAATCGAATTGACAGTTCGTATATTAGAATTTCATATTGTACGAAATTACCAATTTCGAAGTAGGCTTTGGAACCATTCGGGCCTCGTGCAGGCCGATGCAATAAGTCGTATACTCAAGAGAAAGCCGAAGGAATTCGGCGAGGAACGAATGGCAGAACAGAACAAAAAGAAGCCGAATCCAATTGACGCGCATGTGGGCGGTCGCATCCGCATGCGCAGGAACATGCTTGGCATGAGCCAGGAAAAACTGGGTGAGAGCCTCGGCATCACGTTCCAGCAGATTCAGAAATACGAGAAGGGCACCAACCGTGTGGGTGCGAGCCGTTTGCAGGCCATCGCCTCGATACTGGAGGTGCCCCCCGCGTTTTTTTTCGAGAATGCGCCCACTGACGAGCACACGCCCATAGGAGGACTGTCCGAGGACTCTTCCATGACGTCGGTTATGGAGTTCTGCTCCAGCGCGGAAGGCATCCAGCTCAATCGTGCCTTCGTCAGGATCGGCGACCCCAAGGTGCGCCGCCGTATTCTGGAGCTTGTCAAATCTCTTTCAGATGACAATAGCGACCATTAAATGCTCTTCCGGGCTTCGCCGGGGAAAGTCCTTTCCCTGCGGCCTTCCCACAGCTTGACGACTCGCGCACTGCCCCGCTAACACGTTGCGCGCCATATCGACGCAACGCCGGGGCCAGAGCTCCGGCATTTCCAGAGGGGACATCCCGTGAGCCGTCTGAACTACCTTTTCACCTCGGAATCCGTGTCCGAGGGGCATCCCGACAAGGTCTGCGACCGCATATCCGATGAAATCGTCGACCTCGTTTACCGGGAGGCGAAAAAGAGCGGTATGGACCCCTGGAAGGTGCGCGTGGCCTGCGAGACGCTGGCGACCACCAACCGCGTTGTAATCGCCGGCGAAGTGCGGGTACCCGATACGCTGCTGAAGAAGGACAAGGACGGCAATATCCTCAAGGATGCCTCCGGCCACGCCGTCATCAACCCGTCCAAGATCCGTGCTGCCGCGCGCAAGGCAATCAGGGCCATTGGCTACCAGCAGGACGGCTTCCACTGGAAGACGGCGAAGATCGACGTGCTGCTGCACGGCCAGTCGCCAGACATCGGACAGGGCGTCGACAACGCCGCCGACCGTCAGGGCGAGGAAGGCGCGGGCGATCAGGGCATCATGTTCGGCTATGCCTGCCGCGAGACGCCGGACCTGATGCCGGCTCCGATCTACTACAGCCACAAGATCCTGGAGCTTCTGGCCGCCGCCCGCCACAAGGGCGAGGGCGATGTCGGCAAGCTCGGTCCCGACGCCAAGAGCCAGGTCACCGTCCGCTACGAGGACGGCAAGGCCACGGAAGTCACCCAGATCGTCCTTTCGACCCAGCATCTCGACGGCAGCTGGGATTCGAAGAAGGTCCGCCAGGTCGTGGAACCCTATATCCGCGAGGCGCTCGGCGATCTGAAGATCGCCAAGGACTGCAACTGGTACATCAACCCGACCGGCAAGTTCGTCATCGGCGGCCCGGACGGCGACGCCGGCCTCACCGGGCGCAAGATCATCGTCGACACCTATGGCGGTGCGGCCCCGCATGGCGGCGGCGCATTTTCCGGCAAGGACACCACCAAGGTCGACCGCTCGGCGGCCTATGCGGCGCGCTATCTCGCCAAGAACGTGGTGGCCGCGAAACTGGCCGACCGCTGCACCATCCAGCTCTCCTACGCCATCGGCGTTGCCCAGCCGCTTTCGGTCTATGTCGACCTGCACGGTACCGGCAAGGTTGAGGAATCGGTTCTGGAAGAGGCCCTACGCAAGGTCATGGACCTGTCGCCGAGCGGCATCCGCCGCCACCTCGACCTCAACAAGCCGATTTACGCCCGGACGTCCGCCTACGGCCATTTCGGCCGCAAGCCCGGCCGCGACGGTTCGTTCTCGTGGGAGAAGACCGATCTGGTGAAGGCGCTCAGGGAAGCCGTCGCCGGCTGATCGGGGTATCTGAAGTCGTGTCTCCCCGGGAAACCAGATCCGGCCGCGCCAGCGAAGCCTTTTTCGGCCGCCGCAAGGGAAAGCCCTTGCGGTCCGGCCAGACGGAAGCGCTCGCCTCCGGGCTGGGAACGCTGGGTCTCGACCTTTCCGGTCCTGCGCCGGACGATCTGCGCCGGCTGTTTTCCGCCGAGGTGACGCGGCTGCGGCTGGAGATCGGTTTCGGCGGCGGCGAGCACCTGCTGCATGAGGCGGCAACCCATCCCGACACCGGTTTCATCGGGGTGGAGCCCTTCGTCAATGGCATGGCCAAGATGACGGCTGCGCTGGAGCGTCAGCCGCTCGCCAACATCAGGTTGTTCAACGACGATGCCACGCTGCTGCTCGACTGGCTGCCCGCAGCTTCGCTCGACGGCATCGATCTCTTCTATCCCGATCCCTGGCCGAAGAAACGGCACTGGAAGCGGCGTTTCGTCAATGCGGCCAACCTCGACCGGTTCGCCCGGGTGCTGAAGCCGGGCGGGCGTTTCCGCTTCGCCTCCGATATCGACACCTATGTGAACTGGACGCTGCTGCATTGCCGCGCGCATGGCGCTTTCGAGTGGCAGGCTGGCGAGGCGGACTGGCACACGCCCTATGAGGGCTGGCCCGGCACGCGCTATGAGGCCAAGGCCGTGCGCGAGGGGCGCCCCCCGGCCTACCTGACCTTCCGGCGCGCCTGAAATCCTTTCTGTTATCTGTATCCCTGGCCTTAGGATGAGGGTGCTTGCGCCCTTTTGCATCTGATGCCACGTTGTGCCCTGAGGTTCAGCGATGAGCCGGCCGGCACGGGAGCCGGCATTGTTCAGCCCGCCCAGGGGCGGGCTCCAAGGGAGGAAATCCAGTGAAGCAGTTCGTGTGGGCATCCATCATCGCCGGTGCAATGGCCCTTCCGGCCATGGCTGAAGATTACAAGATCATGGCTCCGGCAGCACCCGGCGGCGGCTGGGACCAGACCGCGCGCTCCATGCAGACGGCGCTGCAGGATGAGAAAATTTCCAACAGCGTTCAGGTTCTGAACGTACCGGGTGCCGGAGGCACCATCGGCCATGCCCAGTTCGTCAACCAGTCCTCCGGCGATCCTTCGCAACTCATCGTCGGCGGTTATGTCATGGTCGGCGCGATCCTGACCAATAACTCGCCGGTCACGCTCGATCAGGTGACGCCGATCGCGCGGCTGACGGGTGAATATGAGGTGATCGTCGTGCCCGCCGCTTCCGACATCAAGGACATGTCCGGTCTCGTCGAAAAGCTGAAGGCCGATCCCGGCAGCGTCTCGTGGGCTGGCGGCTCGGCCGGCGGCACCGACCACATCACCGCGGGTCTGATCGCCAAGGCTGCCGGCGTCGATCCGACAAAAGTCAACTACATCGCCTTCTCCGGCGGCGGCGAGGCGCTGGCCGCCATTCTCGGCAATCAGGTCACCGTCGGCATTTCCGGCTACGGCGAGTTCGCCGCGCAGATCGAGGCAGGCACGCTGCGCATCATCGGCATCTCCAGCGACGAGCGCGTCGAGGGCATCGATGCCCCGACCTTCAAGGAAGGCGGCGTGGACGTCTCGATCCAGAACTGGCGCATGGTCGCCGCAGCCCCCGGCATCACGGACGAGCAGAAGGCTGCGATCCTGGCTGACATCGAGAAGATGGCCAAGTCGGAAAGCTGGCAGAAAATCCTGACGGAAAAGGGTTGGGCCGACACCTATCTGGCCGGTGACGCCTTCGCCGAGCAGCTCAAGGCGGACACCGAAGCGACGACGGCGATCCTTAAAGAGATCGGCCTCGTCAAATGAGCGAGTCCGGCTCGCGTAACACCCGGCGCCGTCCCGACAGGGCGGCGCTGGGCATAGCGGCAGCTCTGGCTGCCGTCGCCATCGTCATCGCATGGAGCACATCGCAGGCGGGCGGCGTGGCCGGCTATTCGCCGGTCGGTCCCAAGACCTTTCCCTACATCATTGCCGGCGGTCTTTTCATCCTGTCGATCCTGACGGCGATCGAGGCCATGCGCGGACATTTTCCCGAGCGGGAGGCGCAGGATTTCCCGCCCATGCTGTGGGTGCTCGGCGGTCTGGTCGCGCAGATGCTGACCATGAAGACAATTGGCTTCTCCCTTTCCACCGGCCTGTTGTTTGCCGCCACGGCGCGTGCATTCGGCAAGGGTGCCCTGTGGAAGACCTTTCCCGCCGGCGTGGTCTTCGCGCTGCTGGTGTGGCTGATGTTCGCCAAGGGCCTGCAACTGACATTGCCTGCCGGCCCGCTCGAGCGGCTGTTCTGACGGAGGCCCGCAATGGATACCTTCAGCCTGCTCGCACAGGGCCTGCTGGTGGCGATGGAGCCATCCAACCTGCTCTATGCACTGATCGGCGTCACGCTCGGAACGGCAGTCGGCGTTCTGCCGGGCATCGGGCCGGCGCTGACCGTGGCGCTGCTCCTGCCCGTCACCTACAAGCTCGATCCGGCCGGTTCGCTCATCATGTTCGCCGGCATCTACTATGGCGGCATGTATGGCGGTTCGACCACCTCGATCCTGCTCAACACGCCGGGGGAAAGCGCCTCGATCGTCACCGCGCTGGAAGGCAACAAGATGGCCAAATCCGGCCGGGCCGGACCGGCGCTCGCCACCGCGGCAATCGGGTCCTTCGTGGCCGGCCTGATCGCGACGCTGGGCCTTGCCTTTGTCGCGCCTTCGGTGGTGAAGTTCGCGCTCTCCTTCGGCCCGTCCGAATATTTCGCGCTTATGCTGCTGGCGTTCATGACCGTTTCGGCCGCCTTCGGCGAATCGACCCTGCGTGGCATTACCTCGCTGTTCATCGGTCTGGCGCTCGGCCTCATCGGCATCGACCAGCTGACGGGGCAGGCGCGGCTCACTTTCGGAATGCCCAATCTTTTCGACGGGATATCCGTGACGACGCTGGCGGTCGCGCTGTTCGCCATCGGCGAGACGTTCACGGTCGTCGCCCAGCGCGCGACCGGCGAGGACAAGGTGGAGACAGTCAGGGGATCGGTGTGGATGAGCCGCGAGGACTGGCGCCGCTCATGGGTGCCGTGGCTGCGCGGCACCGCCATCGGCTTTCCCATCGGGGCCATGCCTGCGGGCGGCGCCGATGTGTCGAGCTTCCTGTCCTATTCTGCGGAGAAGAATTTCTCCAAGCACCCCGAGGAGTTCGGCACGGGCGCCATCGAAGGCGTGGCCGGGCCGGAAGCGGCTAACAACGCATCGGCAGCCGGCACGCTGGTGCCGTTGCTGACGCTTGGCCTGCCGACGACGGCGACCGCGGCGATCATGCTGGCCGGCTTCCAGCAGTTCGGTCTTCAGCCGGGCCCGTTGCTGTTTGCCACCAACGCACCGCTGGTCTGGGGTCTGATCGCAAGTCTGCTGGTGGCCAACTTCATACTGCTGGTGCTCAACCTGCCGCTGATCGGCCTGTGGGTGAAGCTGCTGTCCATACCCAAGCCCTGGCTCTATGCGGGCATTCTGGTGTTCGCCACGCTGGGCACCATCGGCGCCGATGGCTCGACCTTCTTCCTCGGACCGGTACCCGTGTCCTTCGGCCTGCTCCTGCTGATGCTGTTCGGCGTGCTGGGCTACGGGCTGCGCCGTTTCGGCTATCCGATTGCGCCGGTCGTCGTCGGCCTCATCCTCGGGCCGATGGCGGAGAAAAGCCTGAGGCAGGCGTTGCAGATCAGCCAGGGCGATCCGATGGCCCTGTTCCATTCCTGGATCGCCATCCTGCTCTGGGTGCTTGCGCTCCTCGCTGTGGTGCTGCCGCTTTACCTGCGCGCCAGGGGCAAAGGCAGGATGCTTGCCCAGTTCGCGACCGACGAGGATTGAACCGGCAGCCGGCAGGAAAAACGAAAGGGGCGTCCGCAAGGGCGCCCCCTGGTCTTTCAGGCAGTGTCCGGCGCCTCGTCAGCTCAGGCGGATTTCGCCGAACTGCTTCGGGTCAATGCCGAGCTTGCGCAGGTGGCGGGCTTTCGGGGTGACGCCGCGCTCCACCGCATTGGCGGCGGCGATGGCGCTGCCCATCACGTCGAGGAAGGCGCCGATTCGGTTGAACGGCTTGTAGCGGGTCATTGTCTTTCCTTTTTCTGCATCGCATATCGCTTTGTGCAATGCAGCATGAATGTAGGAGGCATGGGCCCGTTGTTCCAGAGCGTGAACCGCATGTGTGCCTTGCGCCAGCCGCACACCTCTGCGAATTGCGGATGACGGGTGCATGCTATTGAACCAGACGCGCACTTCGTCTATATAGCGTGCAAATTCTTGGTCGGTATGACGAAGAGTGGGTCCATCCGGTCCCGCTCTTTTTTGTTACCTGCCGGCCTTCGGATCAGGAAGAACATGACGTCAGGCGAAGTTTCCGGCGACGATAGTCCCGCTCGCGAAAGCGGAGATGACCGCATCATCCGCGAAAGCGGCATCGAGGCGCGCATCGCCGCGATCATCCTGCCGGTGCTGCGCGGCATCGGTTTCCGGCTGGTGCGCGTACGGCTTTCCGGCCAGAACGGATTGACGCTGCAGATCATGGCCGAACGCAACGACGGCACGATGACCGTCGAGGACTGCGAGGAAGTAAGCCGCGCCGTCTCGCCGGCGCTCGATGTGGAAGATCCCATCGAAAAGGCGTATCATCTCGAAGTGTCCTCGCCGGGCATCGACCGGCCGCTGGTGCGCAGGAGCGATTTCGCCATCTGGCTCGGCCATCTGGTGAAGATGGAGACCTCGACGCTCGTTGCCGAGCGCAAGCGCTTCAAGGGCCGCATCACCGAGGTCGACGAGGAAGGCATTCTGGTGCTGCGCGATGTGCCCGCCTATGGCGAGGAGCCTTCGGTGCGCGTGCCCTTCGATACGATTGCCGAGGCGCGCCTGATCCTTACGGACGACCTCATCCGCGATGCGCTGTCGAAGGACAACCGCGCCCGCAAGGAAGCGAAGAAGCGTCAGGACGAAACCGACGAGGCGTTTGAAGACGACGCCGAAGACGGAAACGAATACGAAGCGAATTGAACCGTCGCGACGAAGCGGCCCGGTTCAGGGAGAAAGACATGGTTGTAAGCGCAAACAGGCTCGAACTGCTGCAGATTGCCGATGCGGTCGCGCGCGAGAAGTCGATCGACAAGCAGATCGTCATCGACGCCATGGCCGACGCCATCCAGAAGGCGGCGCGCTCGCGCTACGGTCTGGAGACCAATATCCGCGCCGACATCAACCCGCAGACAGGCGAGATGAAGCTCCAGCGCCTGATGGAGGTCGTCGAGAAGGTCGAGGACTACGCCACCCAGATCGCGCTGGTCACCGCCCGCGAGCGCAACCCCGACGCCCAGATCGGCGACTTCATCGCCGAGCAGCTTCCGCCGATGGATTTCGGCCGCATCGCCGCCCAGTCGGCCAAGCAGGTCATCGTCCAGAAGGTGCGCGAGGCCGAGCGCGACCGCCAGTATGACGAATACAAGGATCGCATCGGCGAAATCGTCAACGGCACCGTCAAGCGCGTCGAATATGGCAACGTCATCGTCGACCTCGGCCGTGGCGAGGGCATCATCCGCCGCGACGAACTGATTCCGCGCGAAATCTATAAGTATGGCGACCGCGTGCGCGCCTATGTCTACGACGTGCGCCGCGAGCAGCGCGGCCCGCAGATCTTCCTGTCGCGCACCCATCCGCAGTTCATGGCCAAGCTGTTCACCATGGAAGTGCCGGAGATCTATGACGGCATCATCGAGATCAAGTCCGTGGCCCGCGATCCGGGTTCGCGCGCCAAGATCGCCGTCATTTCGCGCGACTCGTCCATCGATCCCGTGGGCGCCTGTGTCGGCATGCGCGGCTCGCGCGTTCAGGCCGTCGTCGGCGAGCTTCAGGGCGAGAAGATCGACATCATTCCGTGGTCGCCTTCGGCCGCTTCCTTCATCGTCAACGCGCTTCAGCCGGCCGAGGTCGCCAAGGTGGTTCTGGACGAGGATGCCGAGCGCATCGAGGTGGTGGTGCCGGACGATCAGCTTTCGCTGGCCATCGGCCGCCGCGGCCAGAACGTGCGCCTCGCCTCGCAGCTCACCGGCTGGGACATCGACATCCTGACCGAGCAGGAGGAAAGCGAGCGCCGCCAGAAGGAATTCGTGGAGCGCTCCAACCTGTTCATGGAAGCGCTCGACGTGGACGAGATGGTCGGCCAGGTGCTGGCCTCCGAGGGCTTTACCAGCGTCGAGGAAGTCGCCTATGTCGACAGCGACGAGATTTCGTCCATCGACGGCTTCGACGAGGAGACCGCCGCCGAGATCCAGACCCGCGCCCGCGAATATCTGGAGCGCATCGAGGCCGAGCATGACGCGAAGCGCAGGGAGCTTGGCGTCGAGGACGAGCTTCGCGAGATCCCGGGCGTGACCACCGCCATGATGGTGACGCTCGGCGAGGACGGCGTGAAGACGGTCGAGGACTTCGCCGGCTATGCAGCCGACGATCTCGCCGGCTGGAAGGAGCGCAAGGACGGCGAGACCAAGGTCTATCCGGGCGTGCTGGCTCCGCATGGCATTTCCCACGCCGATGCCGAGCAGATGATCATGGCAGCGCGCCTCCGGGCCGGCTGGATCACCGAGGACGAAGCGGATGCCTCCGATGAGGCCGACGCCGAAGCCGAAGCTTAACGTGATGAGGATCGGGACGCCATTTGCCGGATATGAACGATCGCACCTGCATCGTCACAAGGAAGACTGCCGAAACGGATGATCTGATCCGTTTCGTCGTCGGCCCGGATTCGGTCGTCGTCCCCGATCTCAAGCGGAATCTGCCCGGCCGTGGTTGCTGGGTGAGCGCCGATCGCCTACATGTGGACCAGGCGGCGGCGAAAAACCTGTTTTCACGCGCTTTCAAGGCCAGGGTCGAGGTGCCGCCGGAGTTCGGCGCCATGGTCGACAGGTTGCTGGCGCGGTCTGCTCTGGGCATGCTTGGGCTTGCCCGGAAGGCCGGTGCGGTCGTTTCCGGAGCAACCAAGGTGGAAGACGCGGTGCGCAGCGGCGCTGCGCTGCTGGTTCTCCATGCCATGGAAGCCGCGGAAGATGGCGTCCGCAAGATCAGCCAGGCCCGGCGTGCGACGGTGCATCTGGGCGGTCCCGCGATCCGTGCCTACAAACTTTTCCCCGAGGCTGAATTGGGTTTGGCATTGGGGGGCACAAATGTGATACATGCAGCCGTTCTCGCGTCCGACGCGGGCGCGGCGGTTCAGAAGCGCATGGTTGCGCTCGACCGATACCGGGGCGGATCCCCGGACGATCTGGCGACGCTTGCGGCGGTCGTCAGCGAGGATGATGCCGCAGAGGATTGGGAATGAGCGATACGAAATCGGGCGACGACAAGACTTTGAGCGTGACGCCGAAGAAGACGCTGACGCTGAAGCGTCCGGGGCTGGAACAGGGAACCGTGCGCCAGAACTTCTCGCACGGGCGCACCAAGTCGGTCGTTGTCGAGACCAAGAAGCGCAAGTTCAGCATCCCCGGTGAGAAGCCGGAGCCGTCCGTTTTCGCGCCGAAGCCGCAGGCCCCCGCGCCCGAGGCCCCCGCGCCGGTCGTCGCCCCTGCCGCTCCCGCCGTTCGCGAAGCGCCGAAGGTTGCGCCGCCGCCCGCGCCGCAGCCCGCCGAGCGTCTGGTCCTGAACGAGCTTTCGCGCGACGAGATGGAAGCCCGCCGCCGCGCGCTTCAGGGCGCCCAGTCGCGCGAGGCCGAGGAGCGTGCCCGCGCTGCCGAGGATGCGCGCCGCCGTGCCGAGGAAGAGGAACGCCGCAAGCGCGAGCGTGAGGAGTCCGCACGCCGCCAGGCCGAGGAGCAGGCCCGCCTTCAGGCCGAGGCCGAATCCCGCCGCCGCGCCGAGGAGGAAGCCCGCCGCCGCGCGCCGGCCGCACCTGTCGTGGACGATGAGGAGGAGGAGGCCAAACCCGTCAAGCGCGCCGGTGGCGCAGCAGCTCCGGCCTTGCCGCCGCGCCGCATTGCCACGCCCGAGGTCGCCCGCCCGGCCAAGGCCAAGGGCGAGGAAGACCGCCGTCGCGGCAAGCTCACACTCACCAGCGCGTTGTCCTCCGAGGATGGCGATGCCCGCGCCCGCTCGCTTTCGGCGATGCGTCGCCGGCAGGAGAAATTCAAGCGGGCCATGTATCAGGAGCCCCGCGAAAAGGTTATGCGCGAAGTGACATTGCCGGAGACGATCACCATCCAGGAACTGGCGCAGCGCATGTCCGAGCGTGCGGTGGACGTGGTCAAGTTCTTCATGAAGCAGGGCCAGATGATGAAGCCGGGCGACGTCATTGACGCCGATACGGCCGAACTGGTCGCGACCGAATTCGGTCATACCGTGAAGCGGGTGGCCGACTCCGATATCGAGGAAGGCCTGTTCAACATTGCCGACAATGACGAGGATCTGGTTTCCCGTCCGCCGGTCGTCACCATCATGGGCCATGTCGACCACGGCAAGACATCGCTGCTCGACGCCATTCGACATGCCAGGGTGCAGTCCGGCGAAGCCGGCGGCATCACCCAGCATATCGGCGCCTATCAGGTGGAGAAGGACGGTCAGAAGATCACCTTCATCGACACCCCCGGCCACGCGGCTTTCACGGCCATGCGCGCCCGCGGTGCGCAGGCCACCGACATTGCCATTCTGGTGGTCGCGGCCGACGACAGCGTGATGCCGCAGACGATCGAGTCGATCAGCCATGCCAAGGCGGCCAACGTGCCGATCATCGTGGCCATCAACAAGGTCGACAAGCCGAGCGCCGATCCGCAGAAGGTGCGCACCCAGCTTCTCCAGCACGAGGTGTTCGTCGAATCCATGGGTGGCGAGGTTCTGGACGTCGAGGTTTCGGCCAAGACCGGGGCCGGCATCGACAAGCTGCTCGAGGCTATCCTGCTTCAGGCCGAAATTCTCGACCTGAAGTCCAATCCCGACCGCACCTCGGAAGGCGTGGTCATCGAGGCCCAGCTCGACAAGGGGCGTGGTCCGGTGGCGACCGTCCTGGTGCAGACCGGTACGCTTATGCCCGGCGATATTCTCGTTGCCGGCAACGAGTGGGGCCGCGTGCGCGCGCTGGTCGACGACCGTGGCGAACATGTGGAGGAAGCCGGTCCGTCGATGCCTGTCGAGATTCTCGGCATGCAGGGCACGCCCCGCGCCGGCGACCGCTTCGCTGTGGTGAACAACGAGGCCCGCGCCCGCGAGATCACCGAGTATCGCCAGCGCAAGGCGCGCGACAAGGCTGCCGCCAGGCACGCCGGCCAGCGCGGCTCGCTGGAACAGATGATGTCGCAGCTGCAGACCAGCAACCTCAAGGAATTCCCGCTGGTCATCAAGGGCGACGTGTCGGGCTCGGTCGAGGCGATCAACGTGGCGCTGGAAGAACTCGGGACCGATGAGGTCCGCGTGCGGATCGTCCATTCGGCCGCCGGCGGCATCACCGAAACCGACGTGTCTCTGGCCGAGACCTCCGGCGCCGTCATCATCGGCTTCAACGTGCGTGCCAATACACAGGCGCGCCAGGCAGCCGAGGCCGCAGGGATCGAGATCCGTTACTACAACGTGATCTACAGCCTGATCGACGACATCAAGGATGCGATGTCGGGCATGCTCTCGCCCGAGCGCCGCGAGACTTTCCTCGGCAACGCGGAGATTCTCGAGGTGTTCAACATCACCAAGGTGGGCAAGATCGCGGGTTGCCGCGTCACCGAGGGCAGGGTGGAGCGCGGTGCGGGCGTGCGCCTGATCCGCGACAACGTCGTCATCCACGAAGGCACGCTCAAGACCCTGAAGCGCTTCAAGGACGAGGTCTCCGAGGTTCCGGTCGGTCAGGAATGCGGCATGGCGTTCCAGAACTACGAGAACATTCAGGCTGGCGACGTCATCGAGTGCTTCCGCGTCGAGATGGTGGCCCGCAAGCTGTAATCTGCCGTCAGGCAGCCTTGCGAGTGGCGGCCGGTACGGCCGCCATTCCTTTAGAGCAATTCCGGCAAAAGTGCGAAGCGGTTTTGCGTCCGGAATTGCGTGGAAACAATGACTTAAAGCGAACAGCGCTTTAATGTTCCGGGCGAGGTACGGTCCAATTCCGGCCCCGCGTGTTCAGGATTGAAGAGATGTCCAATACAGGCAAAGGCCCTTCGCAACGCATGTTGCGCGTTGGCGAACAGGTGCGCCATGCGCTGGCCGAAATGCTCCAGCGCGGCGAGGTTCGCGACGATCTCATCGAGACGACTGTGATCTCGGTTTCCGAGGTGCGCATGTCGCCCGACCTCAAGATCGCGACTGCTTTCGTCGCCCCGCTCGGCGCGAAGGACGATGCCGCTGTCATCGCGGCGCTCAACAGGCATGCCCGCTTCATTCGCGGGCGCATGTCGCCGGCGCTGAGACAGATGAAATACATGCCGGAATTCCGCTTCCGGCTGGATACCAGTTACGACAATTTCCAGAAGATCAACGAGCTTCTCCATTCGCCGGAGGTGGCGCGCGATCTCGGTCAAGAGGACGAGGACAAGCAATAGTGGCGCGCCGAGGGAAAAAGAAGGGCCGGCCGGTCTCCGGCTGGGTGGTGCTCGACAAGCCGGTGGGGCTCGGCTCGACCGAAGCGGTGTCGAAGATCAAGTGGCTGTTTCAGGCCGAAAAGGCCGGCCATGCCGGAACCCTCGATCCGCTGGCCTCCGGCATGCTGCCGATCGCGCTGGGCGAAGCGACCAAGACTGTTCCCTATGTGCAGGATGGCGCGAAGGTCTATCGTTTCACGGTCGCATGGGGCGAGGAACGCTCGACGGACGATCTCGAAGGTCCGGTAACGAAAACTTCTGAAAAACGCCCCTCGGAAGATGAGGTGGGCGCCCTGCTGCCCAAATATACCGGCGTGATCCAGCAGGTTCCGCCGCAGTTCTCGGCCATCAAGATTGCCGGCGAGCGCGCCTACGACATCGCCCGCGAGGGTGAGACGGTCGATATTCCACCGCGCGAGGTTGAGATTGCACGTTTGGAGATCGTTTTGCACGAGGCCGACAGGACGTTGTTCGAGGTCGAGTGCGGCAAGGGCACCTATGTGCGCAGCCTGGCCCGCGACATGGGGCGCGATCTCGGCTGTTTCGGCCACATTGCCGATCTGCGCCGCACCGAGGTCTATCCCTTCACGCCGGACGATTTCGTCACGCTGGAGGAACTGGAGGCGGCCGTCCCGCCGCCGCCGGCCGAGGGCGAGGAGCGGATGCCCGGCGCCCGTTTCGCTGCGCTCGACGATTTGCTTGTGGAGACGCTGGCCGCGCTGGAAAGCCTGCCGCAGGTTCCTGTCGGCGACGATGCCGCCAACCGCATCCGGCTCGGCAATCCGGTGGTTATCCGGGGGCGTGACGCGCCTGTGGAAGCTGACGAAGCCTGCATCACGGCGCGCGGCCGGCTGGTGGCGATCGGCGCGATCGAACAGGGCATGTTCAAGCCGAAGCGCGTCTTCACCTGCTAGAGTGTTTTGCCGCCACAATGAAACATTTGGCGTCGCATAAATGCAGTGAAAACAAACAGATGGAATGGCCGCCCGGATTTGTCGGGGTGGCATGCTGTAGCCGTTCTTGAACTGACGGCCCAAGCGGTTAAGGTTGCCGCATTTTCTGCGGCAGCCCGGAGCGGACATGGCAAAGACAGGCAAGGCCCGGCATCGGCGGCGCAAGCGGCGTACTCCGGTCGGGGCTCCGCCCGGCACGCTGATCGCCGATCCGGCCGCCAGAGCGACGAACCTTTGTCTGACCCTGATCGCCCCGGACAGGTTCCGCAGCATCCAGAACGCCAGCATATCGGACATTGCCGCCAATCGCGAAGACTGGCCGGTGATGTGGCTCGACTGCGCTGGGCTCGCCGATGTTTCCACAATAGGCGAGATCGGCAAGGCTTTCGGTCTGCATCCGCTGGCGATGGAGGACGTGGTCAATTCCGACCAGCGGCCCAAGGTGGATTTTTTCGATGATCACGCCTTTGTGGCACTGCGGATGGTCGATGACGCCGTCTTGCATCGCTACGAGCAGATTTCCGTGTTCTTCGGGGAAAAATTCGTCATCACCTTTCAGGAGCGCGAGGGGGACCCTTTCGACCCCGTTCGCCGGCGTCTTGCCGCGGAAGGACCGAACCGGTTGCGCTCGCGGCACGCCGACTATCTCGCCTATGCGCTTATCGACGCCGTGGTGGACAGCTATTTTGCCCCCATCGAACTCATCAGCGACGAGATCGAAAAGACAGAGGAAGGCATGCTGGCCGGCCCGCAGAAGGGGCAGATGCAGGAAATGCACGGCTTGCGCCGGGAACTGGCGGCCCTGAAAGGGGTTCTGTGGCCGTTGCGCGATGCGCTGGCGGCGTTGATCCGCAACGACGATCCGTTCGTGACGCGTGAAACCAAGGTCTTCCTGAACGACACGCTCGACCATGCCATGCGTCTCATCGAACTGGTGGAGACCCAGCGCGACACATTGACGGGGCTGATAGAGATGCATCTTTCGCTGACCCAGGCGCGCACCAACGACGTCATTTCGCTGCTGACCATCGTGTCGACCATCTTCATCCCGCTCACCTTCCTGGTCGGCGTGTGGGGAATGAATTTCGATCCGGATGCTTCTCCATGGAACATGCCGGAACTGCGGGCCTACTATGGCTATCCCGCAGCGCTTCTGTTCATGGCAGGCGTTGCCTGCCTGCTGTTCTGGTTCTTCCGGTGGAAGAAGTGGCTTTAAAGCGTGTCGCGATCTTTCAGATTCGCGCCCTACGCTTTAAGCTGTTGTTCTTACGCATGTCGTTATCCCGAAACCGGTTCCCACTTTCGGGCGACATGCTTTAGGCGGCTTCCTTTCAGTCCCTGACGGTTTCCGGGAAGGAGCTATTCTCAATCCGTGCTGGCTTTCTGCCGCCGATTGCACTATATGCGCCGCTGTATCGTGGTTTTTGCCGCGAATTGAGTGGCCTGTGCTGGACGACATCCCGGCTCGAGGCGTCCCGTTTCCTCCAACATACAAAGGAAAAACCCGATGTCGATCACTGCCGAACGCAAGCAGGAATTGATGGCGCAGTTTGCAACTGCCAAGGGCGACACCGGTTCGCCGGAAGTGCAGGTCGCCATCCTCTCGGAGCGTATCAAGAACCTGACCGAGCACTTCAAGGACCACAAGAAGGACAACCACTCCCGTCGTGGCCTTCTCGCGCTCGTGTCGCAGCGCCGCAGCCTGCTTGACTATCTCAAGCGCAAGGACGAGGCGCGCTACCAGACGCTGATCGAGAAGCTCGAACTGCGTCGCTGACCTGTTTGGCCGGCGGGTGTCGCAAGGCGCCCGCCGGCTTCGCATCCGGGCCTCACATCGGCCCGTACCAGGTTCCATGGCGAAGAGGGTCGCCGGAACCGCCCCGTGGACGGTCATGGGGCAGGATTGCAGGATGCTCGCCCCGGCTTCGGCCGACACGTTCCGAGCTTCCCGTTGTCTTGCCCGTGGCTGCCCGAAACAAGCCAGAAGGTTTGGACCGCGTCGCTGAAGGCGACGGCGGTCCGGCCGCATATGAAGGACAAGACATGTTCAATCAGCACAAAGTGGAAATCGAATGGGGCGGACGCCCGCTCGTTCTGGAGACCGGCAAGATCGCCCGTCAGGCCGACGGCGCCGTTATGGCCACTTACGGCGAAACCATGGTTCTCGCCACGGTCGTCTCGGCCAAGGAGCCGAAGCCGGGCTTCGACTTCTTTCCGCTGACCGTCAACTATCAGGAAAAGACCTACGCCGCCGGCAAGATCCCCGGCGGTTATTTCAAGCGTGAGGGGCGCCCGAGCGAGAAGGAGACGCTGGTTTCGCGCCTCATCGACCGCCCGATCCGTCCGCTTTTCGCCGATGGCTACAAGAACGACACGCAGGTTGTCGTCACCGTGGTCCAGCACGATCTCGAGAACGATCCGGACATCCTGTCGATCGTCGCCACTTCGGCTGCGCTGACGCTCTCCGGCGTGCCCTTCATGGGCCCGATCGGCGGTGCGCGCGTCGGCTACATCAACGGCGAATATGTGCTGAACCCGCACATCGACGAGATGCCGGAATCGAAGCTCGACCTCGTCGTGGCCGGCACTTCCGAGGCCGTCCTGATGGTCGAGTCGGAAGCGCAGGAACTGTCCGAGGACGTGATGCTCGGCGCCGTCGTGTTCGGCCAGAAGGCTTTCCAGCCGGTGATCGACGCGATCATCAAGCTGGCCGAGGTCGCCGCCAAGGAACCGCGCGACCATCAGGTCGCCGACCTGTCGGCGCTGGAAGCCGAAATCCTCGCCATTGCCGAGACCGACCTGCGCGAAGCCTACAAGATCACCGACAAGCAGGCCCGCTACGCCGCCGTCGACGCCGCCAAGGCCAAGGTGAAGGCTGCCTTCACGCCGGACGAGGGCGAGGAAGCGAAGTGGTCGTCCGAGCAGGTCGCCACCGTGTTCAAGGAACTCCAGGCCAAGATCGTGCGCTGGAACATCCTCGACACCGGTTCGCGCATCGACGGCCGCGACCTCAAGACGGTTCGCCAGATCGTGTCGGAAGTCGGCATCCTGCCGCGCACCCACGGCTCGGCGCTGTTCACCCGCGGCGAGACGCAGGCCATCGTGGTCGCCACGCTCGGCACCGGTGAGGACGAGCAGTATGTCGACGCGCTGACCGGCATGTACAAGGAGACCTTCCTCCTTCACTACAACTTCCCGCCCTATTCGGTGGGCGAGACCGGCCGCATGGGCTCTCCCGGCCGCCGCGAGATCGGCCACGGCAAGCTCGCCTGGCGCGCCATCCGTCCCATGCTGCCTTCGACCGAGCAGTTCCCCTACACGCTGCGCGTCGTCTCCGAGATCACCGAGTCCAACGGCTCGTCCTCGATGGCAACCGTTTGCGGCACCTCGCTTGCGCTGATGGATGCCGGTGTGCCGCTCCAGAAGCCGGTTGCGGGCATCGCCATGGGCCTCATCAAGGAAGGCGAGCGCTTCGCGGTGCTCTCCGACATCCTCGGTGACGAGGACCACCTCGGCGACATGGACTTCAAGGTGGCGGGTACGGCCAACGGCATCACCTCGCTGCAGATGGACATCAAGATCGACGGCATCACCGAGGAGATCATGCAGGTCGCGCTCGGCCAAGCCAGGGACGGCCGCCTGCACATCCTGGGTGAAATGGGCAAGGCCCTGTCCGAGAGCCGTGGCCAGCTCGGCGAGTTCGCCCCGCGCATCGAGGTGATGAACATCCCGACCGACAAGATCCGCGACGTGATCGGCTCCGGCGGCAAGGTCATCCGCGAGATCGTGGAAAAGACCGGCGCCAAGATCAACATCGAGGACGACGGCACGGTCAAGATCGCTTCGTCGAGCGCCAAGGAGATCGAGGCGGCGAAGAAGTGGATCCACACCATCGTGGCCGAGCCGGAAGTGGGCGAAATCTACGAGGGCACGGTCGTCAAGACCGCCGACTTCGGTGCCTTCGTCAACTTCTTCGGTCCGCGTGACGGTCTGGTCCACATCTCGCAGCTTTCCGACCAGCGCGTTGCCAAGACCACCGATGTGGTCAAGGAAGGCGACAAGGTCTGGGTCAAGCTGATGGGCTTCGACGAGCGCGGCAAGGTTCGCCTGTCCATGAAGGTGGTCGATCAGGCCACCGGAAAGGAACTGCCGAAGGAAAAGAAGCAGGACGAGGAAAAGAAGGCTGAAGGCGAAGACGCCTGATCCTTTCCCAACTGCGGAAATCAGCGGGCGTGCCGAAAGGCGCGCCCGTTTCCGTTTACCCCGGCACGACGCTTCGGCCGGATGGCAGCTCGATGCGGCGCGGGATGCCGAGAGCCTCCAGAAACGCCTCGTCATGGCTGACGACGAGCAGCGCGCCGTCATAGGCTTGCAGCCCCGCCTCGATCGCCGCGACGGAATCGAGGTCGAGATGATTGGTGGGCTCGTCCAGAATGAGCAGGGGCGGGGGGCGTTCGCCGCCAAGCACACAGGCCAGTGCGGCGCGCAACAACTCTCCGCCGCTCAGTTCCGACACCTGCTGAAGTGCGGCCTCGGCGCGGAACCTGAACCGGGCGAGCGCCGACCGGCAGGCGTTCTCGGTCGAGCCCGGATTGAGCTTGCGGAAATTGTCGCGCACCGAAAGGCTCGGGTCCAGCAGGCTGGCGCGCTGGTCAAGCATGGCCATGTCCGCCGCCACCTTTACCGTGCCGCAGAAGGGGGCGAGACGCCCGGCGATCACTTCCAGCAGCGTCGTCTTGCCCGAACCGTTCGGGCCGGTGATCGCGATGCGTTCGGGGCCGGTCACCGCCAGCGACACATCGCGCAGGACCGGCCGGTCCGCCTTGTAACCTGCGCTGATACGATCGAGCCGCAGCACCGTCTTGCCGGCGGCAAGGCCGGTGGAAGGCAGCGAGACCGACAGTTTTTGCAGCACCTCGATGCGCTCGCGCGCTGCTGAAACCGCCTCGCGGGCTTCGCCCTGCCGGGCATCGGCAAGACGCGCACCGGCGCCGCCGCTGTTTTCGGCGCGTTCCTTCATGCCGCCCAGAAGAATGCGCGGCATGTCGCCTTTGGCCGCCTTTCTGCGGCCGCCGCTGTCCTTGCGGGCCTTGCGCTCCGATGCAAGCTGCGTCGCGCGGGCGATTTCCGCCGATTTGTTCTCGGCAACCTCCAGATCGTGGCGGGCGGCCGCGAGTTCCAGCGCCTTGCGCTCCTGATAATGGCTCCAGTTGCCGCCGTAGCGGGTGACACCGAGCGAGGTCAGCTCCACGATCTCGTCCATGAGGCCGAGCAATTCGCGATCGTGGCTGACCACCAGCGCGCCCTTGCGCCAGCCGGCAAGCATCTCGCAGAGCGCCTTTCGGCCGTCGCGGTCGAGATTGTTGGTGGGTTCGTCTAGCAGCAGGAGATCGGCATCGGAAAAAAGGAGCGCAGCAAGGCCGGCACGGGTGCGCTGGCCCCCTGACAGCGTGTGCAGAGGCGTTTGCGGCATGGCATCCAGCCCCATCCGGGCAAGGGCGGCCTCCATGCGCGGCTCGAGCGTCCAGTCGATGTCAGCCAGTTCCTCGACCGTTGCCTCGCCCGCGCTGGCGGTCCGGATCATGGCAAGCCGTGCGCGCACGCCGAACAGGTCGGCGACGGTCGCCGCAGGATCAACCTGAACGGTCTGGTCGAACATGGTCATCGTGCCGTTGACCGTCACGGAGCCGGCTTGCGGTTTCAGCCTGCCGGCAATGAGATGGAGAAGAGTGCTTTTGCCGATGCCGTTGCGGCCGATCAGCCCTGTGCGGCCGGGACCGAAGGCAAGATCGAGGCTTGAGAAAAGCTGGCGGCCGTCAGGCGTGGAAAAGCTTAGATTGGAACAGACGATTGAAGCGGGCATGGGCAAGGATTTCCCTGATGACAAAGCGGGTTCGCGTTGCGTTCAGAGAAAAATCCATCGTGCCGGGGTTCCTGATCTGTCGGATTGCAGATCATAGCTAGGTCGTTGTGCCGTCCGATGCAAGTCCGCCGGTCCCAAAATGCCGGATGATGGCAAAAGACGCTGCAAGGGCGATCAAATTGCTCTATCAGCCGCATATGGCTTCCGATTCCCTCAAAACCCTGTTCTATCCGTTTGAATCCGGTGCGCTGGATGCACCTGCGGCGGGCAGCCATGTGCTGTTTCTGGGCGCTGAACCGGGTTTTCGCTTGCCGGAAGGCTTTGAGGCGGATCTGCACTGCGTGCAGGGGTTCCGCCCGTATTTCCGCGTCCTGCAATCCGCTGGCCGCAATGTCGCGCCGCGCGCCGAAGGCGATGGCTACGTCATGGCGCTGGTGCTGGCAGGCCGCCATCGCGGCCAGAACGAGTTGTGGATTGCCGAGGCGCTGGAGCGCGTCGCCCCCGGCGGCACGGTGCTCGTGGCTGGCGGCAAGGATGACGGCATCGCCTCGCTGCGCAAGCGCATCGACGCGCTTGTACCGCTGGTCGATGCGCTGCCGAAATATCATGGCATCGCCTTCTGGCTGCATCGGCCCGACAACGATGACGCTGCCGGAAAGCTGCGCTCGGACAATCCGCCGGCGCTGGTCGAGAACCGTTTCCACACGTCGCCCGGCATGTTCTCCTTCGACAGGATCGATGCCGGTTCGCGCCTGCTGGCCGGGAATATGCCCGACGGTGTTTCAGGGCATATTGCGGATTTCTGCGCAGGTTGGGGCTTTCTGGCCGCCAGCATCGCGGACCGCTTTTCCGGCATAAGGTCGCTCGATCTCTACGAAGCCGATTTCGAGGCGCTGGAAGCCGCACGCCGCAACGTGCCGCAGGCATCCGGCTTCTTCTGGCAGGACCTCGCCGGCGAACCGGTCGAGCGGCGCTATGACTGGATCGTCATGAACCCGCCCTTCCATCAGGGCAGGGCGGCGGAACCGGAAATCGGCCGGCGGCTGATCGATGCGGCTGCGAAGGCATTGAAGCCGGGCGGGCGGCTGGTCATCGTCGCCAACCGGCAACTGCCCTATGAGGCGGTTCTGGCAAGCGCCTTCGCATCGTCGCAGGAAATCGCGCGCGACAACCGTTTCAAGGTGTTTCTGGCCCGCAGATAAGCAAAAGCCGGACGGGTCGGTACCGGTCCGGCTTTCCGTGGGAAGAGATGGGGTGGTTCAGCCCTTGTCGTTGTCCATGCGCTTCAGTTCGTCGAGCGTCGGCATCGAAACGATGTTGTAGCCGGAATCCACGTAGTGGATTTCGCCGGTGACGCCCGAGGACAGGTCCGACAGCAGGTAGAGCGCGGAATTGCCGATCTCGTCGATGTTGACGGTGCGGCGCAGCGGCGCGTTGCGGCTCTGGTAATTGAACATGTAGCGCGCATCGGAAATGCCGGCGCCTGCCAGCGTGCGCACCGGGCCGGCCGAAATACCGTTCACGCGGATGCCGCGCGGGCCGTAATCGTTGGCGAGATAGCGCACGCTCGCCTCAAGACCGGCCTTGGCCACGCCCATGACGTTGTAGTTCGGCATCACCCGCACCGAGCCGGCATAGGTCAGCGTCAACATCGCGCCGCCTTCGTTCATCAGCGCGGCAGCGTTGCGGGCCACTTCGGTGAAGGAATAGCAGGAGATCACCATGGTGCGCACGAAATTGTCGCGCGTGGTGTCGGCATAGAGGCCCTTCAACTCGTTCTTGTCGGAAAAGCCGATGGCATGGACGACGAAATCGAGCCCGCCCCATTCATCTTTCAGCGTGTCGAAGGTGGCGGTGACCGAGGCGCTGTCTTCCACGTCGCAGGGGATGAGGAGCGATGCGCCGATCTGTTCGGCCAGCGGCTTCACACGGCGGCCGAAAGCTTCGCCCTGATAGGTGAAGGCCAGTTCTGCACCCTGCGCGGCAAGCTGGCGCGCGATGCCCCATGCGATGGAGTGGTCGTTGGCCACCCCCATGACAAGCCCGCGCTTGCCCTTCATCAGTGAATCCATTCTGGAATCCTTTATGCGGAATATCGCTGGAACACCAAGGTCGCGTTGGTGCCGCCGAAGCCGAACGAATTGGAAAGCGCGATGTCGATCTTTGCGTCGTCGATACGCTTGCGCACGATCGGCATGCCCTCGAATTCGGGGTCCAGCTCGGTGATATGGGCGCTTTCGCCAATGAAGCCGCCCTGCATCTGCAGGATCGAATAGATCGATTCCTGCACGCCGGCCGCACCCAGAGAGTGGCCGGTGAGAGACTTGGTGGACGCGATGTTGGGCATGTCCGCGCCGAAGACCTCGCGGATGGCCGCCATTTCCTTGGCGTCGCCGACCGGCGTCGAGGTGCCGTGCGTGTTGACGTAGTCGACCTTGCCGGAAACGGTGGACAGCGCCTGGCGCATGCAGCGCACCGCGCCCTCGCCAGACGGGGCGACCATGTCGAAACCGTCGGAGGTGGCGCCATAGCCCACCAGCTCGGCATAGATCTTGGCGCCGCGCGCCTTTGCGTGCTCCAGTTCTTCAAGAACGAGCACGCCCGCCCCGCCGGCGATGACAAAGCCGTCGCGGGTGGCGTCATAGGCGCGCGAGGCCGATGCCGGCGTGTCATTGTACTTCGAGGACATGGCGCCCATGGCGTCGAAAAGGTTCGACATGGACCAGTCGAGGTCCTCGTGCCCGCCGGCGAAGATCATGTCCTGCTTGCCCCACTGGATCAGCTCATAGGCATTGCCGATGCAGTGCGCCGAGGTCGAGCAGGCCGACGAGATCGAGTAGTTGACGCCGTGGATCTTGAACCATGTGGCGAGCGTGGCGGAAGCGGTGGAAGACATCGCCTTCGGCACGGCGAAGGGGCCGATGCGCTTGGGCGAGCCGTTCTTCAGCGTGGTCTCGGCCGCTTCCACTATGGTGCGTGTGGAAGGTCCGCCCGAGCCCATGATGATGCCGGTGCGCTCATTGGTGATGTCGCCTTCCTCCAGCCCCGCGTCGGCGATGGCCTGATCCATCGCGACATGGTTCCAGGCGCCGCCGCGCGACAGGAAGCGCATGGCGCGGCGGTCGACCAGTTCGGTCGGGTCGAGCGTCGGTGCGCCCCATACCTGCGAGCGGAAGCCGTGTTCGGCAAAGGAATCGGAAAAACTGATGCCGGATCTGGCATCGCGAAGGGAAGCCGCCACTTCTTCGGCATTGTTGCCGATGGAAGACACGATACCCAGGCCGGTGACAACGACGCGTCTCATGGAGTGCTCCTTCATGGCTGGCGGGATCCGGTGGGGATCAGGCTGTCGCTTCCTTGAACAGGCCGACCCTCAGGTCGGTGGCCTTGTATATGGTTTCTCCGTCGGCCTTCAACCAGCCGTCGGCGATGCCGAGCACCAAACGGCCGCGCATAACGCGCTTGAAGTCGATGCCATATTCGACCTTCTTGACCGAAGGCGTGACCATGCCCGTGAACTTGACCTCGCCGGTGGAAAGCGCGCGGCCCTTGCCGGGCTCGCCCAGCCAGCCGAGGAAGAAGCCGGTGAGCTGCCACATCGCATCGAGGCCGAGGCAGCCGGGCATGACCGGATCGCCGATGAAATGGCAGGGGAAGAACCAGAGGTCGCGATGGATATCGAGTTCGGCGCGGGCAAATCCCTTGTCGAATTCGCCGCCAGTCTCGCTGATCTCGGTGATGCGGTCGAACATCAGCATGGGCGGGTAGGGAAGCTGAGCATTGCCCGGGCCGAACAGTTCGCCGCGGGCGCAGGCGAGCAACTCCTGATAATCGTAGCTGGATTTTCCTGCGGCCATTAAAACGTCCCCGTCCAAGTCGGGCGGCATCCCGCCCTATAGTTCTGGTAACACAGTCCGTTTCAGGCCGGAAACCGTGGTTTACCTTGCGACGTGGCTCTAACGCGACGCTTTGTCCGGGTCAATGCACGCTATTGATCGAAGTGTCATGAAAGAATATATCTGGTCGGAACATGGTTTGGCCGGATGCCCTTGTTTTGCCGGGAACGCAGCGCTCGGGACAAACAGGCTGGACCTGAAGACAATATTATGGATGTGTATGCGACCAAGATGAGGAACGCTGTGGATAAGCGGGTTCGCGACGCCGGTCTCAGGCCGACGCGCCAGCGTGTTGCGCTGGCCGAGCTCCTGTTCGCCAAGGGCGATCGCCATCTTTCGGCAGAAGAGCTGCACGAGGAGGCTCTCGCGGCCGGCGTGCCGGTCTCTCTGGCGACCGTCTACAATTCGCTGCATCAGTTCACGGAAGCCGGGCTTTTGCGCATTCTGGCTGTCGAAGGGTCCAGAACCTATTTCGACACCAATACCTCCGATCACCATCACTTCTACATCGAAGGCGAGAACCGTATCTTCGACGTTGAAGGAGAAGCGATGACGGTGAAGAATCTTCCCCAGCCGCCCGACGGTATGGAAATAGCCAACATCGACATCGTGATCCGCCTGCGGCCGAAGCGGTAATCCAGACAATTTATCGTGACGAAAGCGCTTCTGAGAATTGAAGGTGGGGCGCTATTCGTTGCCGCAGTCGCCTTCTATGCCTTTTCAGGTGCAGGGTGGGGGCTGTTTGCCGTTCTGCTTCTTGCCCCCGACCTTTCAATGCTGGCCTATTTGAAGGGTCCCCGCATGGGCGCGTATGTCTACAACGCATTTCACACGACGCCGTGGCCGCTGGCGCTGCTGGCCGGCGGGTATGCAGCGGGTGCTGGATTGCCGGTCAGCCTTGGCCTGATCTGGCTTGCCCATATCGGCGTGGACAGGGCGCTGGGTTATGGTCTGAAGGAAACCTCGGCGTTCCGCGACACGCATCTTGGCCGCATCGGCAGGGACTGAGCTGTCTCAGTCCTCCACCTTTTCGCCGGGATAGGCACCCCAGACCAATGACTGGCTAATCCATCCGGAGCGGCCGCCAAAGCTCATCTCGCACCATTTGCCGTCGCAGGATTTGATCGTTCCGATCACGCCGGGCTCCAGCATGGCAACGACGCCTGCCTCCTCGGACGGACGACGCAGCAGGTTGATTCGCGTATCCTTGCCGCGCTGCCAGGGAGCGACGATCGCGGTGCGCTTGCCCGAAAGCAGTGACTGGTTGATCCAGCCTTCCGAGCCGTCCGCATCGCGCACGCGCCGCCAGTTGTCATACTCCTGGATGATCTCCATCGGCAGGCCGGCCTTGGTGTACATCCAGTCCACCGAATAGTTGGTGCCGGGGCCGACGCGGGAATTGACGCGCGCCGACTTCAGGCTGACGAAGCGCGGAAGCGGCAGGCCGCTGGGTCCGACACGCACATTCTGCGACTGGGCGCCTGCCGACTGCGCACCGGCAGACTGTGCATGGACGAAATCCGGGGCGACGAGGCCGAGCAATGCTGCGCCCAGGGCAAGACGGCTAAGGCGAAACGACACGAAACCAGACACTTTCGTTCCCTTGCAGGCATTATGTTGAGCGGAGCGGGTGCGATGGCGCCGCCCCTTTTTCTTTGTCTTCGCCGGTTCGGCTTGGTACATGCTTGGTGCATGGGAGCTATCGAACCGCGACCGCTTTGCAGTTTCGCCGGTCTTGGTTAAAGAGGTCTCAACGGTAACCGTGATCGGGGTAAATATGGCCGGCAGGAAGAAGCCTCTCGTCGTCATCACGCGCAAGCTGCCCGACCCTGTCGAGACGCGCATGCGAGAACTGTTCGACGCGCGGCTGAATGTCGAGGACAGGCCGATGAGCCAGGCGGAACTCATCGCGGCCGTGAAGGAAGCCGACGTGCTCGTCCCCACCGTGACCGACACGATCGATGCGCAGGTGATTGCCGAAGCCGGCCCGAACCTGAAGCTGGTCGCCAATTTCGGCAACGGTATCGAGAAGATCGACGTTGCTGCGGCAACCGCCAGAGGCATCACCGTGACCAATACGCCGGGCGTGCTGACCGAGGATACGGCCGATATGACCATGGCGCTGATCCTGTCCGTGCCGCGCCGGCTGACGGAAGGCGCGAACATTCTGCCGGAAGGCAAGAAATGGGCGGGCTGGTCGCCGACATGGATGCTTGGCCGGCGCATATGGGGCAAACGGCTGGGTATCGTCGGCATGGGCCGCATCGGTACCGCGGTGGCCCGGCGTGCCAAGGCGTTTGGCCTGTCGATCCACTATCACAATCGCCACCGTGTCATGGGCGCACTGGAAGATGAGCTGGAGGCGACCTATTGGGAAAGCCTCGACCAGATGCTGGCCCGCATGGACATCATCTCGGTCAACTGCCCTTCGACGCCGGCCACCTTCCACCTGCTGTCGGCGCGGCGGCTGGCGCTGATGCAGCCCAGCGCCTATCTGGTCAACACGGCGCGCGGCGACCTGATCGACGAGGAAGCGTTGATCCGGATGCTGGAGACCGGCAAGCTCGCGGGTGTCGGCCTCGATGTCTACGAGAACGAGCCGGCGATCAATCCCCGCTTGCTCAAGCTGGCCGCCAAGGGCAAGGCTGTGCTGTTGCCGCATATGGGCTCGGCCACGCTGGAAGGCCGCATCGATATGGGCGAAAAGGTCATCATCAACATCCGTGCCTTCTGCGACGGGCACCGCCCGCCGGACCGCGTGATTCCAAGCCGCATCTGAGGTTCGGCCATCTTCGGCTCTCCCCAGCGTAAGCTCGCCCGCCATTGCCGGTGGCGCAAACCCTCTCTATCGTCCGCAGCACTGGAGGAGGGGGACATGAAAAAGGTTCTTCGGTGGAGCCTCGGCATCGGGGCGGCCGTGGTCATGGTGGCGGGAGGGGCCGCTTGGGTCTATCGCGACACGATCCTCGACTACCGCGCGGCGCTTGAATATGCAGGCAACTTCAAGCCGGACGTGATCGATCGGAATTTTCGTTCTCTTTTCGTGAAATACCCATCGGTGCGGGTGCCGAAAAGCGCGGCCGCCAGCCTTCTGGAAAAGCGCGAGCGGCCGCTGCCGGACAGCTACAGTTTCGCGGGGCAGAGCAGGTCGGTCGAAGACTGGATCGAGAGTTCGCAGACGACGGGCCTGATCGTCATCCGGGATGGGGTTATCGTCCATGAGCGCTATCTGCGCGGCAACGGGCAGGGTACCCAGTCCATCGCCATGTCGCTTTCGAAGTCCTTCGTCTCCGCGCTCGTTGGCAGGGCCGTGGCTGACGGGCTCATCGACATCGGCCAGCCGGTCGAGGCTTACGCCCCCGTTCTTGCCGAAGGCGGCTACAGGGGCGTGACGGTCAGGAACGTGTTGCAGATGTCGTCCGGCATCGGCTTCAATGAGGACTATGGCGATCTCAATTCCGATATCGTGCGCTACATCATCCAGATCTTGCGCGGCTCGGTCGCCGACTTCACGGCGCATCTGAAGAACGACATCCCGCAAGGCACCGTGAACCGTTACGTCTCGGCCGACACGCAGGTGCTGGGCCTTGTGCTGGAAGGCGCGACGGGCAAGCCGCTGGCCGATTATTTCAACGAAATCCTGTGGTCGAAGCTGGGCACGGAGGCCGATGCCTACTGGCTGGTGGATCAGAAAGGCGAGGCCATCGCTGCCGGCGGTCTCAATGCGGTGCTGCGCGATTACGCGCGTTTCGGCCTTCTCTATCTCAATCAGGGCCGAAATCATCTGGGGGAGCAGATCGTGCCTGCCGATTGGGTGCAGGCTTCGGTGACACCCGATTCAGCCCATCTCATGCCCGGCCGGCAGGATGAGACGGGCCGCAGGCTGAAGGGCTATGGCTACCAGTGGTGGATACCTGCCGACCGCAAGGGCGGCGATTTTACCGGCATCGGCATTTACGGGCAGTTCATCTACGTGAATCCGGAACGGCGCGTCGTCATTGCCAAGAGCTCCGCCTATGCGGACTACAACAGCACCGGTGACATCATGATCGAGGAGAGCATCGCCGCTTTCCAGGCGATAGCCGAAGGGCTGTAGGCTTATCGGTCCCCGTTGCTGCGCCGTTTGTAGCGGATGGTGTCGAAACGGGCGGCCAGCGCATCGTAGAGCAGCAGGCGCCCGACCAGCGGTTCGCCGATGCCGGCGATCAGCTTGATCGCTTCCATTGCCTGCAACGTCCCCATCACCCCCACCAGCGCGCCCACCACGCCGGCTTCTGCGCAGGAGGGCACGAGACCCAGCGGCGGCGGTTCGGGAAAAAGGTCGCGGTAGGAGGGATTTTTCACCCCGGACTCATCGGTTTCGAACGGTTTCAGCACGGTCAGCGAGCCGTCGAAACGGCCGACAGCTGCATGCACCAGCGGGCGCTTTTCCTGCTCGCAGGCGTCGGCCACGGCAAAGCGCGTCTCGAAATTGTCGGTCCCGTCGACGACCAGATCGTATCTGGCGACGAGGGCCGGGGCGTTTTCTGGGGTCAGGCGCAGTCGATGCAGCTCGACCTCGACATGCGGATTGATGCGCAGGATTGCATCGCGGGCGCTGTCGGCCTTAGCTCGGCCAAGCGATTCCGTGCCGTGGATGACCTGCCGTTGCAGGTTGGAGAGCGACACGGCGTCGTCGTCGACGATGCCGAGCGTGCCCACGCCTGCCGCTGCCAGATAGGCCAGCACCGGCGCGCCGAGCCCGCCGGCGCCCACCACCAGCACCCGCGCCGCCTTGAGCCTGCGCTGCCCCGCGCCGCCGATCTCGGGCAGCACGATGTGGCGCGCATAGCGCTCAAGCTCGTCGTCGGTCAGGGAGGGCAGGGCGGTCATAGGGGGAAACTAGCATTTTCCGTCGCATCTTCATCCCCGAATCCATGCCTGAACCCGGAAGTCCGGCGCAGACGCTACCGCGTCTCACCGACCGTTCCGTGGTCTACGGTCAGGAACTGCGCCCGCCCTTCGAGGCTGGAGAACAGGGCGGCGTCGGTACCCGTCATGAAGGCCTGGCATTGCATGTCTTCCAGAATGGAAAACAGCGCGGCGCGCCTTCCGGCATCGAGATGGGCGGCGATCTCGTCCAGAAGCAGGATCGGCGTCATGCCGGAAATCTCGCCGGTCAGCCTCGCATGGGAAAGCACGATGCCGACCAGCAGCGCCTTCTGCTCGCCGGTCGAGCACAGTTCGGCCGGCATGGATTTCGGCCTGTGGCGCACGATGAGGTCGGAGCGGTGCGGACCTTCCAGCGTGCGGCCCGCCGCCCGGTCGCGCTCGCGCCCGGCGGCCAGCGCACGGCGGAAGCTTTCCTCGACGTCCACCGCCGGCGTGGTGGCGACCTGCGCTTCCAGTTCGCCGGCAAGGGCGATGTCGGCCTGCGGGAAGGGGCCGTCGCCCGGCAATTGCTCGATCTTGGCGGCGAGCAGCCGCACCAGTTCGGCGCGCGCTGCGGCAATCGCCACGCCGGTCTCGGCCAATTGCGTCTCGATCGCCTCGAACCATGCGTGGTCGCGCGAATTTTCGGCCAGCAGCCGGTTGCGGCCGCGCATCGCCTTCTCGTAAGCCAGCGCGCGCTGGCCGTGAGCGGCATCGACGGCCAGCACCAGCCTGTCGAGGAAGCGGCGGCGGTCGCCCGCCGGCCCGGTGAACAGGGTGTCCATGGAAGGTGTCAGCCACACGACGCGCAGCCATTGCAGCAATTCGTCCGCATTGCGGGCCGGCGCGCCGTTGATGCGCACCCGCCGCCCGCCTTCGCCGCCATCGGCTGCCATGATGCCGGTGCCGATATCGACCTCGCCTTCCGGCCCGTCGAGCTTTGCGTGCAGGGCAAAGCTGCCGTCATTGCCTTCGCGCGCCACATCCGCATAGGGTGCGCGCCGCAGGCCGCGGCCCGGCGCCAGAAGCGATATGGCTTCCAGAAGGTTGGTCTTGCCGGCGCCGTTATCGCCGCTCAACACCACTAGCCCGGGCTTCAGCTCCAGCGACAAAGACGCATAATTGCGGAAGTTCGTCAGCGTCAGCCGACTTATGTGGGGGCCGGGTAGCGTTTCCATGAGGCGGACATCGCAAACGCGTTGCGATGCGCGCTATACCCGCATCGGCATCAGCACGTAGAGCGTGTTCTCGTCGCTGGTGTCGCGGATGAGCGTCGGCGAGCCGGCATCGGCGAGCAGGAACTCGGCATCTCCGCTGCTGAGCTGGCCGGCAACGTCGAGAAGATAGCGGGCGTTGAAGCCGATCTCGATCGGGTCCGATCCGTAGTCGGCGGCCAGTTCCTCGGTCGCGCTGCCGGAGTCCGGGTTGTTGACGGTCAGCGTGAGCTGGCCTTCGCTGATCGACAGCTTCACTGCGCGCCCGCGCTCGGACGAGATGGTGGAGACGCGGTCGACGGCGGCGGCGAAGCTCTGGCGGTCGATGAGCAGCCGCTTGTCGTTGCCGGTCGGGATGACGCGCTGGTAGTCGGGGAAGGTCCCGTCGATCAGCTTGGAGGTCAGCACCACCGAGCCGATGGTGAAGCGGATCTTGGTGTCGGACAGTTCGGTCGTCACCGCCACGTCGGGATCGTCCACCAGCTTTTGCAACTCGCCCACGGTCTTGCGGGGGATGATGATGCCCGGCATGCCTTCCGAGCCGGCCGGCGCATCGATTTCGGCCCGCGCCAGACGGTGGCCGTCCGTGGCCACGGAGCGCAGCTTGAGCTTGCCATCGACCTCGTGCGTGTGCAGGAAGATGCCGTTGAGATAATAGCGCGTCTCCTCGGTGGAGATGGCGAACTGGGTCTTCTCGATCAGGCCCTTGAGCGCCGTGGAGTCCAGCCGGAAGATGTGCGGGAAGGAACCGGCCGAAAGCTCGGGGAAGTCCGACTGCGGCAGGCACTGGAGCCGGAAAGAGGAGCGGCCGGAGGTGACGGTCATGGCGGTGCCGTCCTCGTCGGTCCTCAGCATCACCTCGGCGCCGTCGGAAAGCTTGCGCACGATGTCGTAGAGCAGGTGGGCCGGAACCGTGGTCGCGCCGGGCTGCTCGACGCGCGCCGGCGTTGCCTCCGTCACTTCGAGGTCGAGGTCGGTGGCCTTCAGTTCAAGGCTGGAACCGTCCGTCGAAAGCAGCACGTTGGAGAGGATCGGGATGGTGTTGCGCCGCTCGACCACGCGGTGGACGTGGTTCAGGGATTTGAGGAGGTTCGACCGTTCCAGGATTACACGCATGACGAAACAGGCTCGCTTGAAGGAAAGGGCAGGCTCCCGAACCGGCAACCTGCCTCAGTCTGCATTGCAAAGAATGGGAGCCAAACTGACAGGAAAAGCGCCCTGAAAGCAAGACCGAACGGCCCTCTGCCACGGGTTTTACAGCAGTTTCGGGCATGGCGGCGGAAGGGGCCGTCATGCCCTTCCGCCTGATCTCATGCCTGATCGTTGATCAGGCGGCGCAGCAGCTCCAGTTCCTGCGCCAGGGTGTTGTCGCTGTCCGACAGGCCCTCGATCTTGCGCACGGCATGCAGCACGGTGGTGTGGTCACGCCCGCCGAAGCGCCGCCCGATTTCCGGCAGCGAGCGCGGCGTCATCACCTTGGACAGGTACATGGCCACCTGACGGGGCTTGACGATGGTGCGCGTGCGGCGATTGGACAGAAGTTCTGTCTTGGAAACGTTGTAATGACGCGCCACGATGCGCTGGATGTCCTCGATGCGCACCCGTTTGGGCTCGCCCGAGCGGTAGATGTGCCCGAGTATCTCGTCGATGCGGTCGACGGTGATCTGCGGCTCGAAAGACTGGCGGAACAGAAGCTGGTTGAACGCGCCTTCAAGCTCCCGGCCGCTGCCCGTGATGGTGCGCGCCACATGCTCCAGAACGGCGTCGGAAACGTCGATGGTGGTATCCTCGGCCTTGGCTGCCGCCAGCCGCTGCTGGAGCATCGACAGGCGCATGGAGAAGTCCGGGGACGACATTTCGAGCGCAACGCCGCCATTGAGGCGCGAGCGCACGCGCGGTTCCAGCGATTCCAGCTCCGACGGCGGCCGGTCGGCAGCGACGACCACCTGCCGGGCGCTGTCCAGCAGCATGTTGATGAGATGGCAGAATTCGTGCTGGATCGACTTGCCTTGCAGGAACTGCATGTCGTCGATGATCAGCAGGTCGATGTCGCGAAGCTGCTCCTTGAGCGTCAGCGCGTTGTTGTCGCGGATGGCTGTCGCAAAGCGCCACATGAAATATTCGGCCGTCAGGTAGACGACGCGCGATTTCGGGTTCTGGCGCAGCGATTCCGCCGCGATCGCCTGCAGCAGGTGCGTTTTGCCAAGGCCCACCGTGGCATGCAGGAACAGCGGGTTGAAGCGGACCGCGCTGGAGTGGGATTCGGCCACGGCACGGGCCGCTGCGAAGGCAACCCGGTTGGAGGGGCCTTCGACGAAGGAAGCGAACGTGTAGCGCGGGTCCAGCGGCGAGCCAAGAACGTTCTGCCGGAACTCCGTCTCGGCGGTCGCCGGGCGCTGCGCGGGCATGCGTTCGGCCTTGCCGGCATTGAAGCCATTGGAGGCCATTGTGGAGGTGAGCGCCGTCTGCGACTGGCGCTGGGCAGGGCGGCGCTGGCCATTGCCCTCCGCCTCCGCGGCGCGGGTCTGCCTTGCGGCACTGCGGACGATGATCTCGACCTTGAGGATCTCGGGATCCTCTTCCTTCCACAGCCCGACGATCTGGTCGAGATAGTGGCTGTTGATCCAGGAACGGAGGAACGCGGTGGGCACCGAGATGCGCACGATCCCCTTCGAAGCCTCTGCCAGCTTCATGCGTCCGAACCAGCTGGAATAAACCTCTGCCCCCAGACGTGCCTTGAGCTGAGCCTTGACCCGCTCGAACTTGTGATCCGCCTCCCCAAGAGATGTCATGTCGTGTCCTTGGGCACCTTCCCCCTCGTAGGAAAGGTTGCCAAGTTCCCTGCCCATGCCGCTCTGCATTTCGTGATCCTTGTCCCGCACTTTCGCGCCACAGGCATGTCGCCTGCGGTGGCCTCGTTATCATTTTCTCCGCCGGGGCCGCCGCTGGCCATCGCCGGATATGCTCGTTGCGCGTGGAGTCGTCTCCGACCCCTGTCCCGCAACAGGGAAGCTATGCGCATGGCAAAGCAAGCCGTCCGGCATTGCACCGGCCAAACTCATACATGCCATACAATTGACTGGTCCCCTGCCAGTATCGAAAGTGACAACCGACCCGACCACGGACGAGCGCCCACGGTGCCAATGCTGTCTTTTTTTGATTAGGTCGAGGGCGCCGGGCCCGTCCCTTTCGATGGACAGACACTACCGAAATCGTTGTGGAAAGGGCAAGGCCGCATCTTACCGGTTTTTAACGAATCTGGTTACCAAATTGCCCTCAACAACGCCGCCGCAGATACCCGCGTTCATGAAAGCCATTGGGATTCAAACCCTTTTCGCAAACGCCGGGAAACGATAGTTGGCGAGATTCTTTTTTTTAATATTTCTCTTGACACAGGATTGTCCCCTTTCGGCTGGCGCCGATATGAACAAGCTGTGGATTACCTTCTTTAAGTGTATGAAATAAAAAGAAATTTCCTGTCAGTGTCGAGATCGTGAAATCTGCCGGGGTACAACCTGGAAGACACATACCGGCAAAGGTTCAGGCAATGAAAAACGTGCCGCTGCGGAAGCTTCCGGTGTGTCATTTCAGGTTTTCGCCGAATAACGAAAAAAACCCGGCGCAGACGCCGGGTTCCATGAAAGCTTCGATTGTCGCGTTAACGATTACGCCGACAAAGCCTTAAGGCGCTGAGCCAGACGCGAAACCTTGCGCGAGGCAGTGTTCTTGTGAAGAACACCCCTGGAAGCAGCGCGCATCAACTCGGGCTGCGCGTTCTGGAAAGCGGTCTCGGCGGCTGCCTTGTCGCCAGCGGCCAGAGCTTCTTCGACCTTACGCACGAAGGTGCGGACGCGCGAACGGCGATTCTTGTTGACCGCGGTGCGGTGAGCAATCTTGCGCGTAGCCTTTTTGGCCGAGGGAGTGTTGGCCATGTTGCCTCTCTTCTGATCTCAACGGTGGGCGCTTGCGGCTACCCGCAGGGCGCAAAAAACAAATGGGCAGCCACAGGGCCACCTCAGTTGGGCGGCTTATAGTTCAGCTTTCCAAATCCGTCAATCTTGCTTCGCATCCAAAGAGCGATTTGAGCGGCATATTGGGCCTCATTTGTTGCGGAATTCGGGCTTCCGCTTGTCGACGAATGCGGCCATGCCCTCCTTCTGGTCCTCCAGCGCGAACATGGACTGGAAGACTCGCCGCTCGAATCGCAAGCCCTCGGTCAGGGTCAGCTCATAGGCGCGGTTGACGGCTTCCTTGTTCATCATGACGGCGGGCAGGGAGAAGCCGGCAATCTTCGTTGCCGCTGCCAGCGCTTCGGCGACGAGTTCGCCGACTGGTACGACACGCGAGACCAGACCGGAGCGCTCGGCTTCGGCTGCATCCATCATGCGGCCCGTAAGGCACATATCCATCGCCTTGGATTTGCCGACGAAGCGGGTCAGCCGCTGGGAGCCGCCCATGCCGGGCATCACGCCGAGCGTAATCTCGGGCTGGCCGAATTTGGCATTGTCGCCGGCAATGATGAAGTCGCACATCATGGCGAGTTCGCAGCCGCCGCCCAGCGCGTAGCCGGCCACTGCCGCGATGATCGGCTTGCGGGTACGGGTAAAGTCTTCCCAGCCCGAGAACAGGTCGCCGAGATAGACGTCCACATAACTCTTGGACTGCATCTCCTTGATGTCCGCACCCGCGGCAAAAGCCTTCTCCGAGCCGGTCAGGACGATCGCACCGATGTTGTCGTCTGCATCGAAGGCTTTCGTTGCGGCGAGCAGGTCGGTGAGGATGGCGGAGTTCAGCGCGTTGAGCGCCTGCGGCCTGTTCAGCGTGATCAGCCCGACCTTGCCGCGGGTCTCGACGATGATGTTTTCGTAAGTCATGCGCTTCATCTCCTGAATGGTTTCCCTGACCTAGCTATTTCTGGCAGGCACGGCAATAAAAGGTGGAGCGGCCGCTCTGCACGATCCGTTCTATATGCCCCCGGCAGCCCGGAGTGGAACATGGTTCGCCTTCGCGGTCGTAAGCGGCGAAGCTGTGCTGGAAATAACCCAGCGAGCCGTCGGTATGCATGTAGTCGCGCAGGGACGAGCCACCGGCTGCGATGGCGTCTGCGATCACCTCACGGATAGACTGCGCCAGTTTTTCGCGCTGTGCAGCCGCCTTGGCGCCCGGCCCGGCAATGGTGCCTGCCGCTCTCAGCGGCGAGAGACCGGCGCGCCAGAGAGCCTCGCACACATAGATGTTGCCGAGCCCTGCGATCAGGCGCTGGTCGAGCAGGGCGGCCTTCAGCGGGGCCTTGCGGTTGCGGAACAGAACGGCAAGCAGGTCGGCATCGAGCGCATTGCCCGTCGGTTCCACGCCCAGACCTGCCAGCATCGGGTGCTCGTCGGGAACCGTGTCGGAAAACAGCATGAAACCGAACCGGCGCGGATCGTTGAACACGACGCGATGGGGAGACTGAACCGCCGATACCACGTCGAAGATGACATGGTCGTGGATGGAGTCTTTCGACCGCTCGTAGCGGAAGCTGCCGGGAACGGTACTTTCGGGACCGTCCTCGATGCGGAAGGACCCGGTCATGCCAAGGTGGCAGATCAGCGCCGGCCCGTCTTCCATATGCATGGTCAGATATTTGGCGCGCCGCCCGATGGCGGTAATGGTGCGGCCGGTCAGGCGTTGGGAAAAATTCTCGGGGAAGGGAAAGCGCAGGTCGGGCCGCCGTGTTTCGGCCCTGACGATGCGCGCGCCTTCAAGAACCGGTTGCAGCCCGCGCCGGACTGTCTCGACCTCGGGCAATTCAGGCATGGCCACCGATCTGCTTGTAGAAGGAGGTTCCGTATTTTCCGGGCGCAATGCCCAGATGCTCGGCCACGGTCTCGCCTAGGTCGGCGAAGGTGGCGCGCAGGCCCACGCTGCCGCCGGGCAACCCCGGCGCCAGCCCCATCACGGGTATGCGCTCGCGTGTATGGTCGGTCCCGCGCCAGGTGGGGTCGTTGCCATGGTCGGCGGTGAGCAGGAACAGGTCGCCCTGTCTGAGCCGGCGCAGCGCTTCCGGCACGCGGCGGTCGAATGCCTCGAGCGCCGCCGCATAGCCTGCCGTATCGCGGCGATGGCCGAACTCCGTATCGAAATCGACGAAATTGGCGAAAACAAAATCGCCGTCGACGGCTTCGTCCATCGCGTCCAGCGCCTGATCGAACATGGCCATGTTGCCCGCCGCCTTGCGCAGTTTCGTCACGCCCCGATGGGCGAAGATGTCGCCGATCTTGCCCACTGCAAGCACGCGGCCTCCGGTCTGCGTGAGGCGGTCGAGCAGCGTCGGTTCGGGCGGTGAGACGGCATAGTCGCGGCGGTTCGGCGTGCGTCTGAAGGTGTGGGTTTCTTCACCGACGAAAGGACGGGCGATGACGCGGCCGATCTTGAGCGGATCGCAAAGGCGACGAACGACCTTGCAGAATTCGTAGAGACGTTCGACCCCGAAATGCTCCTCGTGGGCGGCGATCTGCAGAACGGAGTCGACCGACGTGTAGCAGATGGGCTTGCCCGTCGAGATGTGCTCGGCGCCGAACCGTTCGATGATCGTCATGCCGTCCGCGTGGCAGTTGCCGAGGATGCCGGGTACCTGGCCTTGCCCGATCATGGCCTGCGTGAGGGCAGGGGGGAAAGCCGGAACGGTGTCGGGAAACCTTCCCCAGCCGAAGCGCAGCGGCAGTGCGGCGATTTCCCAATGGCCCGAAGGAGTGTCCTTGCCGCTGGAAATTTCCTGCGCGGCGCCGTGGAAGGCAGATGCCAGAAGGGGCGGGCCGGCCGTTTCAAACCCGTAGCCCGTGGCCACCTGCGCGGCTTTGCCCAGTCCGAGCGAGACCATGTGCGGAACGGTCAGGGGACCTGCCCGCAGGCCGGAGCAGTCTGCAAGGCCCGAGCGGCAGGCATCGGCTATATGGGCGAAAGTGTTGGCGCCTTCATCTCCGAATTCGGCGGCATCCGCAGCGCCGCCTATGCCGAAGGAATCCAGAACGAAGACGAATGCACGCGCCATTGCAGCCTTGCGGTGACGATCGGGAGCCCGGCTCTACGTGCCGGTCCGATCGGGACGATTCAGCGAAACCGGCGGGCGGCCTGCCGCCAGGCCGGGACTTCGACCAGACATAGGCTTGCACGCAAACCTTTGCAATCGGCAATCCGGAGCGGGTTTATTTCAGCAGGTCGCACACGCGATTTCACGCCTGATGCGCGGGCGGGCATAGTAGACCTCCTCCATCCTGAGGCCCGTGAAGATGCCCATCAGCCCGGAGGCGGCGTCCCCTTCCTTGGGCCAGAGGAGGATCGGCCAGTAGGTGAGCCTGCTTTCCACCCTGATCAGGAAACTGTCACCGGTTTTCAGAGCTGCCGGTACGGCGACCGTCGATCCGGCGCTGAGGGCTTTGGCATATTTGCCTTTGGAATCGACCGTTCCGGACCATACGACCTTTGGCACGGCGCCTTTTGCATCGCTGCTGATCTGTATGGCGGTAACGGTCACTTCAGGTACGGAGCGGGTATAGGGGCGCATCGTCGATTCGCTGATCTGGATGATTTCCTTCAGCGCGGTCGCCGACAGTGCGTCCTGCTGGCCGACGAGGTCGGCGACCATCGAGCCGAGACGGCTGAGGCGCCGGTTGGTCTCGATGCCCTGCACGGCCTCAACCGTCATGAAATAGAGGATCAGCAGGATGGGGGCGACGAAGGCGAACTCCACAGCCGCGATGCCGTCCCGGTTGCGGATGAATGCCGCGATCCTTGTGGTCAGTGATTTGATCATCCGCCGTGCCCCCGCACCAAATATCGATATCGTTGTGTCCGCACTGGTCAAAACGGCTCGTTCTGCCAGACGAAAGACGCGAAATGCAGCGTCTTGTCTCCTCCGATGTTGGCCATGTATTTGCTCATGAAATCGGTGATGACAGGCCACTTGTAGAAGACCCGGAGCATGTTTCTCGACATGGTCGGACCCGGATCTATGGCGAAGTCCTCCTCCGCGATACTGCCGGGCGTCAGGACGACCCTGTCACCCTGAATAGCGAAGCCGTACTGGGTGGCGTCTGAGAACCTGTCGAAACTGCGAAGGTCGATCAGAAGACCGGGGCAGCCTTTGCTGACGATGATTTCCAGGCGGTCGCAGATTTGCGCGGTGATGTTGTCTCTCAGCTCGTTTTGCTCGGCCGTGGTGTTGGCAGCCTTGAGCTGCCCGGTGCGGAACTGGCGCGCCACATCGTCGGCGGCATTTGTCAGCACCGTCTGCGCGGCAAACGATATGCAGCTTTCCAGTATGGCAAATGTCAGCAGTGCAAAAGGCAGGATGAGCATGGAGAACTCGATCGCCACGCTGCCCTTGGTGTCGCGCCGGAATTTTGCGAGAAAACCCGGACGGTGGCGTTTGCCGCCTGTGTTGCAACCGTTGGAAGTGTTTTCCATGTTCGTCCTGCCACCCCTTGCCAGTTGGCCGGACTATAGATGCAAGCCGTTGAGGTCCGGTTTGAACGGCCGCTAAATTGCAGGCGTTCGCATTAAGCCGGCATCAACCATGGATTTCCGGTGCGCGGGATGAACCGCTTGCCGTCAGTTTCCGCTGGTCTCGCTGTCGGATGCCCGCTCAGCTTCGTTCTTGTAGGAAGTTTCGCAGTAAGGCGTGCACGAGAGGGTCTGGACGTCGGAGCGACGATAGATGCGCACGGTGGAGGCAGTCTGGCGAACCACGGTGACCTGCTCGTCCATGATGGGTGCGCCCTCCTTGTCGAGGACAACCAGATTGGTCACGCCGAAACCCCGGCCTGTAAGAACGAGCGTGGTGGCATCCTGAACGGATGCATCGGCTATGGATGAGTTGCCGACGACGATGGTGTCGGCCGGACGCGGCAGCTTGACGATCCGCGCCTGATTCATAACCACCTCAATGCCGGTTTCCATCGCCGGCCCGACGTTCGCCTGCGGCTGAACGGGATCGGCCTCGGTTGCCATGGCCGGACAGCATGCGGCCGCCAGCAATGAGCCCGCAATCAAAATCGGTCTCGACACGGACATCATGAGTTCTCCCGCTCCGCCAGAGTGCTCAACGGAATATGAACGTGAGTGGTGAACCAACGGTTAAGCCCCCGACAGCAGGAGAAATGCGCGCGATCACCGATCCTTAACGCCATGCGTGTAGGCTCCGGAAGTCGCTCACATCCGGTGTCCTGTCTATGCTTGAAGCGCTGATTTTCGTTGTGTTCCCGTTCTGCATGGTCTTTGCAGCCGTTTCGGACGTGCTGTCGATGACGATCGCCAACAAGGTGTCGCTGCTTCTGGTGGCGAGCTTCATGGCCATTGCACCCCTGACCGGCATGGACTGGAGCGTGTATGGCATGCATCTGGCTGCCGGGGCGCTGGTGCTGGCGGCAACCTTCGTCCTGTTCGCCATCGGCGGCATGGGTGGCGGCGACGCCAAGCTGATGGCGGCGACGGCGGTATGGATGGGGTTCGAGCCGGTGCTGCTGGAATATCTGCTCTATGCATCTTTCATCGGCGGAATGCTGACGCTGGCAACGCTCTTCTACCGGAAGTCGATATTCGCCGATCTCACCCGTCACAACATGTTCCTGCGCCATTTCGCGGATTCGAAGGTGGGTATTCCTTACGGGGTTGCCCTCGGGTTCGCCGGGCTGGCGATCTATCCGAAGACCGCACTGGTCGGCTGGGCGCTGGCGCGGCTTGCGGCCTGACATCTGCCTGAACCGCCTCTGCCGGATACGCCGCACAAGCTGTGCGGCGTATTTTTTACCCCATGTGGGGCAATAACCTTGCGTTAAGCAAATTTGTAAGCACGGCATTAACCATAATTTGAGGATTGCCGCTGCAATGTCCGGCCTGGGTTGATGGTTTGCCAGGGGCTAGGGGTTGGACATATGCCTGCATCCCGACTGATAATTCTGGGCGTTGCGGTCGCTGCCGCAGGTGGCGCGGGCTATGTCGCCAAGAATATGGTGGTTCCGCCGCCGGCCGAGGTCGTGGTCCAGCCGGGGCCGCAGGAGCCGGCTGTCCGGATGGTGGACGTGGCCATCGTGTCGGGCGACGTGCCGATCGGCGCTCCGCTCGGTTCCAACGTCAAATGGACTCCCTGGCCCGCGGACGCGGTCAACCAGCACTTCATCACGCGTGACAACGAGCCCGATGCGGTCGAGAAGCTGAAAGGCTCGGTGACCCGCATGGCCCTGTACAGCGGCGAACCCGTGCGGCGCGCCAAGCTCATCGACGAGGGCCAGAGCTTCATGTCCTCGATCCTGCCCTCGGGCAGCCGCGCCGTGGCGACGTCCATCGCGGCCGACACGTCCGCCGGCGGCTTCATCCTGCCCAACGATTTCGTCGATGTGATCATGACCCGTCGTACCGACACCGGCGGCAGCAGCGGTTTCACGACCGAAACAATCCTTCAGAATATCCGCGTTCTCGCCATCGACCAGACCATCCAGGAGGACGAGGAAGGCAGGAAAACGCGGGTCGGCCAGACCGCGACGCTGGAACTGACGCCGCAGCAGGCCGAAATCATCACCGTTGCCCAGCAGATGGCCGACCGCCTCACGCTAGCGCTGCGCTCGATCAAGGATACGCAGGAAACAGGTCTGGACGAGGCCGACTATCTGGTCAGCGGCGCCGGCCGCCGCGGCACGGTGCGTCTCATCAAGTCCGGAGAAGTTTCCGAAGTGGGGGCAAGGAAATGAGGTCTTTTGCAAAACTTCCTGCCGCTTTTGCCGCAGCGGTTGCACTGGTTGCCACTGCCGGCCCGCTCGGCGTCGCGACAGCCGATGCCGCCAGCACCGTGCGCGCCACCGCCGCCAGCCAGCGTATCAAGCTTGGCCTCAACAAATCGATCGTTATCGACCTGCCGCGCGATGCCTACGACATTCTCGTGGCGAATCCCGGCGTCGCCGATGCGGTCACCCGCACATCGAGGCGCATCTACTTTTTCGGAAAGTCGGTCGGCGAGACCAACATCTTCGTGTTCGGCCCCAATGGCGAGCAGATCGCAAGCTTCGATCTTTCCGTGGAACGCGACGTTGCCGGGATCGAGGACTATCTCAGGCGCTTCATCCCGAACTCCGACATCAAGGTCGAACTGGTCAACGACAACGTGGTGCTGACCGGCACGGTCGAGACGCCTCTCGACGCCAAGCGCGCCGAGCAGCTTGCCGGCGCTTTCGTGCGGGGCGGCGAGGCGACCACGGGCCAGTATTCCCAGACGGCTGCGGGCGGCTCGTCGAACTCGGGTGTTGCCATCAACAATCCCGACCGCTCGCGCCGCAGCAGCGAGATCATCAACATGCTCGAGATCCTGGGCGAGGATCAGGTGACCCTGAAGGTGACTGTCGCCGAAGTGAGCCGCTCGGTGATGAAGCAGCTTGGCGTGAACCTCGTTGCGGGCGGCGATTCGAACGGCATCAGCTGGAGCACCGTCAGCGAACCCATCTACGGGCTTGGCAAGCCCCTTGCGCAATCCGGCGCGGGAATGACAAGTGGCCTGCTGGAGGGCTATCTCAACAGCATGGAACAGGCCGGCGTGATGAAGACGCTCGCCGAACCTACGCTGACCGCGGTCTCGGGAGAGCGGGCGACCTTCCGCGTCGGCGGTGAATTCAATCTTGTCAACGGCCAGTCCGTCTCGCCGCCCAGCCCCGCGCGCGACAGCAATGGCGACGGGGTGATCGATGAAGCAGCCACCTACGGCGGCGTGACCTACGAGGTCCAGAAGATAGAATATGGCATCGGGCTGGAGTTCCGGCCGGTTGTTCTGTCCGCCGGCCGCATCAGCCTGAAGGTACGCACCTCCGTTTCCGAGCCAACGGTGGAGGGGTCCATAGGACTGACTGCGAATCCGTTGACGCTGCAGGGTTCGAACATGTTGTCCATCCGCAAGCGTTTGGCCGACACCACGGTGGAACTGCCTTCGGGTGGATCGATGATGATCGCCGGGCTTGTACGCGACGACGTTCGCCAGGCAGTGAACGGCCTTCCGGGTCTTTCCAAGCTGCCGGTTCTGGGCACGCTGTTCCGCAGCCGCGATTTCGTGCGCAACGAGACCGAACTGGTCATCATCATCACGCCCTATCTGTCGAAGCCGGTGGCGCGCAATCAGCTGGCCAAGCCGGATGACAATTTCAATGCCGCAAGCGACGGCGCCGCCATGTTCCTTGGCCGCGTGAACCGCGTCTACGGCACCATGAAAACCGACAAGCCTGCCGGTCGCTATCACGGCATGGTCGGCTTCATCTACAAGTGAGCGGGGAAACGGGCATGTCGAGCGCAATGTTCAGGACAAGAGCAACCGTCGCGGCGCTGGCCGTGGCCGCCGCCGCGCTGCTGGCCGGATGCGCCAATCGCGACAGCGTTGTCGTCGGGGCCATCCCCGACGACTATCGCACCAACCATCCCATCGTCATCACCGAGAAGGACAAGACCCTGGACCTGCCGGTTGCGGCGTCGGCGCAGGGCGTCTCGAAGATGCAGCGGCAGGCGCTGGCCGGTTTCCTCGATGGTTACGATACGGGAGAGGCCCCGGTGCTGACCATCGCTGCACCTTCCGGGTCCGCCAATGAACGGGCCGCCGGAAAGGTCGCCCGGGAATTTGCCCGCCTGGCGGCGGCCGGCGGCGTGCGGCCCGATCGTATTGCCATGGCGCACTATCAGGCATCGCCCGACGAGCTGACCGCGCCGGTCCGGCTCGTCTACAGCTCGATCCAGGCGCAGACCGGCAAGTGCGGGCGCTGGCCGAAGGATGTCCTGGATACGGCCGACAACAAGCACTACGCCAATTTCGGCTGTTCATACCAGAACAATCTGGCTGCCCAGATCGCCAATCCGGCCGATCTCATGGGACCGCGCCAGCAGACTTCCATCGACGCATCGAACCGGAAAACGGTCATCGACAGATACCGCTCTTCCGGAAACGGCAGCACTGCGGGTGAAGTGAGATATTGACGAATTCGGCCTGTCCGGGGGGCAAGCAGCATGACAAATCTGGCGTATGACCATGACATCGGGGCGGAGCGCGGCGACCAGCACGACATCGCCGCCATGCAGGCCCTGCGGCCTATACCGCGCATTTCCATTCAGGCTTTCTGCGAAAGCGAGGGCGTATCCGCGCCTGTCCAGCGTGCCGGCGAGGATCGCCGCATGTCGAAGGCGCATCTCAAGGTGCATATGGGTGGCATTTCCACGGCCATCGATTTCTACCAGACGGCACCGACACCCAACCTGATCATCCTGGAATCGCGCAGCGAGCCGGGAGAACTTCTGGAGCAGCTGGCGCAGCTTGCCGAGCATTGCGATCCCAGCACAAAGGTGGTGGTCATCGGTCATTACAACGATGTCGGCCTTTATCGCGAACTGATCCGCAACGGCATCTCCGAATATGTCGTCGCGCCGGTGTCGATGGCCGATATCGTCAGCGTCATCGCAACCATCTTCGTCGACCCCGACGCCGATCCGATCGGCCGTTCGATCGCCTTCATAGGCGCGAAAGGCGGAACGGGGTCCTCCACAATCGCGCACAATGTCGGCTGGGCGATTTCATCGCTGTTCAGGTCGGAAGTCGTGGTCGCGGACCTCGATCTGGCGTTCGGAACCGCCAACATCAACTTTGATCAGGACCCGGCTCAAGGCATCGCGGAGGCGGTATTCTCGCCCGAGCGCGTCGACGAGGTCTATCTCGACCGGCTGCTGGCGCAATGCGCCGAAAACCTTTCCCTCCTTGCGGCGCCCTCGACACTCGAGCGCACCTACGATTTCGAGCCGGACGCTTTCGCGCAGGTCATCGACACGGCGCAACGCACCGCGCCCGTTCTGGTGCTCGACATTCCCCATCTGTGGAGCGGCTGGAGCAGGAACACCCTCATGCATGCCGACGAGGTGGTGATCACCGCGACGCCGGAGCTTGCCAATCTGCGCAACACCAAGAACCTGATGGACATGCTGAAGCGCCTGCGGCCCAACGATCCGCCGCCGAAGCTGATCCTCAACCAGTGCGGCGTACAGAAGCGGCCGGAGATTTCGGCGCAGGATTTCGCCGAGCCGCTCGATGTCGAGCCGATGGCGGTGATCCCGTTCGATCCGCAACTCTTCGGCAATGCCGCCAACAATGGCCGCATGCTGGGCGAGATGGATGCCAAGAGCCCGGTCGTGGCCACGATCAACGAGATCGCTCATGTGCTGACCGGGCGGGCGGAGATCAAGGTCCGCAGGAAGCCCGGCCTCGGCTCGATCATCGAAAAGCTCAGACGCGCGAAGTGACGACGCACGCGGGAGCGCAAGGGTAGACGATCATGTTCGGAAGAAGAGGCAACGACGACAGGGGCAAGCCGGCTTTCTCGAAGCCTGCCTCCGCCCCTTCACCGGCTGCGCCGGTGTCCGGCGCGGTGGACGGTGCGCCGGCACGCCACGCTGCGCCAGCTGCGCCAATGCAGCAGCCTGCACGCCGCACCGTGGAAGCGCCTCCGCTTGCAGCCCAGCCGGCGGGGCGCGCGCCGCGCGAGCGCAGCGACAGCTATTACGACACCAAGAGCCAGGTCTTTGCCGCGCTTATCGACACCATCGACCTGTCCCAGCTGGCCAAGCTGGAACCCGATGCCGCGCGCGAGGAAATACGCGATATCGTCAACGACATCATCGCGATCAAGAACTTCGCCATGTCGATTTCCGAGCAGGAGGAACTGCTCGAGGACATCTGCAACGACGTTCTGGGCTACGGTCCGCTGGAGCCGCTGCTGGCCCGCGACGACATCGCCGACATCATGGTGAACGGCTCGCGCAACGTCTATATCGAGGTGAACGGCAGGGTCGAGCAGACCAGTATCCGTTTCCGGGACAACCAGCAGCTTCTCAACATCTGCCAGCGCATCGTCAGCCAGGTCGGCCGCCGTGTCGATGAATCCTCGCCGATCTGCGATGCGCGTCTGCCCGACGGCTCCCGCGTCAACGTCATCGCGCCGCCATTGGCCATCGACGGCACCGCGCTCACCATACGCAAGTTCAAGAAGGACAAGCTCACCCTCGACCAGCTCGTGCGGTTCGGCGCCATTTCGCCGGAAGGCGCGGAAATCCTCAAGATCGTCGGCCGGGTGCGTTGCAATGTCGTCATTTCCGGCGGTACCGGCTCGGGCAAGACCACGCTGCTCAACTGCCTGACCAACTATGTCGATCGCGAGGAGCGCATCATCACCTGCGAGGACTCGGCCGAATTGCAGCTCCAGCAGCCGCATGTGGTGCGCCTCGAAACCCGTCCGCCAAATCTCGAAGGCGAGGGTGAGGTGACCATGCGCGATCTCGTCAAGAACTGCCTGCGCATGCGCCCCGAGCGCATCATCGTGGGCGAGGTGCGCGGCCCCGAAGTTTTCGACCTGTTGCAGGCCATGAACACGGGCCATGACGGCTCGATGGGCACCATCCACTCCAACAGCCCGCGCGAGTGCCTGAACCGCATGGAATCCATGATCGCCATGGGTGGCTATTCGCTGCCGCAGCGCACCGTGCGCGAGATCATCGTCGGCTCGGTCGACGTCATCATTCAGGCGGCCCGCCTGCGCGACGGATCGCGCCGCATCACCCACATCACCGAAGTGATCGGCATGGAAGGCGATGTAATCGTTACCCAGGACCTCGTCGTCTACAACATCAAGGGCGAGGATGCGAACGGCAAGCTGGTCGGCGAGCATGTCTCTACCGGTATCGGACGCCCGCATTTCTGGGATCGCGCCCGTTATTATGGCGAGGAGCACCGGCTGGCCACCGCGCTGGAAGCCATGGAGAAGCGTGCCGATTGAGTCCTTTGAGCATGGAGCGCGAGCGCAATGTTTGGAATTGACAGCACCGTTCTGATGTTCGTCGCGCTGGCCGGCGTCAGCGCCGGCGCGATCGCCTATGCGCTGCTCTTCAATCGCATCAGCGACGAGAGGAACGTCGGCAAGCGCCTTCAGACGATCAAGTCGGCCGAGACCGACCGGGCCGTGGTCAAGGCATCGCGGGACCGCATGGCCGAGGCTGCCAAGCGGCGCAAATCCGTGCAGGAAACGCTCAGGCAGCTCGATGAAAAGCAGAAGCAGATCGACCTGAGCGTCAAGAAGCCGCCGCTGAAGGTGCAGATCCGGCAGGCCGGCCTGAACCTCACCATGGAGCGGTTCTATCTCTACTCCGCAATTTCCGGCCTCGTCCTGACGCTGGTCGGGTTCGTCATCGGACTTCCGACCATCGCCCTGCCGGGTGCGTTGATCGTCGGCAGTCTGGGCCTGCCGCGCTGGCTGGTGTCATTCCTGCGCGCCCGCCGGGTAAAGGCCTTTCTGAACGAGTTTCCCAACGCGCTGGACATCATCGTGCGCGCCGTGAAGTCCGGCCTGCCTCTCAACGATGCCGTGCGCCTCATCGCCAATGAATCCCCGGAACCGGTGCGCGGCGAGTTCCGCCGCATCGTCGACTCCCAGCAGATGGGCCTGTCGATACCCGAGGCCACCATGCGCATGTCCGAAACCATGCCGTGCCCCGAGGCGGCGTTCTTCGGCATCGTCATCCAGATCCAGGCGCAGGCCGGCGGCAACCTGTCCGAGGCGCTCGGCAATCTCTCGCGGGTGCTGCGCGACCGCAAGAAGATGAAGGCGAAGGTTTCCGCCCTGTCGATGGAGGCCAAGGCTTCCGCCGCGATCATCGGCTCGCTGCCGTTCATCATCGCGTTTCTCGTCTATCTGACCAGCCCCAGCTACATCCTGCCGCTGTTCACCACCTCGACCGGCCACCTGATCCTCGGAGTCTCGGGGCTGTGGATGTCGATAGGCATCTTCGTGATGCGCAAGATGATGAATTTCGAGGTCTGAGGTCATGAGTTTGGCCAGACCCGCTGACCGGAGGCTGCCGTGAGCGCCCAGACCATAAAGACCCTGACCGATCCGGCATTCCTGACGGCGCTGCTGGTCGGCATCGCCGTCTTCGCGACGATGATGACGCTGCTTCCCGCCTTCGGGGGAAATCCGCTGAAGAACCGGATGAAGGCCGTGGCGCTCGAACGCGACGAACTGCGCGCAAAGCAGCGCGCCCGTCTGGTCGCGGAGGCGGACCGGCGCAGCCGCGGCCTGCGTGAGCAGCAGTCGACCGGCATGCGCCGCGTCGTCGAGCGGCTCGACCTGCGACGGCTGCTGGCGGACGAGAACACGGTTCGCCAGCTCAAGACGGCCGGCTTCCGGGGCCAGAACCCGATGACGCAGTTCCTGTTCTTCCGTCTCGTCCTGCCCTTCGTTGGGCTTGGCCTTGCCGCAGTCTACATCTTCGGGCTGGGCGTGATGGAGGACAAGCCGATGATGATCCGCGTCTTCGCCTGCATCGGCGCCGCCTATGCCGGCTTCTACGCGCCGATCGTCTACGTCACCAACCGTGCCTCGAAGCGCAAGGAATCCATCAAGCGTGCCTGGCCGGACGCGCTGGACCTGATGCTGATCTGCGTCGAATCGGGCATGTCGATCGAGGCGGCCATGCGCAAGGTGGCCGAGGAGATCGGCTCCCAGTCGGTCGAGCTGGCCGAGGAATTCGTGCTCACCACGGCTGAACTCTCCTATTTGCAGGAGCGGCGGCAAGCCTACGAGAATCTGGCCGAGCGCACCGGTCTGGAGCCGGTCAAGTCGGTCACCCAGGCGCTTATCCAGGCCGAACGCTACGGCACCCCGGTGGCCCATGCCCTCAGGGTGCTCTCCAGCGAAAGCCGGGATGCGCGCATGACCGAAGCCGAGAAGAAGGCCGCTGCCCTTCCGCCCAAGCTCACCGTGCCGATGATCCTGTTCTTCCTGCCGGTGCTGTTCGCCATCATCCTCGGCCCGGCCGGCATCCAGCTCAGCCAGAACGGCGGTTTCTTCGGCGACCAGCCCCAAAGCTCCGCGACCGAATAAAGTTTCATGCCGCAGACAGAAGGGCAGGGCTGGCACAGCCGTCCTGCCCTTCCTCTTTACATATGATCGCGCGCAATGCGGGCGCTGCGTTCACGATCGAACACATTGTGCCCGTCGTGGAAGGCTTCCATGCGTTCGGACACGATCCATTCGGCTGCCGTGCACGAGAGCGTCATGGTGCTGCGCGTCCTCGTCTCCCATCCATCGCGTGCGGTAACGCATATGGAAGTGATCTCCGCGGTCATCGACAACGGGTCGTGCGGCGCTATCGACCAGACCTGCTCGGTGATGTCGCGCGTGCACAGGCCGTTGCCGGGATGGAGGTTGAGGCCGGTATCCTCGCTCACACGGTAACGGGTAACGCCATTTTCCAGATCGCGTTCGACGATGCGGCTGGAGGAGCCTTCTTCAAGCACTTCATAATGCGGCAGGGGGTCGGGATTCGCCGGCTCCTGCACTTCGATCCTGTCGTGGTCGCCGAGCAACGGCAGGTCCAGCCTCACCGAGGCGAGATCGACATCGAGCGTCGCGTCGCAGGGTGGCGGCAGCATGGTCGGCCAGTAGGCGCTGGACAGCGACAGCCGGATGCGGTGGCCCGGCGCAAAGCGATAGCCGCACGCATCCAGCACAAGCTCCACATCGGCTGGTTTGCCCGGCTCCAGCACCTGCGGTTCGGCATTGCCGTTGCGGTGGGCAAGGTTGAGCAGGCCGAAGCAGACACGGGTTGCGGTGCCGTCCGGGTGAACGTCCACCAGCCTTGCCGCCAGATTGGCCAGAGGTGCGCTGCTGGACAGGCGCAGTTTCAGGACCGGCTGACCGAGGATGACGACTTCCTCGCCCAGCGCCCGGCTGTCGAAAACCAGCGAGCCGGCATCGTCGGACCGCTGGTCGCCGGGCATTTCCGAATCCGGTTTGAGCGTGAAGAACTCGCCCGCCGCGGTGCCGGTGTCCAGAGGCGAGCGCAGCAGGGTGGTTCCTGAAGCCGGCTCCGTCGGGTTGCCTTCAAGCCGGCCCGAAGCATTGACGGCCAGCGTTCGGGTTTCGGGAGAACTCCACGCATTCTTTGCGATCCAGTAGCCCGGATCGGCCTCGCGCCAAAGCGCCGGGCGCGGGCCGTCGAGAATGTAGGCGCGGACCTGAGGGGCCTTTTCCGCGCCATTTTCTTCATCGCAGAGCCAGCGCCGCCACCATGCGATGGCTTCGGCGTGGAAATCCGCGCGCGGCTTCGGGTAGGCGAAATGCGGATATTTGTGCACCCACGGGCCGATCAGCGCCTTCGCTTGTGCCGGCATGCCTTCCACCGCCTTGAGCGGCGTGTTGCGGTAGCCGTCGGCCCAGCCGGCAATCACCAGTGCGGGAACGGGAAAACCGTCGAAATCCTCGCAGATCGACCCATGGCGCCAGAAGGCGTCCCGGCGCTGGTGGCCCAGCCACTCCTCCATGAAGAAGGGCTCGCCTTCCAGCCGCTCCAGCCACATGTCGCGCCAGCGCTCTCCCACGATTTCCGGATCCGGCGAACGGGACTGGTAGGCGCTCATCGTCGCCGCCCACGCAAACTGCGCCGACAGATGCGTGCCGTTCTTGTAATGGATGTCGTCGTTGTAGCGATCCACGGTCGAGGCGATGGAAATCACCGCCTTGAGCGCCGGCGGCTTCAGCGCAGCCACCTGGAGGCCGTTGAAGCCGCCCCATGAAATGCCCATCATGCCAACGCTGCCGTTCGACCAGCCCTGGGACGCGATCCATTCGATCACCTCGACCGCATCGGAAAGCTCGCGGGGCGTGTACTCGCCGTCGATGACGCCATCGGATTCGCCACAGCCGCGAATATCGACGCGAACCCCGGCAATGCCTGCGGCTGCGAACACCGGATAGGTGGATTCGTCGCGCGGCGCCGTGCCGTTTCGCTTGCGATAGGGCAGGAACTCCAGCACCGCAGGCACCGGCGCTTCCGGACGGGCATCGTCCGGCATCCAGATGCGCGCCGCCAGACGCGTTCCATCCTTCAGGGTGATCCATTCGTTTTCGATGACGTGAAAGGTTTTCCGGGTCATGGCTCTCGTCGCAGGGAGTCGGGACCGGCAAAGGACTGCCGGTTGTGCGGGGTTCTGGAGCAGGGGCGTTGTTACGAACGCTGCCTCCGCTGCTCCGTCTTTTTCCTGGCCGCACTTATGCGATGTCGGACGATGCCGTCCGACTGCGAAATGCTCCAGGCATGGATGGCTCCGATCAGGTCTCTATCCAGACCCTGCTGGCGATGCGGCCGTTGGAGATGTCGTTGCCGATATCGTGGACGTAGCCTTTCAGCTTCTTCGAGCCCGCGTTCACATAGTCGTTGAACACCGGCAGGATGAGACCGCCCTCGTTGTGGATCATCAGCGCCATGTCCCGATAGAGCGCGCGGCGCTTGTCCTCGTCCAGTTCACCGCGTGCCTGCACCGCCATCTTGTCGAACTCGGGACGCTTGAAGCGCGTATCGTTCCACTCGGCGTTGGAGACATAAGAGGTCGAATAGCGCGAATCCTGTGTCGGGCGCCCGCCCCAGTAGGAAGCGCAGAAGGGCTGCTTGTTCCACACTTCGGACCAGTAGCCGTCGCTCGGTTCGCGCCGCACGTCGAGCGTGATGCCTGCCCTGGCGGCGCTCTGCTGGAACAGCTGCGCGGCATCGACCGCGCCGGGGAAGGCGGCCTCCGAGGTACGCAGCAGGATCGGCCCGTCGTGACCCGACTTCTTGAAGTGGAACGCCGCCTTTTCGGGGTCGTAGACGCGCTGCTCGATATCGGTAGGCGCCAGCGCATAGTTGGCGTTGACCGGATAGTCGTTGCCGATGGTACCGAAGCCGCCAACCACCTGCTTGAGCAGGGCTTCGCGGTCGACCGCGTATTTCAGCGCCAGGCGCAGGTCGTTGTTGTCGAAGGGAGCGGTGTCGCAATGCATCAGGAAGGAATAGAAGCCCTTGCCGGGGCTTTGCAGGATTTCGACGTTCGGTGCCCGCGAGATCAGCGGCACGACTTTCGGTTCGATAAGGTTGATGAAATCGACCTGACCGGCGCTCAGTGCGCTGATGCGCGCGGTGGAGTCGTTCATCACGATGATCTCGACGCTGTCCACGAAACCGCGGTCGTCGCGCCAGTCGTCGGTGTTGCGCTCGAAGGTGGCGCGGATGCCCGGCTCGAAGGCGGTCAGCTTGTAAGGGCCGGTGCCGATTGCCGCATCGGGATTGCCATTGCCGCCCTCGGGCTGGATCTGAAGGTGATAGTCGGTGAGCACGAGCGGCAGGTCCGCATTGCCTTCCGTAAGCGTGATGACGAGATCCCCGCCACGTTCCTCGATCTGCTTGACGCCGGACAAAAGCCCCAGTGCGCCCGATTGGGAGCTTTCGTCGGCGTGGCGGCGCAGCGTTGCCACCGCGTCGGCAACCGTCATCGGTTTGCCGTCATGGAAGCTGACGCCCTGCCTGATCTTGAATGTCCATTCGGAGGCATCCGCGGAGGGCGACCACGATTCCGCCAGCGACGGCAGCGCTTCGCCCGTCTCGGGGTGGGATTCGACCAGCGTGTCGCCCCAGCAATGGGCGACGACGAAGAGCACGCTGGCGGAAGCCAGCGCGGGATCGAGCGTGTCGGCCGAGGCGCCGCCTGCCAGACCCATGCGCAGATGACCGCCGCGAACCGGGGTCTGTGCCCATGCGGAAGGGGCGCCGAGCAGGCCGGCGGACGCCGAAACGCCCAGCAATGCGCTGCCTTGCAGGAAGCCGCGGCGGGAAACATGGAACATATTGCGAGACTCGGTCATCGGGGCCCCTCTTTGCCATTGTGAGTGTGCAAGATAATGGACCCCGGCCGTGCCGGTGCAATTTCGCAGCTTGACGCGAATTTACGCAGGTTTACGCTATATGGATGGGCAAGCTTCATGCAAATTTCGGTGAGAATCTGAAACTCGCCTGCGCGACCCGGCAATCGATCTCCGAACTTTGCCGGGAAATCGGCATCAACAGGCAGCAGTTCAACCGCTACATCAATTCTGGAACGCTTCCCTCGGCGCACAATCGGCTGAGGATCGCCACATTCTTCGGTTTCGAACCGGACGATTTCGACCTGCCCTGCGCCGCCTTCCGGCGGAAACTTGAAATCAGGCGCCAGCCTGTGCTGGCCGAGGGGCCGCTTGCCGATGCCTTTCCGGGAGATTTGCAGGCTTTGCGATCTTATCTGGGTTTTTACCAGACCTGGCATGTGTCGTTGTCCTGGCCCGGCCGCATCGTGTGTTCGTGCGCGCATATGCGCGAACGCGACGGGCATATCGTCGTCACCTCGCTGGAGCGGATAGAAGATGTGGAAAACGGCATCCGCCAGCGGTCGCGCTATGTCGGTCTGGCGGCCTATCAACGCCAGCGCATTTTCCTCACCGAGCTTACCCGCGGGAACGCTCCGACGTTCGGCCAGACGATCCTGATGCCGTTCGAAATCCACCAGCGCCAGTATCTTCGCGGGCTGACCATGGGGGTTTCGTGGCGCAACGACAATCTGCCTTATGCAACGCGCACGGTGTGGCGCTATCGCGGTGCCCGTACCGACCGGCGTGCACTGATTTCGAATTGCGGCATTTACGAACTCAACTCGGCCAACCTGCCGTCCGTTGTCGTATCCTTCCTGACGCAGACCGGGCCAATCGCCCTGCGCGCATGAGGTCAGGCGGCAACGCCGGCGTTTTTCCGGCCTGCGGCGAAGAAGGCATGTCCGTCGCGCCCGCGACGCTTGACCTCGTACAGCGCCTGATCCGCCTGCTCCAGCATCCGACCCACGTCCGCCAGCTGCTTCTTCGACCACACCGTTGCGCCGATGCTGATGGTGAGGCCGATCGATCTGCCCTGCCATGGGAGTGGCGTTGACCGTGCCGTCTCCACCATCGCTTCGGCGAGCGACTTTGCCTCCTGCAACGTGGTTTCCGGCAGGATGACGCAGAACTCGTCGCCGCCATAGCGCACGATGAAGTCGTTCGGCCGCAGCCGGTTTTTCAGCGCATCGGCCAGATGGCGAAGCGCCGCGTCACCCGCGGCGTGACCGTTTTGGTCGTTGATTTCCTTGAAGCGGTCGAGATCGATGACGAACAGGGCGAAGGGGCGGCCGGTGCGGGCGGATCGCATGGTCTCTGCCGAAAGCCGCTCCAGAAACAGCCGCCGGTTGGGCAGGCCGGTCAGCTCGTCGCGCAGCGCGAGTTCCGCGATTTCGCTCCTGAGCCGGTCCATGGCCATGATGACGAAGCCGAAATTCCATACGACGCCGCTGAAGATGACGCACAGAAGCGCATAGGATTCGACCACATTGTAGAAGCTGCGATCCGTATGGCCCCCCATGAGCGCAAAATTCATGGCCGTCTCCACCGCATGTCCCGCCACGCCGATCAGCATGGCCGAGGCTGCTATCCAGTCGCCGAGCTTCCGTTCCGGCCGGCGCAACAGGAAGGCGGCGGCCAGCAGCATCGGCACGGATTGTGCCGTCGCATAGGCGACGTTGCGCCAGTTCCAGCTTTCGAACGCTGCAATCATGCACAGCATGCTGGCTATGGTGATGAGGGCGCTGGCCTTCCAGCCGCCGCCCGCGCCGTAGAAGTGGCGCACGCCGACCCAGAACAGGCAGAACCCGAAGACGACGAAGCCGTTTCCGGCAATGGCAGGCACCAGCGCGCCTTCATTGCCCTGAAGCGAGAGAACCGCCCCGCCGATCACCGAAAGCAGACATCCGGCCAGCCAGATGCGGGCGGTGATGAAGTAGCGGTACACATAGGAAACGGCTGCCCAGATCACGCTGACGGTGAGCGAGTTCAGCAGGATGACGATGTAGAGCGTCAGGAAATCGAGGGCCACGTCAATGGGTCCAGCCTGCGAGTGCGGCGGATACCGCGCTCATCGGGGATGCTCTCTGCTTCCTTTCCGCCCGCGATCAGGACGGATCGGTCGCGAGAATACGAAGGCAGCGTGAAACATCGGTGAAGGCTGCCTTATCGCTTTACCTTGACGTAAACGCAATATGCAACCAGTCGGTGTGCCGGTTGGTATCGTTCGCAAAGGCGTGCCGTTTTCAGGGTAGCCGCACCTGCGGGAGCAGGGGCAGGGCGCCGCGCGGATGACCGGACGGGTCAGTTCGTTGCGGACTTCGCTCCATCCTGCGCCTTGAGCTGGCTCCATGCGTTCTGCTGTGCCAGCATCGAGCGCAGATAGGCGACATTGGCGCGCGCCTGTTCGGGCGAAAGCTCCTGCGAAGCGATGCGCTCGGCTTCGTCGAACCTGCCCTGGAGACCCACGACGAGCGCGAGGTTCTGGCGCACGCGGCTGTCGGCGCCGGGCTGGCGCGAGGCGGAGGCAAGGAAGGTTTCGGCTGTGCGCAGGTCGCCCTCCAGCACATAGGACATGCCGAGGTTGGAGAGCACCGATGGCTCGTCCGGCTTGAGGTCGAGCGCCTTGCGATAGAGTTGGCGGGCGTTTTCCTTCTGGCCGGTCTGGTCGAGGATCGCGCCTTCGGCCGACATCAGGCGCCAGTCCGGATATTCGGGTGTCTGGGCGCGACGCACCGCATCCAGCGCCGGCTCGAACTGGCCGTTGGCCGCAAGCGCCTTGCCGTAGGCCGCCAGCACCTGGCGGTCCTTCGGATGGGCGATGGCCAGCTTGCGCATCACCGCCAGCGACTGCTCGGCATTGCCGTCCATCTGCAGGACCGTGGCGAATTGTATGGCGGTGGCCTTGTCGTTGGGATTGGCGGCGTACGCCTTGCCGAGCCTCGCCGAAGTGCCTCGCAACTCGCCGGTGGACATGGTCTCGATCGACTTGCCGCTGCTTGTGCGGCCGATCGAGCCGGTCTTGATCCTGTCGGTTCCGCAGCCAGAGACGCTGGTCATCAGCACAATGGCAAGAGCCGCCGTCGCAAGACGGCGTCCGTTCGCGGCGTGGTTGCGCCAAATCTGCATGAGAGCCCGCCTCCATCTGCTGGCGCGGCCGTTTTGACGCGGCCGATCCTCACGCAAATCAATAGTCCGTTAACCCTAATGGTTGGTTAATTCGGGGCCCGGCGCGCCAAAAGCGTCAAGAAAGCGGGCCATTTTCCGGAGAGGGAAGGAAAGCGCCGGCGGTTCCGCCGGCGCAGGTCCTGAAAAGATTACTTCGTGTCTTCCAGAAGCTCGTCATAGAGCTTGCATGCACCCTCGAGATCGGTGGCGCCCTGGGACTGGGCGGTCGCCAGCTTCTGCCCGATCTCCGTGGCCTTCTGCGGGTTGGAGGCGGCCAGTGCCTGCATCCTGGTCGAAACCTCCATCGCCTTTGACTGGAGCTCTTCGGTTGTGCAGGCGAATGCCGGGGTGGCGGCCATCATGACGGACAGGGCAAGAATATAGGTCTTCATGTTTTTCCTCGTATTTAATCAGCCTTATGAAAGGCTTGGCCTGTCTAGCAGCCGCAGGCAGGCCAGAGAATGATGCGAGGATCACTTAGTGTGTTGGCGCGAAACGCGGGCGCGGAGCGCAGAGCGTTCCGCGATGTTTGCTGCGTGGTTCAGTTCACGCCGACCTGTTCTTTGACGGCATCGGGATTCGCAAGATACGGACGCGCCGAGGCCCATGAGCTGAGATCGGCGCCGCTCGGATTCTGGAATACGGCCAGCCCGAACTCGGGCAGGATGGCGAACAGATGGTCGAAGATATCCGCCTGAATGCCCTCATAGGATGTCCAGACCGTGGTGTTGGCAAAGCAGTAGATTTCTATCGGCAGGCCCTCCGGCCCCGGTTGAAGCTGGCGCACCATGATGGTCATTGCCTTGTGGACGCCCGGATGGTGGCGCAGATATGTGTCCACATAGGCGCGGAAGGTGCCGATGTTGGTGATGCGGCGCGTGTTGGCGGCGACCCTGGCCTTGTCGCCGAGCTTGCCGTTCCACTCGGAAATCTCTGTCTTCTTGTGCTTCAGATAGGCTTCGAGCAGCCCGAAGGACTCCAGCTTCCCGAGCTCCCCGGGCGTAAGGAAGCGGATGCTGGTCTGGTCAAGATAGATCGAGCGCTTGATGCGCCGTCCGCCCGACTCCTGCATGCCGCGCCAGTTCTTGAAGGAGTCGGTGACCAGCTTGCGGATCGGAATCGTGGTGATGGTCTTGTCGAAATTGCGCACCTGAACCGTATGCAGCGCAATCTCGATGACGTCGCCATCGGCGTTCAGGCTCGGCATCTCGATCCAGTCACCCACCCGCACCATTCCCGTCGAGGAGATCTGGATGCCGGCGACAAGCGAAAGCAGCGTATCCTGAAAGACGAGGATGAGGACCGCTGCCATGGCGCCGAGACCCGAAAGCAGGATCAGCGGCGATCGGTCGATGAGCGTGGCGATCATCAGAAGCGCGGCGACCACGTAGATCGCGATCTTGACCACCTGGATATAGCCCTTGATGGGCTTCATCCGCGCCTCCGGCCGGCGGTGATAGAGCGTGTCGACAATGTTGAAGGCAGCGCTCATCGCCATCGCCACCATGAGGATCATGAAGGCGTTCGCCACGTTCGTCACCACGGTGACCATAACTGCCGGCAGACCCGGCACGAGCGTGATGCCGCCTGCGATCACCATCGCCGGCATGACGTTGGACAGCCGTTCGATGACGCCATGACGGCGCAGCTCCTCGTCGCGGCCGAATGCGGTTCTGGCAACGATGCGATTGAGGATTTGCCGAAGAGCCGACTTCACGATGAAATTGGCGAACAGGGCCGCCAGTATGAGCGCGACCAGCGCCGACAGGGTTTGAAGCCAGGGGTGGGACTGAAAAAATTCCTGAATTGAGACCGTCACTGTCTCGCTTGCCTCATATGTTGTGTGATCGGGGTGCGGGTTTTTGTGGCCGCAACATAACGATAACCGGTCCGGTTTGAACCCCTCGCCCAAATAGGGCCGGAAGTCGGACAATACAGGGGCCGCGATGCGCTCGTGCCTGTTTATGGATGGCGCGCGACCTGCTAGAGCAATTCCAGCAAAAGTGCGAAGCGGTTTTGCGTTCGGAATTGCGTAAAATAAAAGGTTGGAGCGTTTCCGCGATTCGAAGAATAGCGGAAACGCTCCAGGCCGTGGCAACGCAATGCTTGCAAACGAGAAATGCCGGCGGGGCTCAGGCCGTGCCGGCCGGAGACAGACGATGGCTGTAGAGTTCACCGCAACCGGTCTTGCCGGAGCGCTTCCCGTTCATCTGGTCGGAAAGGACGGCCTTGAAAGCAGCGGATTGTCGCCGCAGGCGCTGGCCTGGGCGAAGGCCAACGGTTTCACCGGCGAAGCCGGCAAGACGCTGGTTCTGCCGGGTGAGGACGGGAAGATCGGGGGCGCGCTGTTCGGCCTCGGCGACGGATCGAAGGGTGCGCTGGCGCTCGGAAGCCTCGCCGGCTCGTTGCCGGAGGGGGACTGGCGGCTGCAAGGGCGGCTGGACAAGCCGGAACTGGCGGCGCTGGCAATTGCGCTCGGCGGCTATGTCTTCACCCGCTACGGCAAGAAGCCTGGCCGGGCGCTGCGGCTGGCCCTGCCCGACGGGGTCGATGCCGGGCGGCTGGAACGACTGGCGCAAAGCATTTTCCTGACCCGGAATCTGGTGAACACGCCGACCAACGATATGGGCCCCGACGCGCTGGAGCAGGCAGTGCGGGAACTGGCCCGCAAGCATGGAGCGGAGGTTTCGGTGACGGCTGGGGATGACCTCCTCGCAGCCAATTTCCCGATGATCCATGCGGTTGGCCGCGCGGCCGCGCAGGCGCCGCGCCTCATCGACCTGCGTTGGGGGCCGCAGGATGCGCCGAAAGTGACACTGGTGGGCAAGGGCGTGTGCTTCGACACAGGGGGGCTCGACATCAAGCCGGCATCCGGAATGCTTTTGATGAAGAAGGACATGGGCGGGGCGGCGAACGTGCTCGGCCTCGCTTCCATGATCATGGGGGCCGGCCTGAAGGTGCGGCTGCGCGTTCTCATTCCCGCGGTGGAGAACGCCATTTCCGGGAATGCTTTCCGTCCCGGCGACATCCTGCCAAGCCGCAAGGGGCTGACTGTCGAGATCGGCAACACCGATGCGGAGGGACGTCTCGTGCTGGGCGATGCACTGGCGCTGGCCGATGAGGAAAAGCCGGCGCTGCTCGTCGATATGGCGACGCTGACGGGTGCGGCGCGCGTGGCGCTCGGCCCCGACCTGCCGCCCTTCTATACGAATGACGAGACACTGGCCGCCGACATCGCCGCCGCATCCGCAGATGTGGAGGATCCGCTGTGGCGCATGCCGCTGTGGCAACCCTACGATGCAAAGATGGCGTCGAAGGTCGCCGATCTGAACAACGTGAATGCCGATGGCTTCGCCGGATCGATCACGGCCGCACTGTTCCTCAGGCGATTTGTGGAGAACACCGCAGCCTGGGTGCATTTCGACATCTATGCCTGGAACCCGGCCGAAAGACCGCACGGGCCGGCAGGCGGCGAGGCGCAGGGAATACGCGCGCTGGAACAGGTGATTTCGCATCGCTTCGGGTGAGGTGGCTGCCCGCCGGACTGAAACGGAACCGAAACGATTTTGTGGCAGATCGGAAGCATGACGGTTTCCATGCGTCCGATACAGGCCTTGCGGCTGTGGCAACAGGTGTGCCTGCATGAGGTGCGTGACGACGCGCCGGACCTGACCATGCGGCAGATGGCAATCCTGTTCACCATCTATCTCGACCCGCCGCCGCATACCGTGCGCGGGCTCGCCGCGAGGCTCAATGTCACCAAGCCGGTCATCACCCGTGCGCTCGACACGATGGGCGCCATGAAGCTTGTATCGCGCCACCGCGACGAGCAGGATCGCCGCAACGTGCTGATCCGGCGAACCGTGGAAGGCGCGCTCTATGTCGAGCGCTTCGGCGATGCTATTGTCGACGAGGCACTCCAACTTCCGATCTGAAAGCAGCCGACCGTGACCATACGCGACAGCCGTCTCCATGCATTCCGCCCCGACCTTGCCGACATGCGGCTTGAAGGGCAGGTGGAGGCCGGGCGTTTCGTTCAGGGCAAGCCCGCCCGCATTTCCGTGGCGGTCGCGGATGTGCTGACGGCGCCGCGCGCCGATGCCGGCGTCAACACGCAGTTCCTGTTCGGCGACGACGTGCTGGTCTACGAGGTCGCGAACGGCTGGGCATGGGTGCAGGCGGAGCGTGATGGCTATGTCGGCTATGTGCGCGAAGCCGAAATCGGCCAACGCGGCGCCGCGCCGACGCATCTGGTCTGTGTGCCGCGCACATTTGTCTATCCTGGCCCCGATCTTCGTTTTGCGCGTGCCGGCACGCTGTCGCTCGGATCGGCGGTGACTGTGGTGGGCGCGGCCGAAACGCGTGGCACGAACTATGCGCTGCTGGCGGACGGCAAGGCGCTGATCGCCCGCCATCTCGTGCCGCTGGGCCAATATGCGCCGGATTACGTGGCCGTGGCGGAAACGCTGCTCGGCACGCCCTATCTGTGGGGCGGGGTTTCCGGCTTCGGCATCGATTGCTCCGGTCTCGTCCAGCTTGCCATGCGCATGGCCGGGCGCGACGTGCTGCGAGATTCGGACATGCAGGCGGCAGGGCTTGGCGAGGCGTTCGATCCGGGCGCAGACCATGCCGGCCTTCGGCGCGGCGATCTGGTGTTCTGGAAGGGGCATGTCGCGATCATGACCGACGGGCGCGACATGATCCACGCCAACGGCCACACGATGACGGTGGCGCGCGAAGGTCTGCACGAGGCGATTGCCCGCATCGGCTATCTCTACGGAACCCCGACCGGCTTCCGCCGCCCGTAAGCTGCCGGTTCAGCCTTTTCCCCGGCGCAGATGTTCGTCCAGCCTGGGCATGATCTCAACGAAATTGCAGGGCATGTGCCGGTAGTCGAGCTGTGCCTTCAAAATGCCGTCCCAGGCGTCGCGGCAGGCCCCGGGCGAACCCGGCAGCACGAAGACGAACGTGGCGTTGACCACGCCGCCGGTGGCGCGGCTCTGGATCGTGGAAGTCCCGATCTTGTCGTAGGAGATGCGGTGGAAGACTTCCGAGAAGCCGTCCATGCGCTTTTCGAAGATCGGTTCCAGAGCATCGGGCGTGACGTCGCGGCCGGTGAAGCCGGTGCCGCCGGTGGTGATGACGACGTCGATGCCGGCGTCCTGCGACCAGCCCAGCACTTTTTCCCCGATTCTGTCCTTGTCGTCGGTCACGATGTCGCGCGCGGCAAGGATGTGGCCGGCTTCCACGATGCGTTCGGCCAGTGTCTGGCCGGAGCGGTCGTCGGCGAGGCTGCGCGTGTCCGACACGGTCAGCACCGCGATGCGCACGGGTATGAACGGGCGTTGCTCTGCCATGGTTTCAGCCTGTGGTCGTCGCGACGACGAACCAGTCCGGCCGCTCGCGCCTGATGGTTGCGGCCGCCGCTTTCGCGGCATGCTCGCTCTCATAGAGGCCGAAGCAGGTCGCGCCCGAGCCCGACATGCGCGCAAAAGCGGCGCCGCTGGCTCCAAGCGCCGAAAGGCTCTCGGCGATGACGGGCGCTATCGCCAGCGCAGGGGCTTCCAGATCGTTGCGGCTGGCGGCCAGCCAGCCGAGCAGGGACGCAAAATCGGCCTTGCCCGGCAGGGCTTGCAGCGGCGGGTTCTCCCGGCTGGAAAGCGCGGAAAACACCTGCGGCGTCGACACTTCCACACCCGGATTGACCAGCACGACGGCAAGCTTCGGCAGGCCGGATACCGGCTCGATGCGCTCGCCGGCGCCACGCGCCAGCAAGGGCCGGGCGGCAAGGCACATCGGCACATCCGCGCCGAGCCCCGGCGCTACGGCGGCAAGGGCCTGGCTGTCCGTCAACTGCCAGTGGCGTGCCAGCGCCCGCAGCACCGCCGCAGCGTCGCTCGATCCTCCGCCGATGCCCGAGGCGACCGGCAGGTTCTTTTCAAGCCGGATGGAGACAGGCGCCATATCGGCTCCGGTGCAGATGCGCCGCAGCGCCTCGCGGGCACGCACGACCAGATTGCCATGGTCGGTCGGCAGTCCGTCGGCATAGGGGCCATGGATGGAGAAGTGGTCGCGCAGCCCGCCTTCGACAGTCAGGCGGTCGCCATATTGAGTGAAGACGGCAAGCGTCTCCAGCTCATGATAGCCATCCGTCCGGCGGCCGACGACATGCAGGGCGAGATTGATCTTGGCCGGCGCGGCCTCGGAAAGCGCGGCGATTGCGTCCACGGAAGGCGATCAGTCCCTTGCGACGCGGTATTCGCCGGTTTTCGGGTCCTTGACGAGGGTGCCGTTCGCGCCCGTTGCCTGCTGTTTCTCGGTACGGCGGATCTTGGCCGTCACGCGTTCGGCCTCCCGCACGAAGGCGCGGTAGCCGACATAGGCGACAATACCCACGGCAACGAAGAAGATGATCTGCGGCATCTCAACTCTCCTGCGGCGCTATGCTCAAGGACATATGGCCGATCACGGACAATGGTAGCGCGTACGTGCGGTTTTTCAAAGGCCGAAGCGCGACCAGAGGGCGCGCTCCTGCGCCGCATCCAGCATGCCCTCGACCGCGGCGGCCGCCATTTCGGGCGCAGCCCCGCCGCGCGATCCGAACGGCCCGATCCGCGAAAGCAGGCCGCGCTGGGCGCTGATCAGCTTGAGGCGGGTCTTCGCGCCATAGCGTTGCTTCAGCACCGAGCGCATGTCGCCCAGCGAATCGACGAGGCCGAGTTCCAGCCCCTTCTTTCCGGTCCAGAACAGGCCGGTGAACAGGTCGGGATCGTCCGCAAGCCGCGCGCCGCGCCGTTCCCTGACCAGATCGATGAAAGTGTCGTGGATTTCGAGTTGCAGGCTCTTCAGCCGCTCGACGTCCTCTTTTCTCTCCGGTCTGAAGGGATCGAGCACCGCCTTGTTCTTGCCGGCGGTGTGGACACGGCGCTCGACGCCGATCTTCTTCAGGAGTTCCGGAAAGCCGAACGAGGCCGAAACCACGCCGATGGATCCGACGATGGAGGAAGGATCGGCGATGATCTCGTCTCCCGCCAGCGCGATCATGTAGCCGCCCGAGGCCGCCACGTCCTCCACGAACACCATCACCTTGCGGTTCTTCTCGGCGGCGAGGTCGCGGATGCGCTTGTAGATCAGCCGCGACTGCACCGGCGAGCCGCCGGGCGAATTGATGGATATGGCGATGGCGGGCGCATCGAGCGCGAAGGCTTTTTCGATCAGCCCGGCGGTCGTGGCCAGCGAGAGGGCGGGGCGCAGTTGCGATCCGCCCGCCATGATGCTGCCATGCAGGCGGATGACCGGGATGGTGACGGCATTGGAACGCCACGCTTTCGGCAGGAGGCGGTTGAACAGTTTCTTCAAGGCAGATGTCTCCGGCAATGTGCGAGGCATGTAGGCATTCGGGCAGCCCCGGCAAAGGCGTCAGTCGCCGAAAAGGGAGGCGAGCCCGTTGTTTATGCGGTCGGTGTGGGCGCTGAAACGGTCGCTGCCGCTCTCGTGCAGGATCAGCGGCGGGCGGATGGCGAGCTTTCCGCGCGCGCCCCGCACGGCGCGAACGACGATGCGGATCGCCGCCGCGTCCGGCCGCGGATGAATGGCCAGGAGCTCGGCATTGCCGAAACGGCCGCCCATCGCATCGAGGATGGCACCCAGGGATTCCGGGCGCGCGATGACGCAAACGCCGCCGCGCGGCCGGGTGACGGCCGCGGCGCTGCGAAGCCAGCTTTCGAACAGACCGCCTTCCATCACATGAGCCAGACGCTTCAGTTCGTCCGGCGTCGCCCGGTCGGCTTGTGCGTTGAAGGGCGGGTTCATGATCACATGGTCGAAGCTGTTGTCGGCAAGTCCCGCCTCCTGCCGCGCCTTGCCGGTCAGCCCCACATCCGACTGCAACACTTCGGCGCGGCAGGCGATCCGCGCATTGTCCGGGTGGGCAAGGGTGGCTTGCGCAAAAGCGGCCATTTCGGGCGAGCGCTCCACCAGCACCGCCTTCGCGCCGGAACAGCGCGACAGCACGGCAAGGCCGGCGGCGCCTGCGCCAGCGCCGAAATCGGCCAGCCGCCCGGTGAAGGCGGAAGGCACGGAGGCTGCCAGCATCATGGCATCCATGCCGGCACGATGCCCCCCTCTGGCTGGCTGGACCACGAAGAAGCGGCCGCGATGGAAGGCATCGACGGTATGCTGGCCCGCAGCGACGGCAGCAGTCCGGCTCGTCATTGCTCGCTGATCTCGTTGGCGATGCCGGCATCCGCCAGAATTTTCCGGGCCGCTTCGACCTGATCCGCATCGACGAGGATGCGGCGCGGCAATATGCCGAGCGAGCCGTCCATGACGCTCATGTTCTGGTCGGCAACCAGACAGGCGATGCCGGCGTCGCGCATCAGCGCTTCCACGAAGGAGATGATGACGGCATCGTTTGTGCGCACAAGCTCGATCATGACCGGCATTTTGCAGGTAATGGCGGGCGTGTAAACGCGCTGCTCACTGCGCCTCCATCAATGTGGCGAAATGCGCCTTCAGCCGGTCGATCTCCGCCTGCGACCAGCCCTGCACGCCGGTCACCTCGATCCAGGCGTCGATATAGTGTTGCGGCGCATAGACATGGCCGTGGCCCATTGGTGTGGTGGTGGCGGTCATCATGTCGACCAGCAACTGCAGGAAGCTGACGATCGGATACCAGCGCATCTGCGGGGAAACGTCCGGGCCGCGCGGCTCATGCATCCATTCCGGGGCGCGATAGACTGAAAGCGGATCGAAGAACACCACCGCATCGCTCGCATATTGCAGGTAGACCACCCGCATTGGGCCCCATTGCGCGCCGGGAATGTCCAGAGCGTTCTCCTGACCGGTGAAGCGGATGTAGGAGCCATCGCGGAAGCGCGGCATCCATACCGGGGAGCCGGGGTTGCGGCGCGCCGTGATCGAGCGCCACAACTGGCTCGAATAGGGCGGGCCGGCCCACAGGGCGCCCTGATAGGGATCGCCCAGAACCTCGAACAGCTCGCTGGAGCGTTGCGAATTCATGGCGCCGAGGCTGAGGCCGTAAAGATAGAGATCCGGCCTGCTGTCCCTGGCCAGCCCGGTCCAGTAGCTGTAGATTTCCGTGAACATCGCCCGCGAGACCTCGCCGCCATATTCGGGTTCGATCAGAAGCGACAGCCAGCTGGCAAGGTAGGAATACTGGATCGCGACGGTGGCAACGTCGCCGCCGTGCAGATATTCCAGCGTGTCGATGGCTGGAGGATCGATCCAGCCGGTGCCGGTGGGGGTGATGAGGACCAGAACCGAACGGTCGAACGCGCCGACGCGCTTCAGTTCATCGAGCGCCAGCCGCGCCCGTTGTTCCGGCGTTTCGGCCGAGCGCAGGCCGACATAGACGCGCAGCGGTTCCATGGCTTCGCGGCCGAGGAAGGCCGAAATATCTTCTTTCGACGGAGCCGTGGCCACGAACTGCCGTCCGCGCCGGCCGATTCCATCCCAGTCGAGCAGCGATGCGGCGCTGCCGGTCTTCTTCGGATCGTCCGGCTGTGGCGTATCGGGCTCGATCAGCTCGTCCGCAGCCCGGAACGAGCTGTCGGCGACCTGGATGGCGTAGCGCAGGAGCACGCCGTTGAGCAGGCTGAAGAAGATGACCGCTGCGGCAGCAACGCCGATCGCCATTGCGATGCGGCGTGGCAGAAAGCCCCGCAGCCGGCGGTCGATGAAGTTGAGCGTGAGGCGGAACAGCCGGCTGATGCCCAGCAGGAGGGTGAAGGTGAGAATCGCGATCAGCCCGACGCGGAACGGGTAGACGCTGTCCACGGGTTCCATATCGACCAGCGTGCGGATCGAGTTCTGCCATTCGGAAGCCTGCCACAGAAAGATGACCGCGATTGTCGTGCACACCGCGGCGGCGGCCCGTTTCACCCACCGCGAAGCAGGCGCCTTCAGGGCGGGCAATTCGAGATAGCTCCACAGCCATACGCCAAGCACACCCACGAGATAGCCGGCGCCGAAGGCGAGGCCCGCCAGCGCGCCCTGAAGCAGCCAGGTGCGCGGGATAAGCGAGGGCGTGAAGGATGCGGCAAAGAACAGGGTGCCGGTCACCAGGCCGATGGTCGACAGGGATTTCGCGAGACGCGAAAACAGACCGCCGGGGCGGGACGTGATGGAGAGGGACATTGCTTCACCGTCGCCGTTTGATCTTGCCAAGCTATAGGCGGCGCAAGGCCGGTTTTTCCAGACCATTCCTGTTTGCCGGGGTAAAAAAAGCAGCTTATGCCGCGCCAATTCGCCTCTTGCCGTGGGGTGACCATCTCCCTAGAGTCCGCTATATGCTGCCGCGTCTGCGGGTCTGTCGGTCAGGAGTCGTTTGTTGGGTATCGTTGTCAATCTCGAGGGCGGCAAGCGCGATGCCGCTTCCATCAAGGAGCTGGTCGATCTGACGGCTGCGGACATGGGGCGTGTCAACGAGCTGATCCTGTCGAAGGCCGGTTCGGACGTCCAGATGATCCCCGAGGTTGCCAATCACCTGATTTCCTCGGGCGGCAAGCGCCTTCGGCCGATGCTGACGCTGGCTGCGGCGCAGATGTTCGGCTACGAGGGCGAGGGGCACGTCAGGCTCGCCACCGCCGTCGAATTCATGCACACGGCAACGCTGCTGCACGACGATGTCGTCGACGAGAGCGGCATGCGTCGCGGCAAGAAGACGGCGCGCATGATCTGGGGCAACCAGGCAAGCGTTCTGGTCGGCGATTTCCTGCTCGGGCAGGCTTTTCGCATGATGGTCGAAGTTGGCTCTCTGGAGGCGCTGGATATCCTGTCCACCGCCGCCTCCATCATCGCCGAGGGCGAGGTGATGCAGCTTGCTGCGGCCAAGAACCTCGACACCACCGAGGACGAGCATTTCGCCGTCATCAAGGCAAAGACCGCGGCGCTGTTCTCGGCTGCCGCGGAGGTGGGACCGGTTGTCGCCGGGGCGGCACGCACCGACCGTACGGCGCTGCGCTCCTACGGCATGAATCTCGGTCTTGCCTTCCAGCTCATCGACGATGCGCTGGATTATGGCGGGTCGAGCAGCGACCTCGGCAAGAATGTCGGCGACGACTTCCGCGAAGGCAAGGTCACCCTTCCCGTGATTCTGGCCTATCGTCGCGGCACGGAGCAGGAGCGCGCTTTCTGGAAGAAGGCGATCGAGGAAAACGACGCTGACGATGCCGCGCTTGAAAAGGGCATCGGCCTGCTGGCCCGCCATGCGGCCATATCCGATACGATCGGCCGCGCCCGCCATTTCGGCGAAATCGCACGCGATGCGCTGGCCCCGCTGCCCGCGACGCCGCAGAAATCGGCGCTGGTCGACGTCATCGACTTCTGCATCAGCCGGGTGAACTGAGGCGTATTCGCTTCAGCGCCCGACGGCGAGTTCTTTCCAGCCCTTGTGCGAATGGGTGCGGTCGGCCAGCGTTTCGATGACCTGGCAGTCGCAGACGCGCCCTTGCGCGCACCCGTCCACCATCTTCTTCAGTTCCTTGCGCAGCGCCTGAAGGCCGGCGATTCGCCGGTCCACCTCCACGAGACGCGCCTTGGCGATCTCGTCGGCCTCCGCGCAGGACTGGTCGGGATTGTCCTGCAGGGACAAAAGGGTGCGGATCGCCTCCACGTCGAAACCCAGCTCGCGCGCATGGCGGATGAAGGCGAGACGGGACACCGCCGCAGGGCCGTAACGCCGTTGCTGGCCCTCGGTTCGCATCGTTTCCGGCATCAGGCCGATCTGCTCGTAATAGCGGATCGTCGGAACCTTCACCTCCGTCCGCCGCGCCAGTTCGCCGATTGAAAAACTCATCTCGCCTCAGCCCTTCTGTTGAGGGAAAAGTAAGCACTCCCGCCAACTATGTCACGCCCGCCGGAAGCAGATCGCGGGAGGCTGTTGCATTGCGTGCAGCGTCCGGCGAACGTAGAACAGGCGTCGGTGCCGGTTCGCCGCGCGGATGCGCGGTGCAATGCGGATTGAAGCATGATCCCAAAAAGGCCATGCTTTCCCGCCACAGGATCAATATGACGGTTCCGGCAAGGCGACCGGGACATTCTCGGCTGAAAGGATGACGATGCCGCATCAACGCATTCGCTGGCTCGCGGGTCTGACTGTGGCGACCGGGCTGGCCCTGTGCGGCCCCGTTGTCGTTGCCAAGGAAGCCGCCAAGCCCATCGAGATCACGTCCTTTTCCGGCGCCTATCTGGCAGCGCGCGTGGCCGAGGGAGACAACGATCTCGACAGCGCCATCACCTATTACAAGCAGGCGCTGGCATTCGCGCCCGATGACGTGCAGTTGCAGCAGAGCCTGATGCTGACGCTGATTTCACAGGGGCGGTTCGACGAATCGCTGCCCTATGCCGACAAGCTGAAGGAAGTGCCCGACATCGAGCGCTTTTCGCGTCTGGCGCTCGCGGTCGATACGTTCCGAAAGAAGGACTACCAGAAGGCGGAATACTGGCTGAAGCTGTCGTTGCAGGCCGATCTTGACCGCCTGATCAGCGGCGTCATGACCGGCTGGGCCCGCCTTGGCGCCGGGCACGGCAAGGATGCCGTTTCCTACGTCGCAAAGTTGAAGGGGCCGGAATGGTTCGACCTCTTCAAGTCCTATCACCGCGCACTCATCGCCGATGTCGCCGGGCAGAAGGACAAGGCGGCCGAGGCCTACAAATCGACACTCGAGAACATGGCTGCCGGCGGAGCCGCGCCCGAAACCTGGCTGCGCAACGCCGAGGCTTATGCCCGCTTCCTCGCACGCGAAGGCAAGAAGGACGAGGCGCTGGCCGTTCTCGACAAGTCGGAGGAGTTCGTCACCGGCCGCACCGAGATCGAAGCCCTGCGTGAAAGCATCGGCAAGGGCGAGGAAATCGCCCCCATGGTCGCCAGCCCTGCCGATGGGGCTTCCGAAATTCTGGTCAATCTGGCCACTGCCCTGAACCGCGGCGGCGGCGAACCCTTCGTGCGGCTCTACCTCGAATATGCGCTGGCGCTGAAGCCTGACAGCGATATCGCGCTGGTGCAGATTGCCGGCGTGGCCGAGCAGATGAAGGACAGCGAGCGCGCCATTTCCTACTACAGGCGCATTGCCGACAGTTCACCCTACAAGCAGGTCGCCGAGTTGCAGCTTGGCCTCAACCTTGCCGACCTTGGCCGCAACGACGAGGCCATCGAGCATCTCCAGGCGCTGGTCGAGGCCCGGCCGGACGAGATGCGCGGCTATCTGGCCCTTGGAGGCGTCTATGGCTCCAAGGAGAACTGGCGCGCATCGGCGGACCTCTATGACCGTGCCGTCGAGCGCCTGAAGGAACCTGAGCCCGCCGACTGGAACATCTTCTACCAGCGCGGCATCGCCTATGAGCGCCTCAGGGAGTGGAACGAGGCCGAGCCGAATTTCCGCAAGGCGCTGGAGCTGAACCCCGATCAGCCGCAGGTCATGAATTATCTCGGCTATTCCTGGGTCGACAAGAACATGAACCTCGTGGAAGCGCTGGAGATGATCCAGAAGGCGGTGGAGCTGCGACCGAGCGACGGCTACATCGTCGACTCGCTCGGCTGGGCCTACTACAAGCTCGGCCGCTTCGAGGATGCCGTGCGCGAACTGGAGCGGGCCGTATCGCTGCGCCCCGAGGACCCGGTGCTGAACGACCATCTGGGCGATGCCTACTGGCGCGTCGGCCGCAGGCTGGAAGCCACCTTCCAGTGGAGTTATGCGCGCGATCTGGAACCCGAACCGGACGTCCTGGCCGAGGTGGAGAAGAAGCTGCAAAAGGGTCTGCCGCCGCTGGCCACCAATACTGCTCAGGATACGGGCGCCTCCCGGGCGAAGCCCGCTCCTGAAAAGGCCGACTGACGAAGCCGCTTGCGCGGCCTGCGCGACGATGCGCCCCGCTTTTGGCGCGGCGCCCGCCGCGCTCTTTTCTTGACGCTCCGGGAGCGGCGCTCTAGAGCGTCGGACGCCCGGACAAATCCGCGCTGCCGCTCTGCCGTTCGTTTTGCCGCATTATGCGACGCGAGGTGATTCCACTTCGCTGCAAAATGCTCTAGGGAAGGCGGCATTCCTCCTTTGCCGCATCGAGGCCGTTTCCGTGAACGCCGAACTTCCCCCCCATATGCATCCCAGCCGCTCGTTTCAGGGGCTGATTCTGACCCTCCACAATTACTGGGCCAATTACGGCTGCGCCGTTCTCCAGCCCTACGACATGGAGGTGGGGGCGGGCACGTTCCACCCGGCCACGACGCTGCGCGCGCTGGGACCCAGGGCGTGGAATGCCGCCTATGTGCAGCCGTCGCGGCGGCCCAAGGATGGCCGTTATGGCGAGAACCCGAACCGGCTCCAGCATTATTACCAGTATCAGGTGATCCTGAAGCCGAGCCCGCCGGACTTGCAGGAGCTGTACCTCGGTTCTCTGGCAGCCATCGGCATCGACCCGCTGCTGCACGACATCCGCTTCGTCGAGGACGACTGGGAAAGCCCGACGCTGGGTGCCTGGGGCCTTGGCTGGGAATGCTGGTGCGACGGCATGGAAGTCTCGCAGTTCACCTATTTCCAGCAGGTCTGCGGCATCGAATGCGCACCCGTCGCCGGCGAGCTGACCTACGGCCTCGAACGGCTGGCCATGTATGTGCAGGGCGTCGACAATGTCTACGACCTCAATTTCAACGGTCGCGAGGGCGAGGAAAAGGTCAGCTACGGCGACGTTTTCCTTCAGGCCGAGCAGGAATATTCCCGCTACAATTTCGAGCATGCCGATACGGCCATTCTTCACCAGCATTTCATCGATGCGGAGAAGGAGTGCATCGCACTGCTTGCGGCCGGGGCCGTTCGCCCGGATGGCCAGCCCCACCGCATGGTGCTTCCGGCCTATGACCAGTGCATCAAGGCCAGCCACGTCTTCAACCTGCTCGATGCCCGCGGCGTCATCTCGGTGACCGAGCGCCAGAGCTACATCCTGCGCGTGCGCAACCTTGCCAAGGCCTGCGGCGAGGCATTTCTCCAGACGGAGGCCGGCGGCTTCCAGAGCGCGCGGGAGGCCGCATAAATGCCCGATCTTCTGCTCGAACTTCGTCCCGGGGAAATTCCTGCACTGCCGCGCGCCCGCAGCGCCATCGGCGCGAGGACGCGCACCATGAAAACATACGTGCGGGAGGCCGCATAAATGCCCGATCTTCTGCTCGAACTCCGTTCCGAGGAAATTCCCGCCCGCATGCAGCGGAAAGCCGCGGAAGACCTGAAGAAAATGGTCACCGACGGGCTGATCGATGCCGGCCTGACCTATGAGGCGGCGCGCGCCTACTGGACGCCGCGCCGGCTGGCGCTCGACATTCGCGGGCTGACCGCCCGCTCGCACGACGTCCACGAGGAGCGCAAGGGCCCCGCCACAAAGGCGCCCGAAGCCGCTATTCAGGGTTTCCTGCGCTCGGCGGGGCTTGCCTCCATCGAAGAGGCGCATGTGCATTCCGATCCGAAGAAGGGCGATTTCTATGTCGCCCATATCGTCAGGCCGGGCAGGGCGGCGGAAGAAATCATCGCCGACCTGCTGCCGGGCATCATCCGTTCCTTCCCCTGGCCGAAGTCGATGCGCTGGGGTGCTGCTTCCGGCCCGAAAGGCAGGAGCTATGGCGGCGTCGAAGGGCGCGGCGGCGATTCGCTACGCTGGGTGCGGCCGCTGCAATCGATCCTGTGCACCTTCGGTCCCGAGACCGGCGAGCCGGTGGTGGTCGATTTCGAGGTGGAGGGCGTGCGCTCCGGCAACGTGACCTACGGCCACCGTTTCCACGCGCCGCAGGCCATCACCGTCAGGCGCTTCGAGGATTATGCCGCTTCGCTGGAAGCTGCCAAGGTCATCATCGACGCCGACCGCCGCAAGGAAATCATCCTGACCGACGCCAAAAACCTCGCCTTCGCCAATGGTCTCGATCTGGTCGAGGACGAGGGCCTGCTGGAAGAAGTGTCGGGGCTGGTCGAATGGCCGGTCGTGCTGCTGGGCGAGTTTGAGGAAGAATTTCTTGCCATCCCGCCGGAGGTGATCCGCCTCACAATCCGCGCCAACCAGAAATGTTTTGTCGCGCGCCCGCAGGGAGAGGCGGAGGCGCTGGCCAACCGCTTCCTGCTGGTCTCGAACATCGAGGCCAAGGACGGTGGCCGGGAAATCGCCCACGGCAATGGCAAGGTGGTGCGCGCGCGCCTTTCGGACGCCGTGCATTTCTGGAAGACCGACCAGGCCGACGTGCCGGACCTCGGCCAGCTCAAGGCTTCGGCGGAAAAGCTTGCGCTCGACCTGGGCAAGCCGCTCGACCAGCGCATGGCGCGCCTCGATCATCTGGGCGTGACCTTCCACGCCAGGCTCGGCACGCAGGGCGATCGGGTTCAGCGCATCGTCAGGCTGGCGCGCGGGATCGCGCCGCTGGTCGGAGCCGATCCCGAGCTGGCTGCCCGCGCGGCGGTGCTCGCCAAGGCCGACCTCCAGACCGAGGTGGTGGGCGAGTTCCCCGAACTTCAGGGCGCCATGGGCCGCAAATATGCGCTGTTGCAGGGCGAGCAGCCTTCCGTCGCCGCTGCGATCGAGGAACACTACAAGCCGCAGGGTCCGTCCGACCGCGTGCCGGACGATCCGGTTTCGGTGGCGGTGGCGCTGGCCGACAAGCTCGACACGCTGGTCGGCTTCTGGGCCATCGACGAGAAGCCGACGGGATCCAAGGATCCTTATGCGCTGCGCCGCGCCGCACTGGGCGTGGTGCGTCTGGCGCTCTCGGGCGAACGGAAGCTTGAACTTTCGAAGCTGTTCGCGCTGGTTTTCGGCTGGCAGGACGAGGCGCGAATCGAGAAGGAACTGGAAGATTACGAGGCCGCGCTGACCGCCGGGAATTCCGGGGATGTCGATGGTGAGGAGGATTTCGACAACGCCATTTCCGGATACGAACGGCGCATTCGGCAGGAGGCTGCCGCGAAGGCCGGTCCCATGATTGCCGATCTTCTCTCCTTCTTCCACGATCGCCTGAAGGTCTATCTGAAGGATCAGGGTGCGCGCCACGATCTGATCGATGCCGTCATCACGCCGCAGGCCGACGACCTGCTTGCCATCGTGCGCCGGGTCGAGGCGCTGGGTACATTCCTCGAGACAGAGGATGGGAAAAACCTGCTGGCCGGCACCAGGCGTGCGGCCAACATTCTGGCCGCCGAGGAAAAGAAGGGCACGGCAATTGCCGGTGCGGTCGATCCGTCCCTGTTCCGCGAAGAAACGGAAAAGAGCCTGTTCGAGGCCGTGAGCAAGGCCGAGCTGGAGGCGCGCGAGGCCATCGGCAAGGAAGACTTTTCGGCTGCCATGCGCGCATTGAGCAACCTGCGCGCTCCGGTCGACGCCTTCTTCGAGCATGTGCTTGTCAACGACGAGGATGCCGCCGTTCGCGCCAACCGTCTCGCGCTTTTGTCGCGCATCCGCGCGGCGACCGGCGAGGTCGCCGACTTCTCCCGTATCGTGGCCTAGTTCGGCAAGGGGGCGACAGAGCGTGGCCGAGATATTGCCCGCCGACAAGGCTCTGGAGCCCGCGCTGGCCCTGTTGAGGGCCGGCGATGTCGTCGCGATCCCGACCGAGACGGTTTACGGCCTTGCCGGCGATGCCACCGCTGGCGCAGCGGTGGCGCGCATCTACGAGGCCAAGGGGCGGCCGCGCTTCAACCCTCTGATCGCCCATGTCAGCGACATGGAAATGGCCGAACGAATCGGGCGTTTCGATCCACTGTCGCGGAGGCTGGCCGAAACCTTCTGGCCCGGTCCGCTGACGCTGGTTGTGCCGCTGAAGCCGGATGCCGGCATCCACCCGCTGGTGACGGCGGGGCTGGACACCATCGCCCTGCGAATGCCGCGCGGTTTCGGCGCGAAGCTCATAGCTGCATTCGGGAGCCCGCTGGCCGCGCCCAGCGCCAACACCTCCGGACGCATCAGTTCGACCTCCGCCGAGGCCGTGGCTGCCGATCTCGGCCCCCGCATCAGGCTGGTGGTTGACGACGGTGCAACCCCGGTCGGGCTGGAATCGACCATCCTCAAGGTCGAGGATGGCAAGGTTCGGCTGCTGCGGCCGGGCGGCATCACGGCTGCGGAGATCGAGGCGGCGACCGGGATGCGGCCGGAACGCGGCGCCGGGGATATAGAAGCGCCCGGCATGATGCTTTCCCACTATGCGCCTGTGGCCGGCATGCGGCTCTCGGTGGAAGACGTACGGCCCGGTGAGGCATTGCTGGCCTTCGGGCCGGAACGGGTCGAGGGGACTGACGCGGCCGCAATCGCGCTCAATCTGTCGCCCTCGGGCGATCTGCGCGAGGCGGCGACCAATCTCTTCTCCTTCATGCAGGAACTGGACCGCAGCGGTGCAGCTACGATTGCGGTCGAGCCGATCCCCGCGGAAGGGCTCGGCGAGGCGATCAACGATCGGCTGGCGCGGGCGGCGGCTCCGCGCGACACCCCAGGCGGAGTATAGGAAGTCATGACTGACGCGGCACTTTTTCTCGACCCCGGTCTGGTGCGGCGTTTCGCGGAGATTGTCGGCGAGCGCCATGCGCTGACCGACACGGGGGATATCGCTCCTTATCTGATCGAGCCGCGAGGTCTGTGGCATGGCCGCACCTCCCTGGTGCTGCGACCGGGTAGCGTCGATGAGGTAAGCCGCATCATGCGGCTGGCGACCGAAACCCGCACGCCCATCGTGCCGCAGGGCGGCAATACCGGGCTGGTCGGCGCGCAGGTGCCGGATGAAGGCGGTGGGCAGGTGGTGCTGTCGCTGTCGCGGCTCAACCGCATCCACGAACTCGATCTTCTGTCGAATACGGTGACGGTCGAGGCCGGCGTCGCGCTGCAGACCTTGCAGGAGGCGGCGGCAAACGCGGACCGACTGTTTCCCCTGTCGCTTGCAGCGCAGGGTTCCTGCCAGATCGGTGGCAATCTTTCCTCCAATGCCGGCGGCACCAATGTGCTGGCCTATGGCAATGCGCGCGACCTGTGCCTCGGCGTTGAAGTCGTTCTGCCGACCGGCGAGGTGTTCGACGACCTGCGCAAGCTGAAGAAGGACAACACCGGCTACGACCTGAAGAATCTTTTCATCGGCGCGGAAGGCACGCTGGGCGTCATCACCGCCGCCGTGCTGAAACTGTTCCCGACGCCGAAGGGGCGGGAGGTGGCTTTCGCCGGCCTGCCTTCGGCAGAGGCGGCGCTTGCCCTGTTCGGCATGGCGGCCGACCGGGCCGGCAGCGCGCTGACCGCCTTTGAACTTATCGGCCAGCGGCCGTATGACTACACGCTGATGCACGCGACGGGCGCGGTGCGGCCGCTGGCCAGCGACTGGCCCTGGTACGTTCTGATGGAGATTTCCTCCGGCCGATCCGCCGAGGATGCGCGCGGGCTGACGGAGGACATTCTGGGCGCGGCGCTGGAGGCGGAGCTTGCCGGCGATGCGGTGATTGCCGCAAGCCTCGCGCAGGCCGAAGCGCTCTGGAATTTCCGGGAGGTGCTGCCCGAGGCGCAAAAGCCGGAGGGTGCCTCGATCAAGCACGACATTTCGGTGCCGGTTGCCTCGATCCCGGCTTTCATCGAGCAGGCGGCCGCGGCGGTGGAGCGGGTGTCGCCCGGTGCGCGTCCGGTTTGCTTCGGCCATATGGGCGACGGTAACCTGCACTACAACATCTCGCGCCCCGTGGATGGCGATGACGCGGCTTTCCTTGCGCAGTACCGCACCGTCAACGATGCCGTACACGAGATTGTGCGCAGCTTTCATGGCTCGATCTCGGCCGAGCATGGCATCGGCCAGCTGAAGCGAAACGAACTGATCGCAACGGCGCCGCCGGTGGCCATCGACCTCATGCGCCGACTGAAGGTGGCGTTCGATCCTGCCGGCATCATGAATCCGGGTAAGGTTATCTGATCCTCAACGCCGCAGGATTTGGTGGTATTTCCCTAACCATCTGGCAGATCAGCAAAATTTAACCCAGTTTCTTAAGCGGCCTAGTAAGGCCCCCGCGTTACCTTGCCTGCATAACGAGGCCGAAACGGCCCGGAGAAGACCGGAAAACCGGCTCTCGGAAGAAACAGGAAGGCACCGATGCAATCTGGACTGAAGCCAGTCTGGGCGGGGCGCGACATGCGCCTCGATCCCTTTCGCTTGCCGCAGATGGTAAGCTACGCCACCCGCGAGGATCATGGCGACGTAACCCTGACCATAGATCGTCGCGGCGCCGTGCTGCGCCGCACGCTTCACATGAGCGGCCTGCCGGCCGTCATCGCGCTGCCCGCCAATGTATTCCGGGGGGTGGCCGCCCGTGCGCTGGAAGACGAGCAGGGCCACGTTACCGTGACGCTCGAACTCCTGCACGACGATCCGCTTCTGTCCGTGCCGCTGCTGGTCGCCCACGATCTCAACGACGTGGCTGCCGACTGGCGCGCATGGGCGGAAGCCTATCGGCTGCCCATGCTGCTGATCGAGGCCGATGGCATTGCGCGTACGCTTGAGGAATCCCTCGGTGCAGCGCTCAAGACCAGACCGGTGCAGGAGCGTCGGCAGGGGCGTGCATCGGCTCGCCGGCGGCCGCGCTTCCTTGCCCGCCGCCGCATGGGCAATCTGGGACTGAGGCTTGTCATCGATGGCGAGGAAATCATCGCGCGAAACTGACGCCTTCCGATAATCGGTCAAAACATAAAAAGAACCCGGCAGTTTCCTGCCGGGTTCTTTCGTTCATGTGCTGAAGCTATCTCAGAAAGAGCGCTGGAAGCGGATGTAAGCGCCCCAGTCATCCTCGGTCTTCCTGGAGGCGCCGGTGCCGGTCTTCCAGGAGTTGTAGACAACTTCCGGGCGGATCTGGAAGCCGGGCACCACGTCGTATCGTACGCCGACAACCGCACCGAACTCGTCCGAGTCGTCGTAGGACAACTGCACGTCGAGTGCGGCCTTGTCGGTGAAGCGGTACTGGCCGCCGCCCCAGACAGCCCAGTCGCCGCCCCAGACGCCATAGCTGCTGTAGTTGTTGCCATCCTTGAAGCCTCCCATCACCCACAGGGTGAGGGCGTCGTTGACGTTGACATCGAGGCGGACCTTGCCGGCGGCTTCGCCGTAATTGGAGTCATAGGCGACGACACCGGCAACCTTGCCCCAGCCCTGCGTGAACGAGGCACCGGCCACGACATGCGGGGTATAGGAGTCGATTGCATTTACGCCCTTGCCTTCTTCCACGCCGATGCTGGCAGAGAAGCCGTTCCCGCCGTCGAAAGTGTAGGCAATGAGGTGGGTCTTGCCCGGGGAGTACTTGATCAGATCGTCATTGATGACGCTGCCGGCCGAGTCGGTCAGCGATTCGAACAGCGAGTCCGTATAGCCGAGGGTCAGCCCGCCGAGCTGGATGATGGCGTGATCAATACCCCATGCGTTCTCGGTTGTGGTCGTCTCACCAATCGCAACCGGCCCGAGCAGGGCGCCGATCGGGCTCGGCTCGGTGGCAAGAACGTCCGCGGTCGTCGTGTTGTTCTGGAAATTAAGGGCGATGTAGCCGCGAAGCGTGCCGTATTCGGTCTCCGAGCGCGCATCGAGGTTAATCTGGGCGCGCATCATCTTGTAATAGGTGTCATTCGTTTTGCCGTCGAAACGGTAACGCCTGAGGGCGTTTGGCGAATTCGGGTTGGTGCGAACCCATTCGCCCGGATCCTCCTTGTCCAGAACGTCCTGATGGCCGAGGGAGCCGATGCCGATATCGTAACGCAGATATCCGCCGATCTTGAGGCAGGTCTCGGTGCCCGGAATGTAGTAGTAGCCGGCGCCGTAGACGTCGCAGATGCGGACGTATTCGGCAGGCTCGGGTTCAGCGACGACGATCGCGTCGGCGGCGCGGGCGCCGGATACTGCGATCAGGGCCGCAGCGGAGCCGAGAAGAAGGCTCTTGATGTTCATTTATGCTCTCCAGTTCAAAACTGAATGGTTTCCTGGGTGCCCGAAGGCCGTGGGTGAAAAGATCGTGCGAGTCGCCCCTCTTTCCGCCGTGATTGATTTCCCAGCGGGCTTGTTGTGGCAAGGGAAAATACACTTAAAGGTTGTATAATTTTTTGAATTACAACCCACATGTTGCATTAAGGGCACATGCGGCGAGACAGCGTGCAAGCCCGACGGCTCTTTCTTAAGCCCTGAAAAGCAATTTTGAATAGCATATTTACAATGAATGCAACTTATGAGAGTGTTGAGCCCTCGATCTCCAGTCGAGAGAGGCCTCGCCTGAGGGGGGCGCCGTAACCTTTTGCGAGGCCTCTGTTTTTTTGCTTGCGACCGCTGCGCCGGCAACGGATCCGGAGCAGGCACGATTGTCATCCGCAAAGAATGATCATGTGCAGCCGGGTGCACTCACGGAGTGCGGACGCACTCGATGGTTGTATTTTTGTCATCGGACCGGCTTGCCGGCGGAGGAGTTACGGTATTCCTCCGCATTCCGGAGGAATCCGCCTTGCTGCGGGCGTCGAAACCTGACCGGGCCGGGCAGCCCGTTTGCGGTCAGGTAAGCTGGCCGACATCGCACAATACAAAGGGCGACCAACCCGGACAGCTTTGGACGCAGGCCGAAGTTATCCACTCGGCCGCGGTTCTGCGACCGCTTCGCTGACCCGCCCTTAAGGGCGGCGGTCCGAACGCAAGAACCGGAAACGCGGCTGGAGCAGCGGGCGTTCTGACGAACGCTGCTTCCGCTGGCCCGGCTTCTTTTCCCGGCCGCATTTATGCGACGTCAGGCGATTCCGTCTGGCTGGAAAAAGCCTTAGAGCATTTTGCAGCCAAATGGAAACATTTGGCGTCGCACAAATGCAGTATAAACAAATAGTTAGATCATTTCATCGATTCGGAGAAACGATGAAATGACCTAGAGCATCGGTTTGAGGAAGTTCCAGCAGGCCCCGCCAATGAGGCCGAGGAAGATCAGCCAGCCAACCTGATTGTTCGACCGGAACAGCCTGAGGCACTGGTCGCCGTCATCGATATCGAGCACCATGATCTGGCGACCCATGTGGATGGCGGCCGCGATCAGCCCGGCCATGGCCGGCATCGGCACCTGTGCATTGGCGAAGGCCACGGCGAAGCACATCAATGCGCCGCTGTAGAGCACGATGAGCCATGACTTCGTGTTGTCGCCGAACAGGCGGGCGGTGGATTTGACGCCAACGAGGGCGTCGTCCTCCTTGTCCTGATGGGCGTAGATCGTGTCGTAGCCGATCGTCCACATGATCGCGCCGACATAGAGCAGGATGGCCGGGCCATCGACATCGCCGAACTCCGCCGACCAGCCCATCAGCGCGCCCCATGAGAAGGCGAGGCCGAGCACGAATTGCGGCCAGTTGGTGATGCGCTTCATGAACGGATAGGCAGCCACCACGGCCAGCGAGGCGATGCCGAGCAGGATGGTGAAGCTGTCGAACTGGACGAGGACGGCCAGCCCGGCCAGTGCCTGCAGGACGAGGAACAGCCATGCCTTGCGGCGGCTGACCTGCCCGGAAGGCAGGGGGCGCGAACGGGTGCGCTCGACCTGATTGTCGATGTTCACGTCGACGATGTCGTTATAGGTGCAGCCGGCCCCGCGCATGGCGACGGCGCCGATGAAGAAGAGAATCAGCGTCGAGGGCAGCGGCAGAAGGGATGGAAGCGTATCCTCCGGGCGCGCGTAGGCCGATGCTGCCATGGCCGCCGACCACCAGCACGGCCATAAAAGGAGCTGCCAGCCGATGGGACGATCCCAGCGTGCAAGCTGCGCATACGGCCACAGCGCACGCGGCAGAATCTTGTAGACCCAATGCCCGCTCGGCGCGTCCGCGACCCGCCCCTGCGAGGTTTTCGACTGAATGGTTTCCATGGCTGATCAAGTGGCAGGCGGACAGCCGAGCGTCAAGCCGCAGGATGAAGCCTGCTTCCGTTGAAATCGAGATACCAGAACAGAGCGATCTCCCGGCTTCGCGGGTCGATGCCGTGATAGAGCATGGGACCACATGGGGCTTGTCCGCAACCGATGCAATGGCATGGCGGTTGCATGGAAACAGCCTTGCCGCGGGCATTACGGCTTGACCTCGCCTGTCATCGCCAATAGCGGAAACCCCTGAAATCCGACACACGAGGTCTGTCCATGAACGTTCTCCTTATCGGCTCCGGCGGGCGTGAGCATGCGCTGGCCTGGAGGCTGGCGGCTTCGCCTCTGCTGACGAAGCTCTATGCGGCGCCCGGCAATCCCGGCATCGCGAAGGAAGCCGAACTGGTGGCGCTCGACATCGCCGATCACGATGCTGTGCGCCGCTTCTGCCTCGATCATGGCATCGACCTGGTGGTCGTCGGCCCGGAAGCGCCGCTGGTGGCCGGCCTTGCCGACGATCTGCGCGAAGCGGGCATCCGCGTGTTCGGTCCGTCGAAGGCGGCGGCACAACTGGAGGGCTCCAAGGGCTTCACCAAGGATCTGTGCGCGCGCTTCGGCATTCCGACAGGTGCCTACCGCCGCTTCTCCGCGCTTGAGCCGGCAAAGGCTTATGTGCAGCAGCAGGGTGCGCCGATCGTCATCAAGGCGGATGGCCTGGCGGCCGGCAAGGGCGTGACCGTGGCGATGACGCTGGAAGAAGCCATCGAGGCGCTCGAAGCCTGCTTCGACGGCTCATTCGGCAGCGCCGGTGCGGAGGTTGTGGTCGAGGAGTTCCTCACCGGCGAGGAGGCGAGCTTCTTTTGCCTGTGCGATGGCACCACCGCGCTGCCCTTCGGCACGGCGCAGGACCACAAGCGCGTCGGCGATGGCGACACCGGTCCCAATACGGGCGGCATGGGCGCCTATTCGCCGGCCCCTGTCATGACGCCGGAAATCGTCGAACGAACCATGCGCGAGATCGTCGAGCCGACCATGCGGGGCATGGCCGATATGGGGCATCCGTTCCAGGGCGTCCTGTTCGTCGGCCTGATGATCGGCGACAAGGGGCCGCAGCTCATCGAATACAATGTCCGCTTCGGCGATCCCGAATGCCAGGTGCTGATGATGCGCCTGAAGGAGGACCTGCTGGTCCTGCTCAATGCCGCAGCCGATGGCCAGCTTGGCCATACATCCGCGCGCTGGCGAGACGAGACGGCGCTGACGGTGGTGATGGCCGCGAAGGGCTACCCGGCCTCGCCGGAGAAGGGCAGCGTCATCCGCGGCGTCGAGGCGGCGGCTGGCGAGAATGTCGAAATCTTCCATGCCGGCACAGATCTGCGCGGCGGCGAACTGGTCGCCAATGGCGGCCGTGTGCTGAACGTCACCGCCATGGGGGCGAGCGTGGGCGAAGCCCAGAAACGCGCCTATGAATCTGTCGGGCGCATCGACTGGCCGGAAGGCTTTTGCCGCCGCGATATAGGCTGGCGCGCGGTGGAGCGCGAAAGAGGCTAATCGCTCTTCCGGATCGAGCCGGTGGCTACAGGGTCGATGCCGGCAGCCGATCCGGCCTCGGCAACCATCTGCTGGAAGGCTTCCAGCCTCCCGATCGCATATTCGGACATTCCGTGCCGGTAGCGGCCCCTGTAGGGACCGCTCATCGCCAGCGACCAGCCATAGCGCATCCGGCGCCAGCCTTCGCCGGCCGCTTCAGCCAGCATGGAAAATGTCGGCAGCTGCGCGACATCGGCATAGGCGATGGCGACCTCGCCCTTCAGCGCATCCATGCGTGCGACCGGCACCGGAACGCGGAAAAGCATGTCTGCCGGAACGCCGATCAGGCCGCCGAAGGGCCAGGCGGCCCGCAGTTCTTCCGCCGTCATCGCCGCGACGTTGACGTCGATGTCGTTTGGCGTGCCGGGAACCCGATAGGGGCAGCGCCGCGCATTGCAGTTGGCCTGCGTCGCGAATTGCCACAGCGCATAACCCTGCCAGTTGCCTTTCGGGAAATGCATGTCGATATCGGGCTTGTAGCGCGCATACCAGAGTGGCAGCCGCGACAGCAGCGGATAAAGGTGGCGGTGGTCGGCAATGTGTTTCGCGGTCGAGCCGTTTGTGTAGAGCACCGGAAAGCGCCCGACCCTGCGGTGTATATGGCGGACGAATTCCTCGGCGTCGGCCAGTGACATCCACTTTTCCGGATCGTTGTCCTCGATATCGAGAGCGATCAGGTCGTCGGGCTCCGGTCTGGCGAATTCGATGAAGTTGTTGGCCTGCTCGATCGGGTTGCCGGGGCGGGCCAGATGATAAGCGCCCCATTCGAGGCCGAGCGCCTTCGCCACCGTGCGGCGGGTATGGAACAGTTCCTTTGCCACCGCATGGCGGCGAAACAACGCCCGGCACAGCCGCACCTCGGTTTCTCCACCCTTGCAGGCATAGGGGGGAGGCAAACCGTCGGAAGCCTTGTTGATGAAGCCGACGATGCGCTTGTCGGTGGCGAGCGCTTTCCAGTCTATCGAATTGTATTCATAGGCGTCGATGACCAGCGCGCGGTCCTCGCGCTTCCAAGGCTCGCTGAAATCGGAAGCAAGGGCATGCGATGCGGCAAGCGCGATTGCGGCTGCCGCAATTGCCGTTAGAGCATTTCCAATCTTCCTCGGATCGCAGAAACGCTCTAACCTTTTGTTTTTACGAAATTCCGAACGCAAAACCGCTTCACACTTTTGCTGGAATTGCTCTGGAACGGCGGACGTCCGGACAGATTCGGGCTCGCGCTCTGTCTGTCTGTATCCGCCGCATTTGTGCGATGTCGGGTGATTCCACCTGACTGCAAAACGCTTCAGCCGAAAGTTCAGCCGCCCTGACCCCAAAACGCATTTCCTTGCGATTGACCGGCAATCCTCACCCTTTATGGTTAACGAATCCTTGCTGCCTCGACCGCCAGCCTTCGCAGGTCGGGGCACGCTCGATGTCGCAGCAGAATCCGCGTGACAAAGTTTGACGTTTACGTAAAAAGGAAAATGATTGGACGGGCCGCCGACCCAGGCCGGCCTGCCACTGCCGCCAACAGCCTCAGGAGGAGCCTGCATGTATCGCGCACCGGTCGATGAAATCGCCTTCACTCTCAAGCACGTGGCCGGGCTGGAGGAGGCGCTTGCCTCGGGCGCGCTGGGCGATCTGGGCAGCGATCTGGTCGATGCGGTGCTGGCCGAGGCAGGGCGTTTTGCGACGGAGGAGGTGGCGCCCCTCTACAAGGCCGGCGACGAGACCGGCGCGGTGCTGAAGGATGCGGCCGTCACCACGCCGCCTGGCTGGAAAGACCTCTACAGGCGCTGGTGCGAGGGCGGCTGGAACAGCCTGACCGGACCCGAGGAATATGGCGGGCAGGGCCTGCCGATGATGCTGTCGGTTGCCGTTCTGGAGATGTGGAACTCGGCTTCGATGGCATTCGGCATCGGGCCGACGCTGACCATGGGCGCGGTCGAGGCGCTGGAGAAGCACGCGACCGACGACCTGAAGCGAATCTATCTCGAAAAGCTGGTGTCCGGCGAATGGATGGGCACCATGAACCTGACCGAGCCGCAGGCCGGTTCCGACCTCGCCGCGCTGCGCACCCGTGCCGAGCGTGCGGGCGACGGCACCTACCGCATCTTCGGCCAGAAGATTTTCATCACCTATGGCGAGCACGATTTCACCGACAACATCGTGCATCTGGTGCTGGCGCGCCTGCCCGACGCGCCGGCCGGCACGCGCGGCATCTCGCTGTTCCTCGTGCCGAAATTCCTTGTCAACGAGGACGGGTCGCTGGGGGCGCGCAACGATGTGTTCTGCTCGGGTCTGGAGCACAAGCTGGGCATCCATGGCTCGCCCACCTGCACCATGATCTATGGCGACGGCTTCGGCGGCGCGGAGCCCGGCGCCATCGGCTGGCTGATCGGCGAGGAGAACAAGGGCCTCGCCTGCATGTTCACCATGATGAACAATGCGCGTCTGGCCGTCGGCATGCAGGGCGTGGCGATTGCCGAGGCGGCGTTCCAGAAGGCGCTCGCCTATGCAAACGAGCGCCGGCAGGGCAAGGCACCCTCCTATACGGGCGAAGGCATGGCGCCGATCGTCCACCACCCCGACGTGCAGCGCAACCTGCTGACCATGAAGGCGCTGACGCAGATCGCCCGCTCCATCTCCTACAATTGCGCCCATGCCATCGACATGGCGCGCGTTTCGAAAGGGGCCGGGGCGCAGCACTGGCGCGACCGGGCCAACCTTCTCACGCCGCTGGCCAAGGCATTTTCCACCGATGTTGGCGTCGATGTCGCTTCGCTTGGCGTTCAGGTGCATGGCGGCATGGGCTTCATCGAGGAGACAGGTGCCGCTGCCCTTTACCGCGATGCACGCATTGCGCCGATTTACGAGGGCACCAACGGCATTCAGGCCATAGACCTCGTGACCCGCAAGCTGCCGCTGGGCGAAGGGCAGCATGTGCACGGTTACATCGAAGAGCTTGGCGCTGAGGTGTCCGGACTGAACGGCGTGGACGGTTTCGGCCGCAGCGCCGGCTTGCTGGAGGCAGCGCTTGCCGATCTGACCGAGGCGACGCGCTATTTGCAGGAAAAGCTGGCCGGCAATTCCATGCAGGACGCTCTGAGCGGCGCGACGCCTTATCTGCGCCTTTTCTCGCTGGTTGCGGGCGGTGCTTACCTTGCCCGTGCGGCGGTCGCCGCCCCGAGCGGTGAGCGCATTGCCCTCGCACGCTTCTTCGCCGAAAACATGCTCGGCGAGGCGGCCGCGCTGAAAGAGCGGGTTCTGGGCGGCGCCGAGAGCCTTGGCCTTGCCGGCGCATCGCTGATAACGGCCTGACCGGGCCCGGGAGGACATATCTTGACGCATCATATACAGATCGAGCGCCGCGGCGCGGTGCAGATCATCCGCATGAACAGACCGGAGAAGAAGAACGCGCTCACCCGCGCCATGTATGCCGCCATGGCCGACGCCCTGACCGGCGGCGATGCCGATCCGGCGGTGCGCGTCCATGTCTTCCTCGGCGTGCCGGGCGCGTTTTCCGCCGGCAACGATCTGGCCGATTTCCTGGCCATTGCCACGGGCGGCGAGGGCGGAAGCGAGGTCTGGGATTTCCTGCTGGCGCTGGCCGGCTCGCAAAAGCCCATCGTATCGGGCGTGGATGGCATCGCCGTCGGCATCGGCACCACCATCAACCTGCACTGCGACATCACCTTCGCCACGCCGCGCACCGTGTTTCGCACCCCCTTCGTCGATCTCGGCCTTGTCCCGGAAGCAGGCTCCAGCCTGCTGGCTCCCCGTCTGCTCGGCCGTCAGGGCGCCTTTGCACTGCTTGGGCTTGGAGAGGGCTTTTCGGCCGAGCGCGCACGCGATGCCGGCCTGATCTACGATGTGGTTGAGGAGGGGCGGCTGGAAGACGCGACGCTCGCGGCTGCCGGGGACATCGCCGCCAAGCCGCCGGAAGCCTTGCGGATCGCACGCGACCTGATGCTCGGTTCGCGCGAGGAACTGAAGGAGCGCATCCGCATCGAAAGCCAGCATTTCCGTGAACGGCTGACTTCCGACGAGGCCCGCGCTGCGCTGATGGCGTTCATGAGCCGCAAGAAGGGCTGACCGTCAGGCCAGCCCGTGATCCTTCATGGCTTGCGCCTCATCCGGCGTGATCCATGCGAAGATCCTGGGTTCGCCGCCGGCGAAGTTGACGAAATAGATGTTGCGGAAGGCGATGGTTCCCTTCGCCCCGTCGCGCGGGCGAAGGTAGTCGAACTCCCAGTCGGCCCGGACCATGGCGTTGGAATCGTCCAGCATTTCCACGTCGAGATTGACGATCTCGAAGCGTGTGCCCCCCATGGCCCGGTAGGCTTCGAAGCCCCGCCGCAGCACATCCGGGAACGACGCCTCCTTCGCTCCGCCCACAACTCCCGTTGGGTTTGCACCGACGAAGTGGTCGGCGAAAGCACTGGCCAGCGCGCCAATATCGGCGGTCTCCGGGGCCTGAAGTGCCGCGTTGCTGTGCCGGCTGTACTCCCGGAAAAGCGCGCGTGCCTTTGCTTGCGGCGTGTTCATTTCCCTCTCACGGATAAAGCCGCGTCTTTTCCCAGCCTTCACCCGGCGCTTTGCGCGAGAAGACCACACGGTCGTGCAGGCGGAACGGCCGGTCGTGCCAGAACTCGATGGTCTGCGGCACGATGCGGAAGCCCGACCAGTGGGACGGGCGCGGAATGGAGCCGACCGCATAGCGTGCCGTATATTCGGCCACCGCCTTCTCCAGCGCGAAGCGGCTTTCGAGCGGGCGCGACTGCTTCGAGGCCCAGGCGCCGATGCGGCTGCCGCGCGGGCGCGAGGCGTAATATTCGTCCGCTTCCGCGTCGCTGACGATTTCCACAGGTCCGCGCACGCGCACCTGCCGGCGCAGCGATTTCCAGTGGAAGCACATCGCCGCCTTCATGCTGCCCAGAATCTCGCGGCCCTTGGCGCTCTCGAAGTTGGTATAGAAGGTGAAGCCGCGCTCGTCGAAGCCCTTGAGCAGCACCATGCGCACATCCGGCATGCCGTCCTGATCGACAGTGGCCAGCGCCACGCCGTTCGGATCGTTGGGTTCCGACCTTGACGCATCGTCAAGCCACTGTGCAAACAGGCGAAACGGCTCCTCTTCCTGCGTAAAGTCATGGTCTGTTGTAAAATCTGCCATATAAATCAGTACCTTAAAAACAGGTTTCCAAAGGTTTCCAAAAGTGGGTTTCCAAGGACTATTTCACGACCGAAATACGCGGCTTTCGTCGCGCCTTTTCAAGCTCGGTCACCTTGTCCATTGCCTGCACCGCAAGCCTGATCTGGCTTGCCTCGCGACTGTATAGTTCGGCCAGAGCGATATTGCTGTGGCCGAGCGTTTCCATAAGCTGCCGGGTCGATGCGTCGGCTTCTGCCAGCTTTACGCCTAGCGCCTTGCGCAGGCCGTGCATGGTGTATCCCGGCTCTATGCCCGCATCCTTGCACCATTCCGCCATGCGGACGCACAGGGAGTTCTCCGTGTAGGGCTTCCCCTTCGATGTGGCCAGCACGGTTCCGTCCGTTCTCGGCAGTGGGGCCAGCTCCTTGCGGAGCATTTCGGTCATTGGCAGGAAAATCTTCTTTCCCCGCTTTCTCCCCTTGAACTGCGTAAATTCGAATCCTTCGACCTCTCGGATGGTATCTCCCTCGGCAATGGTCTTTGTCGTCAGATGATCCCATCGCAGGCGACACACGTCGCTCAGGCGGTTTCCGAGCCATAGCGCCAAGGCATAGGCCGTCCTCTGGCGTGTCCCTATAGCCCATTGCGCTTCGTATTTCCCCATGACCTCTGCCGGCCATGTCCTATGGCCCTGTGTCGTCGGGTTGCGCGACATGCGATAGGTCGGGTCTGTTTCGATCCATTCCTCGTCCAGCGCAACCCCTGTCAGTTTCCGAACGCATATCAGAACGATGCGCTCCATGTGCGGGGTGTCGCTGAATCGGGACAGGATCATTTTGATGTGGGAGCGCTTTAGCTGCTCCATCGGGCCATCGCCCACGACGCCTCTGCCAATCGGAATGGTCAGAATGCGCTCGATTGTCTGGCAATACCGTGTTTGACTGCGCGCATCCAAAGCCCGCCATTCTGCGGTTGTTTTCAGGATGCGATAGGCCGCTTTCATACTGCGCGGGGTGGCGGAACTCGGATGCTGCGCTACCTTCGCAGGCTGGCCGAGGATGGCCCTCTGATATGCCTCGTCAAATTCCTGGCTGTGCGGGTCTCCGGGAAGCATCACATCTTTGCGCCCGGTACGACGAAGCCGCCAACGGGTTTTCCCGTGGCGGTCTGTCATCGATGAAACGCCGGGGTAGTCTGGATGCTTCATGCGCCGACAATAGCGCTGAGACTATTCAGCCGCATAGAGGCCATCGAAGAAATTCCTTTGGCCATCGTTCGGCAGATCGGTGAAGGCCAGATCGAGCGCCGCACGGTCCCAGACGACGCGCCCATCCACCCGCTTGGGCTTTGGCATCCGGCCATCCTTGACCATCTCGTCAAACTTCGTGGCCCCGACGCCAACATATCGGGCGGCTTCCTCGCGGCTTAGGCCGCGCGGCCAATAGGGGGCGATATCGCTCTTACTCATCCTTCCCCTCCGTGAGAGCGGCGCGGCCGGCAGGAGTGATGCGATACGGAAGCATTTTCCTTGTGCGGGATACGGACGATGGCCGATAGGTCTCGGCAAGCCCCATTTCCGCGAGCTTTGCCATTGAGGCCCGACGCCACCAGTAAATGACGTTCCGATTTTCGGTATACCGATATAGCTCGGCGAGAGCATCACGAAGTTGGGGAGTGAGGCCGGGATACTGGCCATCCCGCGCCTCCAGAGCTTTGAGCTGCGCCGCCTCGCCGCTAATTTCGATATGATCCGCGATCTGGCGAAGGATGCCGGCCAACTGGCGCAGTTTTTCTTGGTTCGGATCGCTATCCAGATATGGTCGCGAATTGGGGATATCACCGATCAGCGCGGAGAAATACGTGCGCGTCGGGTTGTTCAGCCAGCAATGTTCACCGGCAGGGAACAGGCTATCAATGAACGCCTGAGCCTGCTCCCGCGAGAGTTTGGCGATAAGGTCACTGTGCATCGTCATATTCCTGTTCGTCGGTGCTGAACGTCCAACTTGCTAGGCTGCTGACCTGAAATTCACGGTCGCAAG
>NZ_SNZF01000018.1:77827-92064 GCF_004363725.1 Aquamicrobium defluvii | reverse complement strand
CGCATCGCAACTCGTTACGACAAACTCGCCGCCAACTTCATCGGCTTCGTCAAAATCGCCAGCATCATGATGTGGCTGAAATGATTAAATCATCACTACAGCCTACGGCCTCTGGTGGCTCGGCGCCGCAGCGGTCCCGGTCAATGCCAAGTTGCATCCGCGAGAGGTGGAGGTCATTGTCGAGGACTCAGTTCCGTCGCTCATCGTGGTGTCCGGGGAAGATCGCAGCTTAGACGGTTGGTGCGCGGATATTCCACGGCTTTGTGTCGGCGGCGACGACTGGCGGACGCTGTGCGGTGCGGCGCCGTTGCCGCGACCAGCGGAGCGCCGCGACAACGATCTCGCCTGGCTGTTCTATACCTCCGGCACCACCGGTAGACCCAAGGGCGTGATGCTGTCTCACGGCAACCTCGTCGCCGCCGCGCTGTGCTATCCGCTCGACGTCGACCCGCCCCTGCCGGCCGACGCCGCGCTCTACGCCGCCCCGATGTCGCATGGCGCCGGCCTGTACAACTTCATCCATGTGCGCGCCGGCGCCCCGCCATGTCGTGCCGCCGCCGGGAGGGTTCGAGCCAGGCGAGATCATCTCGCTGTCAAAGCGTCTGCGCAATGTCACTTTTTTCGTCGCGCCGACCGTGGTGCGCAGGCTGGTCGAGCACGCGAAGGCGCATGGCGAGAACGGTGACGGCATCAAGACGATCGTCTATGGCGGCGGACCGATGTATGTCGCCGACATCGAGGAGGCGGTCGCCATGATGGGAACATGCTTCGTTCAGATCTACGGCCAGGGCGAGAGTCCCATGACGATCACCGCGCTCTCTCGCACGCAGATCGGCGATCGCGGGACGCCCGGCTGGCGCGACCGCCTCGCTTCGGTCGGCATGGCGCAAAGCTGTGTCGAACTCCGTATCGTCGACAGCGAAGGCGCGACGCTTTCACCCGGGGAGGTCGGCGAGGTGATCGTTGCAGGGCCACAAGTCATGACCGGCTACTGGTGCAACGACCAGGCGACCGCTGCGACGCTGCGCGCGGGCTGGCTGTGGACCGGCGATCTTGGCCGACTCGACGAGGATGGCTTCCTGACGCTCACCGACCGGTCGAAAGACGTGATCATCTCCGGCGGCTCCAACATCTATCCGCGCGAGGTGGAGGAGGCACTGCTCAGCTATCCCGGTGTGGCCGAGGCCTCGGTGGTTGGACGCCCACATCCCGACTGGGGCGAGGAGGTGATCGCCTTCGTCGTCCTGGCGCAGGGCTGCGACGCCGAACAGGACGCGCTTGACGCTCATTGCCTAGGCCACATCGCCCGCTTTAAGCGCCCAAGACACTACGTCTTCGTGTCCGGTCTGCCCAAAAACAACTATGGCAAGATCTTGAAGACCGAACTGCGCGAGCGCCTGAAAGTGCAAAATGATAACTTCGCGGATTGATTTGGCGGCCACGGTGACCGGCAACCGGCCGCCCTTCCTGCTCCAAGCCCGCTGGATGCGGAGGCGTGGTGGGCATTCGTTCTTCAAACGAAGGCGGCAGTCTCAGCCTCTCCCTCGTCGGGCGATCCGCCTGTCGACAGACGAGCGTGGATCGAGGCCGCAAGCCGCTCGGCTTGAAACTTGAGCTGCCTTTCGTAATAGAGCCTGCGCTCCTCGATGATCGACTGCAGTGTTCCCGTCAGCCCGACGCTGAAGATGACGCCGATTTCCGGAACATTGATCGGGCACGCAATGGCGGCGAAGCCGGAAACATCCTCGGCGGCACATATCGCGACCCCACTGGCCCTTATCTCCTCAAACTCCGCAAACAGTTCCTCGATATTGGTGTGGGTTCGTTCGGTCAGCCTCGGAAGCGGCTTCGGTAGCATGGCCTCGACGACCTCTCGCGGCTGGAACGCCAAGATCGCCTTGGCGGCGGCCGTCGCGTGCGGCCACAGTTCACGCGGCGGCACGACATATCCACGTTCCGCGTTGTCGGGTTCGACAAGAACAGCCATGCGAATCTTGTTGTCGTTGAGCCTAGCGATCAGGCACGCCTCTCCGGTCTCGTTGGCCAGCCGCTTGAGGATTGGTCGCGTAAGCCCCTCTACCCAAGGATGTGGGGCGCCAGCATACAGCATCCTCAGGAATCTCGGGCCGGCCTTGTAGCTGCCGCCTTCACCCTTGTGGAAGGTCAGCAGACCAACTTTCACCAGCCCCTTCAGCAGCCTGTGCACTGTCGTCTTGGGCAGGTCTATCACATCTGCAATCTGCGTAAGACTTATGCCTGACGGAAATCCGGAAATAATCTCCAATATTCGCGTGTAGCGCTCAAGTGGCGAGTCGTTTTTTGGCTTTTCATTCATACGCATATATAAATCTATGAAGTTTGTTCAGGCCAATCAAGAGATACCCGCCGGCATGCTGAACTAGCGTTGTGTGCTCCGACGCTATGTTCATCGCTCGTTAGCGTGGAACTGCGGGACGCTTAGATCATATCCGCCTCCGACAAAGCAACCGTTTTGAGCCGCTGCCCGTAGCGAAGGGCGGTCGCGCCTCCCGGTAAAGGTACGACGTGGCATGTTTCGGCGCACGAACTAGATAGAGGCCGACGCACCTCACGGCGCCGGGAACAACTCGTTGGTGAAGTAATCCTCTGGACTAGCGTCGTGGGCAGCGAAACCGACCGACCTGTAGAGATCGAGCGTGGCGCTCCATTCCTCCTGCGAGTGCCATCCGAGCGGACGGCCCTCACGCAGGTCCTCGGAGGCCGACTCAGTATAGAAGAATGGCTTTAGAAGGCGGACCTGCTCGATCCAAGTGTCCCGATTCCTATCGAACTGTTTGCCGGGGTTGAGGGCGATGATCTCGTCGATAACCTCTTCTTCATTGCCGTTGAGCGCGTATTCCCATCCCTTTCCGACTGCCTCGACAAGACGCCGCAGGACATCCGTCTTTTCCTCTAGCACCTCGTCACGAGTGAACAGCCCGTAGCCCGGCAATTTGAGGCCGACCTCATCGAAGGTGATGTAGTCAGATTCCCGGGCATGGCTTACCTCGGGAATCGCAGAGACTGCGCCTGACAGCAGCGCATCGGCCTGACCGGTCATGTAGGTCGAGTAGATTGCGCCGAAATCGACCGTTATTACGTTGAACTTGTCGCGGCGGCTCCCCGCCGCATCGATGAATGTGTCCAGAAACGGTGTCACCCCTCCGGTCGCGGTAGTGACAATCGCTTTGCCTTCGAGCTCTTTAAGGTTCTGCACGCCACGCGGCACGATCAACGCGTTCTCGCTGGCACGCATGTAAGTTGCGATCGACTTGACTGGAACGCCGTTGCCCCGGGCGAAGGCGACCGTGGCGATCGAGGCCCAGCCGGCATCAGCTTGGCCTGCGCCGACCAGTTGCACGGCCGCTGAACCGCCGTTGCCGTCGAGCAGTTGGACCTCGAGACCGGCCTCATCGAAATAGCCCTTCATCTTGGCGGCGTACAGACCCGCATGACTGAAGCCGGGCTGCCAATCAGTTTGAATGACGACTTTATCGGCGGCCGACGCACCGGTCATGCAACTCGCGATGACAAAGGTGGCGAGCGTTAGACGCAGCTTCATAACAACCTCCAAATCCCATATTTCGGAATTTTATTACGATTTTTATCATCAACTATTGAATTAAGGAAGTCAATACGAAAGCATGGCTGAGCAGAAATCGCCTCGATGATTATTTACATAATCGGAATTTTATTCCATATTCCGGTTTCGTGCGATGTGTGAACATATCGTGTAGTGTGGCATGCCCCTTGCGCAAAGGACCCTGTAGGATTTCGTCGAGAAAAGGATCGGGAGCGAAGACCTAATGGCCCAGAAAACCAGCAGCCAACGCGGGTTGCACCCCGCGTCCGATCGCCCGATCACCCGTGATTATGTATGCGTATCCGATGTGAGCAAGACATATCAGACGCCTCGCAACGAAACGATCGAGGCGCTGAGCCATGTGAGCCTTACTCTGACGACCGGCGAGTTTCTATCGGTCGTTGGGCCCAGCGGTTGCGGGAAGAGCACGCTTCTGAAGTGCATCGCCGGGCTGAGCGCGCCCACGTCGGGTCTAATCACCGTTAATGGCAGGCCAGTCAAGGAGCCGCCGCCCAAGATGGGGATCGTCTTTCAGCGAGATATCCTGCTCGACTGGCTGAATATCGTCGACAATGTCCTCCTGCCGATCAGATATACTCGAGGGCATAACCCGGAAACAGCACGGCAGAGCGCGATGCGCCTTCTCGACACGATTGGGCTCGCGGGCTTCGAGCACAATCATCCATGGGAACTGTCGGGGGGCATGCGCCAGCGGGTCGCGATCTGTCGGTCGCTGCTGCTGGAGCCCGACCTGCTTCTCATGGACGAGCCTTTCGGCGCGCTGGACGCGCTGACTCGCGATGAGTTGAACCTCGTCCTTCAGCGGATATGGCTTCGGGACGAGAAGAGCGTGCTGTTCATAACGCACAGCATCCAGGAAGCCGTCTTTCTGTCCGATCGGGTAGTGGTCATGTCGCCGGGACCGGGACGAATCCTTGAGATGCTCGAGATTGATCTGCCGCGGCCGCGGGAACTGGAAATCCGGGAGACACCGGAATTCGGCCGCTACTCCAGCCATATCCGGGCGCTGCTCGAGCGACACGGTGCTTTTCGGAGGTGATGTCATGAGTGGCGCAGCACAGCACCATTTCTCCTTCTACAGCCGCTACAGGAAGGCCGTTTCCGCTACGCTGTCGATGGTCGCCCTCCTGCTCATGTGGGAAGCGGCAGTCTTCGTTTTCGCGCCTCCCGTCTGGTTGTTGCCGGCGCCTTCCGACATAGCGACCGAGCTCTTTGCCTTTCCCGCCTTCTACGCTCACCACGCTGTTTACACGATACGTTCAGCGCTGATCGGCTTCGCTATCGCGCTGGTGGTTGGCATGCTGGCCGCGATCGGCATCGTTTATTCGCGCTTTCTCGAAACGACCATCTACACGCTGATCGTCGGCATCAACAGTATTCCCAAGATCGCCTTGGCTCCACTTTTCATCATATGGTTGGGCACGGGCGTTAACTCCAAACTCGCCATTGCCGCACTTTCCGCTCTGTTTCCGATCGCAATCAGTAGCGTTCTGGGACTGCGTTCGGCCGATCCCGACGCACTCGATCTGGCAAGGTCCCTGCGCGCCTCGGGATTTCAGGTTCTGACCACCATCCGCCTGCCAAGTGCCGCCGCTTCGGTGTTTTCCGGCGTGAAGGTAGGGCTCTCCTTCGCGCTGATCGGCGCCATAGCCGGCGAGTTCGTAGCTTCCTCGCAGGGTCTGGGCTATGTCATCATCATCTCGCAGGGAACTCTGCTGACTACCCGCGTCTTCGCCTCGCTGTTGGTGCTTCTGATATCCGGAATGGTTCTGTTCTATGTCGTCTCATATGTCGAACGACTGCTGATCCCGTGGCATGTCTCGCAGCGCGGAAGCAGCGAGCACGTTATGATATGAGGTAAAGGCAGGGCGGCTCAAGCGATGACGAGATGCTCGGGATGAACGACGGACAGGCTTCCCACAGGCTTTCCGTATGCCTCTGGCGCTATGACAGAACGCAGCCGCTTCTGGACGGACGCGTCGGGATATCGGGCTTCCGACCGGTTTACGAGGTTCTCGATCCGGAGAAGGCGTACGATGCCTTTCTTGACGCGAGCTATGACGTCATTGAGATGTCGCTGAGCTATCAGCTGACAATGATCGCCTCCGGGACGGCGAGATATGCGGCTCTACCGGTCTTCCTGTCCCGTGCCTTCCGGCTAGGCAACATCTGGGTCAGGACCGATCGCTCTATTTCCTCGCCGCGCGATCTCGTGGGCAAGACGATCGGTGCACAGGACTACGACATGACGGCGGCGGTAGTGATACGCGGTTTTCTGCGCGAACGCCACGGAATCATGCCGGGTGATATGCGGTGGCGGATCGCCGACGAGACGGGTACGAGACGAGATGGGCGTCCCACACGTAACGTAGATGGCGTGGAGATCGAGCATGCGACCGACATCAGCCTCGGGGAGATGATAAAACGCGGTCAGCTCGACGCGCTGATCTCGCTCCGGACACCAAGCTGCGCCGAGGGCCAAGATCCGCTGGTGGTGCGCCTGTTCGGTGATTACAGGGCCGAAGAAATCGCCTTCTTCCGTGACACCAACGTCTTCCCGATCATGCATGTCGTCGGCATACGCCATGACGTGGCGGCTCGGTTTCCCGGATTACCCGCTGCGCTCTATCAGGCGTTCTGCGCCGCCAAGGTGATCGCTTACGAGGAGATGGCGCTGAGTATCTGGGTGCCGAAGGTTTCGCTGCCTTGGATCTCCCGGGAGGTCGAGATCACCCGAGAGGTGTTTGGCGATGACTACTGGCCATACGGTGTCGAACGCAACGTCGAGGCGCTGGAATACATGCAGAGACTGCACCGTCAGGAAGGGCTCTCCGGCCGCCACATCGACCTCGAGGAGTTGTTTCCGTTTGTGAGATAGTCCAAGGTCTCCGCTCGCGGCCCCTTCATATCCGGCGAACCGGCTGACCTCGCCGCATCGACGCGGCAGGCATTCTTCAACTTGATTTCTATTTATTAAGGAGCTTCGCATTTGCTTACCGAGCAAAATTCGCTGCTCGGGCAAGCTCGCCGGTGTGTCGCAAACGGTGCCGTAACAGTGCCCGGAGTATGAGGGTTCTGATTCGAGGAGAGGGTCTCATGTTCAAAGGGCGCCATTTTGACCGCTCGGTGACCCTTCTGTCGCGCGGTGGTATCCGGCCTACAATTTGAGCCTGCGCGATCTGGAAGAAATGATGGCCGAGCGATGTCGGCCAAGCTTTTTCTGCAATCACATCGACGGTGACGCCTGCATGGCGCCAACGCTCGATCTTGCGACGTTCATCCAAATCGATCTGGGAGTAGGTGCGTTTCACGAGTGAATCCTTGCTTGCGATAAGCTATTGATATCGCTGCAAAGTCACACTTCAAGGTAGAATGCACCCAAAGCAAAATGCAAAAGGTGTAACCAGATCGAGCGCCTCTTCGACAAACTCAAGAACTGGCGGCGGGTCGCAACACGCTACGATAAAACACAGGAATCCCATCTCGGATTTTTCGCAATAGCCGCAGTCAAATTATGGATACCCTTTGTCCACGAGCGCTAGCTATTCTGATGAGATAATATGACCTCGCAGTTCTTATCTTCGCCATCATTGGCGTACCGGATTCTCCAAACGCTTCTCCACAGTTCCGAAAGCCGCAGTAACTAATCTTCCACGTCGGGAGATCGTTTGCGTAACATGCTTTTGCAATTCGTCATTGGCATGAGAAGCCGCGCGATGCGATCTATCGGGGAGCGGCGGACCTTCGGGCGAGCTTGCGGGGGCGGCTTCAGGCAATGCTCCTTCGGGAGCGCCGCCCTTGAATATTCCCCGGAAGCGACGCGATTGATCGGGCAGGTTGCCGTGCTATGGTAGCCATGGCGTTTGCTGAAGGCGGGTTGAGATATTGAGCGAAACGGATCACGTCAGCGGGCGGCAGATTGCAGCCGGCAGGGTTCTGGCAGGCATCGGACAGGACAGGCTGGCCAAACTCGCCAATATTTCCGTCACCACCTTGCGGCGCATGGAATCGAGCGAAGGCCCGGCCAGCGGTCTGCCCAACAATGTCCGCGCCGTGAAAGCCGCGCTGGAAAAACTCGGCGTCCGCTTCATTCCTGAAAATGGCGGCGGCGCCGGCGTGCGCCTCAAATTCAACTCCTCGGAAGTCCGGCGTATAGCCACACTCGAAGGCGAAGGCGGGATCGTCGCCGACGACGACTTCTGATACATCGCATCAACGCCTGCTGGCCGGCACCCGCGTGGCGGGGGCGTTATGAAGCAATGCAGTAAAGGAACTGAACATGACCGACATCGTGGTTCGCGACAGCAACGGCAACCAGCTCAGCGATGGCGACAGCGTGACCCTGATCAAGGACCTCAAGGTCAAGGGCACTTCGGAAACCGTCAAGCGCGGCACGATGGTGAAGAACATCCGGCTGAACGGCAATCCGGGCGAGATCGAAGCCAATACGAAGCAGGTCAAGGGTCTGGTTCTGAAGACCGAATTCGTGAAGAAAGCCTGATCCCGAACCTGGAAACGGACGGAGAAGCGCGGCCCGGTTCGGGAAGGCGCGAGGCGCAGGCCGGAGCGGCGGGGAGCAATCGCCCAGCCGCATCTTCCGCATCGTAATCGTGCGTGGAAGAGCGATAAGGCCCGCAATTAACTTAACTTTGACTCTTACGGCCCATATCCGGAAGCATGAGCCAAAGTGAAGAAAAACCGGCCCCGCGCCGCTGGGAGACACTGATCTGCCTGGCGCGCGTTGGTGTGCTCTTCGCACCCGCCTTTGTCGGCCTGCTGGCCCTTGCCATTCTGTCGGCCCGCGAACCGGACAAGTCCTCGCCGCACGGCATCGACCTGTTCATGACCGGATCGATCCGTCGTTAGAAAGACTGGCGCCCGGTTAATCCACACTGCCGCTCCAGACCTTTGTTCCTGCCGCATTTAGGCCAAGTCAAGCGATGCCACCGGACTGCAAGATGCCCGGACTCCCTGTCGCGGCACACCGGCACGAGCGGGCTTGACCCTTCCGCTACAGAACATTGCGCATGCGCTGCCCGATGGGATCAGGCAGTCCCGTCCCGCTGCTGATGCAGATAGCTGCCTTGCAATTCGGCCTGAACCGCATCCTGAAGACCAAGGATCTCGCTGCGGATCGCGTCGTCGGCGAGCCCCGAACGCCGCATGTCGGCAACGATGCCGGCGATGCGCTCGCGCCAGAAGATGTTCGCAGCCGGGCCATGCACAACCTTGAGGTCGTCCACGATGGAGCGGATGAGCCGGGTGCGGGAGTGAAGCGGGAAAGGAATCAAGTCAGCCATGGAGGCATGCTTGAGCGATCATGGTTTACAGTTGGTGAACGTCCGGCGTTTCTTTGTATTCAAAATCGAAACGCAAGGGTGCTTGAAAGTCGCTGTCGCGGTGAACATATCCTCTCGAGGTGGACTGCGCCCCGCCGCATCCACCTTTTTTCAACATTCAAGCTCTTTGGATTCAGGAGGACCTGATGAGCACAAGGACGTTCGACAGCCCCGTTTTCGTAAAGGATGGCAACAGCCTCATACAGGAAATCGCGTGCCTCGAAGATGCCCTTGAATTCCTGTACGACTGGCCGCAGAAAAGGCGCGGTCCGATCCATGCCACGGCCCTGCGGGCCTGCCAGAAGGCATTCGAGACGGACTATCCGCTCAGCGCTGCCCGCAGTGCCTTTGTCGGTTTCGCGAAGTCATACCGCATCCTGGAAGACATCGGCGCTGTCATGCCCTGGGCACAGGCGTCGACCGCTCCGTCGGGCGGCATGAGAACCTGAGGGGGAAAGACTGCGTGACCCGGCGTGCAGCGAGCTTCACAGCTTCGCTGCGCGCAAGACCTCGTTGATGCGGGACTGCCATCCCGGGCCCGTGGCCTTGAATTTTGCAATCACCTCCGGGTCGAGCACATTTTCCATGCGAAGCCCCTCCTGCGATACAGGCTGGGGCCGGCGCCAGCGGCGGCGCTCATCAATGGCGTTCAGAACATCGCAAGCCGAGCACGCCTCGCTTTCGGAGAGGCTGCACAGCACCCGATCGCCGAACACCGCCGGCGTTTCTTCCTCGCCATCCCACACGGTCCATAGATTGGTGGGGTCGAGGACAACACTGAATCGTTTCCCGCGAATCGACATCTCACTGCTTCCGGCATGCACCCCCGACAGCAGGTTGTTTGCGATTCCTATCGCTGGATTGTTAATATGAACAGCGAGATTGTATTCAAATAAATATTTGTTTTTATTAAATTTTTATGGGATTTAGACAGCAAACCGGGATGACGCCGGCAGCGCCCGGATTGTACCTAGCCGAGCTTCTGCATCGTTTCGTTTTCAGGACTGCCCGGCACGATCATGTCTCTGGCGAGAAGTCCGCTGATGCGGCAAAAGGCGGTCAACGCACGAAAGGCATCGTCGGTGGGAATGATATCGACGCTCGCGCCAAAACAGGCATCCAGGGCCGCCTGAAAAACCGGCCCCTCCCGCCCAACCGGCCAGTTCTGAAGAAAGTCCAGCGCCTGTTCGACACCGTAAATTTCCTCAACCGGAGAATCGGGCGATGTCCGGATACGCACCGGCACCGCGAATTGAAGCCTGTCCATCTCAAGTCCTTCAGCAACGCAAGCCTGCTGTCACACGCAACGCAATCGCATTGCCGGCGCCACAGCCCGGCCTGCACCTTCATCGTGCTTTCAATGCGGCTCGGCGGCCAAGGTTCCACAGATGCGCCAATTCGGCTGCATGGGTTGAAGCGGCGCGCAATCGGTGCCACATGATATCGTATCGAATTCACGCCAGTCGTCCGAGCCATGACAACCTATCTTGACGCCGAGACCGCACCCTTACGCAACACCGGCCAGATCCGCCTGTACAATGAGGAAGCCTTTGCGGGCATGCGCAAGGCCTGCAATCTGACCGCACGGTGCCTCGATGAACTCATCGACATCATCCGTCCCGGGGTGACGACCAACACCATCGACCGCTTCGTGTTCGAGTTTGGCATGGACAACGGCGCCCTGCCCGCGACCCTCAATTATCGCGGCTACACCAAGTCCACATGCACCTCGATCAACCATGTCGTCTGCCACGGCATTCCCGACGACAAGCCGCTGCGCGACGGCGATATCGTCAACATCGACGTCACCTACATCGTCGACGGCTGGCATGGCGACGCCAGCCGCATGTATCCCGTCGGCAACATCAAGCGCGCCGCCGAGCGCCTTCTGGAAGTGACCTACGAATGCCTGCTGCGCGGTATCGCCGCCGTGAAGCCGGGCTCGCGCATCGGCGCGATCGGCGCTGCCATCCAGAGCTATGCCGAGGGCGAGCGCTGCTCCGTGGTGCGTGACTTCTGCGGCCATGGCGTCGGCAGGCTGTTCCACGATGCGCCGAATATCCTGCACTATGGCAATGCGACAGATGGCGTGGAGATGCGACCCGGCATGATCTTCACCATCGAACCGATGATCAATCTCGGCCGCCCGCATGTGAAGGTCCTGTCCGATGGCTGGACAGCCGTCACACGCGACCGCTCCCTTTCCGCGCAGTACGAGCATACGGTCGGCGTGACCGAAGCCGGCTGCGAGATATTCACCCTGTCGCCCAGGGGGCTCGACCGTCCCGGCCTGCCGGCATAACATCCGCCAAAGGCGGCAATGCCGGTATGCTCGATGCGTGGGGAGTTGGCAGAGCGTATGAGCAAGAAGAACGGCGATTCGCACGGGTTTCTGGCGGAACCCTCCGTCACGCTGACGCGGAAGACCGCCATAGCGCCGGAGAAACCACATTATCTCGGCCATCGCGAACGCCTGCGGGAACGTTTTCAATCCTCCGGCCACAACGCCCTGCCCGATTATGAGCTGCTCGAACTTCTGCTGTTTCGTCTCATACCGCGCTCCGACACCAAACCCGTAGCCAAGGCCCTGCTTGCGCGTTTCGGAACTCTTGCGGAGGTTCTGGGTGCTCCCACGAACCTGTTGCAGGAGGTGAAAGGCATAGGCCCGGCAGTTGCGCTAGACCTCAAGATCATCGCCGCCGCCGCGCAGCGCATGGTGCTCGGCGAGATCCGCGAGCGGGAGGTCCTGACATCCTGGTCGCAGGTGCTGGACTATTGCAAGGCGGCGATGGCGTTCGAGGAGCGCGAGCAGTTCCGCATCCTGTTCCTCGACAAGAAAAACGGTCTGATCGCCGACGAGGTGCAGCAGACCGGAACGGTCGACCACACGCCGGTTTATCCGCGCGAGGTGATCAGGCGGGCACTAGAACTGTCGGCGACAGCCATCGTCCTCGTGCACAACCACCCCACTGCCTCTGTTTCCTGCACGTTCAAGCACGCTCAATCACATTGAAACACTAGTAAAATTGACGATTTTCTCCATTGCGAACAGGGGGCGGTTATGTCAAATTGGGGGCGGTAAAAGGGGTAGAAAACGGCTTCCCGATCCCAACTAGCGATCCCCGTTTCTCCTCCACCGATCCCAGTTGCGGAACAGGAGGAAACGCCATGCCCGCCCTCACCGACACTGCAATCCGACACGCGCTGAAGCGCGTCGAGATGAGCCAGAAACAAGAAAACCTCGCCGATGGCGAAGGACGCGGCACCGGCCGCCTGGTGCTTGTTCTCAAGCCCATGCCGAAGCGCGTCACCGCGGATTGGATGGCGCAGCAGTGGCGCGACGGCAAGCGGACAAAGAAGAAGCTCGGCTCCTATCCCTCGATGTCGCTCGCCCAGGCCCGCGAAATCTACAAGCGCGACTTTGCCGATGTGATCCAGAAGGGACGGAGCATCAAGATTGCAACCGATACACGTCCCGGCACGGTCGCCGATCTGTTCGAGGGATATGTGGCCGCGCTCAAGGAAGCCGGAAAGCCGTCATGGAAGGAAACGGAAAAGGGTCTCAACAAGATCGCCGATACGCTCGGCCGCCACCGTCTCGCCCGAGAGATCGAAGCCGAGGAGATCATCGAACTGATCCGTCCGATCTATGAGCGCGGCGCCAAGTCCATGGCCGACCATGTGCGCTCCTACATTCATGCCGCCTTTAGCTGGGGCATGAAGTCCGACAACGACTATCGGCAACAATCCGCTCGCCGGTTCCGCATCCCCTTCAATCCAGCAGCGGGCATCCCGACGGAACCGAAGGTCCAAGGCACGCGCTGGCTCGACGACGACGAGTTCGTCCAGCTCTATCGCTGGTTGGAGTGCCCCGATACGCCGGTCCATCCGCCCTATACCCGCGCTGTCAGGCTGATCATGCTGACCGGCCAGCGCGTCGAGGAGATCGCGAGCCTGCATATCGACCAATGGGACGCGAAGGAGAAGATCATCGATTGGTCGAAGACCAAGAACGACCAGCCCCACGCCGTCCCGGTGCCGGCCCTGGCGGCGGAATTGCTCTCCTCCATCAACGTCAACGAATACGGCTGGTTCTTCCCTTCGGCGAAAGACCCCTCAAGGCCCGTCAGCCACGGCACGCTCTACTCGTTCATGTGGCGGCAGCGGGGTCGTGGGGTGATTCCCTATGTCACGAACCGCGACCTGCGCCGCACGTTCAAGACGCTGGCCGGCAAGGCGGGTGTTCCGAAGGAAATCCGCGACCGGCTGCAAAACCACGCCTTGCAGGATGTCAGCTCGAAGCATTACGACCGCTGGAACTACATGGCCGAGAAACGGGCCGGAATGGCGAAATGGGATAAATTCGTCCGTGCCATGCTGGCGAAGAAGCGTCTGAAGCTGGTCGCATGACATCCCGGCCGTGCAGCAAGGAATATCTGCCAATGAAGCTCTCTATCCCCGGGCTGGAATCAGCGCCGACCCACGCCGCTTGGCATAGACTGCCTCCGGCATCACGGCCGTCCAACATCGTGAAACAGGCCAGCCAGCCCGTCCGTGAACGGATCAAGTTCGGCAGCGCGATCCTTTGCCCAGGTCAGCCATTGCGAGGTCGTCTTCTCGCCGATGCTTTGATCGCCTTCAGCAGAAAATCTTGCCTCCAGCTCCGAGATAAAGTCATCAAGGACCTGCTTTTCGCGCCAGTTTGTCGCAGCTGATCGGAAGCGATTCCAGCGGCTATCATCCACTTCCTTCAGGCGTCGCAGCTCCCATCGCCGCCTTTCCTCTTCCTGATATCGGCGGTGGTCTTCTTCACGCTTGCGCTCCCATTCGATTAGTCGCGGAACGCTTGCCACAATCGTTTCCACAATTATCGGGATCAGGGTAGCGAAGAGCTTCTTCGGCTTCTCGACCCACTGCGGTTGCTCGCCTGGCAGCCATGTGATGATCTGAGCACGAAGCAGACCGGACGAGGTCAGCGCAGAATTGTGGTGGTCAGGATAGGCGCTCCACCTCGCTGCCTCGCCTTCAGGACGCTTCATCAGGCGAGACATCTTTTCCTTGACGGCACATTCAATATCTCGCCCCCCGATGGTGAAGATCAGCTTTCCGCGGATGTCCGCGTCCTTGACTCGCCCACCAGCGTTTTCGACAGCGTGGCAAAGGGTACTGCTGGCCCGGAAAGGTGGCGTCGCCTTAACGGATATGGATTGATCTGGGTGATATCCGCCGGTGATGACAAAGCTTTCAAACGTGGACACGGCTTCGCGCTACAAACG
>NZ_SNZF01000018.1:0-77729 GCF_004363725.1 Aquamicrobium defluvii | reverse complement strand
AAGGTGGCGTCGCCTTAACGGATATGGATTGATCTGGGTGATATCCGCCGGTGATGACAAAGCTTTCAAACGTGGACACGGCTTCGCGCTACAAACGCCACCGCTTTCCTGCCGAGATCATCGCCCATGCGGTATGGCTCTATTATCGGTTCCCGTTGAGCCTGCGCGATGTTGAAGACCTGCTTGCCGAGCGCGGGATCGATGTCTCGTTTCAGACTGTCTGCGAATGGACCGCAAAGTTCGGCTACCAATTTGCCGATCAACTCCGGCGACGCTCGCGCGGCAACTTTGCCGACAAGTGGCATCTCGATGAGATGGTCGTCTCCATCAAAGGCAAGAAGTACTGGCTGTGGCGCGCCGTTGATGCTGACGGCTACGTTCTCGATGCTCTGCTGCAAAGCCGCCGAAACAGAAAGGCCGCTCTTCGACTGATGCGAAAGCTGCTGAAGAGCCAGGGCATCACGCCGCGCGTGATGGTAACCGACAAGTTGCGCTCTTACGAAGCAGCAAAGCGCGAGATCATGCCAGGTGTCGAGCATCGCTCACATAAAGGGCTCAACAACCGCGCCGAGAATTCACACCTTCATGTGCGACGACGAGAGCGGCGCATGATGCGGTTCAAGTCAGCGCGACAATGCCAGCGCTTCGTCTCAACCCACGGCCAGATCGCTAATCTTTTCCATCTTCATCGAAAACACCTAACCGCCGCCGATCATCGCCAACTCCGTGCCCACGCCATCAAGACCTGGCGGGAAATCTGCTTGCCGCTTGAGGCGTGAAACTCACCCCGAAGCAATCATCGCGTCCTCGGCGTGGTTAAGGCGACGCCACCTTACGAGCTTCTCGAACGAGAATTCCAGGCCAAGCGCGAACAGCAGGAGTACCACTCCGATCTCGCCAATGCTGCTCAGGGCAGCGCTCTCAGCAATCAGGCCGAGGCCGGCAGGTCCGATGACTATGCCGGCAAGAATGTAACCGACGATACTGGGCACGCCGATCCGTGAACATATCGTCACGAGCACGAACGCGGCAAAGACCAACAAGGCCGCACTTTCAACAAATCCGGTCACGCCATGCATGTTCTTCTCCTTCTTCTCCTGATGGCATGGCGCAGGAAAGGCCATTACCCGCAATTTCTAGACGTGAGAGCGCGCCCATTGCGCGATCTGGGCGGCAGACATCACGCCGCTCTGGCGCGCGATTTCCTTGCCGCCTTTGAAGAGGATCATGGTGGGAATGCCACGGATCCCGTAACGGCCGGCGATCTGCTGTTCGGCTTCCGTATCGAGCTTGCCCAGGCGGACACGGGGTTCGAGCGAGCGCGTCGCCGCTTCGAATTGGGGCGCCATCATCTTGCATGGCCCGCACCAGTCGGCCCAGAAATCGACGAGCAAGGGAAGTCCGGCATTCGCATGACGGTCAAAATTAGCCGCGGTAAGCGTGACGGGTCTGCCTTGAAAGAGAGGCGCGCCGCAGCGTCCGCAATTGGGATTATCGGTCAGGCGCTCTTGCGGCACCCTGTTGGTGGAATTGCACTGCGGGCAAGCGACCGTGGGCATTCTGTATCCTTTCGTTGACGAGCCGGTCCTGGCGGCCGGCTGATGCAAGCGTTCAGCGCGTAGATATGGCGCGGCGCGCCTCTCGCTGCCGCGGCTCGGGCAGGTATTCCACGCCACCGCCCTGGCGCCGAACCGGCTGCGGATAGAGCGTCATCAGCTCAAGTATTTCCTTGGGCATGTCCGTTGCAACGGGTAGGCCCATGTCGCGGGCCTCATCGGCAGAGATGGGATAATCGTGGGTCCAGGTGCCTGTCGCCAGCTTCGCCGCCACGGAAGCCGCGCGGTTCTCGTCCATCTTGTCGGATAGCAGGTGTTTTGCGAACGCCTCGATCTGCGCGATGGCCTTGCGGCCGACATCGGCCATGATCAGCGTCTGGTCGTCGATCTCGGCGATGGGTTTCTCCTCGACGACCTTGATCAGCGAGGCAGCAGGCAACTGGCCGAGCTGCGGATCGACGGGGCCCAGCACGGAATGCTCGCACATCACGATCTCGTCGGCAGCGAGTGCGATCAGCGTGCCGCCCGACATCGCGTAATGCGGCACGAACACTGTGACCTTGCCCTTGTGGCCCTGAATGGCCCGAGCGATCTGGGTTGCTGCCAGCACCAGCCCACCCGGCGTGTGCAGCACGATATCGAGCGGCACCTCGTCGTCGGTCATCTGGATCGCACGCAGGACTTCCTCGGAATCGTTGACGTCGATGTAGCGCATCAGGGGAAAACCCAGCAGGTTCATGGTCTCCTGCCGGTGGATCAGCGAGATGACGCGGCTGGCGCGTTTCTTCTCGATCTGGGCGATCTTGCGGGTGCGCATGGCCTCCAGATATCTGCGCTGAAGCACCGGTTGCAGCGCAGAGAAGATGAAGAACAGCCAGAAAAGCTGCATTATGTCCATGGACCTTGTCCCCCTTCCCGTCGGCCATCCGGCAGAAAGCCATAGATGCCCTCGTCGCGATAATAATGGCGATAGGTGGCTGCCCGCCTTCGCAGGAGTGGCGTGACAATCCAACCGGCGAGAAACCCGCCGATATGCGCCCACCAGGCGATCCCGCCCGTGGCCTGATCGCCGCCGAGCGACAGAAAGCCGGGAATGACCTGCATGAAGAACCAGATCATCGCGAAAATGACCGCGCGCACTTCGAAGAAGAGGGGAATGAACAGAATCGGCACGATCACCACCAGCCGAGCCGCCGGAAACATGCGTGCGTAGCAACCGATCACGCCCGCGATCGCCCCCGACGCGCCAAGCGCGGGAACGACTGAGTCGGGGTTCGCCAGCGCGTGAGCCAGTCCGGCCGCCACACCACAGAACAGATAGAACAGCGTGAATCTACCCGGTCCAAGCCGATCTTCGACGGCGGGGCCGAAGATCCAGAGCGTCCACATGTTCAAGATGAGGTGCAGCCAGCCGCCGTGCAGAAAGATATTGGTCAGGAATGGGGTCCAGTCGGACGGGGCGACGAGGCTCAGCTGTCCGAAGAAGCGCGAGGGCACCAGCGCAAACTCGAACAGGAACCAGTCCAGCACGCGCGGCGGCAGGCTGGTCTGATAGAGGAACGCGAGGACGCTCATGCCGATGACCGCCCATACGATGACGGGCGGGTAGCGGCGCGCGACGCTGTCAAGATAGGGAAACAAGCGGCAGATCCTCGTTCGCGCTAGACATTCCGTTCATTGTTTTTTCCCGGCTATCGTCACGCCCGTCCAGGCCGGCGGATCGGAGGCCGGGAAGGATTCGAGCGAGGCTTCGAGGACCGGATCGAAACTCTCCCTGTCGCTGGTAGACGGGTCGGCCGTGCTCTCATGCTGGACGCCTCTTGAGAGGCGGCGATCGGGGCGGAACGGGACCCGGAAGGCTCCCGGGGCATCGACGCCCCTGTGCAGCCGGTGGCGCGTCTCACCCGCCCAAGGGTTCGCCATCCGGGCTCCCCCAGCGTCCTCGCGCACGACATAATGCCAGTCCTGCCGCTCTGCGAAGTCCACGGCGCTGTCGCGATCCGGAAACTTCAGCCGGATCGGACGATAGGGATCGCCGCTGGACGTGTATCCCATCAGCGGCTCGATCTGCGGCGGCCGGGACGGCTCGAACTCGAGGACCCAGTAGTTGGGCCGAGGCGCCGATGTCATCGCGGAACGGGCAGGACGGTAGATGATTGCCGTCGGCACGTCCCAGGATGGCAGATCGGTTCCGGGAATTTTCGGCGGGAATGGTGGGCGATTATGGCCGCGCATATCAGTTCTCCCGGGAGTCGGTGGATACGAGAAGGTGACGTTCGAGATCGCCGAGTTTTTCCATTCGCCTCGAATTCAGGCGAACGGCGCGTTCGGTGTTCTCCGAAGGAAAGGCAGCAGCGTGCAGGACGTCCGACCGCATCGCTATCGTGAGATCGGCGACGGCATTCATCACGCCCTCTCCGTCCCCGTCCGAGAGCGTGCCGTCAGCAAAACCGGACTGCAAGCTCTCCAGTACCTGCTCGAAGCTGGACACGACCCCTGCACTCGCGACCACAGCCAGCTTGTGGCTGAGAACACGCAGTTCATCGATCAGCTTCGCATCGTGCCTTGCGGTTTCCACGATCTCTGCGACCTTCTCGATGCAGGCCATGTAAATGTCGCATTGCTGCTGGAGGATGATGACCCTTCCTTCCTTGCGAAGCTCGAGATCGGTCTGGCGATTGAGAAGCGCCGCGGTCAGAATGATCGTCACGACAGCGCCGAGGAAGATGAGCGTCATCTCCTGCGCGAAAGGCAGTATGTCTTCGGCAAGATACATCGAACGAAAAACGAAAACGATGCCGATGCCCAAGGCAGCGGCCGCAGCAGCAAATGCCAAGTCAGGCAGGCGGTTCGACATCAGCACCTCGCATTTTCGGTGTCAGGTGGCATGCACGGCTTTGCATCGGCGTCCGGCGCCTCTGCGTCCCGGTGCCGCAGGAAGATTGGCGTCGGACCGCTGCCGAACGGATTGAAGCCGGTGCTCAGGCAACGGTCGAAGATCGTTTCGTCCCATCGGGTGAAATCGTCCTCCTCGCCGGCAAGTCGCCCGTCATCCACCACAGGGCACCTCACGCCTTTGCCGATGGGGGAGCGTCATCGAAGGCCGCACCGTCCGAACGATCCGCCTTGCGAAGCCGTAGCCCGAGGAGGATCATCATCACCCCGAAGACCGCGGCGTAGAAGCCGATCAGCCAGCCGAGCGCGAGGAAGCTTTCGACCGGGCGCGTCAGCAGCATCCAGGTCACGACGACACCGAGAACGACCGAGAGAAGGCCGCTCAGGATCAGCCAGATTTCGCCGTTGATTTCCTTTCGCAGGCGGATCGCTGCCGCGATCTCGAGGGCACCCGAGAACACGGACCAGAATGCGATGCTGGCCCAGAGGAATGTCGCAAGCACAAGCGTCGCGACAAAAGGCGAGACAACCACGACGACGCCCGTGGCGATGCCCAGAATGCCGCTGAACATCAGCCAGCCCCAGCGTTCGCCCTTGCGGATGTTACGTATCGCGGCGACGAGGCCGAACACGCCGTCGGCAAAGGCGAACGCGCCGAAGACCAGCGTGAGCGCCAGAAGCGCTTCCGCAGGCATGACGAAGGCTAGCACTGCGATGATCAATGCGAGCACGCCGCGTAACACGAATGCCCACCAATTCCGGGACAGGCTGCACAGGATGTACTGCATCTTGTCAGTCGGGTTTTCAGAGGCTGTGGTCATTGGTCGATCTCCTATTCAGTTCCATGTCAGGTGTCGGAGCCGGCCTCCTCGCCGGTTAGGGCGGCGGCCACGCGGCGGCGATCCTCGATCGGCTGAGGCAGACGCTGCGTGTGAGCGATTTCCCGTTCGATGGGCGCGCGGCCTGATGGATCTCTGACCAACCCGGCTTCGGCAAGCCTCGCGCGTAGTGTCGCGCCCGCATTTTCTGCGATCTCGGCGACCACTGTCTCGGTCAGGCCGAAAAGGTCTGCCGTCTCCGCGATCGTAGCGTTGTCGAGGTGGAGCCGATAGAGAACGCGGCGTTCGACCGACGGAAGATCGGCGATTGCCCGGTGCAGCACCATGGCGATCTTATGCCGATCCGCTTGGCTCTCGGGGTCTGTGCCGCCGTCGTCGGCGAGGAGGTCCTCCAGCATCAGCACTTCGTCGGGCTGGTAGAACTCGAACATCGCCTGATCCGCCTCGGTCGGATCCTCCGCCGGGGCCTCGGGTTCCGCCTCGATGGAGGCGGCATCCTCAGGCACGGCGCGGCGGGCGGCGCGGGATTCTTCCTCGATGGTCTCAAAAGCCAGCCGTTTCAGCCAGTCGCCGACGGAAAACTCCGAAGGCCGATCCTCGAAGCGGGCCAGCCCCTTGAGGATCGTCGCATCGAAGAGACCGCGAACGCTCAGATATCCCTCCGGTACCGATCCGCTGCATTCGAGATAGGTCAACTCGCGCCTGACGGTGTCATAGATCGTATCGAGATGATCCTCGATCAGGTCAAAGAAGAGCTGGCGCCGGTCCGCTTCCGCCGCATCCCGCGCGGGCGGCAGCGGGGCGCCGATCCGGCGCCGGCGGGCGGGACGCTTGTATTCAGGCTCGTGCTTGAGGCGCGCCACATGCCGATCGACCTGGTGGCGCAGGTCGGCAAAGGCCTTGCGCAGGACAGGCTCGATCTCGAATCCCTCTTCCCGCGCCGCGATCACGCCCGACGGCAGTTGCAGGCGCAGGCTGACTTTGATGCGTTTCTTGCCCCTCGTCTGCGAGGCAACGACTTCGAGCCGGACCAGATCCTCGCGAAAGCGCGCAAGGTGCGGTTCAAGTTGCCGCACCTCCTCCTCGATGACCTCAGGCGCGCGCTGTTGGCCGTGCCGGTCGAGATTGCGGAATGATCTAATGACGTTCATGCCGTGGACCTTCCTATAACTCTCCGAAGAGATGGCCCGGCGCGACCGATATCGCGCCGGGCCAGTCTTTTGCGCTGTCACTCGGCGGACTTGTCGTCCTTGGACTGCACCTCATCCCCAACGCTGGGCTTCGGAACGTCCGTCCTGTCTTCGGCAACTTCGCTGGGCTCCTCGATCCCGGCCTTGGCCTGATCGTCCGGGCTGTCGTCACCGGTGTCCTTTACGATCTTTTCGAACATGACCCTCTGTTCGTCTTCCGACCAGGCGACGCGGACCTTGTCACCATCCTCGATCCGCCCGGAGAGCATCTCGCGGGCCAACTCGGTCTCCAACTCCGACCGGATCAGCCGGCGCAGCTCGCGGGCGCCGAATTCGGGGCGGAAGCCGACCGCGCCGAAGTGATCCACGACGCTCACGTCGAATTCGAGTTCGACGCCCTGGGTAAGGGCGGTCCGCTTCACCCGGTTGAGCTGCAACTCGACGATCTGGCGGATCTCCGACTGATTCAGCGAATGAAAGACGATGATCTCGTCGATCCGGTTGATGAACTCTGGCCGGAAATGACCGCGCAACACCTCCATCAGTTCGGATTTCTGCTTGGCCTCGTCGAACTCACTGCTGCCGCGTTTCGTGAGGTTGCGCTGGATGATGTCCGAACCGAGGTTCGAGGTGGCGATGATGATGGTGTTAGTGAAGTCCACCACGCGGCCCTTGCCATCTGTCAGGCGGCCATCGTCGAACACCTGAAGCAGGATGTTGTAGACATCGGGATGCGCCTTTTCGATCTCGTCGAGGAGCACGACCGAGTAGGGCCGACGGCGCACCTTCTCCGTCAGCTGCCCGCCTTCGTCGTATCCGACGTAGCCCGGAGGTGCGCCAACCAACCGGGCAACCGAGTGGCGCTCGCCATACTCCGACATGTCGATACGGATCAGCGCATCCTGGTCGCCGAAGATCACCTCCGCGAGCGTCTTGGCCAGTTCCGTCTTGCCAACCCCGGTTGGCCCGAGAAACAGGAAGGTCGCAGTCGGACCGGAACCATCGCGCAGACCCGCACGCGCCAGCCGCACCGCATCGGCCACGGCGCGGATCGCTTCTTCCTGGCCGATGACGCGCTCGTGCAGCTTCTCCTCGAGCTTGAGGAGCTTGTCCTTCTCCTCGGTGGTCAGGTCCGTGACCGGAACGCCGGTGATCTTGGAGACGATCTGCGCGACGTGATCGGCGCGCACCTCGGTGGTCGCCGAAGCCTGATCGCGCTTCCAGATCTCCAGAAGCTCGTCCAGCTCCTTCTGCTTCTGCTCCAGCTCCTTCTTCAGTTCTGCTGCTCGGTCGAATTGCTTGCGGGCTGCGGCATAGTCCTGTTCGCGCTTGATCTGCGCGACCTCGGCTTCGAGTTCCTGCACGTCCACGGGCCGCGCAGTGGCCGAGATCTTCACCCGCGCCGCGGCCTGGTCGATCAGGTCGATCGCCTTGTCGGGCATGAAGCGACCGGTGATATAGCGATCCGAAAGCTCCGCGGCGGCGATGATCGCCTCATCGGTGATCGTCACCTTGTGGTGGCTTTCGAGCGTGTCGCGCAGCCCGCGCAGAATCATGATCGTCTGTGCGACCGTGGGCTCGTCCACATAAACCGGCTGGAACCGTCGCTCGAGCGCCGCGTCCTTCTCGATGTATTTCTGGTACTCGTTGAGCGTCGTCGCGCCGATCAGGTTCAGCTCGCCCCGCGCCAGCGCCGGCTTGAAGGTGTTGGCGATGTCGAGACCACCTTCGCCACCGCCCTGGCCGGCGCCGACGATGGTGTGCATCTCGTCGATGAACAGGATCAGGCTGTCCTTCTCCTCGGTGATCTCCTTGAGGATCTTCTGGACTCGCTCCTCGAACTCGCCGCGATACTTCGACCCGGCCACCATCGAGTTGATGTTGAGCTCGACCAGCCGCTTGTCGCGCAGCGCCTCGGGCACTTCGCCCGCGACGATCCGTTGTGCAAGTCCCTCGACGATGGCGGTCTTGCCCACGCCGGGCTCGCCGATCAGCACCGGGTTGTTCTTTTTCCGGCGGGCCAGCACTTCGATCGTCGTCTCGATCTCGCGGGCGCGGCCGATGACGGGATCGAGCTTGCCATCGCGGGCGAGCTTCGTCAGGTCACGGCTGAACTGGTCGAGATCGGGGGTGTTCGACGGAGTCTCGACGCGGCCTTCCTCGGCTCCCTTGCCGACCACCTTCGTCACCTGCTGACGCAGCGCCTGCGGCGTCAACCCCAGCTTGCGCAGCATCGCCGCGGCCAGGCCTTCACCTTCCTCGGCAAGTCCGATCAGAAGGTGCTCGGGACCGACATAGGAATGGCCGAGTTCGTTCGAGGCGATGAAGGCCCGGTTCAGCGCGTCCTTCAGGCGAGGGCTTACGCCGATTTCTCCCTCCGTCTTGGCGTCTCCACGCTTCGCTTCCTTCTCGATCTGGCGCCGCAGATCGTCCACATCGACCTTGAACTGTTCGAGGATCGTCTTGACGACGTCAGACGGGGTCAATGCCAGAAGCAGATGTTCGGTGTCGACCTCGCTGCGCCCGAATTCCCCGGCCTTCTGTGCGGCATCCTGCAGCAGCTTGTTGCCCTGTTCGCTCAGCCGGTCGGCGATGGTGCGTCCGCCGCCGCGCCGCGATCCACGCCGCGGCGCGCCCTCGCCGAAAGTGGCGTCGACGACAGCGTCGTCGCCATCACCCATAGAGCCGAGCGTGCCGCCTCGCAGCGGACTGTCACCAAAGAGGCTGCCGAAACCGCTCTCGCCGAAGAATTCGTCAAGAAGGGAACGCCGCCCGAACAGGGACTCCAGCGGCGATGCGCTGCGGCCCGACCGGCGCGCTATTTCGCTGTAGTGCTGATCGCACAGCTCCATGTTCTGAACCCTGCCGTTCACCGAGGCGCGCACGCGCGCCGTCGCTGGCCGACCGCAAATATCGCAAGCTCCGTTTGCCATTCGTCTTCTCCGTTTCTCTATCCAGTCAGGGTTGTCCGCCGATCATCTGCGCCAGTGACAGTGTCACGCAGCGACCGCTTCCGTTCTTTTCACCTTGGACCCAATTGCCACAAGATCGGGCTCGTCCAGTGTCTCCCGTTGCAGGAGATCTTGCGCCGATTGCTCGAGAAGATCCAGATTGGTTTCAAGAAGGGTGAGGGTGCGCTTGAAGACGCCATCCACGATGTCGCGCACCTTTAGGTCCATTCGCTCGGCCGTGGCCTCGCTGTAGCGGCGGTTGAGCCAGGACGCCTGATCGCCGGTGCCGAGAAAGCCGGGCCGATCGGTGTCATAGCTGACATGCCCGAGGTCTTCGTCCATCCCGTAACGCGCGACCATGGCGCGGGCGATATCGGTCGCCTTGACCAGATCGTCGGCCGCCCCGGTCGAGAGGTGGTCGTAGACGATCTTCTCGGCCGCGCGCCCGCCGAGGAGGACGGCGATCTTGTTCTCCAGCTCCTCGCGCGTCATCAGGAAGCGGTCCTCGGTCGGGCGCTGGATGGTGTAGCCGAGCGCGCCAATTCCGCGCGGTATGATCGAGACCTTGTGCACCGGATCCGTGCCGGGCAGAGCCATCGCCACCAGCGCGTGCCCCATCTCGTGATGCGCCACGATCTCGCGTTCGCGCGGGTTCAGAACGCGGTTCTTCTTCTCCAGCCCCGCGATGATACGCTCCACGGCATTGTTGAAGTCGTCCATCGTCACCGCATCAGCCTTGCGGCGCGTGGCCAGGAGCGCGGCCTCATTGACGAGGTTGGCGAGGTCAGCGCCCGAGAACCCGGGGGTCAGGGCCGCGACCTTCTCGGCGTCCACGTCCGGTGCGAGCGTCACCTTCTTCATGTGCACGCCGAGAATCTGGATGCGCCCCTTCTTATCGGGCTTGTCCACCAGCACCTGCCGGTCGAAGCGGCCCGCGCGCAGCAGCGCGGGATCGAGGATCTCGGGCCGGTTGGTGGCGGCCAGGAGCACGATGCCCACAGAAGGGTCGAAGCCGTCGAGCTCGGTCAGAAGTTGGTTCAGCGTCTGCTCACGCTCATCATGGCCACCGGCGATCTGGCCGGAGGAGCGCGCCCGCCCGAGAGCGTCGAGTTCGTCGATGAAGATGATCGCCGGCGCGGATTTCCGAGCCTGCTCGAAGAGGTCGCGCACCCGCGCGGCACCGACGCCCACGAACATCTCGACGAACTCGGAGCCCGAGATCGAAAAGAAGGTCACGCCCGCCTCACCCGCCACCGCGCGGGCCAGCAGCGTCTTGCCGGTGCCCGGCGGCCCAACGAGCAATATGCCTTTGGGGATATGTGCGCCCAGCTTTCCGTATTCGGCGGGGTTCCTGAGGAACTCCACGACCTCCTCGAGCTCGGCCTTGGCCTCGTCCACACCGGCCACGTCGGCGAAGCTGACGCCGGTTTCTTTTTCCATGTAAACTTTGGCCTTGCTGCGGCCGACCTGCATGAACCCGCCGAAGCCCTGCTTGTCGGCGAACTTGCGGAACAGCAGCATCCAGATTCCGAAGAAGACAAGCGCTGGCGCCACCCAGGAAATCAGCGTGCCGAGAAAGGTGTTCTGAGGAACGCCCGTGATCTCGACGCCGGAGCGGTCGATCCGCTGCAGGATCGCGGGATCCACGACCGTGGTGACGAACTGGCTCTTGCCGTCGACGGGGTCGGTGAAGGTGCCGGTGATGGTGTCCGCGCCGACCGCGACGGACGCGACCCTGCCATCCTCGAGATAGCTCTCGAACTGGCTGTAGCTGATCGGCGCGACGGATTGCCAGCCGGCGATCAGGTTCTGGATGAAAAGCACGGCTATGAAAGCCACCACCCAGTACCAGATGTTATATTCGGTCTTCCTTTCCATGCCGCTTGTCCCTTTCACTGGCGCCCGAGCCGCGCCCTGATCCGCTCGAGCAGCGCCAGCAGGATGCGCCTTTCGTCTGCCGACAGATCCTGCAGGATTTCATGTTCGAGCGCCGATTGCCGCGGCGCGAGTTCCTCCAGCATCGCCCGGGCCTTCGACGTTGCGGTGACGATCTGCGACCGCCTGTCGTCGAGCGAGGGCGACCGCTCGACCCAGCCGCCCCGGACCATGCGATCGACGAGCTGGCCCGCAGTGGCCGGGCCGACCTCAAGTCGGTCGGCCAGATCGCCGATGGTCAGCCCGGGCGCATCCTCGACATGCGCCGCCGCCATCCAGGACAGGCGGGTCAGGCCGCTGTCGCGGATGTCTTGGTCGATCCGCTGCTGGATGAGCTGCGCGACCCGGTGGATCGTCGTCCCGATCAGGGCGAGATCAGAAGTGATCAAGGGTATCTTTCCTCCGTCTGCATGAGAAACAGGATAGACTGCGGTCTACCCAAAGTGCAATGCAAGCATCATACATGCTTGCATAATAAATGGATCCACCTATCTTGATGGGCGGTCTCCGAACCGACATCCAGCCGGCACCGTTGCCCGGTCGGACCATGCCGCCGGTTCGGGGGCATCGATCAGCAACAGGAGGCCAGCAATGCTCTATCCGACATATCTGCGCCGCAGCGATCCCTTCGCGCTGATGCGCTCCATGATGCGCGATCTCGACCGCGGCTTCTGGCCCCCGTCCCGCGCGGCGTTCCCGGCGGTGAATGTGTGGCAAGGCTCCGAGGCCGTTGCCGTCACCGCTGAACTTCCCGGCATCGAACCGGGCGACATTGAGATTTCGGTTAAGGACAACGTCCTGACGCTTTCGGGCGAACGCAAGGCGCCCGAGGTTCCCGACGGTGCGCGCTGGCACCGCAACGAACGCGGTTTCGGCAGGTTTTCCCGCACTATCCGCCTGCCGTTCGCGGCCTCGGATGACAAGGTCGAGGCGAGGATGACGAACGGCGTATTGCGGATCGTCATCTCCCGGCCCGAGGAAGAAAAGCCGAAGAAAATCGAGATCAAGGCAGCCTGAGAGAGCTGGAACGATGAGCACCGACATCACGCAAGCCGCCGAAAAGACGCCGACCGACTCGCCCGAGACCACCGGCGGCGGACGCATCTACCGCCCGTTGACCGATATCGTCGAGACAGATCAGGGTGTCTCCATGATGCTTGAAATGCCTGGGGTCGCCGCCGATGCGGTCGAAATCACACTAGAAAACCGCGTGCTGACGATCCGCGGCAAGGTTGAGCCGATGCGGCCAGAAAACCTGAAACTTGCCTATGCCGAATATGGCGAGGGTGATTTCGAGAGGGCCTTCACGCTTTCCGAGGATTTCGACCCCGACAGGATCGAAGCCGAGATGCGTGGCGGCGTCCTCACCCTGACGCTCCCCCGAGCCCCTGAAGCGCAGCCGAAAAGGATCGTCGTCAAGGGCGCCTGAAAACCGAAGGAGACCATATCATGCAGATCAAAGACCTCATCCCCTGGGCGCGCAAGGACGGCGCGCCAGATGCCAAGAGCAGCGAAGACAACCCGATCGCGACACTCCAGCGCGAAATGAACCATGTGTTCGAGAACTTCTGGAACCGTGTCGGTCATTTCGAATGGCCCTTTGGCAGCGGCGAAGCGAAATCCGACGTGGTCGAGACCGACAAGGCGATCGAAGTATCGATCGAGCTGCCGGGCATGGAGATGAAGGACATCGAGGTGACGGTCAACGATGACATGTTGACTGTGAAGGGGGAGAAGAAGATCGAGCGCAAGGAGGAGAAGAAGGGATACTATCTCTCCGAGCGCAGCTACGGCGCGATCTACCGGACAATTCCGCTCCCCCCCGGTGTGGATGGCGAAAAGGCGCAAGCATCCTTCAAAAACGGGGTTCTGACGATCAAGCTGCCCCAGAGTCCCGAGGCGCAGGCCAAGGTCAGGAAAATCGCGGTCAAGGAGGCCTGAGCCGGGCATTGATCGTACCAACTCTGCGGCGAAACCGCCGTAGAACCAATCACACCCGAAAGGAACAGACTGATGAAACTCAGGAGTCTTTACGCGGGAACAGCTTTGGCCCTGCTGATTGTCAGCGCCGGCCCTTCCTGGTCTCAGGATACGGCTCAGGCGGAAGCTGAAGCGCAGGCGGTCAACCGGGAGCAGGTCGAAGAGAGCGTGACCGCCGAAACCGATTCACAACTCGCCGATAAACGCACCGCCCTGATCCAGGAGGCGGTCGACGCGCTCGATGAAACGAACGCTGCGATCGCCGCGATCGAGAAGGGCGATACAGATGCGGCGATTGCTGCGCTCGCGTTGGCCACGGGGAAGCTCGAGACCGTCGTGGCGCGTGAACCGGATCTCGCTTTGGCGCCCGTACGGATCAATCATTTCACCTATGACGTTCTGGGCAGCGTCGAAGCCGTCCGAGAACTCGGCAAACAGATCGAGGACTTGGTCGACGATGGGAAGTTCCAGGAAGCGAGACCGCTGCTGAGCGGGTTCGCGTCCGAGGTTGTCATCCGGACAACCAGCCTTCCGCTTGCGACCTATCCCGACGCGATCCTCGCAGCGACGGCACTGCTTGATGACGGAAAGACCGACGAAGCGATGACGGTACTCAACGCCGCACTGAGCACCCAGGTGGTGACCGAAACAGTGATCGCCCTGCCTCCGCTCAGAGCCGTAGCGATGATCGAGAAGGCCAAAGCTCTGCTCAATGACGACGGTGAGGCGGCAAACGACAAAGCCGCTACTGAAGATGCCGATCTGACGGCCGCCGACTATGTTGAGGCGGCACGCCAGGAACTCGAAATCGCCGAAGCGCTCGGCTACGGCCGCGAAAGCGATTTCGAGGATCTGCATGAGGCGCTGGATGAGTTGGACCGTCAGATTGAGGCGCAGGAGGATACCGGAGGGATCTTCGAAACGATTGCGACCCGGTTCGAGGAACTTCGAACGCGCATCTTCAAATAAAAGAGAACCTCTAATGGAGCCCGCCGCAAACGAGACCAGCGGCGGGGCTCTTTCGCAGGAAGACTGAGGAACGATCGATGGGTGGCGTCGCCTTAACGGATATGGATTGATCTGGGTGATATCCGCCGGTGATGACAAAGCTTTCAAACGTGGACACGGCTTCGCGCTACAAACGCCACCGCTTTCCTGCCGAGATCATCGCCCATGCGGTATGGCTCTATTATCGGTTCCCGTTGAGCCTGCGCGATGTTGAAGACCTGCTTGCCGAGCGCGGGATCGATGTCTCGTTTCAGACTGTCTGCGAATGGACCGCAAAGTTCGGCTACCAATTTGCCGATCAACTCCGGCGACGCTCGCGCGGCAACTTTGCCGACAAGTGGCATCTCGATGAGATGGTCGTCTCCATCAAAGGCAAGAAGTACTGGCTGTGGCGCGCCGTTGATGCTGACGGCTACGTTCTCGATGCTCTGCTGCAAACCCCTATTGCCGGATCAGCAATCTCGTCGATTCCGGCGTCGCCAAACGCCAGACAGCGGCAGCGCACCTGAAGGCGATGGTCTCTGAAGGACTGCTGGAAGAAGTAAGGGTCGGGCGGGAAAACCTCTACATCAATCCGACCCTTCTGGCGCTGCTATCGGAACGAGGCCAGACAAACATCTGACCTAGCGCTGTTTCAGCCTGGGAAGCAAGCTCTGCTATTCGTGGATATAAATAGCCCGAGGCAACCTGTCCTGTCCTCATCCCGTCCCGTTCCAGAGGTGGAATCTCTCGGCGATCATAGGCTGCTTCTTGGCTATAGCCTATCGTAGCAGCGATTTCAGGTTGGACTGGATTGCCCTATCAATCACGCTTGGATCTAATTTGCGTGCGTGTGCGATTGCTATGACCGCTTTCGGCGCATCGGCCGGCGCGGCAGGCCGACCGTCGATCTGGGTGAAAGGTCCATCCGTTTCGGTCAAGATCCGATCCAAGGGCAACTCGGCGACAAGCGCACGGCCGCGATCCGAACGCATCATCTCGGCGTTGATAGAGAAATAGCAACCGAGGGCCGCAGCACGCCGGGCCTCGGCCTTGGTTCCGGTGAACCAGTGCAAAACGACGGCTCCCCGGTCTTGCGGGAGATGGCGCTCGATCATTTCGAGCACCGCCGGTACGCTGCGGACGCTGTGTACGGTGAGGATCTTGCCACCGGCCTCGGCACATCGTTCAAGGACCGCGCGAAACACATGCTTCTGAGCGTCGAGCGATTTGTAGAATCGAGGACCGGCGTCGAGACCGACCTCGCCGACATAGCGCGTCTCCGGCAGGTGCCGTTCCCACAGTGCCAGTTCACCGGCCCGTTCCGCCACGAGTTGCGGGTGTAAACCGAGTGCGGCGCGCACATAGCGCGTGGCGCGCGTCAGCTGGTGATTGCGCGGCCAAGCCTTCGGTGTGGTGGTGACGGTCAGCGTGTAAACTCGCGCCGCTTCCGCTTTCGCGATCGCGGCTTCGAAGTCGGGATAGAGATCGAGATGGCAGTGGAAATCGACGCCGCCGAGAGGGACCTCATCGCTCATCCGGGCTGTGTCCTCACCCCAGTCAACAGAGCGCCCACTTCCTCGAGGCCACGGCGATAGACGTCGGCCAGCGACACTTGGCGAGTCGGAGACTCATCGAAGAGCGGGCCGGGTTTGTGAATGAGGATGGGTGCCAAGGCGGGCCTGGCGCGGAGCCGCTCGATCGCGAGTTGAAAGGACCGGACCTGTACGCCCTCGGATTGGCGCGTGTCGAGAATGCGGGCGGCCAGGTCGTCGAGCGTGTAGACGGTCGAGTCGGCGCCGGGACCAAGTCCTTTGAGAAGCGCGGCGCGGCGGATCAGGCATGGCAGGCAATATCCGCAATGCTGCGTGCCGAGCCCCTGCCAGCGTCCCTTGGTGGGAGACGCGCAAGACAAGGACGTCGGCGTAAGGCGCGTCAACAGCGCCCCGTTGGCGCATGCGGCCACCATCTCGCCCTTCGTCTTGTCCCAATAGGGATTCTCGATGCAGCCCGCGATGCCCAGAGCGGTGAGCGCGTCGTTCCAGCGGGCGATGTAGAACGGGTGCGTGGTCCGCGTACTCAGCGCGCCGAGGCGGAGAGGATCGAGCGGCACATTGACCGCGATCAGGCCGTTCTCGGGCACATTCAGCGTGAACGGACCGTCGAGCCCGCTGCCTGCGAACACGCCCAAGGCGAAGAAGAGGAAGGAACGACCGCGCGTGGTGTTCTCAGCGGTGGTTCCACGGATGAAGCCGTCGGGGAAGGCCATCCAAAGCCGCAAGCGTTGGAAAGCATTGGCCGGATAGTGCGCCTTCAACGCATCGAAGATCGTGGTCTGGGCGTCGCTCGTCGCGCCCTCGCCGGCATGACTGATGAGGAGCGGCGTGCGGCCGGCTTCGAGCGCGTCGATGGCGCCGATCAAGCTGTCGAGTCCGCCGGAAAAGAGCGCCAAATCATTGAAGGGTGGACCGATGAGCCTGCCAGGCACCGTCGGCACGACTCGCGCGAAACGACGGGGCCGCGCCCGGAACCCGAGCGACCAGCGATCTCCGGTCAAGAAATTCAGCATCCTCTCAAACGTCGGCGCCGCCGACGTCCATCGATCGGGATCGGAAACTGGCACGATCAGGCGAAGTTCCCGTGTCCAGCCGTCCTGGGACTCGCTATCGCGCGACACGCGAGTGTCGGCGACGTGAACGTGGGCGGCGAGAACCAAGACGTCCACGCCCATCTCGGTTGGATAGAGGCCGAGCCGAACCAGATCGCCCAGCGCATGGCCGATCCCGTGATCGAGCGTGCGTTCGCCCACGACCAGGTCGAGGCGGGTTTCGATCTCGCCGTCGCCGAGTGACAACCGGCTGCGGTCGCCCAGACCGTAGCGACCAATGATGACGTGTCGTCTCATGCTCCCTCCGCTTCGGCGTCGCCCATGATTTGCAGGATGCCGAACGCCTGCTCGTAGATGCCGCCGACGAAGGCGAGTACGCGATCGGGCGTCAGTGCGGCGACGGCCGCGCGTGCCGTCGTCAGAGCGTCGGCGACGGCACGCCGGATGAAATCGTTCAACTGCGCCTGGACCCGCGCCGCTTGGCGGCTGTCGGAGGGCAGGCTCACCGCCTTCAAACCGATGTCGTTGCAGAGCCGGGCCTCGATCGCGTTCGTCGCATAGAGCTCGAAGACAGTCTGCATCTGGTCGGGAGTTAGGCTGTCGAGGTCAGTTATCCCCGCGCCAGCCAGGTCGGCAATCGTCTCGACGAACGCCTCCCTGGCGATGCCTTCGTCGATGGTGCCGCCGTCCGGGCACACATAGTCGGCCAGCCCCAGGAATATCTCCTCGATCGGCCGGCCGGCGAGCGCGCCGAGATTGAGGGCGCGGAGCGCCTCGGTCGCGCCACGCCTTGCCGCGTCCGACAGGAAGCCGAGGAGGCGGCTGCCGGCGCCGCGCGCCGACCCCATCCGGGCTGCTGCCGTTCGCGCCCCACCCGAAGACGATCCGACATAATGAGATACGGCTCGGCCGAGGGCTTTGCGATCGTCTCCGCCGGAGCCGGCGAAGCGGGAGAAATTGCCACGGGCCGCCGAGAAGCGTGTTGGGTCCGCCGTCGGGGGAACGGGCGGCCTTTCGGGAGGTGCCGGTGGTCTGGCGGGCGGTTGGGCAGGTGGCGCGCCGCCGCCGTTGGGAGGTGTGGCTCCGTCTGGCGCGGCGGGCGGCGAACCTTCATTGCCGAGCCAACTCGGGACGAGCGGCGTGCCGCCGCCCTGGCCGCCGAAAGCGCTGGACGTGCCCATCAGCGTACTCCTTGGCGCGTGCGCAACACGCCATTGGCCGCAGCTTTGAGCATCGCTCCACCATCCTTTTCCCAGATCTGGAGTAGCCGATTAAATCGCTGCGTGGCTTCGACGTCCTTGAGCGCGCTCTCCCATCCTCTGCACGCCCACGGTCCCAGTCGGCCTTGGGGAAGCGCTTCGAGGAAGTCGAGGAGATCGCCCTGAAGAGTGGGGTGAGCTTTGACGAGGACGGCTAGGCCGTCCACGCCGGCCGGCTCGGTCTCGAAGATGTCGCTGCCGACGATACGCCCGCGCACCGCCTCGAAGACCTTGGCGGCTTCGGGAGACGCGAGGCGCTTCAGATCGCCTTCGAGACCCTGGACCGCGAGTTTCCCGCCGAAGAGCTGCTCGACGACGGTAGCCAGGTGTCCGAGCACAGAGGCGGCGCCGAAATAGTCCTTACGGTCCTTGGCGACGAACAGATAGGGACGGAGATCCTCGTCGCCTATCTTGGTTGGCACCGCGGCCCAGTCCTTGATGGTGGGCGACGAAAGCCACTCGCCCAACAGCGCACTGTCAGCTGCTTTCGGGGCCACCGGCTTGGGTGCGGCCTTATCCGCCGCATTGCCCTTGCCGGTTGCTGCCTTGGCCGGTTTCACCTTTTCCTCGTCGTTTCCCGTGCCGTTTGCGGTTGCTTCAAGTTCCGCCAAATCGGAGCATTTGCCATCCGGTGCGGTAGCGGCGGCAGCGGCGATCTGGTCGAACAGGCGCGGGAGGAACCGCTCGGCGAGCATCAGCTTGGCGAGAACGGGAAGCTTGACGTCATCGCCGAAACCGCGGGCTTCAGCGGTTCGCTGCCTCAAGACCAGTGTGTTGAGGAATCGTTTGATTTGACGCGGATTCCCCTTGGTCCCGCTGGCGAGTATCGGCCCGATCTGATCGCTGAGTGCCAGAGCGCTGTTCGCTCGCGGGGCTTTGTCGCCCAGCGCCGTCTTAACGGTGGCAGCATCGAGCGTGCCAGATGTCCATGGCCGCTTCAGCCGCTCGCGGGCGACGTCAATGAGGCTGTTGAAGGCCGGATCAACATCGCCGAGCTCTGCGCCCACGAGCAGCAGCGTCACATAGATGCGTGTCTCGGTGTCACCGAGAGCCGGAATGCGGAACGGCACCTGGATCAGCTTCTCCAGATAGTTTCGGGCATAGGTCTGCGGCCCAGTCGTGTCAGGCAAGTCAGGAAAATGTTTGCGCACCGCATATTCGATCATCGCTTCATCGGCGGCGACGACAAACGCGGTGCGTGACGTGAAGACGAAGAGGCGCACAGCTTCGAGCGTCTCGATTGCCGTGTCGGGAAGGCAGCGATCAAGGTCGTCGATTAGAACGACCAGTTGCTCGACGCCAGCTTTGTCGAGGAGACCGTCGAACGCCTTGCGGAAGGCGTTGATCTCTTCGGGCACGTTAGTCGATCCGCCTTCACCGGCCGGCTTCAACAAGTCTTTCACACCGTCGATGGCGGCTGCGACATTTTCCTTGGTGGCGAGTTTTGCTGGATCATCAAGAATTCCTTCGAGCGTCCCCACGATAGCCTGAATTTGCTCTGGTGTCGGGATACCGGTGAACGCAGTAAACGCGAGACCACCTGCCTTCTTCGCGACCTTCAGCCAGTCGATTCGACGGAAAACAGCCTTTACCTCTTCGCCTGCCTTGGTGAGGGCGGGCCGCTTTTCGACCAAACCAGTAACGATTCCCTCGATCAGAGCGATCTTGGCGTCTTCGAAGCCTTGGAAGCGCCAGCCGTTGAATTTGAGGCACAGGACCTTCGCTTCGCCCTCGAAACCGGCCTCGATCATCTCCAGAACGCTCGACTTGCCGGCACCCCAATCGCCATGGACGCCAACGGTCACCGGCTGATCCGGCCTATCGCGAAGGAGCTCGATGATCGTCGCGGCGATCGCCTCATTGTTGAGGAGATCGACCTTGGTCTCGTTGTCGGTCAGGATCATCGTGGGCTCCCAAGCTGGAAATGTGGCGATGCCGCCTCGGTCCTAGTGCTTCTTGTCCTTGGGCGGGTTCGGGTCATTGCCCAGCGGCACGGTGTCAGAATCCCGCCAGCGACCATCACGCCCCTGAATGCGGACTTCGCCGCCACCGAGATTGCGAACCGTCTGCTTTGCTGCCTGCTCGGCCGCGCGCTGCGTGGCGTGAACGCTGCTCGCCCTTTCGCCTCCAGGGGCTTTCACTGCCCAACCCTTCGGATGTTTGGTAACGTACCTGTCGGCCACTGCCCCCTCTCCTCTCATTGACTCGGCTGGGATGTCACATATATGAACTATACGCATCGCACGTCAATGACAGTATAGTTTCTCAACCCACAAAGGGATCAAAATTGCGCTGGGGCGTCGAACAAAGACTGGAGTTCATCGAGTTCCGCCTGTTCTGGGAGGGGTCGATAAACCGTTCTGATATCAAGGATTTCTTTGGCGTATCCGTCCCTCAGGCGTCGAAGGACCTGACACTCTATCAGGAACGCGCACCCGGAAACATCGAATATGACACCCGCGCCAAGCGCTACGTCGCCGCCGAGAAATTCGTTCTACGCTTCGTCGATCCGGACCCTTACGCCTATCTCTCCCAGCTTCGCTCGGTCGCCGAAGGCGTTGTCCCCGCGAGCGAGTCGTGGATTGCATCGCTTCCCAGCGCCGATGTCGCGCTGACCCCCAAACGGGACATCGACATCACGGTCCTGCGCAAGATTCTCGATGCCATCCGCGAGGGCGTGTCCATCGATGTCCTCTACCAGTCGATGAACAAGGTGCGGCCGGACCCCATCTGGCGACGGATCACGCCGCATGCCTTCGGTCATGACGGTTTCCGCTGGCACGCGCGGGCCTATTGCCACTTGGAGCACAAGTTCAAGGACTTCTTGTTGCCGCGCATCCTCGAAGTCGGCTCGCAGGGTGAGCCAGGCGAAGCCGGTGAGCAGGACTGGCTCTGGAACAACTACTTCGACGTAGTTATCGGGCCTCACCCTGCCCTTACCGAGAGCCAGAAGAAGGTCGTCGCCAAAGACTATGGGCTGGACCGCGGCAACGGCGCACTTTCCGTCCGCTACGCGATGCTTTTCTATGTGCTGAAACGGCTTGGTTTGCTTGGCGACGCTGCGAAGCAAAGTGCCTATACGCAGCATATTGTGACAGTAAATCGTAAGGAGACGGAGGCCGCCCTGGAGAAGGCGGGGCTTCGACTTTGAACGTGCCGAAAGGAAGTGCTGACCGATGACAGCAAGGCTTGAAGACATCAAGAACGGCGCATCGGTGCGGGGAATTGCCTCGATCCAACCCGTGCAGGTCGTGTCAGTGGACTGGATCGGCGATCAGGCAATCAACGTCGTCTATCGCGACCACAACGGCACGGTGGCTGAAGCTGTCCTTTATCGAGACGATGAGCATCGTCTTGATGTCGAGCAGAACGGACGGCCCTGGTCGTTCGACGCGGATGGTGCCCTGCTGCGCCTGGTGACGGAAGCCAACCGCATCAAGCTGGCGCATTTTTTCGACCCGTATCTGGCGATCCACACGAGCCTCGTCGATCCGCTGCCACACCAGATTTCGGCGGTCTATGGCGAGATGCTGCCGCGGCAGCCGCTTCGCTTCCTGCTCGCCGACGATCCCGGTGCCGGCAAGACAATCATGGCAGGCCTGCTCATCAAGGAACTTATCGCCCGCAGCGATCTCGAACGCTGTCTCGTCGTTGCGCCGGGCAGCTTGGTCGAACAGTGGCAGGACGAACTCGGCCAGAAGTTCAATCTCGAATTCGACATCCTGTCCCGTGACATGATCGAGAACTCGCGGTCAGGCAATCCGTTCAGCGACCGGGATCGGCTGATCGTCCGCCTCGACGTGCTGGCGCGCAACGAGGAGCTTCAGGAGAAGCTCATGAGCGCCCGTGAATGGGACCTGATCATCTGCGACGAAGCCCACCGCATGTCAGCCACCTATTTCGGGGGCGAGGTCAAATATACGCGGCGCTATCAGGTCGGCCAGAAGCTCGGCCAGGTCTGCCGGCATCTGCTGCTCATGTCGGCGACACCGCACAACGGCAAGGAAGAGGATTTCCAGCTCTTCATGGCCCTGCTCGATGGCGATCGGTTCGAGGGCAGGTTCCGGGACGGCGTCCACTATGCCGACACCGAAGACATGATGCGGCGGCTGACCAAGGAGGAACTGCTCAAGTTCGATGGCCGGCCGCTCTTCCCCGAGCGGCGGGCGCGCACGGTCAAGTATCAGCTCTCGGAAGGAGAAGCCGCGCTCTACACCGCCGTCACCGAATATGTTCGCACCGAGATGAACCGTGTGCAGCGCTTCGCCGAGGGAGACGGGAAGAAGCGCAACAATGTCGGCTTTGCCTTGCAGATCCTGCAGCGGCGTCTCGCCTCATCGCCGGCCGCCATCTACCAGTCGCTCAAGCGCCGGCGCGAACGGCTGGAAAACGAGTTGGGCGAAGCGCGCCTTGCCGCCAAGGGCCGCCGGGCCGGTTTCGACGAGCCGACTATCAACACCGACATGCTGGGCAACATGGAGGAATACGGGCAGGAGGAAATAGACGAGCTCGAGGATCTGATCTCGACCGGCGCGACAACAGCCGAGACGGTCGAGCAACTTGCACTGGAGGTTGAGACGCTGAAGGGCCTGGAGTCTATGGCACTTGGCGTGCTGCGTTCGGGCGTGGACACGAAGTGGAGCCAGCTCAATCGTATTCTTGACGACGACCTCATGATCGACGCCGCCGGCAATCGCCGCAAGCTGATCATCTTCACCGAACCCAAGGACACCTTGCACTACCTGCTCGACAAGGTGCGGGCTCGGCTCGGTAACACGCAAGCCGTGGAAGTGATCCACGGCGGCGTCTCGCGCGAGGAACGGCGCAAGGTTGTCGAGCGGTTCATGCAGGACAAGGACATGCTGGTCCTGATCGCCAACGACGCGGCCGGCGAGGGCGTGAACCTCCAGCGCGGCCACCTGATGGTGAACTACGACCTGCCGTGGAATCCGAACAAGATCGAGCAGCGGTTCGGCCGCATCCACCGCATCGGCCAGACCGAGGTTTGCCACCTCTGGAATCTCGTCGCGGCCGACACGCGCGAGGGCGAGGTTTATGCGCGGCTGCTTGAAAAGCTGGAAGCCGCGCGCGAAGCCCTCGGCGGGCGCGTCTATGATGTACTTGGCGAGCTGTTCGAGGGAACGGCGCTCAAGGATCTACTGTTCGAAGCCATCCAGTATGGCGAGCAGGAAGACGTCAAGGCGCGCCTCTTCCAGCAGGTCGATGGCGCCGTCGATCAGGGGCATCTGCTGGAACTGTTGCGCCGCCGGGCGCTGTCCAACGACACCATGCCGGAGGGGAAGGTCGAGGAGTTGCGACTCGAAATGGAGCGCGCAGAAGCGTTGCGCCTGCAGCCGCACCACATCCAGAGCTTCTTCGTCGAAGCGTTCCAGCATCTGGGCGGTCGTCTCAAGCGCCGCGAGGAGGGCCGCTGGGAGATCACCCATGTGCCCGCGCGCATCCGCGAGCGTGATCGTCAGATCGGCACCGGGGCACCGATCCAGAAGCAGTATGAGCGCATCTGCTTCGAAAAGGACAAGATCAACCAGCAGCCCGTTGCCGCCTTCGTCTGCCCCGGCCACCCACTACTCGAAGCTGTGATCAGCCTGATCCGAGAACAGTATGAGCAGATCATGCGGCAAGGCGCGATCCTTGTGGACGACACGGATTCGGGCGACGCATTGTCAGCGATCTTCCTGCTGGAGCACACGGTCCAGGACGGTCGCGTGACCAGCGCCGGCAAGCCGCATGTGATTTCGCAGCGGCTTCAGTTCGCCGCTATCGACAAGACCGGCCAGACCATCAACGCGGGGATTGCGCCGCACCTCAACCTTCGACCAGCCACGGCCGAGGAGGTTGCCAGTGTCAGCGACCTCCTGGCTGAAGACTGGCTGACCACCGAACTGGAAAAAGCGGCTGTCCGGTTCGCAACGGTGGAGCTTGCCCAGCGCCATGTCGCCGAGGTCAAGGCGCGACGCCTGCCCGAGATCGAAAAGGTCGAGCGGGAAGTCCGCGCGCGGCTGAAGAAGGAAATCAACTATTGGGACTCGCGCGCCTTCGAATTGAAGGAAGAGGAGCGGGCCGGCAAGAAGACGCGGGTCAACTGGCAGAACGCGCAGCGCCGGGCCGAGGAACTGGCGGAACGTCAGAAACGCCGCATGGATCAACTCGAACGTGAGCGTTTCATTTCATCGCAGCCCCCGCGCGTGCGGGGCGGCATGGTCGTCATCCCGCGCGGGCTTCTGGACGCGCGCCAGACCCCCACCTCACCGGGTGTGCCGAACCATTTCGCGGAAGACCCCGCCGCGCGCCGTGCGATCGAACTTGCCGCGATGGAGGCCGTCATGGCGGCCGAGCGCGCCTTGGGCAACGAGCCCACCGACGTATCCGCGCAGAAGATCGGCTACGACATCGCTTCGCTCGATCCCCGCGCCGGGCATCTGCGCTTCATCGAGGTCAAGGGCCGCATCGACGGCGCCGACACGGTGATGTTGACCCGGCAGGAGATCATCACCTCGCTGCACGAACCGGGCAAATACGTCCTGGCCATCGTCCAGATCGACAGCGGCTTTGCCCGTGAGCCGCGATATGTCCGGGGGGCGTTGTCGGAGCACGAGCCCGCGTTCGAACACACCGCGATCCAGTTTAATCTAAAGCGCCTGCTTGAGCGGGCAGAGGTGCCCGCATGACCCAACCCTACAAGAAGAAACTGATCGAAGTCGCCATCCCGCTCGAGGCCATCAACGCCGCCTCGGCTCGGGAGAAGTCGATCCGGCATGGGCACCCCTCCACCCTGCATCTGTGGTGGGCGCGGCGGCCGTTGGCGGCGTGCCGGGCGGTGCTGTTTGCGCAGCTGGTGGACGATCCCTCCAGCCTCCCCGACCAGTTCCCCACCCATGAGGATCAGGAGCGCGAGCGGCAGCGGCTGTTTGCCATCATCGAGGACCTGGTGAAATGGGAGAACTCGACCAACGAGGAGGTGCTGGAACGCGCGCGGGCGGAAATCCGACGCTCGTGCGGCGGGGTGCTGCCGCCGGTCTATGACCCGTTCTCGGGCGGCGGGTCGATCCCGCTCGAGGCGCAGCGGCTGGGCCTGCCGGCCTATGGGTCCGACCTGAACCCGGTGGCGGTGATGATCGGCAAGGCGATGATCGAGATCCCACCGAAGTTCAAGGACATGCCCCCGATCCACCCCGGCATCAAGGAACGGTCGTTCTATCGCAACGCCGAGGGGCTGGCCGAGGATGTGAAATATTACGGCGAATGGATGCGCGAGAAGGCGTGGGAGCGTATCGGGCATCTTTACCCGCAGGTGGACCTGCCAAAGGAGTATGGAGGAGGAAAGGCGACGGTGATCGCCTGGATCTGGGCGCGGACGGTGCCGAGCCCAGACCCGGCATTCGCGGATGTGCAGGTGCCGATTGCATCGAGCTTTCTGCTGAGTTCCAAGGCCGGACGCGAGGCTTGGGTCGAGCCCGTCGTGGACCGTCACGCCAAGACCATCAGCTATCGCATCCGGCAGGGCGGAACGAAGGCCGAGCTTGCGGCGGCGAAAGAGGGCACCAAGGCCGGTCGTGGAGCCAACTTCCGTTGCATCATCTCGGATACGGCAATCACGCCGGACTATGTGAAAGCCAAGGGCAAGGCCGGCCAAATGGGGCAGACCCTGATTGCCATCGTGGCCGAGGGCAACCGCAGCCGCGCCTATGTCGAACCGAAGGCCGATCATGCCGAACTGGCGCTTTCCGCCAAGCCGGAATGGTCGCCGGAAACGCCCCTGCCGAGCGATCCGCGCAATTTCTGGACGGTGGATTACGGACTTGATACGTTCGGAAAACTGTTCACCAACCGCCAGCTTGTCGCGTTGAACACGTTCAGCGATCTGGTGCATGAGGCGCGGGCGCAGGTTCAGGCCGACGCCCTCGCCGCCGGGATGCCCCCCGACGAAACCCCGCTCCGCGACGGCGGCAAGGGCGCAAAAGCCTATGCCGAGGCGGTGAGCGTGTATCTGGGTTTTGGCGTTAGCCGCCTGTCTGATATTCAAAACTCACTTTGCCGTTGGGAGTCATCGAAGACACAAGTTCGGAACTTGTTTGGCCGACAGGCCATCCCGATGCTGTGGGACTTTGGCGAGAACAATGCATTCGCCGATGCCGCTGGAGATTACCGAACAAGCCTTGGCAGTATCGTCAAAGTCATTGAACGCTTCAGCCCTCGTGCAGATGGACTAGAGCGAAACCACGACGCTCAAACGGTTGACTACCCCGTTGGGACGGTTATTTCGACTGATCCACCTTACTATGATAATATCGGCTATGCCGATCTTTCGGACTTTTTCTTCTGTTGGCTAAAGCCCGCGCTTCGCCCAGTTTATCCAGATATTTTCGGGGTGCTAGCAACCCCCAAGGCTGAGGAACTCGTCGCGACGCCATATCGGCATGGCGGCAGAGATGCGGCCGAGGCATTTTTCATGGACGGCATGGGAAAAGCTATCGCAAATATGGCGCAACAGTCGTCTGATGCCTTCCCCGCCTCGATCTATTACGCATTCAAGCAGAGCGAGATAGACCAAGAAGGCATCAGTTCCACCGGCTGGGCAACCTTTCTGCAAGCCGTGGTCGAGGCCGGTTATGCCGTCGTCGGCACATGGCCGATGCGCACCGAAATGGCGAACCGGATGATCGCCGCGGGCACCAACGCCCTCGCCAACTCGGTCGTGCTTGTCTGCCGCAAGAAGGAGGCCTCCGCCGAGGTCATCACCCGGGCCGAGTTCATCCGCGCGTTGAGGCGCGAACTGCCCCCGGCCATCGCCGAGCTTCAGGCCGCCAACATCGCCCCCGCCGACATGCCGCAATCGGCCATCGGCCCCGGCATGGGCGTGTTCTCGCGCTACCGGGCCGTGCTGGAATCCGACGACAGCCCGATGAGCGTCAAGACCGCGCTGCAACTGATCAACCGGGAACTGGACGAATATCTCGGCGGCATCGAGGGCGAGTTCGATTCTGAGTCCCGCTTTGCCATCACCTGGTTCCAGCAGAACGGCAACGGCAAGGGGGATTACGGCGTGGCCGACAACCTCGCCCGCGCGCGCGGCATTTCGGTCGAAAGCGTCAAGCACGCCGGAATCGTCGAAAGCGCGGCAGGCAAGGTCCGCATCCTGACCCGCGACGAACTTGCCGAGGATTGGGAGCCGGAGAGCGACGGCCACCTGACGGTGTGGGAATGCCTCCAGCACCTCGTCAAGGCGCATGAGCGGGACGGCATCTCGCACGATGCCGCCGTGTTGCTGAAAAAGATCGGCAGCCAGGCCGAGGCGGTGAAAGACCTAGCCTATTGCCTTTACGACATCAGCGCGAACAAGCGGAAGGATGCGAAGGAGGCCACGGCCTACAACGCCCTGATCGCCGACTGGGCCGAACTGACGAAGGCGGCTGCGGGCATTCACGACACAAGCGGGGATCGCCAGATCCGTATGGGATTCTGAGGGGAGCCAGAACATGGCCAAAAGCACGCGGCAATATGTATTCGAGGGGATGGAACTGATCCCGACGGCGCTGATCCCCTTTGTCGAGAAGCGGCTGGAAACCGCGATCAAGGGGCATTGGCAGCTTGAGGTGGTCCAGCGCGTTCAGGGGTTGCGCCCGAACTCGACCGGGAATGTGGGCTGGGACCAGCAGGGCTTGCTCAAGACCATGATGGCCTTCTGGAAGGAGGCGTTCGCCACGGTCCTCGGGCACCCGGAGCGGTCCTATGTGTCCGAGCTGCTGGATGTGCGCAACAAGCTCTCGCACAACGAGCCGTTCACCTATGACGATGCCGAGCGCGCGCTGGACAGCATGCGCCGCCTGATGGAAGCGATCAGCGCCGGAGAGGTCGCCGCCGAGATCGGCAAGATGCGCGACACCATCCTGCGCACGAAATTCACCGAACTGGCGCGCAACGAGGAGCGGCGCAAAAGCCAGCGGCTGGAAATCTCGGTCGAGACGGTGGCGGGCCTGCTGCCGTGGCGCGAGGTGGTCGAGCCGCACCAGGATGTGGCGACGGGGGAGTTCCAGCAGGCCGAGTTCGCGGCCGACCTCGCCAAGGTGCATACGGGCAGCGCGCCGGCCGAGTATCGCGATCCGAAGCAGTTTTTCAGCCGGACCTATCTGACCGAAGGATTGAGCACGCTGCTAATCGGCGCGGCCAAGCGCCTTGCGGGTGCTGGCGGGGATCCGGTGGTCGAGTTGCAAACGAATTTCGGCGGCGGCAAGACACACTCGATGTTGGCGCTTTACCACATGGCGGGGCCGACGCCGGTTCAGGACTTGTCGGGGCTGGACCAGTTGCTCGACAAGCAGGGGCTGAGCGTTCCGAAGGCTATCCGCCGCGCGGTGCTGGTCGGCACGTCGCGGGGACCGCAAGACGTGCTGAACGCCGAGGGTGGCCGGAAGATCCGCACGACCTGGGGCGAATTGGCATGGCAGCTTGGCGGGCCGGAAGGCTTCGACATGGTGGCGGAGAATGACGCCAGCGGCATTGCGCCGGGCTCGAACCTGCTTGAGGCGCTCTTCAAGACATACGCGCCCTGCCTGATCCTGATCGACGAATGGGTCGCCTATCTGCGGCAGATCTACAAGGTCGAGGGGCTGCCGTCCGGTTCGTTCGACGCGAACCTGTCTTTCGTCCAGTCGCTGACCGAGGCGGTCAAGGCCAGCCCCGGCACTCTGCTGGTGGCGTCCTTGCCAGCGTCGCAGATCGAGGTCGGCGGCGAAGGTGGGCAAGAAGCACTTGCCCGCCTCAAGCAGACCTTCAGCCGCGTGGAGTCCTCATGGCGACCGGCAAGCCAGGAAGAAAGCTATGAGATCGTCCGGCGGCGGCTGTTCAAGGAAATCCCCGGCGACAAGTTCCATCACCGCGACAACACGCTGAAGCAGTTCGCCAAGCTGTACCGGGAAAACGCCAACGACTTCCCGCAGGGTTGTGCCGACGAAGATTACCGGCGCAAGCTGGAAAAAGCCTATCCGATCCATCCCGAACTGTTCGATCAGCTTTATACGAGTTGGGGATCGCTGGAAAAATTCCAGCGCACACGCGGCGTGTTGCGCCTGATGGCGCAGGCCATTCACGAGCTTTGGATGAGCGGTGACCCCTCGGTGATGATCATGCCCGGCAGCGTGTCGGTCAGTTCGCCGCGCGTTGAGCCGGAGTTGCTGCATTATCTCGACGTGACCTGGCAGTCGATCATCGCCGGCGATGTCGATGGCACGGCATCCACGCCATACAAGATCGACCAGTCGGCACCGAACCTGAACCGCTATTCGGCGACTCGGCGCGTTGCGCGCACGATCTTCATGGGCACAGCTCCGACGCACCAGCAGCAGAATACCGGCCTCGACGACAAGCAGATCAATCTCGGGGTCGTGCAGCCGGGCGAGCGTCCGGCGATCTTCGGCGATGCACTGCGGCGGTTGACCAACCAGGCGAAGTTCATGCACGCCGATCTTGGCCGCTACTGGTACTCGATGTCGGCGAGCCTCAACCGTATCGCAGCGGATAAGGCGGCACAGATTGAAGCGGCACTGGTCGATGTGACAATCGACGCGGAACTCGGGAAATATGTAAATGGCCTCGCCGATCGCGGGCATTTCGACGCGGTTCAGGTCGCGCCGGCCTCGTCAGCCGAAGTCCCCGATGAGGCGGGCGGCGTGCGTGCCGTTGTGCTGGGGGTCCAGCATCCGCATAACGGGCGCGACGGTTCGGACGCGCTGGTCGAGGCGAAAGACATCTTGATGCAGCGCGGCAGCACGCCGCGCGTCTATCGCAACATGCTGGTATTCATCGCTGCGGAAAGTCGGCAACTCGATAATCTGAAGGATGCCGTGCGCGCCTCCCTTGCCTGGGGCGAGATCGTCCGTGACACCGAGCGGCTCAACCTCACCCAGAGCGACAGTGCGCTGGCCAAGACACAACTGTCGGAGGCCAACGAGACGATGAAGACGCGCCTGAAAGAGGCATGGTGCTATCTGCACTATCCGACCCAGGAGAGCGCCCAGGCTGACTGGGAATGGGTGTCGGGCAAAATTCCGGCGCAGGACGGGCTGCTGGCGCGCGCCAGCAAGAAGCTGGTCGCCGAAGAAGGCTTGCTCGTGGAACTGGGGCCGTCTCGCCTCGACCGTGATCTCCAGAAATACATCTGGAACGGCAAGCCCCATCTGTCCCTGAAGGAACTGCGAGAGTTTCTCAATCGCTACATCTATCTTCCGCGCATCAAAAGCCAGGAGGTGCTGATCAAGGCCGTGCAGGCTGCCGTGAGCGGCATTCTGCCCGGCCCCTTTGCCTATGCCGAGCGGTGGGACGAGAAGACAGGCACCTATCTGGGTCTCGCGATCTCACACGCTGGCAACGCCGTTGTGGTCATCGATAGCGACAGCATTATTGTGAAACCGGATGTTGCGGAAACACATAGACCGTCGCCAGTGCCGCCTGAGCCGACCGGTAATCCCGACGAGGCGACCGAGACCTCAGGGGAAACTAGCGGTAGCCAGAACACCGGCGGTACATCAGAATCCACCACCACGGAAAAGAGGCCGACCCGATTTGCCGGAACGGTGATGGTATCTGCCGAGAGGCCGGCGCGGGACATGCACCAGATCGTTGAGGCCATCGTCGAACAACTCACCATCATTCCCGGTAGCGATGTGAAGTTGAGGCTCGAAATCGAAGCCGAGGTCCCTTCTGGCCTCGATCGGGCAAAGGTCAGAACGCTGGTCGAAAACGCCAACACACTCGGGTTCATCGAAAAGTCGGTCGAATAGTCGAGATGGGTTGCTCGTCGTCCCGCAGGTAAGAATGATGGTACAAATTGGCCACGGCAGCGGTGGCGTGATTCAGAAAGTAGGGATACGTGTCGGAAGGACCGATCGAGACAGCATTGGCGGAACTGTCGCGGCTGCGGGACGATGATAACGCGCGCGGCGAGATTCTCGACCGCGCAAGCTTTACGATGCTGCATCGGCCTGCATTGGGTGGGCGTCTGGTCGCGAAGCTCTGCGCCACGGAGGAGAGTGCCCCGGAGCTGGAGCCACTCACCGAATTGCTGGCATCGGCACTGAGTGCCGCGCGTATCGCCAAGGAGAACCGAAAGAAGCGCGGCGATGCCTTTCTTGAGGCGGTGGCGGACGCGGTCGAACTGGCTTCTGGCCAGGGGCGCCTGAGCCCCTTCCACCGCCTGCTTCTTGCAAGCGCATGGACGAGGAACGGACTGCCCGCACCCGCATCTCTGGAGGTTTCTTCCGCCGATATGATGCGCGCAGCGCCCGATCCTGCTCCGCAGGATTTTATCGCGGCGGAGGCGGCGCTGGAAGATCTGTTCCGCAGTCTGATCGAGCAGACCGAGGGCGATGCGCTCGCGCTGCATGCAGCGCTGACCGAGACGTTCCCGGCAATGCCGTCGGCAATGCGTCAGCACGTCATTGCATGGTCGGTTGGACGATCGGAGCCGATCCACGTGAAGCTGGCATGTTTCTGGCTGCTCGATCCGTCAGCGCAGATCCGCGCTGCGGCTGCATGGGCGCTGAGCGAACGCGCCACCGCCGGCACGCTGTCGGAAGAGGTTGCAGGCAAGATGGTGATCCTGCGCAGCTGGATGCCTCAGGACGAGGCCCGCGCCTCGGTGGACAAGGCATTGAAACTCGCCATGCGGTCGGGCCTGGTGACCGGCGCATCAGCCAAGCCGTGGACCATCAATTCGGTCATGGCCACACTGCCCGATGGCGGCGGCGCGCAAAGCCTCATGATCGCGCTGCAATCGGGCGGAAGCCGCAAGACCGCGATGCTGCTCTTCAAGCAGGGCCACGGGGTCAAGGACGCCTATGCCGTGCCCTGCACGTCGGCGAGCGAACAGAAGGCGCTGATCAGCCGCATCAGCCAGGAAACCGGCGCGGTCAAGGTGCCCCTCTCCTGGCTCGAAGGCAGCCTCGCCATGGCGCTGGCCGATGGCCTGGCAGCAGGGCTGCCCCCGGCCCCGGGACTCATCGAGGTGGCGGAACTCTGCGGCCTCGACAAGCTGCGACCTGAAGCCGTCACGACCGAAGCCATGATCTCTGCCTTGCCCGCGTCGGAACGTATACGCGACCTCTCGGCGCAGGCGCGAGGCAAGCTGATCAATGCCAGCGAAGGCTGGTGGGATCGTCATGAGATCGTCCAGAGCTGGTTCGAGGAAAGCGATCATGCGCATGAGGTGCTCGAGGGCCGCCACAGCCCGCGCGCGCTGGACTCGGCGCTGTGGCGATGGCTCGAGACCCGACGCGACTTCTGGGCGCGACTTGTCGCGCGGGCGGCCGATGTGCTGACGGCGGCCGACCACCCGGACGCCAACAGCTTCACGGCCACGGCTGTGGCGCTCCTCGAAGGACGCGATCTGAAGAGGATCCCGGTCATGGCCGATGTCCACGACCAGACAGTCGAGGCATGGGTATTCGACGACCCGGACGTGAATCCGGACGCCACGCTCGAGGAATGGGCGGAAGAGGCGGAGGCATGTACGCCAAAGCCGGAGCGGAAGGGCGAACTGGCACGCCTCGTGAAGGGCTCGGCGATCACGGCGGATTGGATCGACGGGTTCCTGATGTCGGTCACCATCGCGCCGAAGGTGATCGCGCCCAACAGGTGGTTGCCCGAAATCCTCGGCAGCGCCATTGGAAACCTGACGCCGGACAGTATCCAGCGCTTCGCCGATCTGATCCTGATGCGCGCGAACGCCTGCGTAGACCAAGCGAACAAGCCTGCGGAATTCACGGCCGCAATGTCCGGGCGCAGCCAGATGGCCATGCGGAACTGGGCGGCCGGGTTCAGCCATGCCTGCGAGCACTTTCGATCGTCCTGGCCTGCGAAGTCCACGGCCCCGGACGATCGGGCGATGATGCAGCGCGCTGCCGATGCGATGGCCACGGGCTTCAGCGCGGCCGAATTGAAGAGTCTCGGCCAGTGGATCGCTGCACGTCATGATCGAAACAGGGGTTCCTGATAGTTGTTTCCACTGCAAATGTCGTCCGAAGGGGCGAGCGCCTGGGCTATCGCGGCGCGCATCCGGCGGAGGTGAGACTATCCGTCGGATCTGAAGGTGGTTGCTGTTCGAGAGCACGCGAGCCAGAGGAAAGCCCCACGACATTCTTGCTTCGAGGGTTGCCATCCTCAGAGAGGTGGTTGTGACAGCACAGAAGCTTTCCCCATCGCGCGAGCCATGCTCAACAAGCGTCGGCAGGCCGGGTTATCGTTTTGATCAGACCAGACCACGCTGAACGGCAACACTTCGTCCGCCAGTTGCCGGAATGCGATCCCCGGAAATTGCCCGACGGTGGTGGCTTCGCTCGTCAAGGTGAGGCCACGACCGACCGCGACCAGCGACAGGATGTTGTCGCGGCCCACATGCTGGGAGTGAATGTCAGGGTGATGACCGAGACCGGCAAGGTGAGCGACCAGATAGTCGTGGATCTCCTGGCCCGGTGCGACATCGCTCACGATGAAGCGTTCACCTGTCAGATCAGGCCATCCGAGTTGGGCTTTGGCAGCCAGCGGGTGGTCGGTCGGCAGCACGACAAAGACCCGTTCGCACCAGAGATGCTCCGTTTCGCAGCCATCCCAGCGAGCGGTTCCGGTAATGAAGGCGATGTCCAGGTCCAGCTTCCGGACAGCCGCGACATGCTCGGCAGGATTTCCGTCCATGAGGTCGATCTGAACCGTCGGATGGTGCCTCCCGAACTTCCGCAGGAGGTCAAACAGAAACCCCGACGCCAGCGACGAGAAAATTCCGACCTTGAGCAGTCCCTGGTCAGCCCGGCCAACCGCAGCGACTTTTGTCACGCCGATGTCGATCTGCCGAAGGGCATGCCGGGCGCTGCGCAGAAACTCCTGCCCGGCGACTGTCAGCCGCACCCCGCCCGAATGTCGTATGAAAAGAGAAGCACCCAATTCATCCTCAAGGTCGCGGATCTGGCGGCTGACCGACGATTCATTGATGGCGAGCGCGATTGCTGCCTTGCGGAAACTCCCTTGGTCCGCCGCTGCAAGGAAATGCCGCAGCTGGCGCAACCGGATTGTGTTCTTACCGGCGCTGCCCTCGACAATACGCGCGAGGACGGAGCTACCAGATGGGGCGTCCCTGTTCCGGCGCGCAGGCATGACGCATCATCCCGAACCGCAGTCGGCTTCTGGCCGGCGTTCGGTCGCGGCCTGCCGGCGAAGGCGACGGCGCGTGCCACAAGAGAGGCGCGCACCATGATGCCCAGATTCGTACGCGACCATCTCCCCTCCTCTCCGCCTCAAACTGAATGTCATTCAGTTCTTGGAATGGTGCTGCTTGACAACGGGTCCGTCAACGAAAAAAATAAATCACATTCAGTTTTCACGCACAGTTGCAGCAGGGATCCCGATGGCTCGGCCCAGGAAGGAGCAGGAACTTGATATTCCTCGCCGCGCGGTCGAGGAAACGATCCGCCTGCTGGCACAGCAGGGCGACTTCGGTGTTCCACTGACGGCGGTGGCACAAGCCGTGGGATGCACGGCGCCGGCCCTTTACGGCCATTTCCGTAACAAGAATGCTTTGCTGCGCGCGGCACGTGATGAAGGCTTTGGACGGCTCTACAATGAGAAGTTCGCGGTTTTCGAACAGATGCGAGGCGATCCGTTCGGCTATTTGCGCGATGGCAGCTATGCCTATGCGCGCTTCGCCCTGGAGAACCCCACTCTGTACCGGCTGATGTTCTCACCGCCCCCGAAGCTTGGGGTGAGCGATGATCCGTGGTCAAGCGAAGCGGGTCGTCAGGTCCTGAGTCTGCTGCTGACAGGCCTGCGCTCATCTCAGGAGCATGGTTACTTGCCGGGTGCTGACCTGCAACGCTACGGCTTCATGTTCTGGTCAACGATCCACGGAGCGGTCAGTCTGAACATTCAGAACCGCCTGCTGGACCACGCGGCGAAGTGGGACTCGACGCAGAGCGTGATAGACGCGCTCATGGAGATGATCGCGGCAACCGGCCCGGCCAAACACCCGATCACGTCATGAGCGGATCTTTCGCGCCTTTGCAAAGCCACGATCCGTGGCGATGAACCGCTCCAACATCGGCACGATAAGCCTGACGGGATCGGCGACGGACTGGCCGCTCTCGCGGGCCAGTACCTCGGCATAGGCGATCAGATCGCGGTGAAGCGGCGCGGGCAGTTCCACCGTGATCTTCACGGGCTTGTCGTCCGTCAGCGGGCCGAGTTTCAGCTTGGTCATGGTCAACCTCCTGTCGGCTCGAACACAAGGTCGCGGGTGACGATGATCCTGACCGGGAAACCGGGCCTGATGGTCAGCGTGGGCGCGACCTGCAACTGGCGCTGGACAATCTGCTGGCCTGCCTGATTGACGGTATCCTGCGCCCCGTCGCGGATGGCACGGATCAGCCGGTCCTCGTCGCTCGTCGCCAGCTCCGTGCCGACGGCTAGCAGCGTGGACAGCCCTGCGGCTTTCATCAGATCCCACCAGTGGTAATCGACGCCATCCTCAAGCCCGGCGTAGCCGCTGGCGTCCGCGCCCGGCAGGCGCTCCAGAACGATGGAACGGCCGCCCGGCAGGATCAGGCGGTTCCACACCAGCAACACGCGGCGCTGGCCGAAGGTCACGCCGTCATCGTATTGGCCGATGATGCGCGTTCCCTGCGGGATCAGGAGCAGGCTGCCGGTCGGGCTGTCATAGACGTTCTCCGTCACTTGCGCGGTGATCTGGCCGGGCAGGTCCGAACGGATGCCGGTGATGAGCGCGGCCGGGATCACGGCCCCGGCCTGAAGGATATAGGGCGATGCCGGCGGCGCGACGCGATCCGGCGCAACGGTCTGCCGATCCACTGGGCCGTTGAGGAAATCCGTATGGCGGTTCTGTCCGTCCGGCTGCCCGCCGAGGCCGAGGCCGAGGCCAGCAAGGCCGGACATGGACGTTCCCGACGGGGTTGCCGTGCGCGGGCCGGCCTGGAAGAACACACCGCTCAAGCGTGCGGCTTCTTCCTCGGCGAGACGGCGTTGTTCTTCGGGATCGACGGTCGATGTCGCGATGGTTGACGGCACGACCGGCTGTCCGCGGTTCTGCGCCTCGAGGATCGGACGGCCGAGGTCTCCCGGCAACGCCGGTCCCAAGACCGGGCCGGTATAGTCGCGCGGCAAGCCGGCAAGCCCATCTGCCGTGGGCCGGTTCTCGGTCGAATAGAGTTCTTCGCTTGCCGGTCCTGCATCGCGGGTCTGGAGGGCGTAAATCAGTGCGCCCCCGATGCCGAGAAGCGCGACGGCTCCCACGCCCGCCAGCATCTTGCGCGACAGGCGGGTGACGCGGGGCGGCTCGGCGCGCAACCGCATGGGAGCCGTGGTGTCGGTGCCGCTCATGAGGGTGATCCTCCCGTGGTCGCTCCGGCTGGTTGGGCTGCGGCCTCCGTCTGCTCGACGCGGACGATTCTGACGACCTGCTGGCGGTCGCCAGAGCCAAGGCGCAATTCGGCCGCACCAAACAGCCTGTCCACAATCAGGATGTTCTGATGAATGCGGCTGTTGACGATCTGCGGTTCACCGTCCGACCCAAGGACGAACAGGGGCGGCATCTCGCCCTGAATGATGCCGCGCGGGAAAACGACATAGACACGCCTGCCGTCGTCGAAGACGGAAACCGGCCGCCATGGCGGACTGCTGCCCTGCAACTGCAAGCCGTAACGATAGTTGCGCGCGGCCTCGGCCGGGATGACGGGGGCCGACGGCGCGGTCGCGCGGCTGCCCGGCGGTGGTGCGGGATAGGCCCAGGCGACGGCGGGCATGTAGAGTGCTTCTCGTGCGCGCAGCTCGATCATGTAGATCCGGCGGTCGGTGGTTATGACGAGGTTGGTCGCGATGTCCGGCCGAGTCGGCTTCACCAGCACATGCACCCGGCGGGTCGGGCCGCTGCCGCTCTCGGTGTCACCGATGATCCAGCGGGCAGTATCACCGGCGGCAATCGGTCCCGCGCCGGTCAGGCTCTCGCCCGGCTCCAGCGCAATGGTCGTGATCTGCCCGACGGCGGCATAGACTTGATAAAGCGCGCCTTCGCTCCACGGATAGATCTGGATGGCATTGTAGTAGCCTTCCCGGCGCGGCTCGACGCGGGCCGCGGCATTGGCGTTCTCGACGCGGGCCGTGGCCGTGCCGGCAGCCTCGCCGCCCCGCGCCACAGTCCAGGCGGGCGGGACATGCAGCGGCCGGGGCGTTGTGTCGGTCGCAGCCGCCTGCACGGTCGGCAAGGGCGGCACATCGGCATCGTAGCTGAACTGCGGCGTCCGATTGGTCGCGCAGCCGGCCAGCATGGTGGCGGAAAGCAGCAAAGCCGCACAGGGTTTACGGAAAACCGGAAAGGCGGGGTTACTCAGAGACGTGCGGATCATTGGCTCATCTCCCGCGACCAGTTGATCGCGTTGACGTAGATTCCCAGGGGATTGGCGCGCAGCCGCTCGGCGTCCCGCGGGGACTGGATCACGATGGTCAGGATCGCGGTCCATCGCTCGGTGGTGGAGAGCTGGCCGTTCTCGTAGTGGCGTTCGGTCCAGGCTACGCGGAAACTGTCCGGGGACGCCCGGATGATGCTCGACACCTCGACGGCGACCTGCTGTCGACCGACGCGCGTGAACGGATCGTTGGAGCGGGCGTAGTCGTTCAGCGCCGCCGCGCCCCGGTCGGTGGTGAACTCGTAGGCTCTGAGCCAGTTCTGACGGACGACGATGGCGTCGGCCGGGAGCGCGCGCACCTGTTCGATGAAACGGCCGAGGTGGAACGCGATCTGCGGATCGGTCGGTCGATAATCGGCCGCTGCCGGCGCGAGGGCCTGCGCATGGCCGAGATTGTCCACCTGAACCACCCAGGGCACGACGGTTCCGCGCGCCGATTGCCAGACGAGAGCCCCGGCGAAACCTGCCGCGAGGATCAGGGAGCCGAAGGCCATGTAGCGCCAGTTTCGTGCCTGGACGCGGGCAGAGCCGATACGTTCGTCCCAGACCTGCGCGGCGCGCTGATAGGGCGTCTCGGGTTCCGGCACCTTGCCGTAGTGGGTCGTCGGTCGTTTGAAGATGTTCATGTGCGGTCGCTTTCGGAAAGGCTGACGGAGGAGCCGCCACCGTGGCTGTCACCGGACCGGACGGCATGGGCGGCAGCGGTGACGCCATGGCTCATGGCCCGACTGCGGCGCATCTGCTGCGCCCAGGCCGGCGGACCATCGGCGGCTGAGGGTGATGACGGCTCGGGCGAAGGGCCGCCCCCGACCGTGCCCATGGAGGAGCTGCCGCCGGACGCCGCGAACCCGGCTTTTGCGCCATCGGAGTAGCTGGATCTCACACTGTCGGCGGCGCGGGAGGCTGCTCGTTTCAAAGGCGAGATGGCAGCCGAGCCTGCGGCCCGCGCCACACCGCCAAGCCCGGAGGCGACCCCGGCCGCACCGGAGTCGCCCATAGAGCCGAGGGTATAGGCTGACGAGGCTGCACCTGCGGCCGAGGCGCCACCGCGCGCAAGCGCAGCACCGCCCGAGAGTGCGGCACCGCCGCCCCGCGCGGCGAGCATGGTCGCGCCACTGGCAGCGATTGCGGCGCCGCCGACAGCCAGGCCGGTCCCAACAGCGGCACCAGCGCTGAGTTGCGGGCCGCCAGAGACGAGGCCGGTGGCGATGCCGGGGCCGAATATACCGAGACCCAGCAACGACAAAGCCGCCAGCACAATCGCCATCGCGTCGTCGATGGTCGGCGTCGCACCACCGAACCCGGCGGTAAACTGGCCGAAGAGCGTCGAGCCGATCCCGATGATGACGGCGAGAACCAGCACCTTGATGCCGCTCGAGACGACATTGCCCAGGACCCTTTCAGCCATGAAGGCGGTCTTGCCGAAGAGACCGAAGGGGATCAGCACGAAGCCTGCAAGCGTCGTCAGCTTGAACTCGATCAGGGTGACGAAGAGCTGGATCGCCAGGATGAAGAAGGCGAGGATCACCAGTGCCCAGGCGAAGAACAGGCAGAGGATCTGCACGAGGTTTTCAAAGACCGCGATCCAGCCCATGAGATCGGAAATGGATTCGAGCAGCGGGCGCCCGGCATCGAGGCCGATCTGGGCGACGCGGCCAGGGCGCAGGAGATCGGCGGCAGAAAACCCCGTGCCCGAGGCCATGAGGCCGAGGCCGGCGAAGCTCTCGAAGACGATGCGGGCGAGATTGTTCCAGTTGGCGATGATATAGGCGAAGACGCCGACGAAGATCGTCTTCTTCACCAGGCGCGCGATGATGTCGTCGTCGGCGCCCCAGGCCCAGAACAGGGCGGCGAGCGTCACGTCGATGACGATGAGCGTCGTGGCAATAAAGGCAACCTCACCGCCGAGCAGGCCAAAGCCCGAGTCGATGTAGCCGGTGAAGATGCCGAGAAAATTGTCGATGACCCCCGTCCCGCCCATGATTATCGCCCCTCATCCGGGCCAGGCGTCGACGGCGCGGGTGTCCGGCCGAGAAACTGGTCGCGGGTCTCGGCCCAGATGCCCAGGCAGGCGGCATCATTGGCTGCCGCCTCTCCCATCTCCTGACAGCGGCGCTGCCCTTCGCGCAGGGGATCGACCTGACGCGAAAGAGCAGGAGCGGAAGGTGCTGGCGCGGGGGCTTCCTCGCGGGTCATCTCGATGATCGCCGCGGTGATCGCGACGGCGACGAACACGATGGCGGCAATCCGGACCAGCACCTTCCCTTCCATGATCTGCCCTCCCCGGCTCAGTTGAACATCTGCGCGTTGCCGGGCTGGTAGCCCGAACCCGGGGTGAGGAACCGCTCGCGCTGGATGCGGCCCTGCTCGGCGGCGGTCGCGCGTTCGGCCTCCATGAGGGCCTCGGCCCGGCCATTGGCCGAGATGACCGCGATCAGGTCGGAAAGCTGCTGCGACTGGAGGGCGAGAAGCTGGTTGCCGGCCTGAGTGGCCTGAAGCGCGCCGGTCGCGCCCTGGCTTTCGCCGACGAGCGCGGACATCTCGGCCCGGTTGCTGTCGATGTTGCCGACAACGCCGGCCTGCACCCGCATGGCATCCTGGAGGCCCCCGACGGTATTCTCCCAGCGGGACCGGGCATCGGCAATGAGCTGCTGGTCGGTCGCGGTCAGGGACAGATTGCCGTAGTCCTGCTGGAACATCTGGTCGATGTTCTGCACATCGAAGGCGATGTTCTGGGCCTGACCGAGAAGCTGCTGAGTGCGCTGGACGTTCTGCTGAAGCTGCTGGAGCGACGAATACGGCAGGCTCGCGAGATTGCGGGCCTGGTTGATCAGCATCTGTGCCTCGTTCTGGAGCGAGGTGATCTGATTGTTGATCTGTTCCAGCGTGCGCGCGGCGGTCAGCAGGTTCTCGGCATGGTTGGTCGGGTCATAGACGATCCGGCCGAACCCGCCGAAGAAGGCATGGGCCGGTGTCGTGAACACCGGCGCCAGAGCCAGCGGCACGGAGAGCGCAAGCAAGAGCGTCGAGGCGCTTGCCATGCGGATGAACCGGGGAATTGCGCGCTTCATGGGGTAATCTCCTCTTCTTCCAGGATGATGCCGAATTCGTTTTCATCGACGACTGGCGGCAGGTGTTCGCTTTCGGTCGCGAGATTGGTGAGGTCCGGGATGAGATCGGCCGCCCAATCGACGCCGCGTACACGTAGCCAGGCGGCGAGAAACCCGTTGCTGCCATACTCGGCGAGGATGTCGCTGATCAGGGCCTGATCGGACTTGGCCGATGCCGCGCAAAGCGCCAGCCCGACTTCTGACAATCCGAGGTCGAACAGGCGGTTGCCGCGCCGCGACTGGCAGTAGTAGTCCCGCTTGGGCGTGGCCCGTGCGAGGATCTCGATCTGGCGATCGTTGAGGCCGAAGCGGCGATAGATCGCGGTGATCTGCGGCTCGATGGCGCGCTCATTTGGCAGCAGAAGCCGTGTCGGGCAGCTTTCGATGATCGCGGGTGCAATGGCCGAATTGTCGATGTCCGACAGCGACTGCGTGGCGAAGATGACGCTGGCGTTCTTTTTGCGCAGGGTCTTGAGCCATTCTCTGAGCTGGTCCGCGAACCCTTCGTCATCGAGCGCCAGCCAGCCCTCGTCGATAATCAGCATCGTCGGCCGGCCATCGAGCCGGTCGCCGATACGGTGGAACAGGTAAGAGAGGACGGCGGGCGCCGCGCCGGTGCCGACCAAGCCTTCGATCTCATATGCCTGCACATCCGACGAGCCGAGATGCTCGGCCTCCGCATCGAGCAGCCGACCATAGGGACCGCCGACGCAATAGGAGCGCAGCGCCTGTTTCAGGTCATTGGACTGAAGCAGCACGGCGAGGCCGGTGATGGTGCGTTCCCCGACCGGAGCCGAGGCAAGTGAGGTCAGCGCGGTCCAGAGATGTTCCTTCACCTCGGGCGTGATCTGGATGTTCTCGCGCATCAGGATCGCCACGATCCAGTCGGCGGCCCAGGCACGTTCGGATGTCTCGTGGATGCGGGCCAGCGGTTGCAACGAAACCGACGTCTCGGAAGCGTCGGTCAGTTCACCGCCGAGATCATGCCAGTCACCCTGCATCGCGAGTGCGGAGGCGCGGATGGAGCCGCCGAAATCGAAGGCGAAGACCTGTGAGCGCGCGTACCGACGGAACTGCAAGGCCATCAGCGCCAGCAGCACCGACTTGCCGGCGCCGGTCGGTCCGACGACAAGGGTATGGCCTACGTCGCCGACATGAAGGGACAGCCGGAACGGGGTCGATCCTTCGGTTCTGCCGTAAAGCAGCGGGGGTGCGCCGAAGTGATCGTCCCGTTCCGGCCCCGCCCACACAGCGGACGAAGGGACCATGTGGGCAAGGTTGAGCGTCGAGACCGGCGGCTGGCGGACATTGGCATAGGCATGTCCGGGCAGGCTGCCGAGCCAGGCGTCGACGGCATTGACCGTCTCGACCATGACGCTGAAATCGCGGGACTGGATGATTTTCTCGACCAGCCGCAGCTTTTCGTCGGCGCGGCGGGCGTCCTCGTCCCAGACGGTGACGGTCGCCGTGACATAGGCCATGCCGGCCATGTCGGCGCCGAGTTCCTGCAACGCCATATCCGCGTCGGCGGCCTTGTTCGCGGCATCGGTGTCCACGAGCGCGGATTGCTCGTTGGTCATCACCTCCTTGATGATCGCCGCGATGCTCTTGCGCTTGGCGAACCATTGCCGGCGGATTTTGGTCAGCAGCCGGGTCGCGTCGGTCTTGTCCATGAGGATGGCGCGGGTGGACCATCGGTAGGGAAAGGCCAGCCGGTTCATCTCGTCGAGGAGGCCGGGGGTGGTCGTGCCGGGAAAGCCGGTGATCGTCAGCACCCGGAGATGCGACAAGCCCAGGCGCGGCTCCAGCCCGCCGGTCAGCGGCTGATCGGCCAGCAGAGCGTCGAGATACATCGGCACTTCCGGCACGCGGACGCGATGCCGATTGGTCGAGATGGTGGAATGGAGGTAGGTCAGCGTGCCGGCGTCATCGAGCCAGCTACATTCCGGCATGAAGCCGTCGAGCAGCGCCAGCACGCGGTCGGTGCGGTCGATGAAGCCGCGCACCAGCTCCCACGGGTTCACGCCCGAGGTCTCGCGGCCCTCGTAAAGCCAGGACTCCGATCGTGCGGCATCTTCGGCGGGCGGGAGCCAGAGGAAGGTCAGGAAGTAACCGGAGACGAAATGGCTGCCCTCTTCCTCGAAATCGGCCTTGCGCTCGGCATCGACCAATGCCGAGGCGGGATCGGGGAAGCGGTCCGCAGGATAGGTTGCGGCCTCCGAACGCTGTGCTTCCACGAAAATGGCCCAGCCAGAGCCGAGACGGCGGAAGGCGTTGTTCAGCCGTCCCGCGACCGCAACCAGTTCGGCCGCGACGGCGGAATCCAGATCGGGGCCACGAAACTTCGCCGTCCGCTGAAACGAGCCATCCTTGTTGAGGACAACTCCCTCCCCGACCAGCGCCACCCAGGGCAGATAATCGGCCAGGCGGGAAGCGGTGCGGCGGTATTCTGCGAGATTCATCATGGATCAAACCTCACACCGAGAGATGGCCGGGGATGCGCAGATGGCGGCGCGCGACCTCGACGAAGAGCGGATCGCGCTTGGCGGCCCAGACGGCGGCGATGTGACCGACCGCCCAGATCAGGATGCCGGCGAGCCAGAGCTGGAGGCCGAGGCCGACTGCCCCGGCCAGCGTGCCGTTCAGGATCGCGACGGATCGCGGCGCCCCACCGAGCAGGATCGGCTCGGTCAGGGCGCGGTGGACCGGGACAGCGAAGCCCGGCACCGCGTCGAGCGCCTCGAAACTCACGGCCATCAGACCAGCGCTCCGCCGCCGAAGCTGAAGAACGAGAGGAAGAAGGAGCTGGCGGCGAAGGCGATGGAGATGCCGAAGACGATCTGGATCAGTCGCCTGAAGCCGCCGCCGGTGTCGCCGAAAGCCAACGTCAGGCCTGTGACGATGATGATAATCACCGCCACGATTTTCGCCACCGGCCCTTCGACGGATTCGAGGATGGATTGCAACGGCGCTTCCCAGGGCATCGAAGAGCCGGAGGCAAAGGCCGGGGATGTCATCAGGCTCACCCAGGCGAAGGCGGCGGCGGTTGCGATATGGTGACGGATGCGGAAGGCGCGACGGATCATGCAGGTTCTCCAGTGTTGCGAGTGGTGCCGGGTTCTGAAAAGGCGGGGAAAATCCGGTAGTCGCCGTCGGGACCGAGACCATCGACGCGGGCGAGTTCGACAAGCCGCCGTGCGGAACCGCGACCGGCAAGGACGGCCACGAGGTCGATGGTTTCGGCGATCATGGCGCGCGGGACGGTGACGACGGCTTCCTGGATCAATTGTTCGAGGCGGCGAAGCGCGCCGATGCCGGAACCGGCATGGATGGTGCCGATCCCTCCGGGGTGCCCGGTGCCCCAGGCTTTGAGGAGATCGAGCGCCTCGGCGCCACGCACCTCACCGATCGGAATACGGTCGGGACGCAGCCGCAGCGAGGAACGGACCAGATCGGACAGAGTGGCAACGCCATCCTTGGTCCGCATGGCGACAAGGTTGGGTGCCGCGCATTGCAGCTCGCGGGTGTCCTCGATGATGACGACGCGATCCTGCGTCTTGGCCACCTCGGCCAGCAGCGCATTGGTCAGCGTGGTCTTGCCGGTGGACGTGCCACCGGCGACGAGGATGTTCGCACGCGACTGGACGGCGGCGCGGAGCGTTTCCGCTTGACCGGCGGACATGATGCCGGCCGCCACGTAGTCGTCGAGTGTGAAGACCGTGACGGCGGGCTTGCGGATGGCGAAGGCGGGTGCGGCGACGACCGGCGGCAGCAGGCCCTCGAAGCGCTCGCCGGTCTCCGGCAGTTCGGCCGAGACGCGGGGGCTGCGGGCATGCACTTCCACACCGACATGGTGGGCGACCAGCCGCACGATGCGCTCACCATCGGCAGCCGACAGTATCTCGCTCGTATCGGCCAGTCCCTCGGACAGCCGGTCCACCCAGATCCGGCCATCGGGGTTCAGCATGACCTCGACGACCGACGGGTCTTGCAGCAGGGCTGAGATGGCAGGCCCGAGCGCCGTTCGGAGCATGCGCGCGCCGCGGTCCACCGTTGCCTGATTGTGGTTGATGCCTGCCATCTCGTCCCCGTTCCACCGGGGAGGCGAGAGTTCCCCGGATGGGGATGACTAAAAGAGACCCCAAAGCGGCCGTTTCAACAAGTTTCGACCGTCGTAGTAGTGTGGCGTGCAAATACAGGAGAATGGCGGTGATGCTACTCAGGGCCAAGGCGGCGCGGCGTGGGGGAGTCGCTCAACACAAGCCGGCTGATTCGATGAACATTGCGACCTTGCGGACCAAGTTGCCGTTCGCTGCTGAGGCGCGGTAATCGGCTGCACTGCAGCAAGCTCGACCAGCAGGGGCGAAAAGGCGGGCTTTCGCTGCTTCTGCGCCGGAGGCGTGGTGCAATGACGGGAGCGGACATTCGTGGGTTCGTCATCAGTGTCCAGCAGGCCAACCACTTGGTGCTGGACTGATCAGAGCTTCATTGCGCTGGTTGATCGGGCAACACGAAACCCATCTCGCGTAGAAAACGTGACGGTTGCTTGTTCCATCCCCGATAGTTGTCTGCATAGGAGAGGCAGAGCCACTCTCGCGCACGCGTGATAGCCACGAAGCAGTTGCGCCGCTCCTCTTCCATTTCAGCGCTGTTCTCGCCCGCCTTCAGGCTTTGAAAGCTCGGCAAGATGTCCTCCGCCAGTCCGACCACATAAACATGATCGAACTCCTTCCCCTTGGCGCCGTGGATCGTCATAAGGGTCACGGTATTGCTGCCGACTGGGGCTTCCTTTGAGCGGATGGCCAGTTCCTGGAGAAACTGTTCAAGTGGCGCATCGCGGCCGATGGTTTTGCCGATACTTCTCACAAGATCGGACCAAGCCGCCCGGTCTTCTGCAATGTCACTGGCTTCATCGTCCTGCGCCGGGATCATGGCGAGGACTGCGTCAACAAACTGCCTGAACCGCGCGGGCTCCTTTGCGAAGGTTGCAGCTACATCGACGAGAGCGTTGCCATTGACATCATCACCCAGTCCGGCTTTGACCGCTACCGCCCATTCATCGAGCAGGGAGCGTTCCGTCAATTCGGTGGCGGTGATGATGAGATCGACACGGGCGTCAGTGCCAAACCAACGATTGAAAGCGCCGGTCAGGGTTTCCAGCGCACGCCGATCAAGCGGGCGCAGCGCTTGGCGAAGTACGGCAGTGAGCCACAGGAACTGAGGTGATCGGAAATCATCGCGGCGCTGAGAAATGACCGCACTGACCTGCTTCTGCGTCAGCGCGGATTGAAGCTTTTCTAGCATGTAGCGCGTACGGGCCAGTACCGCGACTTCACCCCATCGAGCGCGGTCGATTTTGGCGATGCCTTCCGCAATCGACGCGGCTTCCACCTCGTCGGTGGAATAGCGTAGGACGCGGATGTGCTGTTCATCGGGATATTTCAGCGAGGTCTTGCCCGCCTCCAGCGGCTGCTTGGCGGCCGTGCGTTGCAGATTATGGACCACAAGATGGTTCGCGGCGGCAACAATTGCGGGCGGACAACGGTAGTTTGTGGGAAGCTGCAGTTCCTGCGGGGAAAAGTCGGCTCGGAACCGCTGGATCTGTTGGTAGCTCGCGCCGTTCCACTGGTAGATGATCTGGTCATCGTCGGCGACGGCGAAGACATTCCTGAAATCCTTGCCGGCGAGCGCGCGGATTAGTCGGTACTGCCCATCGGTAGTGTCCTGAAACTCGTCGAACATCCAGTAGGCATAGGTCTTGCGATAGCGTCCGGCGATGCCGGGGAAGTCTGTGACAAGGCGATAGGCCTGGGCGATGAGCGAACCAAAATCTAGGGCATTGGCTTGGGTGAGCGCCGCCTCGTATGCGGTGTATACCTGCTCCACCCGTGCGCCATCGGACGGATCACGAAAGTATCGGGCCGAGCCTGTCGGTTGGATAAGCTGCGACTTAAGCTTGTCAATGGTAGACAGAAGCCGAACGTCGTTTTGGCTCAGGCCCGCCTGTTTGATCGCGTCGCGCAAAATTTCCTGGCGATCGACGTCGAGCGAGTAGATTGCAAAATCAGGGTTGATGCCAATGTGGGAGCCGTGCTGCTGCAGCATCTGCATGCAGAAGGAGTGAAAGGTCCCGATCAGAGCGCGCCGTTCCTGTTCAGGTACCAATGCAGTGACGCGCGCGGACATTTCGTCAGCCGCCTTGTTGGTGAAGGTCAGAGCCAGCACGCGGAACGAACGATCGGGCGTATCGGCAAGCAGCTTGGCCACCCGCGTCGTCAGGACGCGGGTCTTGCCGGAGCCGGGGCCGGCGAGAACGAACATCGGGCCATCGCGCCAAGCGACAGCGATACTTTGTGCTTCGGTCAGTTCTGACAATGCCACGTTGAGGGCGGTATCGGTCATGTTAGGCCTCTCAATGCCAAGATTGCATTGCGGAATGATGCAGGCATGCGCTGCGCCAGCGCCGGGTTCTCGGCGCACTGTTTTGCGAGGACGGCTGCGTAGCCGCTCTTGTCGTTCTCGAGTGCCGCAATCAATGTCGCATCGTCAAAATCCGCTGCTCCTACGTTTCCAAAAGAGACAAGAATTGCTTTCAGTTCGTTTTGCAGTCCATCTGCTATGAGCTGCTGTTCGAGATAACCGGCCGGCAACGAGAAGGTGCGGCGAGCCATTTCCTCGGCGGAAAACTTTCGTGCGGTGATCCTGGCGATGTAGCCGAGCCCGGCGGCATCTCCATCGACGACGGCAAGCCAAGGATAACCGAGCGCTCTTGCAAGTACCGCAAATATCTCGGGGCTGCCATTGTTCTGGAAATCGATGACGGCGACGCCGTGTTCATCAAGGTCGTAGCCAAGGCCCTTGGCGATGCCATGAACCAGATGGTAATCGGACGGGCCCTCCACGAGAAGCCAGCGGCGTGCGAAGAATATTTCGCCACGGATCCGCCGAGCAAATGTCTCCAGCTGCTCCAGTTCCGCGTCCGAGACGAACTCCTGCGATGCATCGGATGCCTTACGCAGCGCGGCGTGGATGGTCTGTGTGTCAGGGCGTCCGCCGTAGGCGATGAGGAGATCGCGATACTGGTTTTGGGGCAGAGCGCCGGACAGCACGAGTTCGTTGAGACCGCGGTCATAAGTGATGAGGCCGGCGGAGGCTGCGATGATGGCGTCAATCTGGGGAACATGCGGGACGGGCGCGCGGAATTGACGGGGGAGAGAGCTTACAGTTGTGCCGTTTGCCTCGACACGGACGACGCGGATATCGCGGAACGGAACGTGCTGTAGGAAGTACGGCGAATGTGTCGTTACGATCTTCTGGCCTGGGAGCTCAGTGATATGACGCCAAAGGCTGCGGGCCGCCTGAGGATGGAGATGTGTCTCCGGCTCCTCAAGAGCCAGGACAGCTGTGCTTTCGGGCCGGTACAGATCGCTCAGGATCAGCTCAACGAAGGCTTTGAAGAGGAACATGACGGAAAGGCTCTGCACGCCTTGACCGTGCCGCGCCAACGGTAGCCACGGTTTGCCGCCCTCCGTCTGATAGATGACCTCCGCCTTCGAGAGGATATCCCATGTATTGAGGGGCAGCAGCCGCAAGTCCGCCTGGCCTGGGACGTCGGTGGCGGCGACGCGGCTGATATGGGAAAGACCGTTGGCAAGATTGGCCAGAAGCGGATCAGCGTCGAGCAAGCGTCGATTCAGAAGGTCGAAGATCCGCTTTGATTTCTGCTCGAGAGGTTCAGGGATTTGCACCGTCCGGAGCAACTTGCCCCAGAACTGGCTCCTTGAGGAAAACTCGTCCGTGACGTCGCGGAGCGCCTCAAGGTAGAAGACGGGCAGAAACTGGAAGAACTCCTGGAGATTGACGGCGCGAGCGCCGCGCCCGGCGAGTGGGTTCCTTTCGACGTTCAGGAATTCCCATCGTGGCACGAAACTCTCTTCGGCCGCTTCCCATGAGCAGCTGACGCGCATGATTATTGACGCGCGGCCGGTCACTGGATCGAGTTGGATGATGTCTTCGAGTTCGCCGTGGAGGTCCTCGGGCCACTCGTTGGCGACAGCCTCCTGGAACTCGACCTCGATAACGACGGGATCGCCGACTTTTGGATCTGGCCTACCGTCGCACAGATGCACATCATATTCAGTGAATCCGGTTCCGCGCTGTCCCCACCGTCTGGTAAGCGCGATGCGGATCGCTTCCAGTATCGCCGACTTTCCGGCGTTGTTGGTTCCTATAAGGACTGTAACCGCGCCAAACTGAATGTCTGCCTCTTTGATAGAGCGAAAGTTTGATATTTTAAGTCTACTTATTTCCACTGCTGAACATCCCTCCCGCCCTTGGCCAACGATACCGAGCGAACAGCGCTTTGCACAGCTTGAACCGCAAGTATCCGCCGAAGGCCGCCGCCGTGTCTTACTGATTGGGTGGATTTCCGTTCGGCAAGAGTGCGGTGTCCGCTTTCGGACATGTCGCCAGGCAGGATCGACAGCGCTCGAATGTCTACTTTGGGCCGGGTCTTCTTCCGCATCCGTGAGGGGCTGCGCCATACCGCAGTCTGCCTGAATGTCGCTGATGGGCTCGAAATGGTATACCAATCAGTGTGTCCCCGCACCCTGTTCTGATCCGGCCACATCCTCCGAGATTTCCTGCCGGAGCTTCGGCCCCTGCGCGAGGCGCCGGCCGAGTGCGGTGATGAACGCCTCATATCGTTCCGCCGACTTGGCCTTCGCGGCCTTCGCCGCTGGCTCAGGCAGCGCCGGCGTTGTCGTGACCCAGAACCGAATGAACACCGCCAGGCTTTCGACGGCGATGCCGACGTCCCGCTCAAGCCGCGCCATGCGGCGGTCGAGCTGGTCGAGGCGCTTGACGACAACCGCTTCGCGCCGCTCGGCATCGTCCGGCGACAGGAACGACGCGATGGCGGCTTCGGCGATCATGGATTGCGAGCGATCCCGGCGTGCCGCAAAGTCCGCCAGCGCCGAGGTGACATCGGGGTCAAGATAGATCGTGATCTTCGATTTCTTCCTGTGGCGTGTCATGGCGCTACAGCTCCATGCCGTCGTTCGGGTCCATGGCGACCTGCCGGGCAATCCCCTGCACCTGGCGGATCATGCGTCGGTTCCGGGCAACATCTTCTTCCACGTCATCGGAAAGATCGGGCTCGAACTCGTTCTCGATGGGCTTTTTCTTCTCCACCGGCTTCACGCGGCTGAGTTCGGGCTGCAAGCGGCGTTCGGATTCGGTCGGATCTTCATCATCCCTTATGTGGTCCTCGTCATCCTCGGCAGGACCGGGTCGCGCCGGGATCGGCAACGCGGTCCAGTCGTCGGCACGGGTTCCTTCCGGGCGCGTCAGATCAGGCGGGGAAAGAACGCGCTCCTGAAACCGGGTATCCTCAAAGTAGCGCGCCTTCGTCGCCCGGATCGGCGGGATGCCCGCCACCATGACGATCTCCTCATGTGGTGGGAGCTGCATGATCTCGCCCGGCGTGAGCAACTGGCGCGCGGTTTCCGAGCGCGAGACCATGAGATGCCCCAGCCAGGGCGACAGCCGGTGCCCGGCATAGTTCTTCATCGCCTTCATCTCGGTGGCGGTGCCGAGGGCGTCCGACACGCGCTTGGCGGTGCGCTCATCGTTGGTGGCGAAGCTCACGCGGACATGGCAGTTGTCGAGAATCGAGTTGTTCGGCCCATAGGCTTTCTCGATCTGGTTCAGCGACTGCGCGATCAGGAAGCTCTTGAGGCCGTAGCCCGCCATGAAGGCCAGCGCCGTCTCGAAGAAGTCCAGCCGCCCGAGCGCTGGAAACTCGTCGAGCATCAAGAGCAGCCGATGCCTTCCGGCATTCGCTTGCAGATCCTCGGTGAGGCGACGGCCAACCTGATTGAGCAGCAATCGCATCAGGGGTTTGGTGCGGTTGATGTCGGAAGGCGGCACGACGAGGTAGAGCGTGGTCGGCTGATCGCCGGCCACAATATCGCTGATCCGCCAGTCGGAGCGGCGCGTGACCTCGGCCACCACGGGATCGCGATAGAGGCCGAGAAACGACATCGCCGTCGACAACACGCCCGACCGCTCGTTCTCGGACTTGTTGCGCAGCTCGCGCGCCGCACTGGCCACGACCGGATGCGGCCCCGCCTCACCCAGATGCGCGGTTGTCATCATGGCGCGCAGGGTGGAGTCCACCGGACGCTTGGGATCGGACAGGAATCTGGCCACACCTGCCAGCGTCTTGTCAGGCTCGGCATAAAGAACATGAAGGATCGCGCCGACGAGGAGCGAATGGGAGGTCTTTTCCCAATGGTTGCGCTTGTCGAGGCTGCCTTCGGGATCGACGAGGATGTCGGCGATGTTCTGCACGTCCCTCACCTCCCACTCGCCGCGACGCACTTCGAGCAGCGGATTGTAGGCCGAGGATTTCGGGTTGGTCGGATCGAACAGCAGCACGCGACCATGGTGTGAACGAAACCCCGAAGTGAGTTGCCAGTTCTCGCCCTTGATGTCGTGGACAACTGCCGAGCCCGGCCAGGTCAGCAGCGTCGGCACCACCAGGCCGACGCCCTTGCCCGAACGGGTCGGCGCGAAGCACAGCACATGCTCGGGGCCATCATGCCGCAGATACTCGCGGTCATATCGGCCGAGGACTACGCCATCGGGATCGAGCAGGCCGGCGGCCTTCACCTCGGGCTTTGAGGCCCAACGCGCCGAGCCGTAGGTGGCGACGTTCTTCGCCTCGCGCGCCCGCCAGACCGACATGCCGATGGCGACCGCGATGGCGATGAAGCCGCCCGAGGCCGCGATGATGCCGCCCTTCGCGAAGATCGGCGGCGCATAGGCTTCATAGAAATACCACCACCAGAAGATCGCCGGGGGATAATAGATCGGCGTCCCGAGCAGTTCGAACCAGGGCGGGCCGAGTTGCGGCTGATAGCCGAGGCTCCAGGCGACATATTGCGTCGCGCCCCAGGTGGTGGCAAGGATGATGAGGAAGACGGTGGTGATCTGTCCCCAGAGAATTTTGGTGGCGGACATGGGCAGAGATCCTTTCCAGTTGAGGTCAGAGGCCGAGGCTGCGCTTGCGCCCAAAATCCCAATCGATGCCGCCATCGTCGCGGGCCACGCCGGAGACGTGACGGCCGATCTGCTTTTCCAGCGAGGGCAACCAGGGCACGAGCTGGAAGCCGAGACCCCCGTCAGGTCCGGGACCCTCGATCATGGCGAAGCGGCCGGAGGCGAGTGCGAAGCGCTGACGATAGGAACCGGCGACATATTCGCCGCTGGCGGCGCGCTCGAAGGACATGCCGGTATCTGCCGCGAGCTTCTCGGCGAGGCTGTCGAGTTCGCGCCTGCGCAGTGTGCTGAGCAGTCGGCGCGCGAAGACGACGCGGCCGCCCTGCCGCTCGGCATAGCCCTCGCCGATCAGATGCTCCGCGCGCTCATCCAGAGCCTGACGGACCTCGGCACCAAAGCCGCTGTCCGATAGGGCGATGGGCTCGCGGGCGATGGCCTGCCGATCGAGCCAGGTCGCACCCGAGGCGCCGATCTGCGCGCCGAGATCGAGATCGGAGCGGACGGCAAGCGCGACACGGCGCGCGCCTTGCGCATCCTCATAAGCGCGCAGCTCGACAATCGAGCCGGGCGGGCTGTCGCCAGCGGCGTCCAGATGCGGCAGCCTGATATGATGGCTGCGACCGTCAACGCCATCGACCACGGCATAGGCGGTGCCCTTCAACTCGTCATCAAGGCCGCGCTCGACCAGGCGGCCGATGACCGGAACGTCGAGGCTTTCGCCGGCCAGCACATAGCTGGCCGAGCCGCGCTCGATGCCGCGTTCGGTCAGGGCGCGGTGCATGCGCTTGATGATGTCGCCGCGCTCGCCCAGCTCGCGCAGGACCGTTTCGGCCTCGGGCTTGATGAACCATTGCGAATGGCCAATCTGCCCGGCGACGCCAAGAACTTCGAGGGTGCGGAGCCGGCCGACCTTCAGCGTATGGAACTCGTCCTGCGGACGGTCGGCGAGCGGGGCGAGATCGACGATACCGGATTTGCCAGCGTCGCGGACAAGCTGGCGGTCGAGTTGTGTCCAGCGTTCCGCCTCGATCTGGGCCTCAAGGCTGCGGCGGATGTCGAGATCGGTGCGCGGCCCCAGCTCCTGGGTGACGAGATCGCACGCCCGGTCCCGCATCCCCTCCTTGATGTAGTCGCGGGAAATCACGAGATCCTGCCCGTCGTCGCGGGTGCCGCGCACGATCAGGTGGACATGCGGATGCGCCGTGTTCCAGTGATCGACCGCCACCCAGTCGAGGCGTGTTCCGAGATCCTTCTCCATCTGCGCGACAAGATCGTCGGTGAAAGATCGGAGGTCCGACATATCCGGAGCGTCGTCGGGCGAAACGATGAACCGGAAATGATGCCGGTCATCGCCGCAGCGCTCCGCGAAGGCGCGACCATCGGCGTCCTCCGTTCCCGGCCCGAACAGCCTTGCCTTCTCGCCGTCTCGGGTCACGCCGTCACGGCGCAGATAATCAAGATGCGCCCCAAGCGGCGCCGACGACGCCATGTGGCGAACGACGCGCGCCTTGACGACGGCGCCCCGTGTGCGGGAGGTGATGAGGCGGTTGGCCTGGATGCTGGCGCGCTGGCCGCGCCCGAAACGGGAGCGATTACCGGAGGTGACGCGACCGGATCGCGAGACGCCGCCTCCGGCCTTCTTCGCGGCGGCAATTGCCTGCGCGATGAAGGGCCGGGTCTGCTGCGCGCGGGTCGAGCGGATGCGCCCCGGACGGATGCGAAACTCGTGCTCATCGGACATGGCACATCCCCGCACGGTGCAAAACAGAGAAGAAAATCAGGAAGATGGGCGCGAAGCACACGGCGCGCATCAGCGCGGCACGGTGCGAAACGCGCCAGAAACATGAACAAAAACAACCGCCCGCCTGAACCGCACCGTGCGCGCTTTTATCCTGCCATCTTTCGGTCGTGGTGCCTGCCGCCACCCTCTGCGCCCTCCATGACACGCCAGCGCCCGATGGGATGCGAATTGCGGTGCCGCTGCTCATGGCCGGTCCCCACCGGCATCGCGGGCGGCGAACAGCCCCTCCGACTGCAAGGCGGTGAGTGCGTCCGGTGCCGCCGGGACGAGCGAAGGGGCATCGTCCGGCGTGCGGTCGGGGGACGCGGGATCGGCAGCGGAAGCGCCGATTTCACGCGCGACGAAGAGCGCCGCCTCGCGCCAGTCGGGCGGCGGAACGACCGTCGAGCCGCTGCCGGAAGGCCGCTCGCCGAGCAGGATCGGCGTCAAAGCAGCGACATAGGCGCGCGTCTCGGCAGGCAGCGGACGAGCCGTCGCGCGGTATTCATCGTAGCGACCGGGACCGGCATTGTAGGCCGCGAGCATCGCGGCGACATTGCCGTAGCGATCCCACATCTCGCGTAGGTAGGCGGTGCCCGCGAGGATGTTGTCGCGCGGCTCGAAGGGGTCGCGGCCGAGAGCATGGCGGATGCGCAGCTCCGCCCAAGTCGAGGGCATGACCTGCATCAGCCCCATCGCGCCGGCAGACGATATGGCGTGCATATTGCCCGCGCTTTCGACCTGCATCACGGCGATGATCCATGCCGCCGGGATGCCGAACCGCTGCGAAGCCTCTTCGATATGGGCGCCGTGCGGATGCACGGCGACGGCACGACCCATCACGGCGATCTGCGCCAGGCCGGGCAGCGGGGCAATGGCTGTGACGAACAGGCCGGAAAGAAGAAGGAAGAGGATGCGGCGGCGGGCGCCACATCTCCCCGAGGCGGGACGGATGCAGGACTTGACCATGATCACTCCTGCTCGTCGCGCTTCTTTTGGCGGGTCCAGTGCAAGCCCCAGTCGCGGCCGTCTTCGTCCGACTGGAACAGGCGGGCGCGGATCGGCTGCTGGAAAACTGGATCGTCGAGAAGCACGGAGACGAACGGTCCCGCGCGCTCCCCGGAATGTTTCCAGCCTGCGCCGACTTCCGGCCCATACTCATCGCCGAGATGGATGCGATAGGCAGGCGCCTTGTCGGCGTCCGCATTTTCCGACGGCGTGAAGGTTAGCTCGACGTCCAGCGAGAGCGTGCGGAGTCGCCCGGAATAGCCGGACGGGGTGCGGGTAAACTGGCCGATCTGTGCCATGGAAGGCTCCTTTCCTATGCGGTGGAGAAGACGCGGGACGGCTCAACGGCCCCGCTCTGGACGCGCTGTCACCGCATCGGCGCGCGCCAGACAAAGCGGCCCTCGCCGTCTTCGTCGGTGAAAAGCGGGATCGCGTGGCCGATCACCGCCGAGGCGGGGAACGGGCCGAAATAGCGGCCGTCGAGGCTGTCGCCGACGTCCGGGTTCATCAGGAACACTTCGCCCTCGGCGATGACGCGACAGCCCTGCCAGACCGGCAGGTCTCGGCCGAAGCTGTCGTGGTCGCGCGCCTCGCCGAGCGGAACGCCGTCGACGATAATGGCGCGGCCATCGCGGCACAGGCGCTGTCCGGGCAGGCCGAGAACGTGCTTCAGAAGCGGCACGTCGCGTGCGACGTAGCCGCGCTCGACCATAAACGAGGCGAAGGGTTCGGGTGGGATGACGGCGACCAGATCGGGCACCGCGATCCGGTCGTCGGGTGCGACAGTATAGAACCCGATCGGCACGCTGGCCGATGCGTTCCAGACCAGCCTTGGCGCAGTCGGAACGAATCCGGCAAAGGCGATCCCGAGCGTGGCAACCGTCGTCACCATGACATAGCGAAAGCGCGTCATGGGGCGATCTCCCGCCGCCAGAGCCATGCCTGATGACGCTCCGCGGTGTAGGGACGCGGCACTTCGCCTGCGTTTATCCAGAGGGAGACGTGCCGCCAATGATCGGGATCGACTTGGGCCGGATCGACACCTATGGCCTCGATCCCGTCGACATGGCGAAGGACAGCCTCGACCTTCGGCCAGCCTTCGATCTTCAGCAGGATTTCGCCGCCTGGACGGACGAAGGGCAGCGTCTGATAGGACTGGCCCGGCGCAACCGCGCGCAGGATGTCGAGGCGCGAAATGATCGTGCCGTGGTCGTTCGCCGCCCAGCGGACGAACGCAAACACCGTGCCGGGATGGAAGAATACAACACGCCGGTTGCGATCGAGGATCTGCTCACCAGTCGCATGGCCGAATCTGATCCAGTATTCGGTCTTGCCTTCCACCCAGGTCAGTTCCGCGCGGGTCAGATCGCCGTCATGGGCGTCGATGCCGATCATGGGCGGTCTCCCCCTATGTCGGGAAACTCGCGCGCCAGCAGGTCGCGCAGCATGTCGGCGACGGTGATGCCGCGCTGGAAGGCCGCGATCTTGATGCGGCCGCGCAGCGCCGGCGTGATGTCCACGGTCAGCCGCGCCGAATAGGCTTCGGCGGTATCCGTGCGCGGCGGCGGCGCGTCGCCGGCCTTGATCCAGCTATCGGGATCGGCCGGGCGCGTAGCGAAGCTGCGCTTCTCGGTGCGCGCCGTCATGACGAAATTCCGTCATGGAATGGCAGCACGGTGGCGATGCGCGCCCGCGCGCACTCTGCCATGTCGGGGTCGATCTCGCAGCCGAGATAGCGCCGGCCGGAAAGCCGGCAGGCTTCCCCGGCCGCGCCGGAACCGGCGAACCAGTCGCCGACCAGGCCGCCTTCGGGGCAACTCGTGCGGATCAGGATCTCCAGGAGCGCCGACGGCTTTTCGGTCGGATGGATGGCGCGGCCGTGGCAGTTGCGCAGGTAGATGACCGAGCGCATGAGGCGCGGCCCGCCGTCATGGCTGACATAATGGCCGGCGTCGATCTGGCCGGTATGGGGCGGGCGCTGCTTGCGCCGCACCGTGCGGGCCGTCGCGTCGGGCGTGGTCTGGACATCGTTGTAGATGTCACGCCAAGCGGTCTCGGCGGGATAGAACTGGACGGCCAGTTCATGCACCCGCTTGAAGCGGTCGGCATGAAAGCCGGTGCCGTTCTGCTTTTCCCAGACGATCTCCTGCGCGATCCGCAAGCCGGCGTCAGTGAAGCGGTCGGCGGTCGCCATGAAGCTGCGCAGCGAGCCGAAGACCCAGAGCGAGCCGGTCGGCCTGAGGGCGGCGCGCGCCAGCACGACCCAGCCCTCGACGCGCCGATCCCAGGCGAGCGAAGTGTCGCCATAGGGCGGATCGGCGATGATCATATCGTAGGGTGCGTGCCAGGGCATTTCTTCGCGGCAGTCGCCGGTAAGGATCGTCATGCCGATACCCTCCCGATCCCCAGCAGGCCGATCTCGGCGGCCAGGGCGGCAATCTCGCGCGCGGCGGGTGATCGGCGCCCGATCTCGCGGACGAGCCGCCCGGTCTGCGCGGCGTCGGCGAAGACGACGCGCTGGCCGATGGCGCTGGTGAGCACGGGAGGATCGTGGTCCGCCAGCGTCTCGGCGGTCTCGCGGGCGATGACGGTGCGGGCACCGCAGCGGTTGAGCACGAAGCGGGCAACGAGCTGGGGCCGGTAGATGCGCGCCTCCGCCAGGAGGGCGAGCATCTCCGCCGAAGCCCAGCCGTCGAACGGCGATGGCTGCACCGGGATCAGCACGAGATCGGCGGCGAGCAGCGCGGAGCGCATGAGGCCGGCGACGCGCGGTGGCCCGTCGATGACGATGCGATCGACATCGCGGGCGAGTTCGGGCGCTTCGCGATGCAGCGTGTCGCGGGCCAGGCCAACGGTGCCGAAGGCGCGTGGCAGGCCCTCACGCGCGCGTTGTTGCGACCAGTCGAGGGCGGAGCCTTGCGGATCGGCGTCAATCAGGGTGACGCGCTTGCCACCCTGAGCCAGTTCACCGGCAAGATGCAGCGCCAGCGTCGTCTTGCCGACACCGCCCTTCTGGTTGAGGAGCGCGATGATCATTTGCACCCCCCCGGCAGATCGAGAGGCAGGCGGGGTCTTTCTGCAGATTCAGGAGCCTCGGTTGCGCCTCGATCAGATGCCGGTCGAGGCGATGCCGGGGCGTCGGATGCCCTCTTCTTAGCGGCTCTACCAAGGCTTCTGGCGGTGTCGCGGATGAGGTTTTCCACATCGCGCGCGCGCTCTTCAAAGTTAGACTCTTTGTTAGACTCTAAGTTAAGGGCGCGATTTCCTGAATGGGTTCCGAGTGTTAAGCCCGGTTTCGGTTCCTGATAGCACGAGCCTCCGGTTCCCGATAGCACGATAGTCCGGGTTCCTGATAGCACGAGGCCATCCACAGGTTTTCCACAGGGCGCGACCGGCTCGAAGGCCAGCAGCATCCGCCCGCCAACCTCAGCTTCGAGAAACAGCGAATAGCCCGGCAGAGGCTGGCGCCGGATGATGTCGCGCAGCTCGAAGGCGAAGCGCTTGAACGGCGACAGGCTGCCGGATTTCTGGTGAAGGTGACGGAAATCGAACCGCCAGCCATCGCGCTGGCGGCCGCCGTGCTTGCGCACCAGGCGATAGAGCCAGCGGTCAAGGCCGCCGGTTAGGTCGAAATAGGTCCGGTCGATGGTCAGCACGAGCGCATCGTCGAGGACGGCCTGGTAGAACCAGTCCGGCACGATCATCTCGATGCCATCGGGTCTGCCGCTATGGTCGGTGCGTTCCTGCCATTCGTTGATCCAGGAGAAGCGATGCCGGCGCCCTTCGACCGGCTGGCGGATCGAGGTGGAAATCGTGGTCGATTGCAGCCGGTCGAGCGCCGCCTTCAGGCGCTGATAGTCGCGCAAGCCGGTGCCGCGCCCGACATAGGTGAGAATCTCGTAGGGCGTGGCGGCCATCAGCCGGGAGGTGCGAAGGCCGCTGTCGCGGGCTTCGACGATCTGGCTCGCCGCCCAGATCAGAATATCGGCGTCCCAGATCGTGGCCATGCCGTGATCGGGAACAGCCTCGACCCGGATGGAGACATTGCCGGCGGCGAAGTCGATGGGCGCGATGCGCTTCGACTTGGCGAGGGAGAAGAAGGGATAGGCCATGAGATCCTGCGCGTCTCGTGGCGCGAAATCGCCGGGGAGCGCCCTGAACAGGTCGAGTTGCCCGCGCTCGGAAAGGGATCGACGTCGCACCGTCATGAAGAAAACCGCGAGCGGTCAGCGGGCGTAACGACCAGCCTGCGTGCCGGACGGAAACGCATGACGCTTGGCGGGCAGCACGGAGCCGCGCGGATCGGAGGTGGAGGTCACCGCGCCGCGCTCGGTCCAGGCCTCAAGATCGTCGATGGCATAGACCACACGGCCGCCAAGCTTGCGATAGGCTGGCCCGGTTCCGTAGGTGCGGTGTTTTTCGAGCGTCCGGGCCGAGAGGCTGAGAAAGGTCGCGGCCTCCTTGGTCCGTAGAAAACGCGGCGGCAGGACGACGGGTTCATGTGGCATGATCGGGCCTCCGTGGGGTTGCAAACGGCCGCTGCGGATCAGCGGCGGGCAATGACCACGGTGGCGAAGGAAGAGCGGCGAGTTGCAGGGCGAAGTTGGGGGGCATCGAAATCGCCCACTATCAGAGGCGCAAGCCCGCGCTACTTTGGGCGGCGATGACACAGGAGTTTTCGATAACCGCCCGCAACCATTGCACGGGCGTCACGCAGGAGTGCCTTGATGGCATGACGGGCGGAAGATGCCTGCCATTCGTCCCGGTCAAGCCGGCCGGCGTTCAGGAGAACCCGCGCGATCTCCTGCTGCGTTGCGCCGGCCCGATGGCCATCGAAGGCCCGCAGCATCCGTCGGAGGCGCGCGCGTTGCTGGCGTGTCAGGCGCGTATCCGGCGGGATCGCGCGACCATGCAGGGCCGAAAGGAAGCGTTGAATGGCCTCGATCCGGTCGAAACCGGCGAGGCTGAGAGGGACGACGGCGACCGCGATCGCGTCCCCCATAATGGCGCCGTCGAAGATCTGGAGCTTCTGCCCATTGCCAAGCGGGACATGGAACTCCGCGCCAGCGTTCTCGACCGAGAAGTCGAGGCGCCAGTTCGGCGGAGCGCCGTCAGTGCTGTCGTCAAGTTCCGAAGGGGCTTCGGTCAGCACCACCACACTTGTGTCCTCCGCTGGGAGCCAGAAGACCGGCGCATCGGGTGGCGGGACCAGCGGATCGACAGGGAAATCGCAACCCCCAGCGCTGCCGGATCCGTTCGGTCAGCGGTTGGGGGTCTCCTTGGTCGGCAATCGAGGCTTCAAAATCTGCGTCATAATCGTCATTGCGGCGCAGCCATTCCCAGGCCAGATCGGATGCCGTCAGTTCATCCAGATGGTCGTATCGCGCCGAAGAACGCCAGGTCGATGCGTCAGGGGTCATCGCGGCCTCCCGAATCCACTCAAACGAATAGGGAAGGCTCAAGATTCCCGCATGAGTTGCGTTTCGGAAGTCAGGCGTTGGTCAACAGGTGATGCGCGGCACGCATCACGGGTCAGGTCTTGCGCTGACTTTCGCGGACCAGTTCGCGGTAGCCGTGTTCGGTCATCCAATGCGCGCGAGCGAGATGAGTATCATGGATGGAGCGGCAGCGGTCGGGATCGCACTCTGGATCGAGGCCAAAGAGAACCTGCACAGCTTCGCGCCAATCGGCGCCATCACGCTCGGCATCGAGAAGGCGCATGTAGAGCTTCATGTGCTCGCGATCATAAGACGTCAGCGTCTGGCTGGACGGTGGTGTGTCGAGATATGTCTGTGTCGCGCGGCCCATCATTCGCTCACGTTCGGGTAACGTATTTGTTAACCATCTTCGGCGGAAGATAGCCATTCCTTTTGACGAGAACCTGACATCACGCTGGCCGCTATTTCACCGTTTGTCGGTGTTGGCCCCATTGTGTTGCAGCAACACGCCCTCGCCCTTGTCCGTCGACAGGAATACGATCCCGGCCGCTTCGAGAGCGCGGCGCACCTGGTCACGGGTGGACTCGAACACCTCGAGCCCGCTTTGGGATTCGAGGCGTTTGAGTGCGGTCAATGCGACCTGGGCCTTGTCGGCGAGCGTCTCCTGTGTCCATCCCAGTAACGCGCGCGCAGCCCGTGATTGGCGAGCGGTGATCATACATGATCACCTCCCACCGGGATATGCACGCACTCCAGAACTACGGCTATAATAGTCGTTCTCGCTGTGAGCACCAGCCGAAATTCAGGTGCAATTATCAAGGATAGAGAGACGACGCTCCCGTCCATGCCCGTCTGATTCGGTCGCTGGACCTTGCCAGAAGCGGCGGGCGCGATCCGGTGAAGCAGGAGGGAAACCCGGCGGCTTGCGCCGCCGGGCCTCGGGTTCCCGATCAGAACGGAATGTCATCGTCGTCGATGAACTTGCCGTCGTCGTTCTCGGTCTGCTTCGTCCGGCTCAGGAAATCGACCGTCTCGGCGATGATCTCGCAGCCGTAGCGATCGACCCCGGCGGCATCGGTCCATTTGGTGTAGTGGATGCGGCCGCGTACCAGAACCTTCATGCCCTTGTCGCAATGCTGCTGGACCGTCTTGCCGAGGCCGTTGAAGCAGGTGATGCGGTGCCATTCGGTGTCCTGGACCCGATAGCCGTTCTCGTCGCGCAGGACGCGGCCTTCCGAATAGCGGGGGCGCGAGGTGGCCAGGGTGAAGTGGGTGATGCCGGTGCCGCCCTGGGTGGTGCGGGTTTCGGGGGCCTGACCGATGTTGCCGGCGAGGATGACGATGTTCTGCATTGTAGGTCTCCGTTGCTCCTCGGAGGGACCGTCCCTCCGACGAGACCCGGCCAAGGCCGTCGGAAGACTCCCGCAACTGCCGCCCTTGCGGCAGCTTGCCCCTAAGGCCCCAGGTGGGGCGGGCAGCCGCGTTTGCGCGGCAACACGGCTGGGAGCCGCGGGGGTTGCTGGTGGAAGCCGAACGGACTTAGGGGATCAGTCAGGCGGAGGGATGGTGCTTTCGAAAGCAGATCGGGGACGCACAGCAGAACCATCGTCCTTGCTGGCGACAGCGACCAGGCAGGCCCCATGCGAACCGAGACCACCGGCATGGCACTCCTTCAACCGTCTTTGCCGGTCACCGTCGTGTCCGCCGCCGGAAGGCCATGTCATCCGCGATGTGATCGGACAGGCTATCGGGTTCTCAGGTCCGGTATGGCGCCGCCCTGCTTCATCGGCCAAAGGCTCGGTCCCTCAGCATCGTGAAGGGACAAGGAAGGTGTTCGCGAAGGCCCCACGAAACGACGTGGACCGATGCAGCGGGGCATCGACCGCACGGGACCGCGGTTCGCACCGCAGACCATTTCAAGCGCCGCGAGAAGCAGACCGGGTGCGATGGTGACATGCTGCGACGAACTGCTTTTCCGTCTTGGGCGAAACGACCGGGGCTCGGCGGCGCAAGCTGCCGGCCTTCCTCAGAAGTGGCTGATCGCGTCTGCCGTTTCAGCGCGAGAACACCGACTCGCCGAGGGCGTTCAGATTGACGATGGCCGAGATGCCGATGACGAGACCGCCCATGCCGCCGAACAGGTTGAGAACCAGCCCCGAGTCGATGGCGTTCTTGGTGATGCCATAGACAAGGGCATAGCCGGCGATGACGGCGGGCACGGCGAAGAGAGCGAGCGCAATGAGCCGCAGGGCCGGGTTCTTCGCGAAGCCAAGAGTCACGATCACAAGCGCGATCGAGAGCACGGCGGCGCCGATGGCCATGAGGCCGGACATCACGACCCCGGCGCCCGCGCCCCAGGCATATTGCGCGGCCGTGATGGCTGCCATGACGGGCAAGGCATAGATCGCGAGATTCCAGGCGATCACGCAGGCCGCGATGGTGAGCGAGATGGCGAGCAGGATCAGCGTCATGGAAACCTCCAGAGAACGGTTGGGGATCACGACAGGCTGCCGGGAGATGCGCTCCGCCTGCGACTATGCTGCTTCGCCGGTTCTGCAAGGATGTTCCATCAAAGGCGCGGCCTTGCATCTTGTCAAGTATCGGCGGCCGAAAGCCGCCAGGCGGCGGCGCTTACGCGCCGCCGTCGAACTTCATGACCGGGATGCCGAGCTTGCGGGCCTTGTCGGCGAGATTCTCCTGAATCCCGGTGCCGGGGAAGACGAGGACGCCGACCGGCAGCACGTCCAGCATGGCATCGTTTCGCTTGAACGGCGCCGCCTTGGCGTGCTTGGTCCAGTCGGGCCGGAAGGCGACCTGGGGCACCTTGCGGTGATCTGCCCAACGGGAAGCGATCAATTCGGCTCCCTTCGGCGACCCGCCGTGCAGCAGCACCATCTCGGGGTGCTTGGCATGGACCTGATCGAGCTTCGCCCAGATCAGGCGGTGATCGTTGAAGTCCGCGCCGCCAGTCACGGCAACCTTCGGGCCGGCGGGCAGCATCACCTCGGTCTCGGCCCGGCGCTTCGCGGCAAGGAAGTCGCGGCTGTCGATCATCGCGGCGGTCAGGTTGCGATGGTTGACCATCGAGCCGCTGCGCGGCCGCCAGGCACTGCCGGTGTGGTGCTCGAAAGCCTCGGCCGCGAGGTCGCGGAAGAGTTCCATGCTGGCGCGCCGTTCGATCAGGCTCTGCCCCTCGGCCGTGAGGCGTTCGAGTTCGACCGACTTGACCTCGCTGCCGTCCTGTTCCCGCTGAAGCCGGCGCTGCGCCTGCTCGTTGTCGTCGAGATCGCGCTCCACCCGGCCGGTGGCGCGGTGGAAGAGATTGACGGTCCCCCAGAGCAGCTCTTCGAGGTCGGGCTCTAAGCGGGTGTCGCCGAGCGTCGCGACGAGGGCGTCGAAGATGTCGGTGACGGCGGCGGCGACGGTGTTGCCCTCGGGCAGCGGCCTCGGATCGGGTTCGTCCTGGAACGGGCGCCAGCCGTAGAGCTGGAGTTCGGTGAGGGTGTGATCGGTCTGGGAGGAGGTGTGGACCGGCTCGTCGCCTGCGGAATAGGTTTCGTTCGTCATCGGGAGCGTCCTTCGTCTGGAGACCGCGCCCATCGCGGCCTTCGCAGGCGTCGAAGCGCACGGGCGGGACGGGTTGGCAGCCCTCGCCCGCTCCGCGAGGGCCTTGATGGCCGGGGGTGGGCTATTTTGACTTTCGCGATGCAAAGGCGGGGTTCGTCCCCGCCGGCGGAAAATAGTCCAAACCCGGCCATTGCCTGCCCGGCCCGTTTGTGCGCCGATCGCCCTCTCCGAAGGCCGTGGGCGCGGGACTCTCCGACGATGGATGCACCTGCCGATGGCGAAAGACTGAAACCGGCAGAGGATGACGCTGGGCCGCGCCTCCGGGACCGATCACACTATCACCCCGCCATGAAACGGCGGACGTCTTCAGGATGAAGCTGATCCTTCAGACGCGCCCGGAGGGCATCGGCGCCGTGGCGTCGCAGATCATCGTTGAAATCGCCGTTGAGCGGCGTGAGCGACATCGCCTCGATCCCGAGGCTCTCTGCTCTGGCGGCCAGGCCGTCTCTTGCACCGTCCCCGGCCGGGTCGCGATCCCTGACGACATAGAGCCGGCGCAGCGACGGCGGGAACAGGATGGCAGCGAGGTGAGCGGCCGAAAGCGCCGCCAGCATCGGCATGCGGGGCAGAACCTGACGGGGCGACAGCACGGTCTCGATGCCCTCGCCGGCGGCGAGAACCTCAGCGGCGGTTCCGAAGCGGACAGCGTGCCCGAGAAGGACGCCCATCGCCCGCCGCGGTGTTTCGACAGCCGCCTTGCCGGAACCGTCCGGGGCGAGCCAGGTGCGATGCGCGCCGGTCTGCTGGCCCGCAAGATCGGTGACGGCGGCAACGAGTGCCGGCCGGATCTCGGTGGGTGAAGACTCGTCGGGTCTATAGTAGCACCTCGGATGGTAGCGCAGCGCGGTGGTGTCCGAGAGGGAGGTGATCGCCCGCCCGTTGAGGTAGATCGCCGCAAGGGTGCCGTGGATCGGCTGCGCCATGGCGAAGAGGCGGCGCGACGCTTCAGGCGAACCGGGCACGCTGCTGGATGTGCTGCCGGTCGGCGTCCTCGTCTTCTCCGGTTCAGGATGCGGGAGGGCAAGGAAACGGCGCGCTTCCTCGGCCACGTCCTTGAAGTCGACAAGGCCAAGCGCCTCGCGGATGACGTCGAGCAGATCGCCATGCTCCCCGGTGGCCATGTCGGTCCATTTCCCCGCCGCGCCCTTGCCGGAACCCGGGCCGGTCAGGCGCACGAACATCGAGCGGCCAGGAGTGTTCTGCACATCGCCGACCAGCCAATATCGCCCGGCGCGGTGGCCGGACGAGAGATAGTGGCGGCAGACCGCCTCGGCCTCTCGGCCGAGACGGGTCGCCAGTTCGGAGGCGTCGTGACGCGGCATCAGGCTGCCTCCCGTTCACCGATGCGCTCGACCGGCCAGCGGTCGAAGAGCTTGGCCAGCACGGCGGGTCCGCTGGCATCGACTGGCACGAACATGCGCAGCTTCCAGGAGATGATCTCGTGGAAGAGGCCGTATGCCGTGAGACGCTGGCGCATGGTGTCGGTGAAGCCGGAAAGCTCGATGCGGTTCACCCCCATGACGCGGACCCGGCGAAGCTGGAGGCCCTCGGAGAGATCGAGGATCGTCCGGCCTTCCATCAGCGCCGCGAAAGCATCCTTCGGCGTGACCTTCGCGATGCCGGTCGTGGTCGCGTTCGCGGCCCAGGCCGGGGAGACCTTGCGGCCGATGATGCGCTCGCCCGCGTCAGACTGGAGGCGATAGACGCGGGTGGACTCGTTCGGCAGCCGTTTCCAGATCGGCAGCAGCAAGCCCGTCACCATATGCAGGGTGCTGTCTGCGAACTCCGGCACCTCCGCAAGTTCCGCATTCCAGGCCGCAGCGAATGCGTCCCGGTCGGCCTCGACCCAATGGGTCTCGCCCATCATCCTGATGGGGATATTGTGTGCTTCCATCGGCCGGATCAGCCTGACGCGGCGCTCGATCTCGCCATCGTCCAGCATGACGCTGGTGGTGGGGATTTGCACCGCCGCGCGGCCTGAGCGTCCGTTGATCAGGAGCTTCGCGCGCGGATCGTCGAGTTCCGCTAGGGCGGCATCGAGCATGACGGGCCGGTTGCGCTTGCGTTCGGTGATCGTCAGCAGGCTGGTCTCGGCCCCGGTGCGGGGATGGGTGTAGATCACCTGACGGTCGGTGACGGTGAAGCTCTCGGCGCGCAGGGTCTCCAGCCCGGCGTCATAGGTGCCGGAGGCGATGGCGCCCTCGATGCGGGCGGTCAGAAGTTGTTCGAAGGCGGTGAAGAGGATGCCCTGAAGCTCGATGGTCAGCGCCAGCAGCCGGTTGAGGAAGGTGGTGATGGCCGGCAAATCGTCCTTGATGCCGTTCGCATCCATCAGCTTCAACCCGGTGGCAGCCTCGAACCGCTCCAGTGAGCAGCCGTCGACCTTGCCGCGCACCAGCAGGAGATAAAGCTGGCGCAGCGCGTCACGGGCGTAATGCGATTCCAGGTTATCTTCCGGGCGGAACAGGCCCTGACCACCGGTCTGACGCTGGCCGCGCGTAATCGCGCCCAGCGTGTCAAGACGGCGGGCGATGGTCGAGAGGAAGCGCTTCTCGGCCTTCACATTGGTCGAGATCGGTCGGAACAGTGGCGGCTGTGCCTGGTTGGTGCGATGCGTGCGGCCGAGGCCCTGGATGGCGGCGTCCGCCTTCCACCCGGCTTCGAGGAGATAGTGGACACGCAGCCGGGTGTTCTTCGCCGACAGTTCGGCGTGATACGACCGGCCCGTGCCGCCCGCGTCAGAAAACACCAGCACGCGCTTGGCATCATCCATGAAGGCTTGCGTCTCGGCCAGATTGGCAGAACCGGCACGACTTTCCACGACAAGCCGGTCGATGGTGACGCCACGCTTGCGGACGATGCGGCGCGAGCGGCCCGTCACCTCGGCCACCGTGTCGGTGCCGAAATGCTGGATGATCTGGTCGAGCGCGCCGGGAACCGGCGGCAAGCTGGCGAGGCTTGCGATCATCTCGTCGCGCCGGGCCACGGCCTCGCGGCTCTCGACCGGCTGGCCGTCGCGATAGACCGGGCGTGAGGACAGGTTGCCCTCCGAATCTGTGAACGGCTCGTAGAGCTGCACCGGGAAGGAATGGGCGAGGTAATCCAGGACATATTCACGAGGTGAGAGGTCCATTTTCAGATCGCCCCATTCCTCGGTGGGGATCTCCGCCAGCCGCCTTTCCATCAGCGCTTCGCCGGTCGAGACGATCTGGATGACGGAGGAATGGCCCGCGTCCAGATCGCTGGTGATCGACCGGATCAGCGTCGGGGTTTTCATGGACGTGAGCAAATGGCCGAAAAACCGCTGCTTGGCGCTCTCGAAGGCCGAGCGGGCGGCGGATTTGGCCTGCCGGTTCAACGTGCCGGACCCGCCGTCGCCGCCGGTGATGTTGGCGGCCTGCATCGCCGCATCGAGATTGTTATGGATGACGCTGAAGGCATCGGCATAGCTGTCGTAGATGCGGACCTGTTCCGGCGTCAGCTCATGGTCGAGCAACTCGTATTCGACGCCTTTGAAGGACAAGGACCGGGCGGTGTAGAGGCCGAGGGCGCGCAGGTCGCGGGCCAGCACTTCCATCGCCGCAACGCCGCCGGCCTCGATCGCCTCGACGAACTCGGCTCGGGTCGAGAACGGGAAATCCTCGCCGCCCCAGAGGCCCAACCTTTGCGCATAGGCGAGATTGTGGACGGTGGTGGCGCCGGTGGCCGAGACATAAGCCACGCGGGCCTGCGGCAGGGCATGTTGAAGGCGCAGCCCGGCACGGCCCTGCTGCGAGGCGGCGACATCGCCGCGTTCTCCCCTGCCTCCTGCTGCATTGGCCATGGCATGCGCCTCGTCGAAAATCACCACTCCATCGAAGTCGGAACCCAACCATTCGACGATCTGCCTGACCCTGGAAATCCTTTCTCCGCGGTCGTCGGAGCGCAGCGTGGCATAGGTTAGAAACAGGATGCCTTCGTTCAGCGTGATGGGCTTGCCTTGCGGGAATCGCGACAGCGGCGTGACCAGCAGCCGCTCCATGCCGAGCGCCGACCAGTCACGTTGCGCGTCCTCCAACAGCTTGTCGGATTTCGAGATCCAGATCGCCTTACGCCGCCCCTGCATCCAGTTGTCGAGGATGATGGCGGCGGATTCCCGACCCTTGCCGACGCCGGTGCCGTCGCCGATCATGAAGCCCTGACGGAAACGGATTGCTCCCTCGGCATCCTCCGGCGCGGCGGCGAGATTGTCGAGCGTGTCATCGATCGTCCAGCCCCCGGCGAGGAAGCCCCCATGGGCCTCGCCCGCATAAATCACGGTCTCCAGCTGCGCCTCGGACAGCTTGCCGAGAATGTCGTTGGGAAGCGTCGGCCGATAGCTGGGCTTCGGCGGCGCGATGCTCGCCATCGAGGCCGACTGCACGAGCTGGGTCGGATGCGCCTGCGCCCCGTCGATGCGGATGGTCTGAAGCCCGTATTCCTCGTAGATCGCGTCGGAGAGGCCGCCGCCCTCGGCCGGTTCCCAATCCACGGTCTCGTAGGCGACCGGCACGGCCTCCGGTTCCGCAAGGGGCGCGGCGGGCGCGGATCGCGCGGCGCGGTTGACGTAGCCGCGCACGGTGCGGGGCGCGGTGGGTCGGGCGACCGGCACCGTCAGGCCGGGATCGACCGGCAGCCGCGTGGGAAGCAGGTCGGCTAGCCAGGCGATCAGCGTGGCCACGTCCGGCGCGACACCAGGCGCTGCCGGAAACACCGCCGCATCTTCGGCCGGCAGCTTGTCGATGACCGTGAGCCGGGTCGGGACAGTGGTGCCTTGCTTGGCATAGACCGAGCCGTCGATGGCGGCGGAAAAGGTGACGCGACCGCGTTCCTGCAGCCGGGTCCAGGAGGCGGTCCACGCCGGATTATCGGGGGCGAAGCTCGCGCCGGTGATGGTCACGAGCCGTCCGCCGGGCGCAAGACGCGCCAGCGCTGAAGCGACATGGCGAAAGGCGGCGTCACGCATGCGCCCCTCGACATTGGCCATGACCGAGAACGGTGGATTCATCAGCACGACGGTCGGGACAAGGCAGGGATCGAGATGGTCATCGATCTGGGCCGCGTCGAAGCGGGTAACGGAAAGGGCCGGAAAGAGAGAGGAAAGCAGGCCGGCGCGCATCTCGGCCAGTTCATTTACGAGAAGCGTGCCGCCGGCGATCTCGGCCAGGATGGCGAGGAGCCCGGTGCCGGCCGAGGGCTCCAGCACACGGTCGGCAGGCGTGATCGCCGCCGCCGTGACCGCCGCGAAACCGAGCGGGATCGGGGTGGAGAACTGCTGGAAGGTCTGCGCTTCTTCCGAGCGGCGCGTATGCGTCGGCAGAAGCCCGGAGATCTTGCCGAGCTGCGGCAGGATCGCCGACTTCGAGGCGGCTTTACGGAAAAGCACATTGCCGTATTTGCGCAGGAAGAGGACGGTCGCAGCCTCGCAGGCATCATAGGCGATCTTCCAGGTCCATGCGCCGGTAGCGTCGGAAGCGCCGAAACCCGCTTCCATCGCGCCGCGCAGCGTGGCGGCGTCGACACGCTGACCGCGTTCCAGATGCGGCAGCAGCAGACCGGCAGCGGTGAAAACGCAGGCTGCGGTCTCGGCGCCATGGTCGAGCGGAAGCGGCGCGGTGGCGGATGCCGCCGCGGATGCGGAAATCATGTTCATCGGGGATTCCTCGGGAGAGCAAGTCAGGATCAAGCCGGGCAGCGCTCTCTCTCGACCGCACCGGCTCAAACCCCTTCCGGCCCATCTCTCGCTCTGAAGCCGTGGCGAAAGCAGGCATGAAACAAGCGCCCGACCGTCAGGCTGGGCGCTTGTGGGTTTCAGTCGATGGCCTGGAAGATCGCCGCCGCCTCCGGGTGATTGGCGGCATGTTCGTAGAGACGGCCATAGCCCTCTGCGAGTTCGTCGTCATCGTAGCGGAAGGAAAGATGCGAGAAGGCGAAGAGCGTGGCGATGATCCCAGCCGCATCGCATGAGACCTCGCCCTCGAAACCGTTGCCTTCGCAGAACAGGAGGTAACGGGGCTTTGATGTCGGCGCGAGATAGAGCGGCTGGCCGGCGCGTTCGTAGAAATCCCAGAGCCCGCCGCCGTAATCGGCGGGGCTGAGGATCTCCATGAATCGGAAGACGGCATGCTCGCCGATGATGAGCAGGCGCCGGCCGAAAAGGCGCGGCAGGAACTCCATGCGGCGCGCGTCGGGGACACGGGTTGCGGATTGAGAAGCAAGTTCGGGCAAAGCCATGATCGGTCTCCTGGAGGGAAAGGGACGGCAGCCGGACGACCCTCTCTCAACCCGTCCGGAGGCACCCTCTCCCGGCCCTCCTCTCGCTCTGGGGGCTTGAAATGGACCATTCTATGGACCATCTTGGCAGGATAGCGGAGAACATCTGGAGCGATGTGCGATGAGGGTTTCTGTCACCGAGGCGAAGGGGCAGCTCACCGAACTGGTGAAGCGGGCCGAAGCCGGCGACGAGGTGATCCTGACGCGGCGGGGCCACGAGGTCGCCCGCCTCGTGCCGGTTGCCGTGGTGGCGACCCCGAAAGGCCGGCGCGCGCTGATGGAGCGGGTCCGGGCCACGGCGCGGGGCAAGGCATTGCCCGGCGCGGCTGCCGCGCGCAGCCAGGATTTCCTCTACGGGGATGACGGGATGCCGGCATGATCGCCGTCGATACCTCGGCGCTGATGGCCATCGTGCTGGACGAGCCGCAGGCCGAGACCTGCATGGTGGCGATCGAGGCGGCAGACGGCCTGCTGATCTCGGCCGGAACAGTGGCCGAGGCGCTGATCGTCGCAGGGCGCCGCAATGTTGGGGAAGAGATTGCCGCCCTGATCGAGGGCCTTGGGTTCGAGGTGGTCTCCGTCACTGAAGCCTCGGCACGCAGGATCGCCGAAGCCTATGCCCGCTGGGGCAAGGGCGTTCATCCCGCCGGACTCAACTACGGGGATTGCTTCGCCTATGAGGTCGCCAGCGAACGCGGCTGCCCGTTGCTCTTCGTCGGCGACGACTTCTCACGGACGGACCTGCTGTCGGTTCTGTGAGGCAGCGCAGAAGGGTTTCAGCCGAAGCGCTTTCCATCAACTGTGAAGCTGTATTCGTTGGCAACGATGGCCTCATCGACCGCCTCATCCGAAGTCAGGTAGTCGTATTCGCGCTCAAGCTGGCGATAAAGCCAACGGGCGAGATCGCGCAATGCCTCCATGACGGTCTCCTCGGCATCGGCGGTCATGTCCTGCCAGGTCGGGCTGTCGCGGGTGACCGAGATCGCCATGCAGTATTCGTGATAGTATCGCCCCCGATGGGTCGCCTCGGCGGTCAACTGGTAGAAGTTGCGGCGTTGCGCCTGGTGCAGGGCATCCGCGATGCGGTGCAGCTCCACATCCTTCGGCGCATAGGTACGGATTTCCGCCGCCGTGCCTTTGCGATAGGAATAGTGGCCTTCGAACGCGGCGCCATCGCCCTGCGACCAGAAGCCCGTAAACCAGATGCAAGGCTCTTGTCGCACGCCGCCGCCCATGAGGCGGACGGTGCGGCTCTTGATGCGGATGCCGAGGATGTCCGCGATCCGCCGGAAATCCTCATAGACGGCATCGTACCAATCGTAGTCGAAGCCGCCCTCGCGATACCAGGCGCGGGCATTGTCTTTCGCGGCTTCGGAAAGCTCGTCGAGCCGATAGACCGTGGTTTCGATGACGTCAGGCATTGGGGTCGGCCCCGTCCAGAACGGTGGAAAGCCAACCGTCGGTGTAGATCCAGTCCACCGTCTCGCCGGTGGCGAGGTCGAGGACATGCGCGCCGCCCCCGAACCCGTCGATTCTTGGACGTGAGCAGGTATTGGCGTATTGCATCCCCCAGAGCCCGGTCAGGCCGAACGCGGCGGCACAGCGTTTGACGAACTGGATGACATGCTCGGGATCGCCGGTGCCGTCATCGCGCATCCAGAGCTGGGTGCCGCCATGCTCGGGCTGGATCGAAAGCATGAAGGCGTCCGAGGGCGGATCTTCGGCGGCATTTTCACGCGCCAGCGCGTTGTAGAGATCAAGCGCGCGGGCGGCGTTCTCGGGGCTGCCCACGTCGAGCAGGCAGGAGAAATGGGTGAAGTAGTCGGCCATGACAGGCTCCTGAAACGAGAAGGCCCGGCGCGGGGCCGGGGCCTAGTGGATGGAAAGGGGCGACAGGTCAGGCAGCTTGTGGCAGCCGCAGCAGATCGGCAGTCGTCTCGCGCCAGAAGGGATCGACCAGCCGCGCCTCGAGCAGGCTGGCGCGGTGGCGGAGATCACGAGCCGATACCGCATCGCCGCGCCCGGATGCCGTGAAGGCCATGCCCCGCAGACGGCTGGCCTCCGTGACGGTGCGGCGAGCCTCGGCGTCGGACGCGACCGGATGCTGCCAGAGCACGATCCCGGCCCGGACCTCACCGGCAAGGACAAGGCCCAGTTCTTTGTCCTGAATGACCATGACGCGGGGGCGAAAGCGCAGCGCATCGCCCTGTCCAACGCGGAAATCACCGCGCGCAACGCGCTGGCTGGCGATGATCAGCGCCTCTTCGGGGGATTGGCACTGGCCGATGACGAGCGTGCGGTCGAAGCCGCCGACGTCATCGCTTTCGTCATCGCTGGCGATACCGATGCAGGAGATGCGCAGCGGCAGCTTCTGGGCATGACGCAGCCGGGGCAGGATCTGTCGCGCGACAATTTCGCCGATCGAGGCGAAAGTGGTGTGGTGGGAAAGGCTCATGGGGAATGCTCCGCGACGGACGGCGGAAGCCCCTCTCCCGCCTCACAATCCGTCACGGCCAACCGGCCCGCACTCTTACTCTCCCGTCCCGACGGTGGATCGTCCCGCACCTCGGCGGGACGATCCGGCGATCAGCACCAGGGCTCACGCCGCCCGGCCCAGGTTCTCGCCAGCCCTTCATCGACGAGAATATCGCCGACATCGCGGCCTTCGACGCGTATCGCCGCCAGGGTCCGGCCATAGCGGTCGGTCCCCTGACGCAGGATTTCGACCCGCCGACCTTGCAGGATTTCCGCCAGCCTGATCTTCGCTTGCCGGGCAAGGTCGGTTTCATGGATGCAGCGGCCCTCCATTTCGGGAGCGTCGATGTTGAATATCCGAACAGCTTCGGACTGCTGTCCCATACCCAGCCGGATCGAGTCACCGTCCCAGACGCGGATTTCCGCCGGTTCGCAGGAAGCCGTACAGAGCAGGACGGAGATGACGATATGGCTGAGCATGGCAAGAGGCTTTCATAAGGGGGAGGCTGACGCGACTGCTCAGACTTCTTCCTGAAGTCGGCCATTGACGCAATGCGGATCGACCTCCGCCTCGATCCGCTGCGTCCGCCCCATCCAAGGCGCCGGGTGGATTGCCCGCGCCCAATCGGCGAAGGACGGGATACGGCCCAGATCCTCGCGGACATGCTGCTCCCCGACCCATCGGGCCGGGATCACCCTGCCGGTGGACAGGGTGATCGTCGCCCCGAAAATGGTCTCGGCCATGAAGATGCCCTCGGCATGGTGGCGAAGCGCGCGATGACGAAAATCGGCCAGGATCTCCTTGCTGGCATCGAACCAGCTATGGATGGGCAAGTAATCCTCGACCGTGCCGCCCCATTTCTTCACCGACGAGAGCGCATGATGATAGGGATGTGCCATTTCCGCCCCCTCAGAACTCGTGACTGTAGAATTCGGTGGCGGTGTAGCGCTCGTTGTAGTCGAGCGTGATGGTGCGCGCCGCCACATCGAAGCTGAATTCGCCATAGGCGCCATCATTGTTCTCCCAGCCGCCATGGGTTTCCGAGAGGAAGTCATAGGCGAGCTGTTCGATGGCCGCCTCAACGCCCATTGAGATTGCGGTCACCTTGTCGGTTCCCCATGCCACCGTGGCAATGGTGATCTCGCCCTGCGGCAGGTCCACGGTCCGGTCGTCCGATTGCGCGGTGATGTCCTCGATCTGGCCGCTGTCGCCAGAACCGTCGAAGGTGACGGTCACGAGAGTGATGCCTGCGGCGGCCAGCGCATCGAACAGCGCCGTCTTGTTGTCGGGACGGACCGCTTCAGCGCGTCGGTTGCGCTCATCGCGCTCGGTGAAGAAGCGCGCGACGCTGGCGGCCATGTCGAATTCCGGCGTGGCTGGTTTGTCGGTATCGGTCAATGGATGATCCTCCAGGAGAGCGGGATGATATGGCCCGGCATCACTCTCCTCTTCTTCCGCCGGGCTCGCCCCGATCCCGGCCCAACTTTCCCTCTTCCTTGCCGAGGCAGGCCTCGGCGTCGCCGCTGGCGATGGGCAATCGGCGCAGGACTGAAGGCCCGGATGCGGAATCCGGGCCATCTGGCGGAGGCGCTTTCGCGCCTCAGCCGAAGGGATCGAGTTCGAGCTTCACCATCTCTTCGTCGCCGTCGAACTCGTCGGCGGGCATGGCGCCGTGGGTGCCGTCCCCGGCCTGGAACACGACGATCACGACCATCAGCGTGGTGGCGAGGCTGGCGGCGAAAGCGGTGGCATCTGCGTAGGACATGGGTTCCGGCTCCTGTCTTTGGAGGCGGGGGACCATCCCCCGCGCGACAGGCGCCCGAAGTGTCTGACCGGATCTGCAATCACCCTCGGGCGTTCGGATTCTTTCCGAATCCCCGAGGGCGGCACGCGCGCGTAAGCCGACCCCACCGGGGTTGAATGCAAAGAGACGGTCGGACCAAGGTTAGCGAATGGAAGCGGGGGATGGTGCTTTGCGTCGAGCAGGTGCCGGAAACCCGTCGCAGATGCTTTGCTGCGCCAGCCTCGTTGCCGGCGGATATTCAGGGTGTGTTTCAGGCCGGGGACGGAACCCGTTGCCCCCACAACACCAAGGAGTTGGCGCAATGGTGAAGCTCGAACTCGATCCATCGCTGCTTGTGCAGCGATACCCGATAGCCCCGTGTGCAAGGTTCGGCTTTCAGGGTCGGTCAGTCCCAGAACCCATCGGCGATTTCGCGGGCGATCATGGCGCGGGCCTTCATCATCACATCGTCGCCGGAGGTGTCGATATGACCGAAAAAGCGCGTCCGGGCGCCATGGGCCGTCCAGTCGGCATAGCGGCAGTATTCGCGGGCATCGAGCCGGAAGGCGCGCATGTCCTCGGCCCAATGCGGTTTCGGTTCCACGATGACGGTGACGCCGCCGCGGGTTTCCTCCCAGGGAAGCGAGCGCTCCGATGGCGGATTGCGGCGGTCATCGGCGAAGATTTCATCGACCGTCATCATGATGCGCCCCCATCTTCGGCCTTCTCGACAAAGCCGGCAGGATCGTCGGGATCCGGCGGCAGATAGGCGTCATAGGGGTTGCCGCTTGCGAGATGGCCGAACGGCGTGAAGACGTAATCACCCCCGTCGCGGCCGACCGCGCACAGGACATAGCGTGTCTCACGGGTCGCGGCGTCGAGGCATTCCATAAGGGCGAGATTGCCGTCATCGGCAGCACGAAGCAGAGTGTCGAAGTTCGTTCGAACGGGATCGGGAATGGCCATTGTGTTCTCCTGAAACGAAGAAGGCCTGCCGTCACGGGACAAGCGGGCCGGATGAACGGGATCGGCGAACGTCACGCGGCAACTCGACCCTCGACGGCGTCGGCGCCTGCCTCGTCGGCGGTGATCTCCTCGAGGCGCGCGCGGGTGTAGCCGTTCCTGGCTAGCCAGAGTTCGGCCGCCTCTTGGTTCTCCGCGAGGTGCAGCAATTCGACGTTCTCTCCGACATCCTGCACAACGCGGACTTGACCGATCTTCGGGCGTTCGATCACCCGGAAGCTCAGATCGCTGTCGATGCCGTAGCTGCGCATGACGGTGATAAGAATGATGCGGCCTTCGCCGAAATCGCCTTCATGCAGGGTGAAGGACGGCGTGGTCGTGTAGGTCGGGCGCTCGCGGCCCGGTTCCTTGCGCACGAGACGACCGGCCCCGTTGCGGGATTTCCACGCGGCGAGCTTCTTGGTGAAACGTGCGGGCGGCTTCGGCTGGCCGTCGCTGTAGGCCACGAGCGAGCCGAGCGGCACGATGTCGAAGATGAGGGAAGCGGACATGATCTTGCTCCTGAAACGAAAGCGGCCCGGCGAGATGCCGGACCTTGAGATGGAAGGGATGGAATGCGGGGCGACGGAGGCCGCCCCGCTGATTCGCGTCACTCGGCGGCGACGAGGGCCTCCGGATCGTCGGCGGCCTCGGCCGTGTCCTCATGGCCACCGGCGAGGAAGTCGGGCAGCGCCACGCTGTCCTCGTCCTGATCGGTCGCGCCATCCACGGCCTGCGCCTCGATGGCGGGGCGCAGCGGCTCCGGCAGCCAGCCGGTATCGGCCAGGAGCCGTTCGGCCTCCTTCGCCATGTCGCCCTTCTTGAGATGCGCGATGAGATCGGCCGCGCGATCGCCGGCACCCTCGCGCACCGCCTCGATGATGCGGGTCTTGGTCACGCGGCCCAGATAGTTCTCGACCGTTGGCCTCCAGCCCGCTTCGACGAGGTCGAGGCCGGTGGCCTGCGCCAGCCGTTCGGCCTCGGCCATGCGGCGGTCGAGACCGTGCTGCGAGATGCCATTCCCCGAATAGGGGTTGGGCCGCTCGTAGAGCGCGTTGACGCCGAAACTGACGCAATGCGCAAGCAGCGCCAGGCGGCTGGCATCGTCGAGACCGTCGATCCAGTCCCAGAGCCGGTCGTCATCACCGGAGGGAATGTCCCCCCGCCAGGCGTCCGCGCGCTCGTCGATCATCTTCGCGGCGGCGCTGTCAGCGAGCCCGGTCGCATCCGTGGGAAGATAGATATGACGCACGGCGGCATAGAGGCTGGTTCCCGAGGTGGCGGTGCGCTCGAAAGTATCGAGAACCAGCTTGTGCAGCAGCGCCGTCATGGCGACATGAGGATTCTCCGCGAGCGCATTGCGCAACGCCAGCGTCCGCCAGGCGGTCAGGTCGGTCACCAGCCGCTCGGGCAGCGGCTTGACGGCATCGTCCTCCTCTTCATCGCCGTCCGGGACCGGCTCGCCGCCGACGGTGATAACCGCGCGCTGCACGGCATCGGGATCGGACGGGTCGGCACCTTCGCCCGCATCCTCACCATCGACGGTCTCGGGCTGCTCGTCCTCGGGGCGGACATAACCGGGACTGACGATCAACTCGCCATCGCGGTCGATGCTGACGAAAACACCGGCACGGGCGATGTCTTCCGGCGCGAAGGTGACGGGCCGGTTCTCGAAGCCTTCCAACTCGGCTTCGATCTCCCCGAGCCGCTGGTCGATCTCATCGGGCAGGTCGTCGGCTTCTGCATACTGCGCTTCGAGTTCGTCATACTCGTCGCGCAGCGCCTCGCGGGCGGTGCGCTCCTCGTCGGTCAGCTCCTGGGTCACACCGACCAGCCTGCGCAGGCCGTTGGAGTAGCCGTAGGGAAGCTCGACCGCCGCGTCGATCCACTTCCAGCCCTGACCGGCGGTCTCGTCGGCGACGGCGCGCAGCTTCTCGTCAACCAGGCGGTCGAGCAGCGTGACGTCCTGCAACCAACCGCCGTTCTCGTCGGAGAAGAGATCGCGCAGCACCGGGCCGCCCGCCGCCTCATAGGCGTCGATGCCGATGAAGCGGGCGCGCTTGTCGGCAGCCGGAACCGTGGTCTCGGTCAGCAGGCTGCGGATGTGCCAGGGCTCTTTCTGCCACGACGTGCTGATCCGCTCCCAGACCTGCTGCTGGCGCTCATGATCAGGGTTGACGGTGAAGGCTTCCAGCATCGCCAGCGTCATCTCGCTTTTCGCGTAGGCATCATGCAGGGACGGCGCGACCGTCGCGAGGCGTAGACGCTGCATGATGTAGCGCGGCGTGGTGCGCCAGGCGTCGGCGATCTCCTCCTTCGACATGCCCATGTCGAACATCCGCTTGAACGCCTTGAACTGGTCGAGCGGATGCATCGCTTAGGTTATGCGTCAAGTGTCCTGTTAGCTGGATGACGCTGATTCTAAGGACTTTTCAGCTGTGAGCGGTAGTTCGAGTGTATCTTTGGCTCCGC
>NZ_SNZF01000017.1 GCF_004363725.1 Aquamicrobium defluvii | reverse complement strand
GTATTCGGGCGGTACGTCGCGCCATCGCCCACCGGTTTTCAAGATGTGCAGGATACCGCTGATAACGCGCCGGTCATCGACGCGGGGCTTGCCGGACTGGTTCTTCGGCAGATGCGGCTCCAACACCGCCCAGGCTTCATTAGACAGCCAGAAGTGATCGTGCATGGCTTCCTCCATGCCCCCGGACCACTACCGAACCGAATCAGCCAATCTTGACAATAATTTGATTAAGTCCCCAACCTAGACCATATCGACATCGACACATGAAGAGAGACATATGCCGAAGACAGGGGATGATCTGTTTGCGTTTCTGGCCGGCCTCGGCATCGAATCCTCGACCACGCGCCATCCGCCGCTGTTCACCGTGGCCGATTCGCAGGCGCTGCGCGGCGCCATCGCCGGGGCCCACACCAGGAACCTTTTCCTGAAGGACAGGAAGGACAATTTCTTTCTTGTCACGGTGGAGGAGGACGCCGAGGTGGACCTGAAGCAGATCCACCACCTTATCGGCGCCGCAGGCCGGGTGTCGTTCGGAAAGCCGGAAATGCTGATGGAACTGCTCGGCGTCATTCCGGGCGCCGTGACCGTGCTTGGCCTCATCAACGACACGCAATGCAGGGTGAAGGTTGTCCTCGATGCGGGATTGATGGAGAACGACATCATCAATGCCCATCCCCTCACCAACGAGGCCACCACCTCGATGCGGTCGGCGGACCTGCTCAGATTCATCGAGGCAACGGGGCACGTTCCTGTTATCTTGAAAGTCGCGGCCTGATCGCCACATTGAAGGCCATGCGGCTCGAGCACGCAAACGAGGGCTGAACCCGCTTCAGCCACGGCAACACATTCTGGGAAGAGACTTATGAGCGACAGCAATCCGTTCGGCTCGGGCAGCCAGTACGCAACCACCGTCCAGTTCGGGGATGCTGGCGGCACAGGGCTCAATTCCGCCTCACCGGCCGATCTCGTCAAGGACACCACGACGGCGAGCTTCACTGCCGACGTGATCCAGGAATCGCGCAATCAGCCTGTGCTGGTCGATTTCTGGGCACCGTGGTGTGGTCCCTGCCGCCAGCTCGGCCCCGTTCTGGAGAAGGCGGTCCAGGCGGCCGGCGGCCGGGTCAAGATGGTCAAGATGAACATCGACGAGCATCCGGCCATTGCGGGCCAGCTTGGCATCCAGTCCATTCCGGCGGTCATTGCCTTCAGGGACGGCCAGCCGGTCGACGGCTTCATGGGGGCCGTGCCCGAAAGCCAGATCAACGAATTCATCGCACGGCTGGGCGGCAAGGATGCCGGCGAGGCCGCGCTGGAAGAGGCGCTGGCCGCGGCCGCCGAAGCGCGGACACAGGGCGATATGCAGACCGCTGCCGATATCTATGGCGCGATCCTGCAACAGACCCCAGATTCGATTGCAGCCGCAGCGGGGCTCGCCGATATCCTGTTCGAGGCCGGCGACCATGAGGGCGCGCAAGCCATTCTCGACGGCGTGCCGGAAGACAGGCGCGATGCACCGGAAGTCGCAGCCGTGCGCACCAGATTGTCGCTGGCCGCGCAGGCGGCGGAGCTGGGCGATGCGGCGGAACTGGAAAAGCGCCTCCAGCAGAACCCGGCGGACCATCAGGCCCGTTTCGATCTCGCCATGATCCAGAACGCCAGAGGCGAACGCATGGAGGCGACGGACAACCTGCTTGCCATCGTCAAGGCCGACCGCAACTGGAACGACGACGGCGCGCGCGCCCAGCTGCTGCAATTCTTCGAGGCATGGGGCATGGCCGACGAGGCCACGCTGGCAGCCCGGCGCAAGCTGTCGTCGCTGCTGTTCTCCTGAACGACGGGCACGTATTGGCAGATAAGGGCATGCAGGCAGGAAACGCACATTACCGGCGCGAATCGGACCTTCCGCACACCGTTCCCGTGTTCCCGCTCGAAGGCGCCCTGCTATTGCCGGCCAGCCGTCTCCCGCTCAACATCTTCGAGCCACGTTATTTGCAGATGGTGGACCACGCCATCGCCTCGAACCGGCTGATCGGCCTCATCCAGCCGAGCCTCGACGGAGCCCTGCGTAACGACGGACAGCCGGAACTGTGCGAGGTCGGCTGTTTCGGACGCATCACCTCGATGACCGAGACCGGCGATGGCCGCTATCTGATAGCGTTGCAGGGCGTTTGCCGTTTCCGGCTTGCCGGGGAGCTGGTGGTGAAAACCCCGTTCCGGCAATGCAGGGTCACGCCCTTCCTTGCCGATCTCGAGGACGACACCGCAGCCGGAAGCATCGACCGGCCCGCCCTTCTGAAGGTGTTCCGCGCCTATCTGCAGGCCAACGATCTTCAGGCGGACTGGGAGGGCGTGAACCGCGCCGACGACACCATGCTGGTCAATGCGCTTTCGATGATGGCCCCTTACGGACCGGCCGAGAAGCAGGCGCTGCTGGAAGCGCCCGACCTGCGCACCCGCGCCGAGACGCTGATCGCCATCACTGAAATGGCGCTGGCGCGAGACAATGACGATTTCGGCACGAGCCTTCAATAAAGTGCATCGCGATCTTTCGGATTCGCTCCTTGCGCTTTAAATTGTTGTTTCTACGCATATCCTTCGAAACCGGTTCCCATTTTCGAAGGATATGCGCGAGATTCGGGGAGAGTGGCATATGGTGGACGAGCGTCGAGCAACCGGACCCGAAGTGGATGTGAAATTGCTGGAGCTGCTGGCCTGCCCGCTCACCAAGGGCCCGCTGACATGGGATCCCGAACGCAGCGAACTGGTCTCGCGGCTGGGGAAGCTCGCCTATCCCGTCAGGGACGGCATTCCCATCATGCTGCCTTCGGAGGCGCGCACGCTGGTCGAGGAAAGCTGACATCGCGCTGCCGGCATATCAGTGAAAATTGCGACCCTTGGGCATCACCGAATGCGCGCTGCGGGCCAGCGCCTGCGGGTTTCGTGCCGCCGGGACGATCGGCCATGCCTCGGGCTCGGGCTCGGGCGCCAGCAGAACGCCCAGCCATGAGGACAGGTCCTCGATACGCTCTGCGACGATGTGGATGACATCCCCTTCGGATTGCAGCTTGCCGGTGACGCGCACGAAACGTCCGCCCATGATCGCCGCCCGGTAGCGTTCGAAAGTGCGTTTCCAGATGACGATATTGGCGATCGCGCCCTCATCCTCCAGCGTCAGGAAAATGGCGTTGCCCTTGCCGGGCCGCTGCCGCACCAGCACCAGTCCCGATACGGTGACGCGCGCACCGTCCGACAGCGCCCCCAGCCGGGCATTCGGCGTCACGCCCGCACGGTTCAGCCGCGCGCGCAGGAAGCTGACGGGATGCGCCTTCAGCGACAGGCCGAGACTGCGATAGTCCTGCACGACCTGCTCGCCCGGCCGCATCGGCGGAAGGCGGGTGACGGGCTCGCGGTCCGGCAGATCGAGCCCCGGCCGGTCGAACAGCGGCAGGGCCTCGACGGCGCTTCTGGCGTCCAGCGCGCGCACCGCCCAGAGCGCCGCGCGCCGGTCGAGCCCGATCGAGCGGAAGGCATCGGCTTCGGCAAGCTTGCCGATCTCGCCCGCATCCAGTCCGGAACGCAGCCACACGTCGCGCACCGAAACATAACCGTCGCCGCGCCGGGTAACGAAGGTTTCCATGCGCTCCTTCCCCAATCCCCTGATCTGGTTGAAGCCCATGCGCAGCGCATGCATGGTGCGGATGGTGCGGCGCATTTCGACATGGCGCCCGGAAACCCTCGCAGGATCGAAAGCGGCCTTTTCCAGTGTGCACTCCCAGCCGGAAGCGTTGATGTCGACGGGCCGGATTTCGACCCCGTGTTCGGCCGCATCGCGGATGAGCTGTGCCGGCTTGTAGAAGCCCATGGGTTGCGAATTGAGGATTGCCGCGCAGAAAACGTCCGGATAAAAAGCCTTGAACCAGCAGGAGGCGTAGACCAGCAGGGCGAAGGACGCGGCATGGCTTTCGGGAAAGCCATATTCGCCGAAACCCTCGATCTGCTTGAAGCAGCGCTCGGCGAACTCCTTCGGATAGCCCCTAGCTACCATGCCGTCGATCATGCGCTTCTCATAGAGGCCGACCTTTCCTGTTCGCCTGAAAGTCGCCATGGCGCGGCGCAGCAGGTCCGCCTCGTCCGGCGTGAAGCCGCCGGCGACGATGGCAATCTTCATCGCCTGTTCCTGAAACAGGGGAACGCCCAGCGTCTTGCCGAGAATTTCCTTCAGTTCAGGTTTGTAATAGTCGGCATCTTCCTTGCCCTCGCGCCGGCGCAGAAAGGGGTGTACCATGTCGCCCTGTATCGGGCCGGGGCGCACGATGGCCACCTCGATGACGAGATCGTAGAAGCAGCGCGGCTTCAGGCGCGGCAGCATCGACATCTGCGCGCGCGATTCGACCTGAAAGACGCCCAGCGTGTCGGCCCGGCAGATCATGTCGTAGACCAGCGGGTCTTCCTTGCGCATGGTCGCCAGCGTAATCGGCCTGCCATGCGCATCGCGCACCCGGTAATGATCCTCCAGCAAAGTGAAGGCGCGTTTCATGCAGCTCAGCATGCCGAGCGCCAGCACGTCCACCTTCAATATGCCGACAGCGTCGAGATCGTCCTTGTTCCACTCCACCATCCTGCGGGTTTCCATCCCCGTCCTGACGATGGGCACGATCTCGTCGAGCCGGTCGCGGGTGATGACGAAGCCGCCGACATGCTGCGACAGATGGCGCGGGCATTCGCTCGCCACCAGCTCGCTGGCGCGGGCCAGCACATGGCGCGTTATCGGGTCTTCCTTGTCGAGGCCCCCGGCCTTTGCCTGCTCGGAGCCGATGGACGAAGTCCACCATCCCCAGATCGAACCGGACAAGGCGCCCTGCACATCCTGCGACAGGCCCATGGCCTTCGCCACCTCGCGCAGGGCCGAGCGGCCCCGGTAACTGATCACCGCACAGGCCAGAGCCGTGTGCTTTTCCTTATATTTCTCGTAGATATAGGCCATGACCTCTTCGCGTCGCTGGTGCTCGAAGTCGACGTCGATGTCGGGCGGCTCGTTGCGCTTTTCCGAAATGAAGCGCTCGAACAGCGAATCGATCTGCTCCGGCGCGACGGCGGTGATGCCAAGCAGATAGCAGACCACCGAATTGGCGGCCGACCCGCGCCCTTGGCACAATATGTCCCGGCTGCGCGCATACCGGACGATGTCATGCACGGTGAGGAAATAGCGCGCGTATTTCATCTTCCCGATCAGCGCCAGTTCCTTTTCGATGCGTTCGGCCAGGTCTGCGGACACGCCTTCCGGATAGAAACGGGCCGCTCCCTCCCAGGTCAGCCGTTCCAGCTCCTGCTGCGGGGTGGCGCCGTCGCGCGTCGGCTCGTCGGGATAGTTGTGCTGCAATTCGGAAAGCGAGAAGGACAGCGTTGCGGCGAAACGCTGTGTCTCGGCCAGTGCCTGCGGATGGGCCCTGAACAGCCGCGCCATTTCGGCCGGCTCCTTGAGGTGACGCTCGGCATTGGCGGCAAGCGCGAACCCTGCCCCGGCCACGGTCGTCCTGAGGCGGATGGCGGTGAGCACGTCCTGCAAGGGCCGCCGTTCAGCAGCATGATAGAGCACGTCGTTGGTCGCCATCAGCGGCAGGCCAGCCGCATCGGCAAGGGCTTGCGCCTGCGCCAGCCGGAAGCGGTCGTTGCCACGATAGTCGGGCGCGACAGCCAGCCACAGGCTCCTGCCGAAGCGCTCCTTCAGCCGGGCGAGCAGGGTAAGGGTTTCGCCGGCGGGTCCAAGCGGATCGGGCAGGATGGCGAGCGAGATGTTGTCGCCCCATTCCAGCAGGTCGTGCAGATAAAGCAGCGGCGCGCCCTTTTCGCTCTCCTCGCGCAGATTGCCCGTCGTCAGGAGGCGGCACAGATGCCCCCAGCCCTTGCGGTCCTGCGGGTAGGCAAGCACGTCAGGCGTGCCGTCGGCAAAGGCCAGCCGGCAACCGGGATGATAGGGCAGGACCCGCGGTTCGCCTTCATCCGAAAACCGGATCGCCTTCGACTGGCTCCAGGCCCGCACCACGCCCGACACGGTGTTGCGGTCGGCCAGCCCCATGCCGGCATGGCCAAGCGCGCAGGCCGTCACGACGAGCTCTTCCGGCCGCGAGGCGCCGCGCAGCAGCGAGAAATTCGACTGCACGCCGAACTCGATATAGGCGGGCGCGCCGCTTCCGGCAGCAAAAGCGTTCATGCGAACAGCCCGTGCATGAACCAGCGCGGCGGCGGCTTTCCGGCTTCATGATGGCCGAGCCGGTAGAGCCAGTAGCGGCGGCCTTCGCTGTCCTCGACCCGGTAATAATCGCGCTCCGGCGCCTCTTCGCCATTGCGCCACCATTCGGGGGCGATGCGCTCCGGTCCTTCGGCGCGCACCACGCTGTGCAGGGCGCGCCGCCAGCGGAACCGCATCGGCGGGCCCTCCGGCAATTCAGTGGCCGGCACCTCGACCGGTTCGGGCCGGCCGAACAGGCGCACCGGCCGCTCGGGCAGCAGGGGCTGTGGCACGCGCTGCCCGCCGCCATGCAGCAGCTTTCCCGCGAACGGCCGCAGGGCGATGGCCCGTTCGGGAATATGGCTTTCGACCGCCACCGGCTGCACCACCGCTCCGGCTCCCAGCCTTGCCCGCACGCGATCCGCGAACAGGGCCAGATCGTCTTCTTCCGCCCCGGCCTCGCCGGCCAGATCGCTCTGGCGCACGTCGAATGGCCCGGTCGAGAAGACGGCAAGACGCGCAAGATCGAACCCATATCCGGCATCGAAGTCGCTGACGATGGCGGCGAGCCTCTCGCGGAACAGGTTCCGGATCTTCCACGGGTCGCGCAGGGCCAGGGAGGTGGAAATGGCGATGCGGCTGACGGCACCATCGACCCGGAACAGGGAGAGCTCCATCCGTCTCGCCCCTTCGCCGCGCCGCTCGAGATCGGCTTTCAATGCCGTGGCCAGCATGTGCACCAGCCGTTCGATGTCTTCGGTGAGCACGACGGGCTCCGCCAGTTGCCGCTCCACCACAAGCGCCGGCACCGGCAAGCGCGGCGAGACCGCCTCGTCGACGCGGCCGAGCGCCTGATCGAGACGTATCAGCAATTCCCGGCCGAAGCGGCGGGCAAGCGGGGCGCGGGGCGCCGCCATGATCTCGTCCACGCTGCGCAGGCCAACACTGTCGAGCCCCGCGCAAACCGGCTTTTCCAGCCGCAGCGCCTGCGGCGGCAGCGGCGCGAGCAGTTCCCTCTCGGCTCCCGGCGCGACCGCCAGCCGCCCCCGAAACCGCGCCGCCGCCCATGCAGCTCCGGCGGTCGACGCAAGGCCGGCGCGCACGTCGAACCCCTGAGCGGAAAACTGCGCCAGCACAGTGTCCAGCATCGGCTTTTCACCACCGAACAGCTGCGTGCAGCCGGTCACGTCGAGGAACAGCCCATCGGCACCATCCAGCGCCACCAGCGGTGTATAGCGGTCGCACCAGTCGGCAAGCGCTTCCAGAAGCCGGCCTTCGCCGGCCGGGTCCGTCTCGACCACATCGAGGGACGGATGCATGGCGCGCGCATCGGCAAGGCCCATGCCGCGCTTCAGGCCAAGCGCCTCAGCCCGTGCGTCGAGGGCCGCGATCTGCACCGTGTTGTTGCGATGCAGGCTGACCACCAGCGCCGGATGCACCTTTTTTGCTGAACGCCACGATCTGCCCAGCCGCTGGCGCAATATCCGTTCGGCCGCCAGATAGGGAAACCACAGCGACAGGATTCGCTGCCCGGATTTCCGGGTTTGCTCTTTCAGTGAACAGGCACTCATCGGGATTCCACTCCAGTGTGAACAGGCCGGGCAAGGCGGCGGGGCATTTGTCGACCGAAACGGTGAAGGCGGGCCGGCCGATAGAGGCTTCGAGCGGGCCCGCGAAGATACGGCGCGGCGCGGATAGGGCCGGGGAAACGACCAGACGCACCGGTGCCGCGGTAGCCTGCGCCTGTGCGGCCTGGCGCAGCAGCAGCACCGGCCGCCCCGCCGCCTGCGCCCGGCGATGCAGGCGGCGCGTCGCCGTAAGGTCGAGCTTGTCGGGATTGCCGCGCACCTCCACCACCACGGCCGCCAGCCGTTGCAGGGGGATTGCCTCCTCCGCCACCCACAGCACATCGGCAATCCTTGCGGCTTCGGCGAACAGAAGCCGTTCCGGCGCAATGCCGGACAAAGCCTGCCCTCCGGTGGCGTGAGGAAAGCCGGCCTCGCGGAACACCTCGGACATGCCGACCCACAACACCGGCCCCGGCTCTTTCGCCTGCCCCAGCAGCAAACCGGCCAGAGCCAGCGCGAAGCCTGAAACCGCACCGCACTCCCGCGTTTCATGGCCATGGATCTCGGTCAGGGCCGCCCGCGCCAGCCCGCCGCCGAGCAATCTGTCGAAACCTGCAACGCCGATGCGAAGGCGTGCGGCATCGCCGGCGTCGTCCGTTGCGGCCGGTGTGTCCAGCCGTTGCGGCAACGTGCCTTCGATCCTCGCGATTTCCCGGCGCAGGGCAAAAACGGCATCCCGCGCCACGGCGCAGCTCGCCATGACGGTCAAACTCTCTTGTTTGTTCCTGTTATGTTCCTATGGATTCCAGAGCTGCCGGTCAGAGTCAAGCATGCATTGAGAAGAATTTATTCCTCTTGAAGTCCCCCACGCGCATCAGCGTTTGCCCAGCCGGGCGCAAAAGCCTATATGCCGCGGGAAAGAAGGACGAAGCATGGCCCGCATCTACAAGACCCGCACCTGGCATGGAGAGCTCTCCCCCTCGCTGGAGGAACTGGAGATGCTGGCGCTGGAAGCCTATGCGCATCTGCCGGACGAATTTCGCACGCTGACCGGCGAGATCGTCATTCAGGTGGCGGAATTCCCCACCGACGAGATCATGGACGACCTCGCTCTCGAAACGCCTTTCGACCTGCTCGGCCTGTTCGAGGGACGCGGCATCGCCGAGCGCTGGAACCCGGCCACGGGCGAGGGCCCGAACCGCGTCACCCTCTACCGCCGCGCCATCCTCGATTACTGGGCCGAAAACGAGGAAACGCTGAGTGACATCGTCACCCATGTGCTGATCCACGAGATCGGCCACCATTTCGGGCTTTCCGACGACGACATGGAGCGCATCGAGACGTCGGCGGAATAGGGCGGGGAAGGGGCTCCCTACCAGTCGCCGAGCTTCGTCTCGCCCGGCACGTATTCCTGTCCCTCGACATCCTTCACCACCGCCTGCCCGCAGCGCATGACCTTTTCCTTCTTGTCATAGGCATAGGTGGGTGAGCCGTAGAGGTGCCAGCCCTTGTTCAGCGCCGCCGTCACCTTGTGGCAGAATGTGGCGTCGTCGACGGCGGTGAGGAAGCGATAGAGGCGCATGGGTCGATCCTGTGAAAAGCGGGCTGCCCATCATGCCCCTATGACAGCCGCTTTCGCCAGCAGTTTTTCAGCCTGCGCCAGATGCAGACGCTCGACCATGCGCCCGGCGAGACCGATCACGCCCTTGTCCCGGTTCTCCGCAAGAGCGAAAGCACCGACGATGGCGCGCGCTTCCGCAAGCGCCTCTTCGGACGGCGAAAAGGCGGCATTGGCAACCTCGATCTGGGCCGGGTGGATCAGCGTCTTGCCGTCGAAGCCCATATTGGCCGCCTCCGCGCATTCGCGCGAAAATCCTTCCGCATCGCGGAAATCGTTGTAGACGCCGTCGATGAGATCGAGCCCGCCGGCGCGTGCCGCCAGCACCATCTGCATCAGCCAGGGCAGGAAATAGCGCCGGTCCGGGGTCAGCAGCGCGCCGGTCTCCTTGGCGAGATCGTTCGTGCCGGCCACGAAACAGGCAAGGCGCGAGGCAGGGTCGCGGCCAAGCTCGGCGATCGCGGCGCTGTTCATCAGGCCCCTCGGCGTCTCGACCATCGCCCACAGGGCGATGGCGGCGTCCTCGTCGGCCTCGTCCAGCAGATCGCCGGCTTCCAGAACGTCGCGCGCCGTGTCCACCTTGGGCAGCAGTATGGCGTCGGGCTTGCAGGCAGTCGCCGCGGCAAGATCGTCCGCGCCCCATTCGCCCGACAGCGCATTGATGCGCACCACCATCTCGGTTCGCTGAGGACGGGCTGCGAAGATCGCGGCAAGCTTCTGCCGCGCCGCGACCTTTTCGGATGGGGCAACCGAATCCTCCAGGTCGATGACGACCGCATCGCAGGACAGCTGCCCGATCTTCGCCAGCGCCCTGTCGTTGACGGCAGGCACGTAAAGAACGGAGCGGCGGGGGCGGATTTGCGTTTCGGTCATCTGGTCTTCTTGCCCGGCTGCGCTGGCCCTTGCAAGGGCTTGCCGCCAGATGGCCAAAGCTGCATTGATCGGCACTGGCAAAAATGGGAATCGCATCATGGCGAAATACGACATCGTCATCATCGGCGGCGCGATCATGGGCGCTTCGCTCGCCTATTATCTGCGCAAGGAAGGCTTTACGGGCTCCCTCGCCCTGATCGAGCGCGATCCGCAATTCACCCGTTCCGCCACGACGCTGTCGGCGGCCTCGATCCGCCAGCAATTCTCGATCGCCGAAAACATCCGCCTGTCGCGCTTCACACTCGACCTGTTCCACCGGCTGAGCGAGGAGTTCGGCGACGAGGCCGACATCGGCTTCCGCGAAGGCGGCTACCTGATCCTCGCCCCGGAGGAGGGGCTGCCCGTCCTTAAGGCCAACCATGCGGTGCAGCTGGCCGAAGGCGCGGACATCGTTCTTGAAGATGCCGCGGCTCTGGTCAGGCGCTTCCCATGGCTGTCGGGCGAGGGGATCGCGGGCGGCGCCTATGGCGTCAGCGGCGAGGGCTGGTTCGACGCGCACGCCTATCTGCATCTCTTCCGCAAGGCGCTGCGCACCATGAAGGTCGATTTCGTCACCGCCTCGGTCACCGCCATGGAGCGGCAGGGCGACCGCATCGAATCGGTAGGGCTCGACAATGGCGACAGGCTGGAGGCCGGGCTTGTGGTCAACGCAGCCGGCCCGAATGCCGGCAAGGTGGCCGCACTTGCCGGCATCGAACTGCCGGTGGAACCGCGCAAGCGCAACGTCTTCGTGTTCGAGGCGCGCGAGCACTATGCCGACATGCCGCTGCTGGTCGATCCCTCCGGCATTTATGTGCGCCCGGAAGGCTCGGTCTACATCACCGGCGGCGCCGAGGACGAGGGAGGCGAGCAGGCCGCCGACCCGACCGATTTCGAGCCCGAGTGGAGCCTGTTCGAAAACGAGATCTGGCCGGTGCTGGCCACCCGCATTCCGGCCTTCGAAGCCATCAGGATGACGCGCGCCTGGGTGGGCCATTACGACTACAACACGCTCGACCAGAACGCGGTTATCGGCCCCCATCCGCAAGTATCGAACTTCCTGTTCGCCAACGGCTTTTCCGGCCATGGGCTGCAACAGGCCCCCGCCGTCGGCAAGGCGCTGGCGGAGCTGATCGTGCATGGCGAATACCGCACGCTTGACTGCTCGGTGTTTTCCTACCGGCGCATCGTGGAAGGCCGGCCCTTCCGCGAACTCAACGTGATCTGAGCGGTTTTTGCTGCGCTACTCGTGCAGCACGAATTCGAGATAGAGATTGCGCTGCAGGAACGACTGGTTGTCGTCCGACATCATGGAAACCATCGTGGCCCCGTCTGCGCGCCGCCACACATCGAGCGCTTCCATGTTGTCGATCTGCCAGGCCATGTCGGCCTGGAACAGCACCGGTCCGTCGACCAGCGCGCCCTTGCCGATGCTGTCGCCGGCAATGCGCCGCAACCGCATGCGAACACCGCTCATGATGGTGTAGCTGCGCTCCAGCAGAAGCAGGTCGCCATCGGGCAGGAAAGCGCCGTCGGTGATGTCGAACCCGTCATGGCGGCGCACCGTGAAGATGCCTTTCCGCGGCCGGTCGGTCACGGCGGCAAAGATGTTGCCTTGCCTGTCGAGGCTCTTTTCGGTGATCGCCACCAGCGCTCCCCGGAGCGGACCGGAGGAAGGGGCGAAGGCAAGCGTCTCAAAGCCGCGATTCTGACGAAGTTCATAGGTGGGCACAAGGAAATCGATGTTCCCTGTCGGCCCTTTCATGTCCTCCGGCTCCAGGCGGAACCGGCTGATGCGGTGCCGCCGCTCGAAACCGACGATGGCCTCGCCATCGCGCACGGCAAGGCTCTCGGCATCCATCTCCCCCTTTTCGGGAAATATCCTGCCTGCCGCATCGACCATGGGCTGGATGCGCACCTGTTCCAGCCCTGCCGGCCTTCCCGCCGCGTCGCGCGCGATGCTGGCGAACAGCCAGTAGCCGGTGTCGGTCACCGCCACGAGATCGCGGCCGGGCGAAAGGAAGCGCATCGCGGAAATGCCGCCGAAGGCGCGCGTGGGAGCAGACATCTCCAGCCCGCCAACGAACTCCAGCGGATCGGAGCGCGTCTCGTCACGGCCGATATGGAAGCCCGAAATCTGCCGCGAGGATACGCTGACGGACTGAACGGACGCCGCTTCGGCAAATGCAGGAACCGAAAAGAGGAGGGCGAGAGCAATTCCAGCAAAAGTGCGAAGCGGTTTTTCTGGAATTGTGTAAAAACAAAAGGTTAGAGCATTTTTCAGCCAGATGGAAACATCTGGCGTCGCATAAATGCGGCCAAAACAAAGAGATAGAGCGTTTCTGCGATTCGGGGAAAAGCAGAAATGCTCGAGCGCAAGCAGAAGCCCGCGCAGCAGGCCCCTGAGCGGGCAGGAGGGCACTGGCTAGGCCGGCGCGGGCATCAGGACGCCCGCCGTAGTCCGCCGCCGCGGCCGTGTGTGCTTTCTTCCTCGAACAGGGAGGCAAGCTGCTCGGTCATGGCCCCGGCCAGTTCCTCCGCATCGACGATGGTGACGGCGCGGCGATAGTAACGGGTGACATCGTGGCCGATGCCGATGGCCAGCAGCTCGACCGGCGAGCGCATCTCGATCAGGTCGATGACCGCGCGCAGATGCTTCTCCAGATAATTGCCCGGATTGACCGAAAGGGTTGAATCGTCCACCGGCGCGCCGTCCGAAATCATCATCAGGATCTTGCGCTGCTCGGGCCGGGCCATCAGCCGGTGATGGGCCCACAAGAGCGCCTCGCCGTCGATGTTCTCCTTGAGCAGGCCCTCGCGCATCATCAGGCCAAGATTGCGGCGCGCCCGCCGCCACGGCGCGTCGGCCGATTTGTAGACGATGTGGCGCAGATCGTTGAGGCGGCCGGGATTCGCCGGCTTGCCGTCCTTCAGCCATTTCTCCCGCGCCTGGCCGCCCTTCCACGCACGCGTGGTGAAACCGAGGATTTCCACCGAGACGCCGCAGCGCTCCAGCGTGCGGGCGAGAATGTCGGCACAGGTGGCCGCCACCGTGATCGGGCGGCCGCGCATCGAGCCCGAATTGTCGAGCACCAGCGTCACGACCGTGTCGCGGAATTTCGTGTCGCGTTCCTGCTTGAAGGAAAGCGGCTGCATGGGATCGATGACCACGCGCACAAGGCGGGCCGGATCGAGATAGCCTTCCTCGAGATCGAAGTCCCAGGAGCGGTTCTGCTGCGCCATCAGGCGGCGCTGCAGGCGGTTGGCCAGCCGGCCGACCACGCCCTGAAGATTGGCGAGCTGCTTGTCGAGAAAGGCGCGCAGCCGGTCGAGCTCCTCCTCGTCGCACAGCTCCTCGGCACCGACCGTCTCGTCGAACTGGGTCGTATAGACCTTGTAGTCCATGTCCTTCGCCAGATTGGCGAAGGGGTTGTCGCCGCGACGCGCCTCGCCGGGCGTTTCCGCGTCGGCATCGTCGTCCGACAGGTCTTCCGACATGGCGTCGTCGGCATCCGCCTCGGCCTGCGACTGGTCGTCCTCGGAGGCCGCGGCATCCTCGGCCTGCGCATCTTCCGAGCCCGAATCCTCCTCGCCGCCGTCTTCGGAATCGTCGCCGCCCTGCGGCTCCTCCTCCTGATCGTCCTCGGCCTCTTGCGTCTCGTCGTCTTCCTCGAACTGCTCGGCCATGTTCATGGAGGCGAGCATGTCACGCACCACGCGGCCGAAAGCCTGCTGGTCCTGAAGCTTGTCGCCCAGCCCGTCGAGGTTGGCACCGGCCTTGTCCTCTATCCAGCCGCGCCACAGATCCACCAGCCGCTCCGCGCTCTTCGGCACCTTCTGCCCGGTGAGCCGCTCACGCACCAGAAGGGCGACGACCTCCTCGAGCGGCGCTTCCTCCCGATCGCGAACCTCGGCCAGGTTGGCTTTTGCGTATTTGTCTTCCAGCATCGCGCCGAGATTGCCGGCGACGCCCGCCATGGCGCGCGCGCCGATGGCTTCGACGCGGGCCTGCTCGACGGCATCGTAGACGGCGCGGGCCTGCTTGCCTTCGGGAGCCAGCCGCGCATGCACGCGGTTGTCGTGACAGGCGCGGCGCAACGCCATGGAATCGCCGATGCCGCGCGTCACCGCGATGTCGGCGGCCGTCGGCTTCTTCGGCAGTTCGGGCAGGCGCGCCCGGTTGCCGGCCATGGCCGGCTTGTCCTTGGCGAAGGAAACCTCCATCTCCTTGTCGTTGGAGATGGCGCGTATGGCCACGGTCATGGCGCGTTTGAAACCGTCGGTTTCAGCGCCTGCCTTGGGCTTGTTTCTCGTATTGTCGCCGGGGCCTGCCATGATCCTGTCGCCTGTCAGCGCGAGCGGCCGTCCACCTGATGCGGCTCAAGCGCATCGAGGTCGACGCCGTCGAGGCAGCGGACGTTCACCGCCACCATCTTCCTGCCATCCGGCATCGTGCCGCGCGCAAAGGACTCCATGCCGCACGCGTTACAGAACAGATGCTCGATGGTCTTCGAATTGAAACGGTATTCGGTAAGATCGGCTTCACCGCTTTCCAGCGAGAAATTGCCGGCCGGCGTGAAGGCAAGGATGCTGCCTCGCTTGGCGCAATAGGAACAATTGCAGGTGATGGGGCTCGACAGGTCGATCTCGACGCTGAACCGCACCTTCCCGCAATGGCACCCGCCCTGATAGCTCACCCCATCCTCCCGTATCTTACCCCAGCACGACGTTGGCCGCGCTTTCGGGCAGGTCCTCGCCGAACACGCGCTGGTAGAACTCGGCCACCACCGGGCGCTCCAGCTCGTCGCACTTGTTGAGGAAGGTCAGGCGGAAGGCCATGCCCACATCCTCGAAAATCTCGGCGTTCTCGGCCCAGGTGATGACCGTGCGCGGGCTCATGACCGTGGAGAGGTCGCCGTTGATGAAGGCGGAGCGCGTCATGTCGGCGACACGCACCATCTTGTTGACGATCTCGCGGCCCTTCTCGTCGCGGTAGTGCTTGGCCTTGGCGACGACGATGTTCACCTCGTTGTCGTGCGGCAGATAGTTCAGCGTCGTCACGATGGACCAGCGGTCCATCTGCGCCTGGTTGATCTGCTGGGTGCCGTGGTAAAGGCCCGTGGTGTCGCCGAGGCCGACCGTGTTGGCGGTGGCGAAGATGCGGAAGGCCGGGTGCGGACGGATGACGCGGCTCTGGTCGAGCAGGGTCAGGCGGCCCGAAGCCTCCAGCACGCGCTGGATGACGAACATCACGTCCGGCCGGCCGGCATCGTACTCGTCGAAGCACAGCGCGACGTTGCGCTGGTAGGCCCAGGGCAGGATGCCGTCGCGGAATTCCGTCACCTGCTTGCCGTCCTGCAGCACGATGGCGTCCTTGCCGACCAGATCGATGCGGCTGACATGGCTGTCGAGGTTGACGCGCACACAGGGCCAGTTGAGGCGGGCGGCGACCTGCTCGATATGGGTCGACTTGCCGGTGCCGTGATAGCCAGACACCATCACGCGGCGATTGTAGGCAAAGCCGGCGAGGATCGCGAGGGTGGTGTTCCTGTCGAACAGATAGTCGGGGTCGACATCGGGCACATGCTCGCTCGGCGCCGCGTAGGCCGGCACGACCATCTTCGATTCGAATCCAAAAGTATCCTTCACCGAAACCGTGGTATCCGGCAGGTTGGCGATGTCTCGATCGACCTTGTTCATGATGTTTCCAACGTCTCCGCGGGCGAAGCAAAGATCATGCCTTCGCCGGTAATCATCGTGTATCCGGGGCGGTCTTAAAGCCTTTTCCAGCCGGATGAAAGTTGGAAAAGCGCTCTGGCCCTGTCACTTATCAGCACAGGCCTGCCTGCTTGAGCACCCGATAGGCCTGCAGCACATCGCGGAACCGCTCCTCCGAGCCCCTGTCGCCGCCATTGGCGTCAGGGTGATGGCGCTTGACCAGTTCCTTGTAGCGCGACTTGATTTCCCTGGCGGTCGCCTGCGGGGTCAGGCCCAGCGTCTCCAGCGCCTTGGTCTCCAGCGGGCGCGCCTTGCGCTGGCGAGGCGGCGTGTTCGGGTCGGTGCCGAAGATGTTGAACGGGTCGCGCACGCGATTGTAGTAGCCGGCGCGGCCGGAACGCATCTGGGCGAAATCCGGCGCCGAGCGGGCCGAATTGTTGACGCCCATCTTCCAGGTCGGCCGGTGGCCGGTGAGCGCTTCCTTCTGGAAGCGGGCGACCTCGGAATCCGGAACGCCGGAGAAATAGTTGAAGCCCTTGTTGTACTCGCGCACATGGTCGAAGCAGAAGCGGAAATACTCGCCCTCGCGCATGCGGCCCACCGGCGCGCGATGGGTGCCCGGCTCGCGGCAGCCGTCCCACTGGCACAGCGGAGCCTCCGGCTTCGCGTCCGCGTCCTTGTCGCGGCGGATGCGAATCTTCTCGAAATATTTGGGATACGGTTTCATCTGACCGTTCTATGGCCCCTTCGCTGCCGCGAAACAAGAATTGACATTTGCGCTTTCCGTGTCCCTAACCCGTCGACAGCGGGGATCGTGCGCGATTTTTGCGCATTCCGTAACGATGATGCCTGTATCGGGGGACCATGCAACAATGGCAGGGCCCATATGGTAAGGAGCCGGATTGATGTCCAGACATGAGCGGATCGAGAAGAAGCTGACCGGGATTTTCGCGCCGGAAAGGCTCGTCGTCGTCAACGAGAGCCACCTTCACGCCGGGCACCATCACCACGATTCCGACCATCACGCCACGTTCGACGGCACGGGCGAGACGCATTTCCGGGTGCGCATCGTCTCCCCCGCCTTTGCCGGCATGAGCCGCATCGAGCGCCACCGGGCCGTCAACGACGCGCTGGCCGACGAGATCGCCGGCGGTCTCCATGCGCTGGCCGTCGAGCCGGCTGCCCCCGGCGAGAAAACGCGCTGGTAACTGCGCGGCAACCAGAGCGTTTTGCAGTCGGACGGAATCGTCTGACGTCGCATAAATGCGGCAGCCCGGACATGTCCGGGCGTCCGCCGCTCCGGAACCCGCGCTCAAAGCGCCTGAAGCGCGGCTTCGACCCTTCCGCGGGCTTCGCCCGGAAGAGGCAGGATGGGACGCGGCGGCGCCAGACTGAACAGCCCGAGAATGTCGGCCAGCGCATACATGACCCGAAAGCTGCCGAACTCCCTGAACAGGGTCCAGAGCGGCTGGAAACGGGCATCGATTCGCCTGACTTCCGCCTCGTCCTGCGCCCGGGCGGCGCGGGCCAGCCGCAGGGCCGGTTCCGGCAGAAGGCCGGCCACGACGCTGTACCATGCATCGCACCCCGCAAGCAGGGCGTCGGCGGCGCCCCAGTCGCCGCTGTAGCCGATCGCGAAACCCTCCGGCAGGCGGGCACGCAGGCGCGCGAGTTCCCCCGCAAAATCGCCGTCGGGAGGCAGCGGCATCTTCACCGCCACGATATTGGGCACCTTCGACAGGCGGACAATCAGGTCTTCGCTGAAGGTGAACTTCGTCGTGCCGGGATTGTTGTAGATGCACAGCGGCAGGCTGCCGGCCTCCGCCACCGCGACCATGTGCTGAAAAACCTCTTCCTCCATCAGCGGCGTATAGGACATGGGGGCGAGCAGCAGCCCGTCGGCACCCGCTTCACGTGCATCTGCGGCCAGCGCCTGCGCTTCATCGGTCCGCAGCGCACCGACGCCGACGAAAAGGGGACGTTTGCCGCCAAGACACTCAACGGCAACACGAACGGCACGCTGCCGTTCGGCACGGCTGAGATAGGCATAGCCGCCCGTGCTGCCGAGCAGGCCGATCGAATCCGCTTGCGTAGCCGCGATGCGCCCGATGAGGGCAGCAAGCAGCTTCTCCTGCAAACGGCCTGCCGCATCGGCCGGCGTGGGCGGAAAAGCCGAAAGTCCGTCGAACGATCCCAAAGGAAGCTCCCGTAGCCTGCCTGACCGCCAAATGGCGGCCCGCAATGTCGAAATCCCGCCGATGCTACAGGCGTGCATCCGCCGTGTCCGTCAGCCTGCGGTGGCCAGTCGTTGGTGCAGAGGCCGGCCTTGCTGGAGCATTTTGCAGTCAGGTGGAATCACCTGACGTCGCACAAATGCGGTGAAAACAAACAGATAGAGCGGCAGCCCGGATCTGCCCGGGCGTCTGCCGCGCTAGCGAGACGCCGGGGAAAGCGGGACGGCGACCACGGCCTGCGCTTCATCGACCGGCCTGATCCTGAGTCGCGCGATGCGGTTCTTGTCGCGCTTCATCACCACGAAACGCTTGCCATGGAAGGTGAAGGCCTGCTTCTCGTCCGGGATCGACTGGGTTTCGTGGATGACGAGGCCGGCAATGGTCGTGGCCTCCTCGTCGGGCAGATCCCAGTCGAGGGCGCGGTTGAGGTCGCGGATCGGCACGGTGCCGTCGACGACGACCGAGCCGTCGGCTTCCTTTTTCACCCCGGCCAGATCGATGTCGCTTTCGTCCGCGATCTCGCCGACGATCTCCTCGATGATGTCGCCCAGCGTCACCAGCCCCTCGACCTCGCCATACTCGTCCACCACGATGGCGAAATGCGCCTTGCGCCGCAGGAAGGCATTGAGCTGTTCCTGCAAGGTGGTGGTGTCGGGCACGAACCACGGCTTTTCGGCGAACTTCATCAGATCGACGCGCGTGAAATCGTTGCCGGCCTCGTCCAGCGCGCGCAGCACATCCTTGGCGTGCAGCACGCCGACGATGTTGTCGAGCGAGCCGCGCCACAGCGGGATGCGGGTGTTCGGGCTTTGCAGGATTTCGCGCACGATCGCCTCGGGCGGATTGTCGGCATTGAGCGAGCGCATGTTGGTGCGGTGGACCATCACGTCGGAGACTTCGAGTTCGTCCAGCTCGAAGCGCTCGCCTAGCCATTGCCGGTCCGAGCGCGCGCCGTTGCCGCGCTGAGGCTCCTCGCCACCGGCCTGATCGGCCCGGACATAACCCATGGCTTCGGCCAGCCGGTGGCGCAGCAGCAAAGCTGCGGCCCCGAGCACCGCCAGAACAAGGGCGACGATCCAGCCGGCTTCCTTCATCCCGTGTGGTTCTCCTTCAGGAAGGCCAGCACCTCCGAAACGGGAACGTCGCGCGCGATGAAGGACTGGCCGATGCCGCGCGTCAGGATGAAGGTCAGCGCCCCGCGGCTGACCTTTTTGTCCTGTGCGATGAAGGAAAGCAGCGTTTCGGCATCCGGCAGGCCGCCCGGAACGTCGGCCATGCGCCATGGCAGGCCAACGGCCTTCAGATGGGCCTCGACGCGCGCCGCGTCGTCGGGGCTGGCAAGATTCATGCGCGCCGAGAAGCGGTGCGCCAGCGCCATGCCGATGGCCACCCCCTCGCCATGAACGAGACGGGCGCCGTCATAGCCTACCGCCGCTTCCAGCGCGTGACCGAAGGTGTGGCCGAGATTGAGCAGGGCGCGGTCGCCGGTCTCGAACTCGTCGCGCGCCACCACGTCGGCCTTGGCGCGGCAGGACTGCGCGATGGCCTCGATGCGGGCCGGGCCGCCGGCAAACACGTCCTGCCAGTTCCTCTCCAGCCAGGCGAAGAAATCCGGCCTGTCGATGAGCCCGTATTTGGCGACCTCGGCATAGCCGGCGCGGAATTCGCGCAACGGCAGCGTGTCCAGCACCGCGGTGTCGGCCAGCACCAGCCTGGGCTGGTGGAACACGCCGATCAGATTCTTGCCGCGCGTACTGTTGATGCCGGTCTTGCCGCCGACCGAGGAATCGACCTGCGCCAGCAGCGAGGTCGGCATCTGCACGAAATTCATGCCCCGGCGCACGATGCCGGCGGCGAAACCGGAAAGATCGCCGATCACGCCGCCACCGAAGGCGATGACCGCATCGCCGCGCTCCAGCCTTGCGGCCAGAACCGCATCGACCACCTCCTGAAGGGCGGCGAAATTCTTGGTCTTCTCGCCGGCCGGCAGCACGATGGTTGACGATGCGATGCGGCCCGCGTCGAGCCCCGCCTTCAGGGCTTCAAGATGCTGCGCCGCAACGTTTTCGTCGGTGACGATCGCCGCGCGGATGCCCGCAAGGCGGCTGCCGATCTCTGCGCCGGCGCGCCCGATCAGGCCAGGCCCGATCAATATATCGTAGGCCCGCTCGCCCAGCCCCACCTCGACCTTCACGTCTTCGCTCACTCGTCCACCTCGCCGGAAAGCCCCATATGGCGGCTGATCGCATCGATCACCTCGGCGGCGATCACGTCCTTGGTTTCGTCGCGCGTCACCACGGCCATGTCGGCAAGCGCATAGACCGGATAGCGCTCGTCCATCAGCCGCCTGAGAACGCCGCGCGGATCGGGATCGCGCAACAATGGCCGGTGCTGCTTCTTCGCCACCCGCTCCATGAGCAGGTCCAGATCGGCCTTCAGCCAGACGGACACGCCCTGGCTGGCGATGGCCGCGCGCGTATGCTCGTTCATATAGGCCCCGCCGCCGGTGGAGAGAACCTTCGGCCCGCTTTCGAGGATGCGGGCGATGACCCGCTGCTCCAGCGCCCGGAACTCCGGTTCGCCATAGGCTTCGAACAGTTCGGGAATGGTCATGCGAGACACATCCTCGATCTCGTGGTCGCTGTCGACGAAGGGCAGGCCGAGCGCGGCCGCCACCTTGCGGCCGATGGAGGTCTTGCCAGCACCCATCAGGCCGACGAGCACGATGGAGCGGTTGCCCAGCCTGTCGAGGAGGGCGGCGCGGTCGGCCTGCTTTGCGGGTGCCTGCTGTGCGTTCATTGTGGCGTATCCACATGAAAAGCCGGGTTGCGTCAAGCAGCGCGGAAGCCTGCGTGCCCTTGAAATACCCGCAACACCGTCTCATAAGGAGACAATTCCGGGCCGGCGAGAAAGAACCAGCGAAAATTCATGCCGACACTGTTCCGTTTCGTCGTCACGCTCGCCGTCCTGGCGGGCATCGTCTATGGCGCCATGGTGGCGCTGGTCATGTTCGTCGAGCCGAAGCAGGCGGAGCTGAGCGTGCGCATTCCGCCCGAAAGACTGAACCCGCAAAAACCGTGACAAGCTGCGGCAGACGCCCATGAAGGATGCGGCCCGCATCGAAGCCTTCCTCGAAATGATGAGCGCCGAACGGGGAGCGGCGCACAACACGCTCGAGTCCTATCGCCGCGATCTCGAGGATGCCTCCGCTACCATCGGGGGCGGGCTGGCGGCGGCGGGTACGGCGGCGCTTCGGGCCTATCTGGACGGGATCGCCGCACGCGGCTTCGCCGCCTCCTCGCAGGCGCGCAAGCTGTCGGCGCTGCGCCAGTTCTTCGCCTTCCTCTATGCCGAGGGGCTGCGGACTGACGACCCCACCGGCACGCTCGACAGCCCGAAGAAGAAAATGGCGCTGCCCAGGACCATGAGCGAGGCCGACACCGGACGCCTGCTCGACCGCGCCGCGGCGGAGGCGGCCGATCCCGCGCTTGCGGGCGGTGACGCCATTGCCGCCCTGCGCCTTCATGCGCTCGTCGAGGTGCTTTATGCGACGGGCCTGCGCGTCTCCGAGCTCATCGCCCTGCCGGTCGCCGTTGCGCAGCGCGACGACCGTTTCTTCATGGTCAGGGGCAAGGGCAACAGGGAGCGCATGGTGCCGCTGTCGGCCAGGGCCCGCGCCGCCATGCAGGCATGGCTCGCTGCGCGGGGGAAGGTGCCGCGCTTCGCTGAAAGCCCGTTCCTGTTTCCCGCCGCCTCCGAAAGCGGCTGTCTCGCACGACAGGTGTTCGCGCGTGAGCTGAAGGGCCTTGCCGCGCGCGCCGGGATTGCGTCCGGAAAGATTTCGCCGCATGTGCTGCGCCACGCCTTCGCCAGCCATCTGCTGCAAAACGGTGCCGACCTGCGCGCCGTGCAGCAGCTTCTGGGTCACGCGGATATTTCGACCACCCAGATCTACACCCATGTTCTGGAAGAGCGGCTGATGCGGCTGGTCAATGACCACCATCCGCTTGCCGACTAGGTCTCATATCGCTATGTGAGGGCGACATTTCGCGCCTGATAACCTTCTGTTCACGGTTGCGCAGGCATCAATCAACGCCATTTCCGGCGCACTGGTCCGCTCACGAATGTACAATTATCTCGACTTCGAAAAACCGGTTGCCGATCTGGAAGGCAAGATCCTCGAACTGAAGAAGCTCGCCGAAGGCGGCGAGTCCGTGGATGTCGCCGACGAGATCGCACGGCTTGAAAAGCGCTCCCGCGATGCGCTCCGCGACCTCTACAAGGCGCTGACGCCCTGGCAGAAAGTGCAGGTGGCGCGCCATCCCGACCGCCCGCACTGCCTCGACTATGTGCGCGGCCTGTTCACCGGGTTCACGCCGCTGGCCGGCGACCGCACCTTCGGCGAGGATCAGGCGCTGATCGGCGGCTTCGCGCGCTTCCGCGGCGAGCCGGTGGCGATCCTCGGGCAGGAGAAGGGCTCCGATACGGCGAGCCGCCTCAGGCACAATTTCGGCTCGGTGCGTCCCGAAGGCTATCGCAAGGCGGTGCGCATCATGGAGCTTGCCGACCGCTTCGGCATTCCGCTGATCTCGCTGGTCGACACCGCCGGCGCCTATCCCGGCGTCGGTGCCGAGGAACGCGGTCAGGCCGAGGCCATCGCCCGCTCGACCTCGGCCGGTCTCGGCCTCAAGGTGCCCTCCATCTCCGTCATCATCGGCGAGGGCGGTTCCGGCGGCGCCATCGCCATCGCCACCGCCAACCGGGTCTACATGCTGGAGCACGCCATCTATTCGGTGATCTCGCCGGAGGGCGCGGCCTCGATCCTGTGGCGGGACACCACCCGCTCGAAGGACGCGGCCACCAACATGAAGATCACCGCGCAGGACCTGCTCAATCTCAGGATCATCGATGCGGTGATTCCCGAGCCGCTGGGCGGCGCTCACCGCGGCCCCGAAACGGTCATCGCCGCGACCGGCGACCTGATTGCGCGCACCATGAAGGAATTCGGCGAAGGAAACGTCGATTTCCGCGAGCAGCGCCGCGAAAAATACCTGGCAATGGGCCGCAACCTCTGATCGTTGCGGTCGCCACCGCATTTTCGCCATAAAGATGCCACCGCATCCGCCGATAACGCAGCCGTGAAGGCCGTTCCGGCGGTAAGGTGTGCCGGACCGGCTTGCGGTAAGGATTTTGCAAGGTTAACGAGTTTATAGCAATTTCAGGAAAAGGCCCGGCATCAGCTTGCCGAACCGGCCGTTTCCATGGGAATTGAACGGTCATGCCTTCCGGCTGCGAAAGGTGTCCGGTCGTTCGCTCCCGCCAGTTGTGACGGTGTGCCTGGCCGACGGGCCGGGTGACGGGGAAAGACGAAGAGCGTGTCCATGCTGACCAGATTCGCCAGGGCCGGACTTCTCATCGGGGCACTCGGGGGCGCCATCGCGCTTGCCGGCTGCACAGATTCCTCCATCGGGGATTTTGCCCCCCAGCATGCCAACCGGCAGCTCCCGCCAAAAATTCAGCAGGCGATGAAGGCCAAGGGCATGAACAAGACGTCGCCGATCCTGGCGCGCGTGTTCAAGGAAGAAGGCAAGCTGGAAATCTGGAAACAGAAGACCAACGGCCGCTACGACATCATCGCCAGCTACGACATCTGCAAATGGTCGGGCAAGCTCGGCCCGAAATTCACCGAGGGCGACCGGCAGGCGCCGGAAGGCTTCTATACGGTGCGGCCTTCGCAGATGAAGCCGAACTCGCAATATCATCTGGCATTCAACATCGGCTACCCGAATGCCTATGACCGCGCCAACGGACGCACCGGCTCCAACCTGATGGTGCATGGCGCCTGCTCCTCGGCCGGCTGTTATTCGATGACCGACCAGCAGATCGAGGAAATCTACGCCTTCGGCCGGGACGCTTTCCAGGGCGGCCAGACCGAGTTCCAGGTGCAGGCATTCCCCTTCCGCATGACCGCCGCCAACATGGCCCGCTACCGCAACGACCCGAACTATGAGTTCTGGAAGATGCTGAAGGTAGGCTACGACCATTTCGAGCTGACCAAGGTGCCGCCGAAGGTGGACGTGTGCGAGCGGCGCTACGTGTTCAACCAGATTCCGGTGGATGGCCAGCCTTTCAGCCCGACCGGCGCCTGCCCTGCCAGCTCGCAGCCGGATTCGCTGAAAGTTGCCTACAGCAGCTATCAGAGCAGCTATGAAGCGGCCTTCAACAGCGCGCTGAAGTCCTCCACCCCCGCACCGAAGCCTACCATCGCCGGCATCAAGGAAGCCAACATCGTCTCGGAGTGGACGCGCAAGCGTGCACGCGGCGAGCGCGTGCCGGTCGAGCCGCCGTCGCTCAACCCTGACGGCACCATCACCCAGACCGAGCGCATGGGCCGCATCGATTCGGCCGAAGGCCGCCGCATGGCCGCCATCGAGGCCGAGCAGTCAGCGAAGAAGAAAGCCGCCGAGGAAAAGGCCGCAGCCGTTGCAGCCGCCAGGGCTGCCGCGGAAACGCAGAAGGTCGAAACCGCTGCTGCGGCCAAAGCCGCCGAGATCGCCGCGCAAACGCCCCAGCAGGCGCTGGAGGTTCAGGCGGCCCAGTCCGGCGCTCCGGCTGACGATGGCGCCGCCGCCAAGCTGAAGAAGCGGCTGCTTGGCATGTTCGGTGGCTGACACAGACTTGCCCCGCGACGCCGACGTCTACGATCTGCGTGGCCTGAACTGCCCGCTGCCGGTGCTGAAGGCGCGCAAGCGCCTCGCAGGTCTCCCGCAGGGCGCGCGGCTGTGGCTGGAAACCACCGATCCGCTCGCTGTCCTCGATATTCCGGCCTTCTGCAACGAGGCCGGTCATAGTCTCATCGAGACCATCGCGCTGGACGGGGCACACCGCTTCCTGATCGAACGGGGCGGATAAGCCGGATTCTGGAGCGTTTTGCAGCCAAATGGAAACATTTGGCGTCGCATAAATGCTTCAGAAACAAGCGGATAGATCATTTCATCGATTCTGTGAACCGATGAAATGATCTATCGTCCCGGTATCGCCAGCGGATTATGTTCGAGCGCGGTGCGATCCGGCATGTCGATCTGCGGCACATTGGTGATCGCCGCGAACAGACGCGCCACATAGTCGCCCGGCATATCGAAGGTGATCAGCACCAGCCGCGTGCCGCGCTTTTCGTCGGGCCAGAACGGCAGGCGCGCCGGCGGATGCAGGATCTTCTGCACGCCGTGCACCACCAGCGGGCGCGACGGATCTTCGGCAAGCTCCACGATCCCCTTCATGCGCAGCAGGTTCTCGCCATGGGTGGAGCGCAGCAGATCGAGGAACATCTCGATGGCCGCGAAGGGCACGGGCCCGTCATGGACCAGCGTGTCGGTGCGGATGCGCGAATCGTGGTGGTGATGGTGTGCGGCATGGTCGTGATCGCAATCATGACGATGACCATGCCCATGCCCGTGACGGTCATGCTGCGCCTCGCCCAGCCAGCGGCGCACATCGGCGCTCCTGGTTTCGGGGTCATAGAGCCCGCAGCCGAACAGGTCCGGCAGCCCGGCATTGCGGACATCGAGGATCGGCGCGGACGGATTGAGTCGCCGCAGGCGCGCCGTCAGTTCGGCCGGAACCGCCTCGTCCGCAACCATGTCCAGCTTTGAGATGACGATGCGGTCGGCGACCGCCGCCTGCTTCACCGCCTCCATATGGGCGTCCAGGGTGGCGGCACCGTTGACCGCATCGACCAGCGTCAGAACACCGTCCAGGCGGAAGGCCTGCACGAGCACCGGATGCGCCATGATCGACTGAAGCACCGGCGCCGGGTCGGCAAGGCCGGTCGTCTCGATGACCACCCGCGACAGGGCCGGAATACGCCCGGTCTGCACCCGGTCGACCAGCTCGGCCAGCGTATCGACCAGTTCGCCGCGCACCGTGCAGCACAGGCAGCCGTCCGACAGCTCGATGATGCCGTCCGACGCCTGCTCGACCAGCAGGTGGTCGATGGCGACATCGCCGAATTCATTGATGATGACGGCGGCGTCCCTGAGCTCGGGATTCTTCAGCAGGCGATTGAGCAGAGTCGTCTTGCCCGAACCGAGGAAGCCGGTCAGCACCGTGACGGAAATGGGAAAGCCGGACATGGATGAGGATCAGCCGCCCTGCGCCGAGGTGGCGAACACCGGCGGCGGCAGGTCCGGCCGCCAGCCGGGGACCGGCACATCCGCATATTCGGCACGCCCGATCATGGCTTTCGGCACCGGCCCGGTCGCGCCGCCAAGGCTGACGACCACCAGCTTCGGGTCGGTGAGCTTCTGCTGGTAGATCGACTTCGGCCCTTCCTCCTTCGGCCCGGTGGAGGCTTCGGACTGTGTTGCGGCCTCGGCCGGCTTGCACACCACCGGGCGCAGGTCCGTCGGCGTCTGCGTATCGCCATAGGGCGCCAATGTCGCGATGGTGGCGCTGCCCTGCCCCTGCGTGGCGAAGCCGGCGTCGAGCAGCTTTGCCACGGTCTCGGCACGGGCAAGCCCGTTCTTCTCGCCGAACACGACCGCGGCCAGCGTGCGCCCGTTGCGGGTGGCCGTGCCGATCAGGTTGAAGCCCGATTCGCACACGAAGCCGGTCTTCATGCCGTCGGCGCCCGGATAGCGGCCGACCAGAAGATTGTAGTTCGGAATCCTGGTCTTGCCGAAGGCGAGCCCCTCGATGCCGTACCAGGCGTTGTATTGCGGGAAATCGCGGCGCAAGGCCGTCACCAGCAGCGCCATGTCGCGCGCCGTCGTATACTGCTCGGGCGAGAACAGGCCGTTCGGATTGACGAAATGCGTGCCGCTCATGCCGAGCCGGGCGGCTTCCGCATTCATGCGTTTGGCGAAATCGGCCTGCGTGCCGCCGATGTTCTCGCCAATGGCCATGGCGACGTCGTTGGCCGACTTGATCATCATCATCTTCAGCGCATTGTCGAGCCGCATCACCTGCCCGACCTTGAAGCCCATCTTGCTGGGCGGCTGGTTGACGGCATTGCGCGTCATCCTGATCGGCGAATCGAGCGCCACCTCTCCCGCCTCGATGGCGCGGAAGGCGACGTAGGCCGTCATCATCTTGGTCAGGGATGCCGGATACCAGCGCTTGAACGCATCTTCATGCGCAAGCACCTTGCCGGTGTTCAGCTCGAAAAGCAGCGTCGGGTTTGCCGATGCAGGCGCCGAAAAAGCGCCAAGCCCGAGCGCACCGAAAAGCGCCAGTTTCACGAAACGCGTGGTTGTCATGTCGATCCGAATATCCTGTGCCGTGGTCGGTCTGGCCCTCGGACGCGCAGCAATGGCGCTGCCCGCTCTTCCCCGGCCGCTTCAGCTGGTGCTATTTAACCTATATGTCGTCAACATGGCAAAGCCGGTCGTCATCCTGCGACCGCAATTTGTCCATCCGGAGCCAAGAGAAGCAATGCCGATCCTGAACCGCGCCGCCGAAATGCAGGAAGAGGTCGCCGGCTGGCGCCGTCACCTGCACAGCAGGCCGGAGCTCGGCTTCGACGTCATCGAAACGGCCGCCTTTGTGGCCGGCAAGCTGCGGGCCTTCGGCTGCGACGAGGTGGTGACCGGTCTGGGCCGCACGGGAGTGGTGGGCATCATCCGCGGCAGGCTGGGCGAGGGACGCACCGTCGGCCTGCGCGCCGACATGGATGCGCTGCCGATCAGCGAAACCACCGGCAAGCCCTATGCCTCCACACATGAGGGCAGGATGCATGCCTGCGGCCATGACGGCCATACCGCGATGCTGCTTGGCGCGGCCGCCTATCTGGCCGAGACCCGCAACTTTGCCGGCACGATCGCACTGATCTTCCAGCCGGCCGAGGAGGGTGGCGGCGGCGGCCGCGAAATGGTCAGGGACGGGCTGATGGACCGCTTCGGCATCGGGAATGTGTTCGGCATGCACAACATGCCGGGCCTTCCGGTCGGCCATTTCGCGATCCGGCAGGGGCCGATCCTCGCCGCGACCGCCGAATTCGACATCGAGGTGTCGGGGCGCGGCGGACATGCGGCGATGCCGCATCGCTCCATTGACCCGGTTGTGGCCGCCAGCCATCTGGTGACAGCCACCCAGTCCATCGTGGGTCGCAATGTCGATCCGCTGGAAGCTGGCGTGGTGTCGATCACGAAATTCCATGCCGGCGACGCCCACAACGTCATTCCTGAAAAGGCCGTGCTTGCCGGCACGGTGCGCACGCTGAAGAGCGAAACCGCGAAGCTGGCCGAGCAGCGGCTTCAGGCCGTATGCGATGGCACGGCCGCCACCTTCGGTGTCGCGGTCGAACTCGATTTCCGGCCCAATTACCCGGTGACCTTCAACCATGCGCGGGAAACCGTCTTCGCCGGCGACGTGGCTGCCGGGATCGCCGGCGCAAGCCAGGTCGATCGGGACATGCAGCCGCTGATGGCCGGCGAGGATTTCTCCTACATGCTGGAAGCAAGGCCCGGCGCGTTCATCTTCATCGGCAATGGCGACAGCGCCGGGCTCCATCACCCGGCCTACGATTTCAACGACGAGGCAATCCCGCACGGTGTCAGCTACTGGGTGAGGCTGGCGGAGACGGCTCTGGCTTCCTGATCCGGTCCCGCACCCGATTTCCCGGAGCGGGAGCGGATTTTTGGCGAATCCCGGCCTTGGCGAGCGGACGCGAAACCGTTATGTGTCTGCTCCAGTGGTCCCGTAGCTCAGTAGGATAGAGCGGCAGATTCCTAATCTGTAGGTCGCAGGTTCGATTCCTGCCGGGATCACCACCCTTCCAGCTCCCATGCGCCCAGAATCCGGTGTCTGGCATGCCGGCTGGCGTCCCGTCGCAAGTCCCCGGTGCCGGCAGGAATCGATCACAAAGGCCGAAACCGCGATGTCCGATGAAGCCCGCCCGCCGAAGCACTGGTCGATGGTGGAATATCTCCACGAGACGGTGAAGAACCCGAACATCCACATTCGGGGCCGCAACAGCTACTACAGCAACGCATGGACCGGCTCCTTCGAGGAGAGCGTGGTACGCTACCTTTATGGCGACGCCTACAGCCTGAGCGCCTGGGAGCCGCGGTGGGAGATCGACCAGCTCCATATCGGCGATTATGTGTGCATCGGGGCCGAGGCCGTCATCCTCATGGGCGGCAACCATACCCATCGCACCGGCTGGTTCAGCCTCTATCCCTTCGCCGATGTCATTCTTGACGCCTACAAGGGCAAGGGCGACACCCTGATAGAGGATGGCGCCTGGATCGGCATGCGCGCCATGATCATGCCGGGCGTCACCATCGGCGAGGGCGCCATCGTCGCTTCCGGCGCCATCGTCACCAAGGATGTCGAGCCCTACACCATCGTCGCCGGCAATCCGGCCGCGCCGGTGCGCCGGCGTTTTCCGGATGCGACGGTCGAAGCCCTGCTCGCACTCGGCATCTACAGGTGGGAGCGCGAGAAGTTCGACGCGCTGCGATCCTTCCTGTGTGCCAACGATCTCGACGCGCTGGTCAGGGCTGCCGCCGACTACGACGCCGGCAAGGCCTGAGCCTCATCATGCCTGAACGGTCCTTCCGGTTCAGGCATGCAAGGCGAGCCCGAGCGCCTTGAGCGCGGCTTCCTGAACGGCCTCGCCCTGCGTCGGATGGGCATGGATGGTGCCGGCGATGTCTTCCAGCCGCGCGCCCATTTCCAGCGCAAGGCCGAAAGCCGCCGACAGTTCCGACACGCCCTGCCCGACCGCCTGAATGCCCAGCACCAGATGATTGTCGGCCCGCGCCACCACCCGCACGAAGCCGTCCTCGCCCTGCCTTGTCATGGCGCGGCCATTGGCGGAGAACGGGAACTGGCCGATCTTGATCTCGCCCTGCGCCTTCGCCTCCTCCGGGGACAGGCCGGCGGTCACCAGCTCCGGATCCGTGAAGCAGATGGCCGGAATGGCGCGCTTGTCCCAGTTGCGCCGGTGGCCGGCCACGATCTCGGCCACCATCTCGCCCTGCGCCATGGCCCGGTGCGCCAGCATCGGCTCGCCGGTCACGTCGCCGATGGCGTAGATGCCGCGCATGGAGGTGCGGCAACGGTCGTCGATGCGGATGAAGCGGCCGTTCATGTCGAGGTCGATTTCCTCAAGGCCCCAGCCGTCCGTCACCGGTCTGCGGCCAACGGTGACGAGCACCTTGTCGGCGGCGATCTTCCTGTCCTTGCCGTCGGCAGTCTCGACCAGAAGCGCATCGCCTTTCGAAGACAGCCCCCTGGCCTTCGCGCCGACCAGCACCTCGACACCGAGTGCCGCAAGGCGCTTCGACACGGGACGCACCAGTTCGGCATCATACTGGGCAAGCAGACGCGGCAACGCCTCCACGATGGTGACCTTGGACCCCAGCTTCGCAAAGGCCGTGCCGAGTTCGAGCCCGATATAACCGCCACCCACCACGCTCAGCTTCTGCGGAATTTCCTTCAGCGACAGCGCTTCGGTGGAAGAGATCACCTTCCCGCCAAACGGCAGGGAAGGCAGCTCGACCGGCGCGGAGCCGGTGGCGATGACCACGTTTTCAGCCCGGATGACCTGCAATCCGGTTTCAGTCTCAACCTCGATTGTCTTGCCATCGCGAAACTGCGCACGACCTTGCACATATTTGACACGGGCTTTTTTAAGCAGTGCGGCAACGCCGCCATTAAGTCGGCTAACTATATTATCTTTCCAGCCGACCGTCGTGGCAAAATCGAGTTTGGGTTGACCGGCGGAAATGCCGAGAGGATCGTCCTTGCCGGCGCGGTGAACCGCCTTTTCGAACTCCTCAGCCGCATGGATCAGCGCTTTGGAAGGGATGCAGCCCACGTTCAGGCAGGTGCCCCCCGGTTTCACAGCTTCGACGATGACCGTGTCCAGCCCGAGCTGGCCGGCACGAATGGCGCAGACATACCCACCCGGACCAGCGCCAATGACCAGAAGCTTGCAGGAAATCTCCTTCATCCCGCTGCTCCTTCCCTGACTTTCATTAGCCGGCGTTCAAGTATACGATCCATGATCACTCTCCGACGAAAATCATGGCCGGCGTTTCGAGCAGGGCCTTGATCCGTTGCACGAAGACGGCGGCATCCCAGCCGTCGATGACACGATGGTCGAAGGACGATGACAGGTTCATCGTCTTGCGCGGCACGAACTGCGCGCCATCCCACACCGGGCGCACCATCATCTTGTTGACGCCGACGATGGCCACTTCCGGGTAGTTGATGACGGGCGTCGTAACCACGCCACCCATCGCGCCCAGCGAGGTGATGGTGATTGTCGAGCCGGACAGTTCCTCGCGTGTGGCGATGCCCGATTTCGCCGCTTCCGCCAGCCGGTTCAGTTCGGCGCCGCTCTCCCACAGGTCCAGCGCCTCGGCGTGTTTCACCACCGGCACGACGAGCCCGTTGGCGGTCTGCGCCGCAATTCCGATATGCACCCCGCCATACTGGCGGATGATGCCGGCATCGTCGTCGTAGAGAGCGTTGAGGTGCGGCTGCTCTGCAATGGCCCTGACCATGGCGCGCATGAGGAATGGCAGCAGCGTCAGCTTCGGCCGGTCCGGACCAGCTTTTTGCTTGTTGAGGGCCGCGCGCAGCTCTTCCAGCGCCGTGACATCCACCTCCTCGACATAGGTGATGTGCGGGATGCGGGCCTTGGCGAGCTGCATTTTCTCGGCGATCTTGCGGCGCAGGCCAACGACCCTGATCTCCTCGACCCTGTCGCTGCGCATCAGACCGGAAGCCTTGCCGGGCTGCGGGCCGCGGGCGATGAAGGCGTCGAGGTCTTCATGACCGATGCGACCGGCCGGGCCGCTGCCCGGCACCTGCCGCAGATCGATGCCGGCCTCCTTCGCCCTGAGGCGCACGGCAGGCGAAGCCAGCGGCTTTTCGCCCTCGCGGCGCGGAGCGCCGACAGGAGCGCTGCGCACTCCGGCAGGCTGCACCGGAGCCGGTTCCTTTTCACGCTTGGCCAAGGGGGGCATGGCTGGCTTTTCCGGAACAGGCGCCGCTTTTTTCTCCTGCGCGACTGGCTCTGGTTCAGACTGCGGCTCCGTCGTGGCATCGCCCTGCCCGACATTGCCCTCACCGGCGACCTTGAGCCGAACGATGGGCGAGCCGATGGCGACCGTGTCGCCGATCTCCGCACCGAGCCAGAGGATCTCGCCTTCGACCGGCGAGGGAATCTCTACCGTCGCCTTGTCGGTCATCACCGCCGCGAGCAGAGCGTCCTCGCGCACCATGTCGCCGACCTTGACGTGCCATTCGACCAGTTCGGCCTCTGCCACACCCTCGCCGACATCGGGAAGCCTGATGACATGTTCGCCCATCTCAAGCCTCCATCGTTTCAACGAGCGCGCGGCCGACACGCGCCGGGCCGGGGAAATAATCCCACTCCTGCGCATGCGGATAAGGCGTATCCCAGCCCGCGACCCGCGCTATCGGCGCTTCCAGATGATAGAAACAGTTCTCCTGCACCAGGGTTGCCAGCTCGGCACCGAAACCGGATGTCTGGGTTGCCTCGTGCACCACCACACAGCGCCCGGTTTTGCTCACTGAAGCGACGATGGCATCGAGATCGAGCGGCAGCAGGGTGCGCAGATCGATGATTTCGGCGTCGATACCCGTCTCCGCGGCTGCGGCCTCGGCCACGTAGACCATGGTGCCATAGGCCAGCACGGTCACGTCGCTGCCCTCCCGGCGGATCGCCGCCTTGCCGAGCGGCACGGTGTAGTGACCGTCCGGGACCTCACCGAGTTCATGCTTCGACCATGGCGTGACCGGGCGCTTGTGATGCCCGTCGAAAGGACCGTTATAGAGCCGCTTGGGCTCGAAGAAGATCACCGGGTCCGGGTCCTCGATCGCCGCGATGAGAAGCCCCTTGGCATCGCGCGGATTGGACGGCACCACCACCTTGAGGCCGGAAACATGCGTGAACAGCGCTTCCGGGCTCTGGCTGTGCGTTTGGCCGCCGAATATGCCGCCGCCGGACGGCATGCGAACCACGATAGGGCAGGTGAAATCGCCATTGGAGCGATAGCGCAGGCGCGCGGCCTCCGAGACGATCTGGTCATAGCCCGGATAGACATAGTCGGCGAACTGGACTTCGACGCAGGGACGCAGCCCGTAAGCGGCCATGCCGATGGCGGCGCCGACGATGCCGGATTCGTTGATCGGCGCATCGAAGCAGCGGCTCTTGCCGTATTTGGCCTGCAGGCCGGCCGTACAGCGGAATACACCGCCGAAGAAGCCCACATCCTCGCCGAACACGATGACGCGTTCGTCGCGCCCCATGGAAACGTCCATGGCGTCGCGAATGGCCTCGATCATGGTCTTGCGCGCCATGGCCTACACCCCCGCCTGCTGACGCTGACGCCGCAAATGCGGCGGCATCTGTTCATAGACTCCTTCGAACATGTCGCGCGTCGAAGGCTTGTTGCCCGAATGCAGCGTGCCGTGCTCCTCGGCCTGCTTCTGTGCGGCGATCACCGTATCGAGGATTTCCGCTTCCGCCTGCGCATGCCGCTCCTCCGACCAGACGCCCAGCCGGATGAGATGGTTCTTCAGCCGGATGACCGGATCGCCGAGGGGCCAGGCATCCGATTCCGCCTTGGGACGGTAAGCGGACGGGTCGTCCGAGGTCGAGTGCGCGCCGGCACGGTAGGTGACGTGCTCGATAAGCGTCGGCCCCAGATTGCGCCGCGCCCGCTCGATGGCCCATTTCGCCACCGCATGCACGGCAAGATAATCGTTGCCGTCGACGCGCAACGCGGGGATGCCGAAGCCCAGTCCCCGCGCCGCGAAGGTGCCCGAGCCGCCGCGGGCGATGCCTTGGAAGGTCGAGATCGCCCACTGGTTGTTGACCACGTTGAGCACGACCGGCGCCTTGTAGGTGGAGGCGAACACCAGCGCGGCATGGAAATCGGATTCGGCGGTCGAACCGTCGCCGATCCAGCCAACGGCGATGCGGTTGTCACCGCTGATGGCCGACGCCATCGCCCAGCCCACCGCCTGGATGTACTGCGTGGCCAGATTGCCGGAGATCGAGAAGAAGCCATGCTCCTTCGAGGAATACATGATCGGCAGTTGCCGGCCTTTCAGCGGATCGGCCTCGTTGGAGTAGATCTGGTTCATCATGGTGACCATCGGGTAGCCGCCGGCAATCAGCAGGCCGGCCTGACGATAGGTCGGGAAATTCATGTCGCCGGGCGCCAGCGCCTTGCGGAAGGCGCAACTCACCGCCTCTTCGCCCAGATGCTGCATGTAGAAGGAGGTCTTGCCCTGCCGCTGCGCCATCTGCATGCGTGCATCGAAGGCGCGCAGCGTCATCATATGGCGCAGCCCTTCAAGCAGTTCCTCGTCGGAAAGCAGGCCGGCCCAGGGTCCGACGGCTTCGCCCGCCCGGTTCAGGACGCGGATGATGGAAAAGGCGAGGTCGCGAATCTCGCGCGGGTCGACATCGATCTCCGGCCGCGGCACGGACCCCGCCCTGGGGATCGGCACATTCGAAAAATCGGGCGCCCCGCCCGGCCTCACCTCCGGTTCGGGGACATGAAAACGCAACATTCCGGTATCGGTCATGACCTCTCCTCCTGTCGCCACGTCCGATCATCGCACAATATCGCGGCTTAATCAGCAGCGATGCGGCTCGGCGTCGGCGATGCGACGATACTGGCAGGAAACCGGAGCAATTTCCCATTTTTGAAGGTAACGCTGCGGCAATAATGGGAAAAGGAGGAGCCTGTTCCGCGAAGCAATACTGCGCGCGGGAGCATTTCGTTCCCTCCCGGCGCGCGGCACGTCCCGATGCGCTCCGTTCTTGCGGCTCTCGCGGCTGCTTCTGCACACTTCCCTGGCGTCGAGCCGGTTCCCACATCCGGACGACATGATAGAAAGGCCGCATGGCACAGAAGAAAGCACATGAAGTCGATTCCTGGCTGGCGAGACCGGACTCGAGGACCTTCCTCGTTCTCATCTACGGTCCGGACCGCGGGCTCGTGTCGGAGCGAGGCAAGGCCTATGCGCAAAGCACCGGCCTGCCGCTGGACGATCCGTTCAGCGTCGTGAAGCTGGATGGCCCGGAAGTGGAAAAGGGCGACGGGAGGTTGTCCCAGGAAGCCCGCACCGTGCCGATGTTCAGCGATCGCCGCCTGTTGTGGGTCCGCAACGCAGCCGGCCAGAAAGGGCTGGCCAACGAGGTGAAGGCCCTTCTTGCCGAACCGCCTCGCGACGCGACGATCCTGATCGAAGCCGGTGACCTGAAAAAGGGCGCGCCATTGCGGTCGGCGGTCGAGACCGCCGAAGGCTCCATGGCTCTGCCCTGCTATGCCGACGATGGCCGCGATATCGAAGCCGTGATCGACGACGAATTGCGCAAGGCGAACCTGACGATGACGCTGGATGCGAGGCAGGCGCTGCGCCGCAATCTGGGCGGCGACCGTCTCGCCACCCGCGCGGAACTGCACAAGCTTGTCCTCTATGCGCAGGGTCAGTCTCAAATCTCGCTGGAAGACGTCAGGCTGATGACCGGCGACGTCTCCGGACACTCTCTCGATGAGGCTGTCGACGCCATTCTCGACGGGCGTATTGAGGATTTCGACACTGCATTCGCACGTCATTGCCAGGCCGGAGGTCCACCCTTCCTGGCTCTTTCGGGGACGATGCGCCAGTTTCACGCCCTTCACGCGATGCGTGGCGCAATGGAAGAAGGCGGCCGCAACGCCGCCTCTGTCGTGGCTGGCGCCAGGCCCCCGGTCTTCTTCTCGAGGCGCAAGCTCATCGAGCGCACGCTCGAGCGCTGGAACCGGCAATCCATCGAACGCGCGCTGGCAAGGCTTCAGAACGCAGTCCTGCAAACGCGCCGCCGCCCCGAACTCGCATCAGCGCTCGTCAGACAGGCCCTGCTCGGTATAGCCGTGGAAAGCGCACGCCTTTCGCGGCGATGAGCCTGCGAAAAGCTTATATAATACAAAAGGATACAAGGGCCTGCCAGATTGCAGCCTCTTTACTTTAGCCTAGGATGGGGCTCATTCGAATCCATGCAATGATTGTTGAAACGAAGCGACGGCGGCAAGGTAATTGGTGTCGAGCTTGTCATATCGTGTTGCGATGCGCCGTCAGTTCCTGGGCTTGCAGACCAGGCGCTCGATGACGTTGCTTCGGCGACAGGCTCTCCTGTCGAGGGGATAGGGTGTCTTGCGTGCTGCCGATGACGGGATCACCGCCCAGATCTTTGCCTTTGCAAGCCATTGCCGCAAGCTATCGGCATCGCAAGCCTTGTCTGCGATCAGCCGTTTGGTCGGAAGAGCGACTTCCGGCGGTGGAATTGCCATCGTGATATCGCAGACATAGCCCGGCGTCAGGGCAAGCGCGACCGGTCTGCCGCGATCATCGGCCAAGCAATGGACTTTGCTTGTTCCTCCGCCACGCGATGTGCCAATCGCTTGCACTACGACGATCACGATCAGTTGCGTCGGCACCTTCAGGACTTCATCGACGCCTATAATTTCGGGCGAAGATTGAAAACCCTCAAGGGCCTCACGCCCTATGAGTTCATCTGCAAACGATGGACTTCACAGCCGGATCGGTTCAGCATCAATCCATCAAAGCCCGGGACTGAACACCTAGGCGGGATCGGCGGCTGTGGTTTTTTCCATGCTGCCGAGGCCGAAGAGTTCGGAAATCCATCGGCTTGACTGGTGCTGGCTGCAAAATGTCAGCACCGCGATCATGATGGGAACGCCGATGAAGGCGCCGAAGATTCCCCACAAATGCCCCCACAGGAAAACGGAAAACAGCACCACGACGGGAGACATCGAAAGCGCGCTGCCCGAAACGCGCGGTTCGATGTAGCTGCCCACGACGAACTGGATGACATTCAGCCCGACGAAAATCGCCAGCACCCCCTCCCATGTGCCGAACTGGACAAGGGCAAGAAGCGTCGGCAGCAGTGTCGCGACAAAGGGGCCGATGAAGGGGATGTAGTTGAGCGCGAAGGCGATGAAGCCCCATTCCTCGGCCAGCGAAAGGCCGACGACCCGCGCGAACGCCCAGACCAGCAGGCCCGTTGCCAGGCTCATGGCCGTACGGATCACCATATAGCGCCGGATCTTGACCGCCGTTTGCTGACACCCTTCGAGCAGCGCCCGGCTTGCCGTCCTGTTGCGCATTGCCTTGATGCGGTTGCCGAAATCCTCGACTTCCATCAACCCGAGCAGGACATAGACGAGCGCGATCAGCCAGAAGCTGAAGATGCCGTTGAGCCGGCTGCTGACGGTCTGCACCGTGCGCAGGATCCAGCTCACGCCGAAATTCTCCGGCCAGACCGTGGCGGAGGCGATACCCTGTTCCTCCAGCCAGCGGCGGGCCTGCTCGTAGAGCTGCTGGAAATGCGCCGCATCGGCGATGATCCACCGCCCAACCTGACCGAAAGCCCAGGCGATGAGCCAGCCGAAGGCCAGCAGTGCAAGCATCACGATCAGGAAACTGATGCCCAGCGCCACATAGTGCGGCATGAGTTCCTGCAACCGGCGCTGCACGGGCGACACCAGAGCGATGACAAAAAGCGCAAGGGCAATCGGCGCAAAAACCGTATCCGCCACGGAAAGCACCGCGACAAACAGCAAAGTCGCAATGATGATCAGCGTGGCATGAACAAGTTTGTTCCGGGCGGCGAACATGCCGGTTTGTCCTCAGGGCGTTCAATTCCGTTCGATAAGCCAATGCCGGACGGGCACCCACCCCGCCCCTGGCTCACGACTCCGGTTTTTGCGTGCCGGCATCCACCCATTGATAGTAGAAACGATACGTATCTCCCGGTGCGCCGTAGTGATAAGGCACGTCTACATGCCGGACCAGCCCTTCGGGGCGGGAATCGGGCAGGTTCCGCTCTATGAAGCGCGCGAGGTTGCCCGGCATTTCCGGCGAACTGGCAAGATCGACCTTGCGGCCGCTCCGCCAGATCACGAGGATCGGCCGATCCGCAGCGATGTCCGGGAAGAACTGCTGGCCCGCGGGGGCCAATATAGGAACATCCGATACGTGAAGGCGGATTGTGCCGGCAAGTTGCCCGTCGCCCGCGACAATCGCGGCCGGCGAAACCGGCGCTTCGGCCATCAGCTGATTTATCATCGGGCCGTAAGGCACATTGAGCTTCTGGTAATTTCCAGTCCAGCCTGCCGTGACGATCCGCAAGCCGAGGACGGAGGGAATGATCACCATGATCGCCACTGTGATGCCGAGCAGTATTCTGAACGGCTTGCTTGTGTCTGCCCCGGCTTCCTCCAGTTTCAGGCACAGATAGAGCGGCAAGGGCATGACGAGCGGTATCAGCCACCTGTCGCGAATTTCGGAGACCCCGAAAAACAGGATAAGGCTCAGCAGCGCCAGAAACGCCACGATCCATGTTCGCTCGGTCAGCCGCGTCCACATGTTGCCGGCGCGCAGGGCCGTGAACATCTGCCTGCCGAATACGGCGGCAAAGATGAGCAGGATCAGGGACGATACGCCAACCAAAGCCTCCGTCAGGGAATACAACCCGAGGAGAATTTGATGAACCGTTCCGGATCCCGAATTGTCGGTCAGCTTCTCAAGGGTCCGGGATGTCGCCTGGTCCAGATTTTTCACGAACCAGACCGCATGCGGAACGATGATGAGAAGGGTGGCCAGGGCCGCCAGAAGGATGCGCCGGTCGAAAATGCGGCGACGCAACTGGTCGTCCCACAGAGCGGCAAGAAACACCGAGCCCGGCAGAAGAAGAAAATTGTATTTCGAGATGGCGCCGATGCCGATGGCCAGGCCCATGAGCAGGTAGGACAAGCCGCTGGGCCGGTCCACGGTACGGAACAGCCCGTAGAGGAACAGGGACGAGCTGAATATCACCGCCACCGTATGGGTCAGGTCGCGCTGTGCGCCATAACCGATCTGGGAGATCATGAACAGGCCAAGCGAAGCGATGACGGCCAGACGCTTGTCCCGCAGAACTCCGAAGGCGGTCAGCCCCATGAGCAGATAGGAGGCGAACAGCATTCCGTTCTTGAGCAGCGAGAGCGAAAGAACGGATGCTCCGAAGATGGTATTGGCCCCGTACTGGAGCCAGTTGTAAAGCGGTGGCTGGTTGCTGTAGCCGAGAGCCAGCCACTGCGAGACGAACATCTGCTCCGCCTCGTCGAGCTCAAGCGATGACGGCAGCAGGACCCTCAAGACGACATTGAGAGCGAAAAAGGCGAACAGCAGGACAAAGACGAAATGCGGCCGCCGCTCCAGCAGGTCGCTCACCTGGCTTCCCCCGGCCGCACCACCTGCCTCACGATATAGCCCGGCGTATCGCTGCCCTGGAAATAGGTCCGGGCGATCATCTCAGCCAATATGCCCATGGTGATCATCTGGAGCGACGACAGGAACATCATGACGCCGACCAGCAGCAGCGGGCGGGTGCCGATATCGTTGCCCATGACGAACTTGTCGATGCCGAGATAGAAGAAAGTCAGCGCGCTGATGACACCCGCAACCAGCCCGATCGAACCGAAGAAATGGCCGGGCCGGGCCTTGTACCGCATGAAGAACATCACCGACAGCAGGTCGAGAATGACGCGGAAGGTTCGCGAGATTCCGTATTTGGATACGCCATGCTGGCGTGCATGGTGACGGACCGGCATTTCCCCGATACGCGAACTCGGCACCACGCCCGCCACCCAGGCGGGAATGAAACGATGCATCTCGCCCATCAGCTGCACCTGCTTGATGATCGAGGCGCGATATATCTTCAGGCTGCAACCGTAGTCGTGAAGCCGCACGCCGGTCACGCGCCCGATAAGCCTGTTGGCAATCCATGAAGGAACCTTGCGCAGGACAAGGCCGTCCTGGCGGTTCCTGCGCCACCCCACGAGAAGATCGAGGTCCCGTTCCTCCAGGGTCCGGACCATGTCCGGGATATCTTCGGGATCGTTCTGGAGATCTCCGTCCATGGTGGCGATCAGGCGGCCGCTGGCGAAATCGAGTCCCGCCTGCATGGCTGCCGTCTGTCCGAAATTGCGTTGCAATTCCACGATCTTCAAAGGCAGGCGACCGGCCGCGGGATGGGTTTTCGCCTTGAGCACGGTGGCGTCCGAACTGCCGTCGTCGACGAGGATGAGCTCCCACGGCGCGTCATAACCCGCCATGGCCTGGCCGATCCGCTCCAGCAGGAAGCCGACGCTCTCCTCCTCGTTGAACAGCGGGACGATGATTGACAATTCGAACGCATCTGAATTGACCGCGTCCCCGGCATTGACAGTTGTCCGAGACAAGTATTGCTCCTAATTGTCGGGGCCTTCGGGCTTCAAGGCGCCTACTACATGATAGTTTTCCGGATGGCTATGAAACAATGGGTTGCGCGTCATCGTGCGGCACTTTTATCCGCGACGGTCGTGTCCGCGTATCTGATATTCCTTCAATGGATGTTCGGGTGGAATACGATCCTGTCGCAATGGAAGGACGTGGGAGCATGGGCCATCGTCTTCGCCATATGCCTGATGATGGGGAGTTATCTGCTGCGCGCCTGGCGTATCCATGATTATTTCCCCACCGAGACGAGGGGGCATTTCGGGCGGCTCTTCCGGCTGACGCAGCTTCACAATCTGCTCAATATCATGCTGCCCTTCCGCAGCGGGGAAATCGGCTTTCCGGTGCTGATGCGCGCGGAATTCGGCGTTTCCATTGCACGATCCACGTCCGCCCTGCTGGTGATGCGGCTGCTCGACCTGCATGCCTTGCTGGCCGCCGGCGGCGTGGGCGTCGTGCTCGCTTTCGCTCACAACCCGCTGGGCTGGATCGGCTGGTTCATCTTTCTGTTCCTGCCCGCGGCCGGCTTTGCCTTCAGACGCCGCGCCATCGGCCTGGCCCACGCCTTCGCGCCGCAGCGGGCGAGGTATCTTGTTTCCGAACTGGAAGCGGGCCTGCCTGAAAATGCAGGCCGTTTCCTGCGCGCCTGGTGCACGACCCTGCTCAACTGGTTCGCGAAACTGGCGATGCTCGCCGCCATTCTGATGATGCTTGGCGTCGCCCCTCCTTCAGCCGCCGTTGGAGGAGCTCTGGGAGGGGAGCTGTCATCCGTTCTGCCGTTTCATGCTCCGGCCGGCGTGGGAACCTATCCGGCCGCGATCACGGCAGGCGCGCTGGCGTTTGGTTCGCCTGCCACCTCCACTGCGCTCGAAACGCTGGGGCGCGCAGGAATCAACCTGCATCTGCTCGTAATCGTCTCCTCGCTGGCCGGAACGCTTTTTTCCCTGGCCGGCGCCCGCAGGAGGAACCATACCGGGGAAACCGATCGCTGATTCTCCTGACTGATGTGCACCGAGGTGCAGTGCGACGCAGCGGCCACTGTCGTCGATGACGGCGGCCGCAAGGTGAGAGCCACGCCGATGCACGCGGATCGGCGCCGACCATGATAAGCCGGATATCGGCAAACTGCTGCACGAGGCTGGCTCCTTGCCCGTCAGCATGCGTGGGCGGCATCCCGCACAGCCTCTTCTGTCGGGACAGCCACGGATGGTTCGGATGCACCATCCCCCCTCAGGAAGCAGTCGGAGCAACACTCCACCGCGCCCGGTATCGCAAATTGCACCGGGTACAGCGCGTTGTCGGCCATTTCGACATCATAAGCGTGCCCGATCATCCCTGTGGCGCCTTCAGGCGGGGGCATGGCACGGCCTATATCCATCCCGTGAAGGATACGGAAGCACCGGCGCGAGCAGCCGCCTCATCCCGGGACGCAATCATGTCGCCTTTTCCTTCCACCATGGCTTTACCGGGAATCGAGGCTGCGGCCTTTTTGCAAACATCCTTCAGTTCCGCATTCAATCAGATCGGCATTTCGGTCCCGGCGAGAGGCGCATCGCACACGGCTATCCGGGTCTCACTCCCAGCCAAAGCTCTTTCACAGCGCAAGGAAAGGTCCCCGGACATCGACTCCGGAATCAGGGATGTCCGGCCGTCGTCATTGAAAATGCTCAAGGCATGCAACCAGATCCGAGAAACGATCGCCTTGAACGGCAATATGGCTGCGCAGTTCACTGGCCGCCGCTTTGCCGTCGCCGCGAAGTATTGCGTCTACGATGCGCTGGTGCTCGTCGAGCGAACTCTCCATGCTGTTTCGCACCCGCAATTGCAGACGCCGGTAAGGCCGCAGCCCACTATTTCCTGACCGCCCGCACCGGGGACGGACGGCTGGTCGACCCCGTCGCACGCTTCCATCTGGGCAATGGCGCACGGCTCGAACGCCTCGATTTCCCCGGCGATGTTTCGGCCAGAGGCTTGCGGGAATCCCACGGCTCATGGTCAACTACCTCCACAAGCTGGACGACATGGAGCACAATCACGAGGCTTATGCCGAGCGGGGCGAGGTGGCCGCTTCGCCTGAAGCGCGCAAATGGGTTGCGGCTGTCCCGTCCAGGAAAGCGCTACCGAAGCCGCAGGAAAACTGAATGCCTGACAACCATCTGTTCGACGCCATCCGCAGCGCCCTTCCGGGGCTGGAGGCCATCTTCATCGAAACGCACGACGGTCGCGTCCTTACCTATGGTGACATGCTTTCCATGTCGGCCCACCTCGCGCATGTGCTGGCCACGCGCGGCGTGAAGCCCGGCGACCGCGTGGCGGCGCAGGTGGAGAAAAGCGCCGAGGCGCTGATGCTCTACCTCGCCTGCGTGCGTTGCGGAGCCGTCTATCTGCCGCTCAACACCGGCTATACGCTCGCCGAGCTCGATTACTTCTTCAACGATGCGAAGCCCGCGCTCATCGTCGTCTCGCCGCACAATGCGCAAAAACTGGCCGATACGGTCAGGGGCTGCGGCGCGGTCCTGGAAACGCTGGACGAGGCGGGCGGGGGCTCTCTGATGGGTGCCGCGCAGGGAGCGCCGGCACAGTTCTCCGATGTCCGGCGCGGCTCCGGCGATCTCGCCGCCATTCTCTACACCTCCGGCACCACGGGGCGCTCGAAGGGCGCGATGCTCAGCCACGACAATCTGCTGTCAAATGCGCTGACGCTGCGCGAGAGCTGGCGCTTCACCGCCGGCGACCGGCTGATCCACGCGCTGCCGGTCTTCCACACGCATGGCCTCTTCGTGGCCACCAACACCATCCTTGTCTCCGGCGCGTCGATGTTCCTGCTGCCGAAGTTCGACCCCGATGCGATCGTCGAGCGTTTGCCCAGGTCAACGGTTCTGATGGGCGTGCCGACCTTCTATGTGCGCCTTGCCCAGGACGCGCGCGTGAACCGCGACAGCACGGCCGGCATGCGGCTGTTCATCTCCGGTTCGGCCCCGCTGCTTGCCGAAACGCATGAGACATTCCGCGCCCGCACCGGCCACGCCATCCTCGAGCGCTACGGCATGACCGAGACCAACATGAACACCTCCAACCCCTATGACGGCGAGCGCATTGCCGGAACCGTGGGCTTTCCCCTGCCCGGTGTCGACATCCGTGTCGTGGACATAGACAGCGGCGCAGTGCTGCATGCCGGCGAGACCGGCATGCTGGAGGTCAGGGGCCCGAACGTCTTTCAGGGTTACTGGAACATGCCGGACAAGACGAAGGCGGAGTTCCGCGACGACGGCTTCTTCATCACCGGCGACCTCGGCCTGATCGACGAGCGCGGCTATGTCCACATCGTCGGGCGTGGCAAGGACCTCGTCATCTCGGGCGGCTACAACATCTATCCCAGGGAGATCGAAAGCGAGATCGACCGGCTCGACGGCGTGCTCGAAAGCGCGGTCATCGGCGTGCCGCACGGCGACCTGGGCGAAGGGGTCACCGCCGTCGTGGTGCCCCGGAGCGGCGCAGCGCTCAGAGAAGACGAGATCGTCGCCGCGCTCGGCGACCGCCTCGCCCGCTACAAGCTGCCAAGGCGCATCGTCATCGTCGACGAGCTGCCGCGAAACACCATGGGGAAGGTCCAGAAGAACCTGCTGCGCGACACCTACAAGGATCTTTACACCCCGTGACCGGGCCGGGATCGCAGGTCGCGTTCCGCGCGCCGGTTTCATTTGCCCGGCAAGGTTCGATTGCCGCAAAACAGCGCTACCAGATCAATGGAAGCGGACAGAAAATGTCATGATATCGAAGATAGCCTGACGCTGCGAAGATGCGTGGAACCGATCCGTTTTTGCCGGCGGCGGGATGTACGTATTCGTCAGCCAGACATGTTGCGGAAGGCTGCACTTCAGGCCGGTAGGGGGCAGGATTTGTACCCTGCCTTGCCTGCCAGCGGAGCTGCTTTCTAGGCTAGAGCTTCAGTTTGCGGCACAGGTCGTCGAGCTGGTCGAGCGTCTTGTAGGACACGCGCAATTCTCCACCCCGCTCCTTATGAGCGATGGTCACCTTCATTCCGATCGTATCGGTCAGCAGCTTTTCCAGCGCCAGCGTATCGGCGTCCTTCTCGGCGGGAGGTGAAGACCGGTTTTCCCGGACAGCACCTGCTGGCGCCTGCGCCAGCGCTTCCGCCTGACGCACGGACAGCCCTTCGTCGATGATGCGCCTGGCCAGCCCTACCGGGTCTTCGGCTGTAACGAGGGTTCGCGCATGACCGGCCGACAGGGATCCGTCGACCACCAGATCCCGGATCACTTCGGGCAGCTTCAACAGGCGCAGCGTATTGGCCACATGGCTGCGGCTCTTGCCGATAACCTGTCCTAGATCGGCCTGACTGTAATTGTGCTCCTCGATGAGTTGCTCATAGCCAAGCGCCTCTTCGATCGGGTTGAGGTCCGCACGCTGGACGTTCTCGATGATCGCCAGCTCAAGTGCGGTGCGATCGCTGACCTCGCGGACGATGACAGGAATCTCCACCAGCCCGGCTCGCTGCGCCGCGCGCCAGCGACGTTCACCGGCGATGATTTCATAGCGGCCCTGCTGCTCGGGCGCCGGGCGCACCACCACCGGCTGCACGATGCCATGCTCGCGGATGGACTGCGCGAGATCTGTCAGCTCCGGCTCACCGAAATGCCGGCGCGGATTGCGCGGGTTAGGGGCGACGAACTCGATAGGAACCTTGCCATCGGCCAGCGCCGCCGGCCTTTCGGGTTCCGCCGGTCGGTCGATTTCGCCGATCAGAGCTGCCAGTCCCCGTCCGAGCCGCTTTCTTGAAGGATCTTCGCTCATCGTTCACCAAAACCGTTTCATTACCGAATCAATCTGTCGTCTTACAGGGTTCAGGCCGCGCGCAAGCGTCGTTCACGCCGGATAACCTCCGAAGCGAGCTGCAAATACGCCTGGCTGCCGGAGCATTTCAGATCGTACAATATAGCTGGCTTGCCATAAGACGGCGCTTCGGACACACGCACATTCCGTGGAATGACGGTCTCATACACCTTTTCGCCCATATGCGCGCGCACATCCTGCACAACCTGATTGGCCAGATTGTTGCGGCCGTCGAACATGGTGAGCACGATGCCCTGGATCTCCAGTTGCGGATTGATGGAGCCACGCACCTGCTGAACCGTCTCAAGCAACTGACTGAGACCTTCCAGCGCGAAAAATTCGCATTGCAACGGGACCAGAACCGAATCCGCTGCCGCCATGGAGTTGAGCGTCAGGAGGTTAAGCGACGGCGGACAGTCGATCAGCACATAGCTGAACGGATTGGCGCGTGCCGATGTTGCTCGAAGGGCGTTTCTTAACCTCAGAACCCTGTCCGGGGCAGATGCGATCTCCATTTCCACGCCCAGCAGATCGAGGGTGGACGGAACAATCGACAATCCTGGCACCGCGGTCTGAACCGAAGCTGCCTCTACGGTCGCCGCACCCGTCAGAACATCATAGGACGAAAGCGAACGATCCTTGCGATCGATGCCAAGCCCGGTGCTGGCATTTCCCTGCGGATCCAGATCGACGATGAGAACCTTTTCGCCAATTGCTGCCAGCGCAGTGGCGAGATTGATGGCAGTGGTCGTCTTGCCGACGCCGCCCTTCTGATTCGCCACGGTTATGATGCGGGGTTTGCTGCTGATCATGCTTTCCTGCCGGAATTTCACTCCGATAGACGGATGCTTTCACCTGGCGCTTAAACCACTGATCTCGAGCACGACTCCTTCCGGGTCGACCGAGCTTTTATATTCTACCAGATCGAAAGACCAACGTTGACTGCTTTCTTCGACCTCGGCCCGGTAATCCCGGCCTTTGTGGAAGAGTGCGGTCGCTCCCGCCAACAACCAGGGAGAAGCCAGTTCGACCAGCAATGGCAAAGCTGCCAATGCGCGCGCAGTCACAATCTGCGGCTGATCGACAAAGGCAGGCGCATCCTCGATACGCCGGGCAATGACCCGCGCAGGAAGATTGAACTCACCGATCATCGCTTGCAGAAAGGCGGCCTTCTTGCGGTTGCTTTCAACGAGATCGATGCGTCCGGAACGATCCCGCATCAGGAAAGCGAGAACCAGGCCCGGGAAACCACCCCCCGACCCGAGGTCGAGCCATTTTGTAGCACCCGGAGCCAGAGCGGCCAGTTGGGCACTGTCCAGAATGTGCCTGCTCCACACATCGGACAGGGTCGAGCTTGCGGCAAGGTTGATGCGCTGATTCCACTTCAGGAACTGAGCCTCGAAGTGCGACAGGGCTTCAAACGTTTCACGTGAAACGACACCAGCGACCGCCTGCAGCGCAAGGAAGCGTTCTTCGCTCATGCCGCGCCTTTCCGCATCATGATTTCATGAGCGCGAATATGGGCAACGATGATCGCAAGAGCTGCCGGCGTCATGCCCTCGATGCGTTGCGCCTCCGCAACAGACCGCGGCTGCTTCTGCTTCATCTTCTGCTTTAACTCATTCGAAAGCCCGGGGGTTGCCCCAAAATCCATATCAGACGGAATAAGCCGGGATTCTTCCGCCTGCATTCTGGCAACATCAACCTTCTGCCGCTCCATGTACACGGCGTATTTTGCTTCGATCTCGAGGGCTTCGGTAATTCTTCTGTCAATATGGAGGAAGGCCGGATCAAGCCTTGCCAACCATTCGATATCTACATTCTCATAGCTGAGCAATTCGTATCCCGAGCGGCGAACCCCATCCTGATTGATCGTCAGCCCCCCATGGGCCGCTTCCTGCGGTGTAAGCAAAATCGAGCGCGCCAAATCCCGCGCCTTGTCGAGAGCCCGCCTGAATCGCTCGAAATGAACAGCCCTGTCACCAGAGACAATGCCCAGACGAAGGCCAAGCGGCGTCAACCTTTGATCTGCATTGTCCGCGCGCAGCGACAGGCGAAACTCTGCCCTCGAGGTGAACATGCGATAGGGCTCGGTAACACCCTGGTGAACAAGGTCGTCCACCATCACGCCTATATATGCTTCGGTCCTGCTGATGGTGATCGGCTGGGAGCCGGAGGCATAGCGGGCCGCGTTTATCCCGGCCAGCAAACCCTGGCCAGCCGCCTCCTCATAGCCGGTTGTACCATTGATCTGTCCGGCCAGAAACAAACCTCTTATGCGCTTTGTCTCCAGCGTTGCATAAAGCTCACGCGGATCTACATGATCGTATTCGATGGCGTAGCCGGGCTGGAGCATAGCGGCATTCTCAAGTCCCGGTATGGTCTTGAGGATATCAAGCTGGACGTCTTCAGGCAGCGACGTCGAGATACCATTTGGATAAACAGTGTGATCGTCCAGACCCTCTGGCTCTAGGAATATCTGATGCGAATCACGATCCCCGAACCTGACGATCTTGTCCTCGATGGAGGGGCAATATCGCGGGCCGATACCTTCGATCGAACCCGAATACATGGCCGACCGACCCAGATTGGCCCGGATGAGATCATGTGTAACGGATGTGGTCCGCGTTATTCCACATTCGATCTGGGGAACAGTAATGCGCTCCGTCAGCGAAGAGAAAGGCACAGGATCCTCATCTGCGGATTGCATATCGAGAGATTTCCAGTCGATGGTCCGTCCATCCAGACGCGGAGGGGTTCCGGTCTTGAGACGGCCAAGCGCGAAACCCGCACGCGCCATGGTTTTGGAAAGCCCGACGGTTGCCTGCTCATTCATGCGGCCGGCGACGATCTTCCGATCTCCAATATGAATCAGTCCACGAAGAAAAGTTCCTGTGGTGAGGACCACCGAGCCGCAGCCTAATCTCCGTCCATCCGCCAGCACGACGGCGGTCATCCTGCCTACCGAGAGTTCGAGATCATCAACCTCACCTTCGATAACATCGAGGTTCGCTTGCTGGCGCAGCGCCGCCTGAACGGCCAGCCTGTATAGCTTGCGATCCGCCTGCGTTCGTGGGCCGCGTACAGCCGGTCCCTTGCGCCGATTGAGCATGCGGTACTGGATGCCGGCCTGATCAGCCATCCGGCCCATCAGGCCATCGAGAGCATCGATCTCCCGGACGATCTGGCCCTTCCCAAGACCTCCGATCGCCGGGTTGCATGACATCACTCCGATACTTTCAGCCCTTAAAGTTATCAGTGCTGTGGTCGCTCCTGCACGAGCGGCGGCGCTGGCTGCCTCACAGCCAGCATGTCCACCACCAACCACGATTACGTCATAATTCGATTTCATTTCAGCTTCTCTATTCGATAGAGATAGATGTTCGTACGCTTTTCATGTCAACGCCGCTTGTAAATGTTTCACGTGAAACGAGCAACTTATTCCAACCGGGCATGTTTCACGTGAGTCAGGCCCCCTTTCCCTCATGTTTCACGTGAGTCACTTACCGATACAGAATTGCGAGAAGATCACATCCAGCAAATCCTCGACATCGATCGCTCCAGTGATACGTCCCAGCGCATCCGCCGCTAGACGAAGCTCCTCTGCCCTGATTTCGAGGGGGGCCACCGCATCGTTCTGACCGATCCTCAGGTGACGGAGGGTATCCTCCAGTAATTCCACATGCCGCAGGCGGGATGGCAACGTGTCTCCCGCCAGGCTTAGGCTGTGCTCTGCGCGATGTCCGATGGCTTCAAGAAGGTCGGGTATGCCTTCCTCCGTAAGGGACGAAATTCGGAAATCGTAATTGACATCACCCAAATCTTTAGCAGCGATCAGATCCAGCTTGGTCCCCACCCGCAGGCAGCTGGTTTCAAGCCAATCCACCTCCACCGTTTGCGGATTGAGCATATCTTCCAGGATCAGGACAAGATCTGCGTTCCGGCTCCTTTCGCGTGCCTTTTCCATTCCAATGGTCTCGACCATCCCGGCATCTTCCCGCAGGCCGGCGGTGTCGGTGATCACGACCTTCACACCATCGATATCCAGAGTTACGTCCAGAAGGTCGCGTGTCGTCCCCGGTTCGTTGGTGACAATGGCCGCATCGCGCCGGGCTAGAGCGTTGAACAGGCTCGACTTGCCGGCGTTTGGGGCCCCCAATATCACGACCTCGAAGCCGTCCTGGATGATCTCGGCGGCGGCGAACCCCCCGATATGCCTGTCAACCTCATCCACAAGGTCGGCTATATCGGCCCACACGGTATCCGCTACGGAACCTGGAACATCGCTCTCATCCGCAAAGTCGATCTCAGCCTCGATCACCGCGCGGGCATGAATGAGGCGTCGGCGCCAATCCGTATAGAGCCTACTCTGGGCGCCATCCGCATTGCGTTGCGCAAGTCGACGCTGCGACTCGGTTTCGGCATTTATAAGATCGGCCAAAGCCTCGGTCTGAACCAGATCGAGCTTTCCATTCATGAACGCGCGGCGGGTAAACTCCCCGGCCTCCGCATGGCGGACGTTCGGAATAGCTGTGAGAGATTTCATCACGGCTTCAACCACGGCTCGGCCGCCATGTATCTGAAACTCGGCAACCTCCTCGCCCGTAAAGCTGTTCGGTGCGGGGAAGTATATAACCAGACCCCGATCCAGCACTTCCTTTTTCGAAGGCGAATACAGAGCACGGTGGACGGCCTTTCTGGCCGGGGGGGCGGTGCCACAAATCGTTTCGAGAACGAATCGAGTATCGGGGCCTGAAATTCGTATGACTGCAACTCCCGCCGGGAGCCGTCCGCTCGACAAGGCAACAATGGTCTCACCGAATATCATTTGCTCCACAGCGCGAACCCATCTACCAGTTGCGTGTCTTCTTCTTCAGCCAAGGGCGGCCATATGAGCTTACCGCCTCGGAATCTGCTTGCCGATCAGGCAAGCCCCTACTTGCAGCAGCACGCCACCAACCCCGTGCACTGGCGGCCCTGGTCTTCTTCCGCCCTGGAGGAAGCCCGGGAACTCGACCGTCCCATCCTGCTCTCGGTTGGCTATGCCGCCTGTCATTGGTGCCATGTCATGGCCCATGAAAGCTTCGAGGACATCGGGATAGCGGCGGTCATGAACCGTCTGTTCGTCAATATCAAGGTGGATCGTGAAGAACGGCCTGACATAGATCAGATCTATATGGCCGCACTCACAGCCATGGGCGATCAGGGTGGCTGGCCGCTGACCATGTTTCTTACGCCTGACGCCAGACCGTTCTGGGGCGGTACATACTTTCCGCCACGCGCCCGCCTTGGCAGGCACGGGTTTATCGAGGTGCTAAATGCCGTATTCGGCGCATGGCGAAACAAACGGGCCGACATACTGCACAGCGCCGATACGCTGAACGGGCATATCCGCTCCAGGCTTGGCCCTGCGCACGGGAGGGGCTCTATACGCGCGGATGCCTTCGCCGATATCGCCGGGAGCATCCACAACATGATCGATAGCGATGCCGGAGGCTTGAAAGGCGCACCCAAATTCCCGAACGCTCCCTTCATGCATGCCTTGTGGCTGTCCTGTCTCAATACCGGCAACGATGCCCACCGATCTGCCGTTCTCTCCAGCCTCGAGCACATGCTGGCTGGCGGAATCTACGATCATATCGGCGGCGGCCTGGCGCGTTATTCCACGGATGCGCAATGGCTGGTGCCGCATTTCGAGAAAATGCTCTACGACAATGCGCAATTGCTGCGGCTCGCCAACTGGGCCTATGCCGCGTCGGGATCGGAATTGTTCCGGATACGAATCGAAGAGACGGCGCATTTCTTGCTGCGGGAAATGAAGGCAGATGGCGGCGCATTTGCCTCCAGTCTCGATGCCGATAGCGATGGCCAGGAAGGCTTGTTCTACACCTGGGACAGGTCGGAGATCGAGGATGTGCTGGGCGAAGACGCATCCTTCTTCTTCACGCATCATTCGCTCGCAAAGCCCCACTCATGGGAAGGCAAGCCTATTATCTACCAGACGCGGGGGCAGGCACCGGGATTATCCGCTCAAATTGAGCGTTTGAGACACATCAAGCAAAGATTGCTGGACGCGCGGGAAAAGCGTATCCGGCCGGCCCGCGACGATAAGGTTCTGACCGACTGGAACGGACTGGCGATTGCCGCGCTCGCCGAATGCGGACGTTCCCTCGGTCAGGCGGAATGGGTGAGCCCAGCCGAGGACGCTTTCCACTACATCGTCGGCACATCAAAAGACGGGCGCCTGCCGCATTCCACGCTAGGCGACAGAGCACAGTTTCCTGCGCTGTCGAGCGACTATGCAGCTATGATCAATGCCGCGATCTCCCTGTTCGAAGCGACCGGGAAGAGAGTCTATATCGATTATGCCCGGCAGTTCGCGGGACAACTCGACCGATGGCACAGGGACGATAGCGAGACCGGTTACTATCTGACCGCGTCGGATAGCAGCGACGTTCCCATCCGCATTCGCGGCGATGTGGATGAAGCTATCCCCTCGGCGACCAGTCAGATCATCGAAGCGCTGGTGCGGCTGGCCTCGATGACCGGCGATATGGACATACAAGAGAAAGCCTGGACCGTCGCGGAATATGCCGCTGGACGCGCGGCGAAACAAAGCTACGGGCAGATCGGAATTTTGACGGCATGCGAGCTGGCGCGCGCGCCGCACAAGCTGGTAATTGTGGAGAACCACACCGATTACCGGTTTGTTCCGGTCGCGAATCGATATCCCGATCCGCGCCGGATCGATATCGTCTTGCATGTCGGCGATGCGGCTGGCGTCAGCCTGCCCGGAGATGTGCTGCCCTCGACGGAAAAACCGGGCGCATATCTGTGCGCAGGCCAAACCTGCCTGCCGGTGATTGCCGATGCCGGGATCCTGGAGAAAACACTGAAGGCGAGACCGTAAGCCCCGCCTTCGAACAATCCGGTCCCGGATCAGGTGTTCATCGAATCGAAGAAATCCGAATTGGTCTTCGTCTGCTTGAGCTTGTCGATGAGGAACTCGATCGCATCGGTCGTGCCCATCGGCGCGAGGATGCGGCGCAGCACGAAGATTTTCTGCAGGTCCTGACGCGGAACCAGCAGGTCCTCCTTGCGGGTGCCGGACTTGAGAATGTCCATGGCCGGGAAGATGCGCTTGTCGGCCACCTTGCGGTCGAGCACGATTTCCGAGTTGCCGGTACCCTTGAACTCCTCGAAGATGACCTCGTCCATGCGGCTGCCGGTGTCGATCAGCGCCGTGGCGATGATGGTGAGCGAGCCGCCTTCCTCGATGTTGCGCGCCGCGCCGAAGAAGCGCTTCGGACGCTGCAGGGCGTTGGCGTCAACACCGCCGGTGAGCACTTTGCCGGAAGACGGCACGACCGTATTGTAGGCGCGGCCGAGGCGCGTGATCGAATCGAGCAGGATGACGACGTCGCGGCCATGCTCCACCAGGCGCTTGGCCTTCTCGATGACCATTTCGGCCACCTGGACGTGGCGCGCGGCCGGTTCGTCGAAGGTCGAGGACACGACCTCGCCCTTCACCGAGCGCTGCATGTCGGTCACTTCCTCAGGCCGCTCGTCGATCAGCAACACGATCAGGTAGCATTCGGGATGGTTGGTGGTGATCGAATGGGCGATGTTCTGCAACAGCACCGTCTTGCCGGTGCGCGGCGGCGCCACGATCAGCCCGCGCTGGCCCTTGCCGAGGGGAGCAACCAGATCGATGACGCGGGGCGATATGTCCTTGGTGGTCGGATTGTCGACTTCCATCTTCAGGCGCTCGTTCGGATAGAGCGGCGTCAGGTTGTCGAAATGGATCTTGTGCCGGATCTTTTCCGGATCGTCGAAATTGATCGTGTTGACCTTGAGCAGGGCGAAATAGCGCTCGCCCTCCTTCGGGCTGCGGATCGGCCCCTCGACGGTATCGCCGGTCTTCAGCGAAAAGCGGCGGATCTGCGAGGGCGAGATATAGATATCGTCGGGACCTGGCAGATAGTTGGCGTTGGCCGAGCGCAGGAAGCCGAAACCGTCCTGCAACACTTCCACGACGCCGTCGCCGATGATCTCGATATCCTGCGCCGCCAGCTTCTTGAGGATGGCAAACATCAGCTCCTGCTTGCGCATGACGCTGGCGTTCTCCACCTCGAGCGATTCGGCATAGGCGATCAGCTCTGGCGGCTTCTTGTTCTTGAACTCTGCGAGTTTCATTTCCTGCATGGCGGGACTCTGGGTGTGCTGGGCGGGATATCGGCGAATGCGATGGATTGCCGGACGCGGTCGAATGGGAAAACAACGGCGCATGGCGGAAAGGAGGGATTTCCTTTTAACGCCGCGCCTGCCAAAGAGCAAGACAGCTTTTGGGGTGCCTCAGAATGGCTTGACGATCACCAGAATAACGATGGCGATCATCAGCAAGGTAGGAACTTCGTTGACGATCCGCCAGTGCTTCGCCGGCTTTTCGTTACGATCCTCGGAAAATTTTCGTACCGCGGCTGACAGATAGCCATGAACGCCGGACATCAGGACGACAGCGGCGATCTTGGCATGCAACCAGCCGCCGTGAAAGCCGAACCCTTTCCAGGCGAGCCACAGACCCATCACCCAGCTCACGATCATCGCCGGATTGATGATGGCCCGCAGCAGACGTCGCTCCATGACCTTGAAGGTCTCGGATTGCACCGACCCTTTTTCCGCGTTGGCATGGTAGACGAACAGGCGCGGCAGATAGAGCATGCCTGCCATCCATGAAATCACGGCGATGACATGAATGGCCTTGATCCAGTTGTAGGCTTCTTCCGGCGCGAAAAGAAAAAGCGCGGCCGTGAGCGCAACAAGAACGGCAATCGCCACCAGCGCCCGCAAGGCAGCGTTGCGGTTGCCTGCCTGCACAGTCTTCATCGTCCAGCTTCTCCACGTACCAGACGCACCATAGCCTCGACATGGGCGACAGGGGTTTCGGGAACGATGCCGTGTCCGAGATTGAAGATGAACGGTCCGTCCTTCAGTTTATCGAGAATTGCGGACACCCCCTCGGACAAGGCCCTGCCCCCGGCGACAAGCCGCAACGGATCGAGGTTGCCCTGTACAGCCCCTTCCTTCTGCAATTCGGCTGCCTGTGAGAGCGGAACCGACCAGTCCAGACCAAGGCCCGCCACTCCGGTCTTGCGACGATAGGAACTGTAGTTTGCGCCGGCCCCCTTGGGGAACCCGATCACCGGAACACCGGGATGGACTTCATGCACCTTGCGCACGATGCGGGCGACCGGCTCCACGCAGAAGGCTTCGAACGAAGGCTCATCGAGCACACCCGACCACGAATCGAAAATCTGCACCGTATCCGCACCCGCCTCGATCTGGCGGATCAGATAGGAAGCAGACTGGTCGGCCAGCACGGCCAGCAGTTTCCCGAAGGCTTCCGGCTCCCGGTAAGCGAACAGCCGCGCCGGTGCCTGGTCCGGAGTGCCGTGGCCGGCAATCATATAGGTGGCGACGGTCCAGGGCGCGCCGCAGAAGCCGATCAGGGTCGTCTCATCCGGCAATTGCCGGCGCAGACGCCGCACCGTTTCGTAAACCGGTTCCAGATTCACGTGAAACGCCCCTGTGTCGAGCGCATCGATCTCGCCTGCCGTAATGGGTGTCATCAGCGGGCCCCGGCCCTCTTCGAACCGCAGGTCGCGGCCCAGCGCATGCGGCACGACGAGAATATCGGAAAACAGGATCGAGGCATCGAAGCCGAAACGCTCGATGGGCTGCAGCGTCACCTCGACAGCCCGGTCCGGGTTGTAGCAGAGGTCGAGAAACGAGCCCGCCTGTTTCCGGGACTCGCGATATTCAGGCAGATAGCGGCCTGCCTGCCGCATCATCCAGAGCGGAGGCGGAAATACCGCCTCGCCTTTCAGAACCCGCATCATTTTCCGTTCGGCGCTCATTGCGTCTCGCTTTCAGGACCCAAATCTAAAAACAAATCTCTGAATGAGAGAATCTTTTGATTCTATGAGTCTGTTGGAATCGGTGATTCATATTTTTCCCGGTTTGCTCTTCCGAAAGCCATCCAGCATTTTGTCGCGACCAGAGTTGTCCAGCCTGAAGAATGCTGGGGACAGCTTTCAAAACACAAGCATAATCAAAAAGATTCCTGCCCGGTACGGAATCACCGTCTGTGGATGGAAGGGAAGCTTCCCCGGCAGTTCACGATCTTGTCCCCAGCCGTGAAACGGAATGCACGCGAGCCCGAATTGTGGACAAGCCGTCATCTGATACAGTCACCCCCGGCCGGCCGTGGAATCTCTCCCGGCTTGTCCACAGTCGCCCACAGAGCCGGATGTATAGTGTGAACAAGCCGCAAAGTTTCTTCCATTTGCATATGATTTCGGATGCCACTGGCGAGACGCTGCTGGCGGCCGGGCGCGCGGCTTCGGCACAATACAAGAATGCGCGCGCCATCGAGCACATCTATCCGCTGATCCGCAACGAGAAGCAGTTGATGAAGGTGTTCGAGGAGATCGAGGAAGAGCCCGGCATCATCCTCTATACGGTGGTCGACCAGAAGCTGGCGCGCCTCATAGACGAGCGCTGCGCCTCCATGGGCCTGCCCTGCGTCTCGGTGCTGGAGCCGGTGCTCACCGTGTTCCAGTCGTATCTGGGCACGCCGGCGGGGCGAAGGGTGGGTGCGCAGCATGTTCTGGATGCGGATTATTTCCGCCGCATCGATGCGCTCAACTTCACCATGGAGCATGACGACGGCCAGTTGCCGCTCAACATGGACGATGCCGATATCGTGCTGATCGGCATTTCGCGCACGTCCAAGACGCCGACCAGCATCTATCTGGCCAATCGTGGCATCAGGACGGCCAACATTCCGATCGTTCTCGGCGTTCCGGTGCCGGAAAGCCTGATCAGGGCCACCAGGCCGCTCATCGTGGGGCTGGTGGCGACGGCCGAGCGCATCTCGCACATTCGCCAGAACCGCACCCTCGGCAACACAAGCGGCTTCGAGGGCGGCACCTATGTCGACCGCGCCTCGATCACCGAAGAGCTCGCCTATGCGCGGCAGATCTGCACCCGCCACAACTGGCCCATGATCGATGTGAGCCGCCGTTCGATCGAGGAGACAGCCGCCGCCATCCTTGCCCTGCGCAACAAGAGCCGGTAATCGCTGAACAACAAGCCGCAACAGAAGCCAGAAGGTCCCATGACGGAAAAACTTATCCTTGCTTCCGGCAGTCCGTTCCGCAAGGCCATGCTGGTCAATGCCGGCATCGAGGTGGAGGCGGTTCCCGCTGAAATCGACGAACGCGCTGTGGAAGCGCCGTTGCACGACAGTGGCCTCTCTCCGGAGGATGTGGCTGCGATCCTTGCCGAAGCCAAGGCTATGGAGGTCAGCGAAAGACGGCCGGGCGCGCTGGTGCTGGGCTGCGACCAGACCCTTTCGCTGGGTGACAGGCTGTTCCACAAGCCTGCCGACATGGAAGGCGCGCGCCGTCACCTGCTTGCCCTTTCGGGGATGACCCATCAGCTGAACAGTGCGGCGGTGCTGGTTCGCAATGGCGAGGTGCTGTGGCGTCACGTCGGCATCGCCAACCTCACCATGCGCCAGCTGGATCCGGCCTTTATCGGCCGTCATCTGGCGCGCGTGGGCGACAGGGCCCTGTCCAGCGTCGGCGCCTATCAGGTCGAGGGCGAGGGCATCCAGCTTTTCGAGAAGGTCGAAGGCGACCATTTCACCATTGTCGGCCTGCCGCTGCTGCCGCTGCTGGCCGAACTGCGACGGCTGGGAGCGATAGATGGCTGATACTGCAAGGAAAGCCTTCGTCATCGGCCATCCCATCGCCCATTCGCGTTCTCCGAAAATCCATGGCCACTGGCTGAAGGCATACGATCTCGCCGGCAGCTATGAGGCGGTCGACGTCGCACCGGACGATCTCGCCGGCTTCATCGGGGGGTTGCAGGAAAACGGCTTTTGTGGAGGCAATGTCACGATTCCGCACAAGGAAGCGGTGGCCGCGCTGGTCGGGCGCCTCGACGACGCGGCTGAACGGATCGGTGCCGTGAATACACTATGGTTCGAGGATGGTTGCCTTTGGGGCGGCAATACGGATGCGCACGGCTTCGCCGCCAATCTCGATGAGCATGCGCCGGGCTGGGCAAAAAACGGCCCTGCGGTCGTGCTCGGTGCCGGCGGCGCGGCGCGGGCCGTCATCCATGCGCTGAAGGAGCGCGGGGTGGCGGACATACGCATCGTCAACCGCACGCTGGAACGCGCGCTGGAATTGCGAGACCGTTTTGGCGCCGGAACGAGTGCGCACCGTATGGATCGTGCCGGTGAACTGCTGGCCGATGCCGGCCTTCTGGTGAACACCACTGCGCTCGGCATGCATGGCAATGAAGGTCTGCCAGCCGACCCGGCAGCGCTGCCGGATACGGCGATTGTCACCGAAATCGTCTATGTGCCTCTCGAAACGCCGCTGCTGGCGGCCGCGCGCGAACGCGGCCTGCAATGTGTGGACGGGCTTGGCATGCTGCTGCATCAGGCCGTTCCCGGCTTCGGGCGCTGGTTCGGCAAGCGCCCGGAGGTCACGCCGCAGCTGCGAAATCTCATCCTTGCCGATCTCGGGGCTGCGGCATGATCGTGCTCGGCCTCACAGGCTCGATCGGCATGGGAAAATCCACCGCGGGAAAGATGTTTCGCGAGGCGGGCGTGCCGGTGCACGATTCCGACGAGGCGGTGCATCGCCTCTATGCGGGCGCTGCGGCACCGCTGGTCGAGGCCGCCTTTCCCGGCAGCACCGTCGATGGCGTGGTCGATCGCGTGGCGCTCGGCAGGCTGGTCTTCGGCAATCCGGCGGCGCTGAAGAAGCTGGAAGCGATCGTGCATCCGCTGGTGCGGGCCGATGCGGACGCGTTTCTGGACCGGCACCGCGCCGCCGGCGCGAAGCTCGCGGTGCTCGACATTCCCCTGCTGTTCGAAACCGGCGGCCGGGACCGGGTGGACAGGATCGCGGTCGTTTCCGCGCCGGCCGAATTGCAGCGCGAGCGGGTGCTGGCGCGGCCGGGCATGACGGCGGAGCGTTTCGAGGCGATCCTTGCCAAGCAGACGCCAGATGCCGAAAAGCGCCGTCTGGCCGACTATGTCATCGATACGAGCAAGGATTTCGATGCCACCCGCGCCCGTATCCACGAGATCGTCGCTGAACTCACCGGGGAAAAGAGCCCTCGATCCACGGCGTGACCTTGCCGGCGGCGGTGCGTCTGGCCAATCTTGTCGCAAGGAGCGAATCGGTGCGTGAGATCATTTTCGATACGGAAACCACGGGCCTCGATGCGCGCGAGGATCGCATCATCGAGATCGGCGGCGTCGAGCTGGTGAACCGGTTTCCGACCGGCCGCACCTTTCACAAATACATCGATCCGCAGGGCCGTCAGATCCATCCCGACGCACAGGCCGTGCATGGCATCAGCGCCGACGATCTGGCAGGCAAGCCGACCTTTCCCGAGATCGCCGAAGAATTCATGGCTTTCGTGGAAGGCGCGAAGCTCGTCGCCCACAACGCCAGTTTCGACATCAATTTCATCAATGCCGAATTTGCCCGGCTGGGTCACCCGCCGGTGGCTTCGGAACTTGTGGTCGATACGCTGGCGCTCGCCAGGCGCAAGCATCCGATGGGTCCCAATTCGCTCGATGCCCTGTGCCGCCGCTACGGCATCGACAACAGCCATCGCACCAAGCATGGCGCCCTGCTCGATTCCGAATTGCTCGCGGAAGTTTATATCGAACTGATCGGCGGCAAGCAGGCGGCGCTTGGGCTGGATGCGGTCGTGGTGACCGGTGTCGAGCAGGTCAGCATCGAGATGGCCGAGGTCAGGATCGGTGCGCGCCCCGCGCCCCTGCCATCGCGGCTGAGCGAGGCTGACCGCGCAGCTCATTCCGCGCTGGTCGATTCGATGGGCGAAAAGGCCGTATGGTTACAGGTTGCAGATTGTATGGCGACCTGAAATCAAATGTAAAACATTGATTTTATTGGCTTTATAGGAAATCGGCGTAAACAAAAAACCCGGCGTGAAGCCGGGTTTTGTATCGTCGTCCCGCCTATGGCTCAGCTTACCTGAACCTTGGCGGCCGCCTGATCCTCGGCCAGCTTCTGCTGGAACATCTGTGCGAAGTCGATCGGATCGAGCATCAGCGGCGGGAAGCCGCCGTTGCGGGTCGCGTCGGCGATGATCTGGCGCGCGAAGGGGAACAGCAGGCGCGGGCATTCGATGAACAGGATCGGCAGCATGTGCTCCTGCGGGAAGCCGTCGATGTTGAAGACGCCGCCATAGACGAGCTCGACATTGAACAGCACATCCTTGTCGACGGTGGCTTTGGCCGTCAGGGACAGGATCACGTCGAACTGCTTTTCCGAAAGCGGATTGGCATTGACGTTGACATTGATGGCGATGCCCGGAGCCTTGTCGCGGCCACGCAGAGAGTTCGGCGCGCCGGGGCTCTCGAAGGAAAGGTCCTTCACATACTGCGCCAGCACGTTGAGCGTGGGCTGCTGCTGGGTTGCGTTGCCATTGCCGTTGCCGGCTTTCTTTTCATTGTCGTCGGCCATGAGCCCTGTTCCTGTTTTCGGACCGTCCGGCCCCGAGGTGGATTCGCCGGGTTGGCTATCACGAGAGTGCCGCCAAGACAAGTTTCCGGCTGGTTTCCATGCAGCGTCTGCGCTGCGCGGGCCGTCATTCCTCGGGCAGTCGGCGCCAGGGCGAGCTGTCGTCGGGCCGCCCCCGCGAGAAATCCTCGCTGTCGAGGTCGATGGTATGGCTGTTGGCGTCCCGGCGGAAACCGGCGGTGCCGAACTGGCTGGTGAACACGACCCGGCGCCCGAACATCTTCCAGAACAGCGCCCGCACCGGCGGCAGGAGGATCAACAGGCCGATGGCCGAGGTGATGAATCCCGGAACGATGAGCAGGATGGCGGCGACGACCGCCATGGCGCTGTTGGCCAGCTGAAGGCCGGGGTCCTTGCCGGCGTCCATTGCAGCGCGCGCCCTGTTCATGGCGTCAAGCCCCTGATGACGCAGCAAGGCGCTGCCCGCCACGGTAGAAAGCATCACGAGGGCGACGGTAGCCAGCGCGCCGATCTGCTTGCCGACAACGACGAAGCCGGCGATTTCCAGCAGCGGAAGCAGCAAAAGGAAGACGGGGAGGAGAGAAACACGCAAATTTGTAACCGTTTTCTGGTCGTTTACGCCTTCGGCATCATTTGCCTCTGGCACTGGTTCCTACAGATAGGTATGCGTGCCTTTGATTTGAATGATTGTGTCTCGCGTTCTATATGCTTTGATAGGACGACGCCAGACAGGGTGCTGTGCGTTCGGTGCAGCCGCAAGAAGGGATCATTGGCGCGCGCATGGAATTCTTCGACTTCGGCACGATTTTCTTCATGATCGCGGCGGTGGTGATCTTCTTTCAGCTGCGCAACGTTCTGGGCCGCCGCACCGGCAGCGAGCGTCCGCCCTTCGATCCCTATTCTGCGCGCAAGCAGGAAAAGCCGGGTGCCGGCGATGGCGACAACGTGGTGGCGCTGCCGCGCAAGCGCGGTGAAGCCTCCGCCGAGACCTATGCGGCCATCGACGCGCTCGCCAAACCCGAGACCGAGCTGAACAGGGGTCTGCGCGCCATCAAGGACGCGGATGCGAGCTTCGACCCGAAAGGCTTCATCGAGGGCGCGAGGATGGCTTATGAGATGATCGTGATGGCCTATGCCGACGGCGACCGCAAGACACTCAAGAATCTGCTGTCGCGGGAGGTTTACGACGGTTTCGTCACCGCTATTTCCGAGCGCGAGGGCCGTGGCGAGAAGATCCAGTCTTCCTTCGTCGGCATCGACAAGGCCGAGATCGTATCGGCGGAGATGAAAGGCAGTGAGGCCCACGTCACGCTGCGCATCGTTTCGGAACTTATCTCGGCCACCCGCGACAAGGCAGGCGATATCATCGACGGCGATCCCGACACGGTGGCCGAGGTCAAGGATGTCTGGACCTTTGCCCGCGACACCCGCTCACGCGATCCGAACTGGAAGCTCGTCGCGACAGAAGCCGAAGACTGACCGGCAGGGCGATTTCGTCCCGTGCCGGACAAGAACGCCCTTCCATTCAGCCGGATCCGCTTCGGGGACCTGCCCGGCTGGGAAGCCGACGACCAGCTTGCGGCCTTCGGGGCCTTCCGGCGCTCGGCCAGCCATATTCTGACCAGACCCTACAGAACCGGCGGCCTTGGTGTCCGCTTCGAGGCGTTCACCGAAGCCTATAATGATGCGCGGACCGTTTCGCCGGCGAGCCCCAATGAGGCGTGCGCCTTTTTCGAGCGGCATTTCGTGCCCCTTCGGGTGAAGCCGGATCATGGTGATCACGGACTTGTGACCGGCTTCTACGAGCCGCAGGTCGAGGCATCCCCGGTCAGGACGGAGCGCTTCACCGTGCCGCTGCTCGCCCGCCCGCGCGACCTCATCGACATGGACGACGCCAACCGCCCGGTGGGCATGGACCCCTATCTGGCCTTTGCCCGTCAAACAGTCGCGGGACTGGTGGAATATCACGACCGTCCGGCGATCGAGCGCGGCGCGCTGGCCGGACAGGGTCTTGAGATCGCATGGCTGGCAGACAAGGTCGATGCCTTCTTCATCCACGTGCAGGGCGCGGCACGGCTTGCGATGACCGACGGGCGCAGCGTCCGCGTCACCTACGCAGCCAAATCCGGGCAGCGTTTCACCGGGCCCGGCGGCGTGCTGGCGAGCCTTGGGGAAATCCCGCTGGCGGATGTAACCATGCAGTCCATCCGTGGCTGGTTTCGCCGCAACCCGCAGCGTGTGGACGAAATCCTGTGGCGGAACCGATCCTATATATTTTTCCGGGAGGCGCCCGTGGACGACCCGGCGCTCGGGCCGGTGGCGGCGGCAAAGGTGCCGCTGACGCCCGGCCGCTCCATGGCCGTCGACCGCCTGCTTCACACGTTTGGCACGCCCTTCTACATCGACGCGCCGACGCTGACCGCTTTCGATGGAAAACCTTTCCGGCGGCTGATGATCGCGCAGGATACCGGCTCGGCCATCGTCGGCGCTGCCCGTGGCGATCTCTTCGCGGGATCGGGTGATGCGGCGGGCGAAATCGCCGGCGTGGTGCGCCATCATGCAGATTTCTACGCTCTTGTGCCGCGGCGGATCGCGGACCATCTGTCGTCGGTTACGGATGTGAATCGATGACGAGACGGCCGCAAAAGACGCTGAGCGACGAAGACCGGGTGCTGTGGAATCTGGTGGCGCGCTCGGCCGTTCCGCTCAAGGGCCGGGCCGCGCCGGCGGTCGAACCGCCGCAACCCGCTCCCCCCGCCCCCGCGCCGGCAAGGGTTGCGCCTGCCGCAGGCGCGCCGGTGCCGGAAAAAAAGCCGTCGCCGCCGCGTCATCTCGACCGCCCCACCCTGGACAAGCTGGCCAAAGGTCGGTTGCCGATCGAGGCCCGCGTGGACCTCCACGGCATGACGCAGGACGAAGCCTATTCGCTGCTGTTTTCCTTCCTGCACCGCGCCTACGCATCCGGGCTGCACTACGTGCTGGTCATTACCGGCAAGGGGTCGTCGTCCGGGGGCGACGGCGTGCTGCGCCGCTCGGTGCCGGGCTGGCTGGCGGCGCCGGCTTTTCGCATGTTCGTATCGAGCCACGAGCATGCGGCGCGTCATCATGGCGGCTCGGGCGCGATTTACGTGCGTCTGCGCAAGGTGAGGTGAGGCGATGTTCCCATGACACCGCTGGGCGAAAAAATCCGCGAACTGCGGCGCGAGCGCGGCGCAAGCCAGAAGGAAATGGCCGAGGCCATCGGCGTGAGCCCTGCCTATCTGTCGGCGCTGGAGCATGGAAGGCGCGGCGCGCCGAGCTGGACCCTGATCCAGAAGATCATCGGCTATTTCAACATCATCTGGGACGAGGCGGAGGAATTCCAGCGCATCGCGCTGGCCTCGCATCCGCGCGTCAGGGTCGACACGTCCGGCCTGTCGCCGGCGGCAACGGAACTGGCCAATCTGCTGGCCGAGAACATCGCGCGCATGGACGAGGCTGAAATCCGTGCCATCAACGCCCGTATCCGGGAGGTGCTGGCGCGGCGGCGGTAAGGTTCAGATTTCCGGGGTCATGCTTCAGGCGTCGCGGACCTGATAGTCCTTCACCGTCGTGAAGCGGATCGCTTTCCAGCGTTCTGCCTCATAGTTGAGTGAAAATTCGTGCTGGGCGAGGAACACCGGATCGTCGTCGAGGTCGCGGGCGATGTCGCCGCGATGCGCTTCCATGAACCGCATCAGCTCGGCCGGTTCGTCAGCGTCGATCCAGCGGCAGACGGAAAAGCGCGACACTTCGAAATCGACCGGCAGGCCGTATTCGATGTTGAGCCGCTCCTTCAGCACGTCAAGCTGGAGCGCGCCGACCACGCCGACGATGGCCGGCGAGCCGTCTTCCGGCGTGAACAGCTGCACCACGCCTTCCTCGGCCATCTGGTGCAGCGCATCCTTCAGCTTCTTGGCCTTCATGGCGTCGCCAAGGCGCACGCGGCGCAGGATTTCCGGAGCGAAGTTCGGCACGCCGCGGAACAGGATGTCCTCGCCCTCGGTCAGCGTGTCGCCGATGCGCAGCGTGCCGTGGTTGGGAATGCCGACCACGTCGCCGGCATAGGCTTCGTCGGCGGTGATGCGCGAGCGGGCGAAGAAGAACTGCGGGGCCGACAGCGACATCGGCTTGCCGGTGCGCACCAGCTTGGCCTTCATGCCGCGTTGCAGGATGCCGGAGCAGACGCGCACGAAGGCGATGCGGTCGCGGTGGTTGGGGTCCATGTTCGCCTGGATCTTGAAGACGAAGGACGTCATCTTGTCCTCCGTCGCCTCGACCGTGCGGGTATCGGCTTCCTGCGCGCGCGGCGGCGGGCCATAGGCTCCAAGCGCCTCGATCAGGTCGCGAACGCCGAAATTGCGCAGCGCCGAGCCGAAATAGACGGGTGTCAGATGCCCTTCGAGGAAAGCATCGCGGTCGAAGGGGCGGCAGGCTTCGCGCGCCAGTTCGGTTTCCTCGATGAAAGCGGCACGGTCGTTTTCCGGCAAAAGGCCGGCGGCGCGGTTGGAGTCCGGCCCGTGGACGGGAGTGCGCCCGGTCTCGGCATCGCCGCGGCGCACGGCATTCTCGGCCAGATGATAGGTGCCGGCGAAGGTCTTGCCCTGTCCGATCGGCCAGGTCACGGGCGCGGTGTCGAGAGCCAGCTTCTCCTCGATCTCGTCGAGGATCTCGAAGGTGTCGCGGGCCTCGCGGTCCATCTTGTTGACGAAGGTGATGATGGGAATGTCGCGCAGGCGGCAGACCTCGAACAGCTTGAGCGTACGCGGCTCGATGCCGCGCGCGGCGTCGATGACCATCACTGCCGCATCGACGGCGGAAAGGGTGCGATAGGTGTCGTCCGCGAAGTCCTCGTGGCCCGGCGTGTCGAGCAGGTTGAAGACGTTGTCGCCATATTCGAAGGTCATCACCGAGGTGACGACCGAAATGCCGCGCTCGCGCTCGATCTTCATCCAGTCCGAACGGGTCTGGATCTTGTCCTTCTTGGCCTTCACCTCGCCGGCGAGCTGGATGGCGCCGCCGAACAGCAGCAGCTTTTCTGTCAGCGTCGTCTTGCCGGCGTCCGGGTGCGCGATGATCGCGAAGGTCCGGCGGCGCTTCACCGCCTCTTGAATAGTCTCGGCCATGTCAGGAATCCCGTCTGGTGGCGGGCTTCTAGCAATAACGGGCAGACCTGTCGAACATAAATGGTTCTGGGAGACGGCATATGCGGCACTGGTCTATTCGCAGGGCCTGATGTAAGCGGAACCGCCGGGGCGCATCGCCGTTGAAGCGGCACCCCTGCCTTGCCCGATCAGTCTCGATAGGATTTGCGCCATGTCCTCCTCCCAGCCCGCCTCCGTCATTGGCCCCACCGTTGGTTTCGTGCGCCTTCCACACGCCGCCGATCTGCCGTTGCCCGCCTATGAAAGCAGGGGCGCGGCCGGCATGGATCTGCGCGCGGCGATTCCCGAGGATCGCTCGATCCTGATCCTTCCCGGCAAGCGGGCGCTGGTGCCGACCGGGCTGGTCATGGAAATCCCGGAAGGAATGGAAGGCCAGATCCGCCCCCGTTCCGGCCTTGCGCTGAAGCACGGCATCACCTGTCTGAACACGCCCGGAACCATAGACAGCGACTATCGCGGCGAGGTGCAGGTGCTTCTGGTCAATCTCGGCGATGAGGATTTTTCCGTCAGCCGCGGCATGCGCGTCGCCCAGATCGTCTTTGCGCCGGTCACGCAGGTGCGCACCGAGGAGCGCACGCTGGCCAGCGGCACCTCGCGCGGCTCCGGCGGATTCGGCTCGACCGGAACGGCCTGACCGCTGCGGTTTCGATTGCCCGGCCCCATCGCGGGGGCGATAGGATCGCCGCGACGATCACATCCTCCGGGGTTCGGCCATGGACAAGGGCACGGTCTTCAGGAAGCTGCACGCTTCCACCTTCATAATTCCCAATCCATGGGACATCGGAACGGCCAGGCTGTTGCAATCGCTTGGCTTCCAGGCGCTGGCCACGACCAGCGCCGGCTTCGCCTTCTCGCGCGGCCTGCCCGATGGCGGCGTTTCCTTCGAGGCGATGATCGCCCATTGCAGGGAAATCGTCGCCTCGACCGACCTGCCCGTCTCGGCCGATCTGGAAAAGGGCAAGGGCGACAGCCCCGAAAGCGCTGCCGAAACCGTGTTCGCGGCGGAAGCGGCCGGTCTGGCCGGCTGTTCGCTGGAAGACTTTTCCGGTGACGAGGACAAGCCGATCTACGACTTCTCGCATGCGGTCGAGCGTGTCGAGGCCGCCGTGGAAGCGGCGCGGGCTCTCAGAAGCGATTTCGTCTTCACCGCGCGGGCCGAGAATTTCCTGCACGGCCGCCCCGATCTGGACGACACGATCAGGAGGCTTCAGGCTTTCGAGAAGGCCGGCGCGGACGTGCTCTATGCACCGGGGCTCACCGATATCGCGCAGGTGCGCACGGTCTGCGCATCGGTGGAGAAGCCGGTGAACGTTCTGGCGAGCCCCGCCTTCACGGTATCGGCCCTCGCCGATGCCGGGGCCACGCGCATCTCGCTCGGCTCCAAGCTGACAACCCTGGCTTTCGGCGCAGTGGAAAAAGCGGCGAAGGAAATGCTGGAGGGCGGAACCTTCGCCTTTGTCCGTGAAGCCATGGACTTCGACCGCGTGCAGGAGATGTTCCGGCCGGTCGATTGACTGGGCGCCTTCTATGCAAACCCGTCCCGATGATCTACCACGGGCCGGCCTCAGGCTGCCTGAAGAAAAATCTGCCCCGTCGGAGAGGACTGAATGCCGGATTATGACGTGTTGTGCATCGGCAATGCCATTGTCGATATCATAGCCCAGAGCGACGAGAAATTCCTTATCGACAACGGCATCATCAAGGGCGCGATGAACCTCATCGACGCGGAGCGCGCGGAATTGCTCTACGCACGCATGGGGCCGGCTGTGGAGGCTTCCGGCGGCTCGGCCGGCAACACGGCGGCGGGCATTGCCAGCTTCGGCGGGCGTGCCGCCTTTTCCGGCAAGGTGGCCGACGATCACCTCGGCGACATCTATGCGCACGATATCCGCGCGCTCGGCGTCGCCTTCGACACCGAGCCGCTTGCCGGCACGCCGCCGACGGCGCGCTGCATGATCTTCGTCACGCCCGACGGAGAGCGCTCGATGAACACCTATCTCGGCGCTTGTGTGGAATTCGGCCCGCAGGACGTGGAGCCAGCCAAGATCGCAGCCTCGAAAGTGGTCTATTTCGAGGGTTATCTGTGGGATCCGCCGCGCGCCAAGGAAGCGATGCGCGAAGCCGCGCGGCTTGCGCACGAAGCCGGTCGCGAAGTGGCGATGACGCTCTCCGACAGCTTCTGCGTGGACCGCTACCGCGACGAGTTTCTCGATCTGATGCGCAGCGGCACCGTCGACATCATACTGGCCAACGACCACGAAATCAGGGCGCTCTACCAGACGTCGTCCTTCGATGCCGCGCTCGAGGCTTTGCGCAAGGATTGCAGGCTCGCCGCCGTCACCTGCTCGGAAAAAGGGTCTGTGATCGTGCGCGGCGACGAAACCGTGAAGATCGGCGCCATTCCGATCCGCGAACTGGTCGACACAACCGGTGCGGGCGATCTCTACGCCGCAGGTTTCCTGTTCGGCTATACGCAAGGCCGCGCGCTGAAGGAGTGTGGCAGGCTTGGTTCGCTCGCAGCCGGCCTCGTCATCCAGCAGGTCGGTCCGCGTCCGCGCCAGAACCTGCGCTTCGAGGCCGGGCAGGCGGGGTTGCTGCAGGAAACCCTCGCGTAATCGCTGAAGCGTTCCGCCTCAGCTTCCAAGCTCGACGGAACGCTTGCGCGCCGCCTCGACGGCTTCTGTCAGCAGGCGTGTCAGCCGTTCCTCGCCCATCAGCACGTCGAGGGCAGCGGCGGTGGTGCCCTTGTAGCTGGTGACCTGCTGGCGCAGCACGCCGGGCTCCTCGCCGCTTTCCGCGGCCATCACGGCAGCCCCGTAAACGGTCTGCACCGCGAGTTTCGCCGCCGTATCGTCCGGCAGGCCGGCGGCTCTGGCCGCAGAGGTCAGCGCCTCGATGAAGTGGAACACATAGCCCGGACCCGAGCCGGAAACGGCGGTCACGGCGTCCATCAGCTTCTCGTCGCCGACGGAGGCCACCTTGCCGCTTGCAGCCAGCAGGCCGGACACGAAATCCTGTGCCTTGTCACCGACATGGCCGTTGGCAAAGACCACCATCATGCCCTTGCCGATTGCGGCCGGGATATTGGGCATGCAGCGTATGACCGGGGTGTTTTCACCCAGAATGCTCTCGAAGGTCGCGACGCTGGTGCCGGCGGCGATGCTGACGAAAGTCGTGGCGCCGTTGCCGAAGCGCGCATAGCCGGCCAGAACCTCGCGGATCGCCTGCGGCTTGACCGCGATGACCACGATTTGGGGGGAGATATCCGAGGCCAGGTCTTCGACGCCCGCTGCCGTCTTGCAGCCCAGTGCCGCCGCCTTGCCGCGCAAATCGCCGTTCGGCTCCACGACAACGATTTCATTCGCCGCGATCCGGCCGGAATCGATCCAGCCCGACAACATGGCGCGACCCATATGGCCGCAGCCGACGAGAACTAGCCTTGCAGTCATCCTGATCCTCCGAACTGGCCGCTGTTCTTAACCCGGCCAGCTTCGGCTGGAAAGGAAATTGCCGCTCAGCCGCCGGACTTCGGCACGAGAAGCGGCACGATGCGCTCGCTCGTGCTGACCTGCGGGCTCTGCACCGAGCCGTAGGGAATGCCCAGCGCGTCCCATGTCTCGACCAGCGCGTCGCGCAGCTGGAGGATGAGCTCGTCGGAATGGAAGGGGGTGGGCGTGATGCGCAGCCGTTCGGTGCCGCGCGGCACGGTCGGATAGTTGATCGGCTGGATATAGATGCCGTGAACGCCCAGAAGGCGGTCCGTGGCCATCTTGCACAGTTCGGGATCGCCAACCAGGATCGGCACGATATGGGTGACGGAAGGCATGACCGGCAGCCCGGCCTCGCCGAGAATCCGCTTGGCATGTGCGGCCTGCCGCTGCTGGGCGTCGCGTTCGACCTGCGACGATTTCAGATGGCGGATGGATGCGGTTGCCGCTGCGGCCAGCGCCGGCGGCAGGGCGGTGGTGAAGATGAAGCCCGGCGCATAGGAGCGCACGGCATCGACCACCGCGGAAGTGCCGGTGATATAGCCGCCCAGCGTGCCGAACGCCTTGGCGAGCGTGCCCTCGATGATGTCGATGCGGTGGGCCAGCCCCTCGCGCTCGGTGATGCCGCCGCCGCGCGGACCGTACATGCCGACAGCATGGACCTCGTCGATATAGGTCATGGCGTTGTACTTTTCGGCAAGATCGGCGATCTCCCCGATCGGTGCGATATCGCCGTCCATGGAGTAGACGCTTTCGAACACGATGAGCTTGGCGCGCTCGCGCCCGGCCGCCTGAAGCAGGCTTTCCAGATGACCGACGTCATTGTGGCGGAAGATGCGCTTTTCAGCGCCCGAGCGGCGCACGCCCTCGATCATCGAGGCATGGTTGAGTTCGTCCGAGAGGATGAGGCAGTTGGGCAGCAGCCGCGCGATGGTGGAAATGGCCGCCTCGTTGGAAACGAAGCCGGAGGTGAAGACAAGCCCGGCTTCCTTGCCGTGCAGGTCGGCCAGTTCCCGTTCCAGCTCGACCAGCGGATTGCTGGTGCCGGAAATGTTGCGGGTGCCGCCTGCGCCCGAGCCCATGCGGCCGGCAGCGTCCTGGAAGGCGCTGACGACGGACGGATGCTGGCCCATGCCGAGATAGTCGTTCGAGCACCAGACGGTGATTTCGCGCGTGTCGGCGCCGGTGCGCCACAGAGCGCGCGGAAACTTGCCGACCATCCGTTCCAGGTCGGCGAACACACGGTAACGGCGCTCGGCGTGCAACTGGTCGATGGCGTCTTCGAAGAACCTTTGATAGTTCATTTTCGGGTCCCGTTGGAGCAATTCCGGGAAACGCGAATCTTGGCTTTCCGGACGGAACTGCGCAGCAAGTTGAGAGAGGCGGCCTCGCAATTTCAAGGAAAGCGGGTCGCTCAGGTTGAAGCAATCATAATGCCGGCGGGCTTTGGCGTCCACGAAAGCCGTTCGGTCAAAATGCCACGCCTGAGGCTACCGGGTGCGGCGGAAAAGGCAGGGGCATGAAAATACTGGTTCTTGGCGCGGGCGCGGTCGGTACGGCGGCGGCATACTACCTTGCCCGCGACGGTCACGAGGTGACGGTGATCGAACGCCACGCAGGGCCGGCCTGCGGCACCAGCTATGCCAATGGCGGACTGGTGTCGCCCGGCGACGCGACCGCCTAGGCTTCGCCGGAGGCGCTGAAGACCTTCGTGCGCGGCATGTTCAACCACGATCTCGGCATCAAGGTGCGCCTTGGCCGCGATCCCTATCTGCTGGCCTGGGGCCTGCGGTTCCTGCGCCAGTGCACCCCGGCCCGCAAACGCGCCAACACACTGCCGAAACTTCGGCTGGCATTCTATTCGCGCGACAGCATCAACGCCTTGTCGGAGGAAACCGGCATCGCCTATGACGACCGGCGCAAGGGCATCCTCTACCTTTCCCGCAGCCGGGAAAGCCTCGATGCCGCCGCCCGCAATTACGGGTTTTTGGCCGATCACGGCCTGCCGATCGAGATCGTCGACCCGGAGCGGATGGCTGAGCTCGATCCGGGGCTCGCCGCCGCGCGCCGCCATTTCGCCGGCGCCGTCTATTCCCCGACCGATCAGACCGGCGATTCGCGCCTGTTCACGACCCGCCTGGCGGCCTATGCCGGTGAAAGGCTCGGTGTGGATTTCCGCTACGGCACCATGGTCGAAGGGCTCGATATCGAGGCAGACAGGGTGCGCGCCGTGCGCACCGATGCCGGGCTGTTTTCCGCCGACAGCATCGTTCTCGCCATGGGGCCGGAAAGCGGCCTGCTTGGCCGCCGTCACGGGCTCGACCTGCCGATCTATCCGGTCAAGGGCTATGCGGCCACCATTCCGCTGGAAGACGAGAGCAGGGGCCCGACCATGGGCGGCGCGGACGAGGACCGCTATGTCGCGTATTCGCGCCTCGGCAACCGGCTGCGCCTGTCATGCACCGCCGAGTTCACCGGCTTCGACCGGTCGTTCGGGCCCAAGAATTTCGCTGCCATGTTCCGCACTGCGCATGAGCTTTTTCCCGGAGCGTTCGATGAGGCGAAAGCCGAATTGTGGGCGGGACTGCGCCCGATGATGCCCCGGTCGGTACCGGTCATTGGCCGCGCGCGCTACAGCAACCTCTATCTCGATACCGGCCATGGCCATCTTGGCTGGACGCTTGCCGCCGGGTCTGGGAGGCTGCTTGCGGACCTGATCGCCGGGCGTGCGCCGGAGATCGATACCGATGGCCTGCTCTACCGGAATTGACCGATCCGGGTCCGATTTCGGTTGACGGGCGTGCCCATCTGGTCATGTTACGGCGGTCGCGAAATCCGCCGTTTCAGGAGGCAACATGGCTGACGAAGCGCTTGTCGTCATCGACCTGCAAAACGATTTCTGCCCGGGTGGAGCCCTGGCGGTCGCCGGCGGCGACGAGATCGTGCCGCTGGTCAACGAGCTGATCCGCGGCAGCGATCACGTCATCATGACACAGGACTGGCATCCGGCCGGCCATTCCAGTTTCGCTTCCAGCCATCCCGGGCATCAGCCCTATCAGAGCGTCACCATGCCTTACGGCGAGCAGACGCTGTGGCCGGATCATTGCATCCAGGGCAGCCGGGGCGCGGATTTCCACACCGGCCTTGCATGGACGAAGGCCGAGCTGGTCATCCGCAAGGGTTTCCGCCCCGCGATCGACAGCTATTCGGCCTTCTTCGAGAACGATCATACGACGCCGACCGGCCTTGCCGGCTATCTGCGCGAACGCGGCATCGACGCGATCACGCTGGCCGGCCTCGCCACGGATTTCTGCGTCGCCTATTCGGCGCTGGATGCGGTGAAGCTCGGCTTTTCCGTCACGGTGCGGCTCGCCGCATGCCGTGGCATCGATCTCGACGGCTCGCTCGACGCCATGACCGGCAGGATGCGCGAAGCCGGCGTCGCCCTGCTCTGAGGCAGGGCACACTCCACACACATACCGAACGGGGGAAAACCGGTGAACGCTGCTGCATTGCGAATGGCTGTTCTTGCGCTTGGGGGGCTCGCCGCCAGCCCGGCTTTCGCGGCCGAGGCGCTTCCGGGTGCGCACATGTCGCTGTGGTGGGCGCTGCCCTTCGCCGGTCTCCTGCTGTGCATCGCCACCGGGCCGCTGCTGTTCCATCATTTCTGGGAGCATCACTACGGCAAGATCGCTGCCGTCTGGGCTGGCCTGGTGATCGTGCCGCTGGCCGCTTTCTACGGCCTTGCGGCCGCGAGCGAGGCGGTGCTGCACGCCATGCTGCTGGAATACATGTCGTTCATCATCCTGCTGTTCGCGCTGTTCACCATTTCGGGCGGCATACTGGTTTCCGGCAACATCCACGGCACGCCCCTGTTCAATTCGGGGCTGTTGCTGATCGGCGCGATCCTCGCCTCGGTGATCGGCACCACGGGCGCTTCGATGATTCTGATCCGGCCGATCATCCGCGCCAACGACAACCGGCCCTTCAACGCCCATGTCGTGGTGTTCTTCATCTTCCTCGTGTCGAACATCGGCGGCTCGCTGACCCCTCTGGGCGACCCGCCGCTGTTCGTCGGCTTCCTGCGCGGCGTCGATTTCTTCTGGACGACCGTGCACCTGTTGCCCGATACGCTGCTGGTCGGCGGTCTGGTGCTGGCCATCTTCTTCGTGCTGGACACGATCCTGCACCGGCGCGAGCAGGGCCTGCCGAAGATCAAGGATCCGACACCGGATTCGAAGGTGCGCATCCTCGGCCTCGTCAACCTTCCTCTGCTGGCGGGCGTCATTGGCGCCATCCTGATGTCGGCTGCGTGGAAGCCGGGAGTGGAGTTCACAATTCAGGGCGTGCATGTGGAACTCCAGAACCTCGTGCGCGACGTCATCATCCTCGTGCTGGCTTTCGTCTCGCTGGTCGTGTCGCCCAAGAAATATCGTTCCGCCAACGGCTTCAACTGGGGGCCGATCCTCGAGGTGGCGAAGCTGTTCGCGGCGATCTTCGTCTGCATCGTGCCGGTGGTGGCGATCCTGCGCGCCGGCATGGACGGCGCCCTCGCCCCGCTCGTGTCGCTGGTGACGACGGCTTCGGGACAGCCCAACGACATGGCCTATTTCTGGATGACGGGGCTGCTGTCGTCCTTCCTCGACAATGCGCCGACCTACCTTGTGTTCTTCGAACTGGCCGGCGGCAATCCGCAGGAGCTGATGACCACCTTCGCCACGACGCTGGCGGCGATCTCGGCGGGCGCGGTGTTCATGGGCGCCAACACCTATATCGGCAACGCACCGAACTTCATGGTCTATGCCATCGCCCGCAACCAGGGCATCCGTATGCCGGGCTTCTTCGGTTACATGCTGTGGTCAGGCGCGGTGCTGCTGCCCATCTTCGCCCTGTCGAGCGTCATCTTCTTTGGATAGGGGCATTTCCGGAAGAAACGTGAAACTGCGCCGGACACCGCCGGTCGCGGCGGTTCTGGTCGGCGTTCTTGCACTTTCGGCAACGATGTCGTTCGCGCAGGAAAGCCGGACATGGCCGGATACGAGCACGGGGACGATGGAGTTTGCCCCGGTCGGAACCATCGACTACAGCATCGGCTACGCCAGTGCCGGCTACGATCATTTCGAGACGGAAATCAGCGTCTCATGGCGCGATGACGGGGAGAGGACGCAGCTTCTGTTCAGCGGCATTCAGGACAAGCCACCGGCAAAGATGACGGTCAAGGGCAACCTTCTATGTGTCGTCGCGCAATATTGCGCGCGCTATCAGGAGGTCTGTTCGGCGCTGGCGACCTGCTACACATATGATGCCGGGCAAAAGCAGTTTGTCGAAGAGCCTGCCGAAGGGGAAACCGTCCCGCGCTGAAGGCCGCGAGCGGGCGGTTCAGCCGATCCCCACATAGCGCCTGAGGGCCGAGGGGTCTGCCTTCAGCTCCGCGATCCCGACGGTTTCCCGGCAGTGGCCGTTTTCGACGAAGGTCACGCGGTCGGCCAGTGCAAGCACAGCCTCCGCACGCTGCTCGACCAGTATGGTGGACACTCCGCGCCTGCGCAGCGCCAGAACCGTCTCGCGGATTTTCTGGATCATCGACGGCATTAGCCCCTCGGTCGGCTCGTCCAGCAACAGGATCTCGGGTTCGAGGCACAGCGCGCGCGCCATGGCCAGCATCTGCTGCTCGCCGCCGGAGAGCGTGCCGGACTGCTGCTTCAGCCGCTCGCGCAGCAGCGGAAACAGATCCAGCACGCTTTCAAGCGTGTCGGCGCCCTTTTTGCGCGTGTTGAGGCCGATCTCCAGATTTTCCCGCACCGTCATTTCGGCGAACAGGCGGCGGCCCTGCGGCACATAGCCGATGCCCTGTTTCGGCACCTCGTGCGCCGGCAGGTCCGCCAGTTCCACGCCGCCCATGCGGATGGAGCCGGCGCGCGGGCGCACCAGCCCCATGATTGCCTTGAGCGTCGTCGTCTTGCCGGCGCCATTGCGCCCCGTCAGGCACAGGACCTCGCCCCTGCGCAGGGCAAGCTCCAGCCCGTGCAGCACCTGCACCTCGCCATAGAAGCAATCGAGCCCGGAGACGGTCAGAATCTCGCTCATGCGCCGCCCCCCAGATAGGCGCGCTGCACCGCCTCGTCGGTGCGGATGACGTCGGGCGAGCCTTCGGCCAGCACCCTGCCCGCTTCCAGAACCGTGATGCGATGCGCGAGTTGCATGACCACGTCCATATTGTGCTCGATCAGCAGCACGGTGGCGCTGGCGGCGATCTCGCGCGCCAGCGCGATGAAGTTTTCGATCTCGCTGTCGCCGAGCCCCTGCGTCGGCTCGTCCAGCACCATCAGCCGCGGCTTCAGCGCAAGGCCCATCGCCACTTCCAGCAGGCGCTGGTGGCCATAGGCGAGCTGGCCGGCCGGCAGCCAGGCGCGATCCGCCAGCCCGACCCGCTCCAGCGCCTCCATCACGCCGGCGCGCAGCCGGCCTTGCGAGCGTCCGTCGGCCAGCGTGCGCTGCACGGCAAGCGCGACATTGTCGAAGACGCTGAGCTGGGCATAGACGCTGGTGATCTGGAACGTGTAGGCAATGCCGAGGCGAACGCGCCGGTGAGCTGGAAGCGCGGTGATGTCCGCGCCGTCGAACACGATGGTGCCGGCGGACGGCTCGATGCGGCCGCAGACGAGGCTGACGAAAGTGGTCTTGCCGGCGCCGTTGGGGCCGATGATGGCGCGAATCTCGCCCGGCATCAGGGAAAAATCGACACGGTCGACGGCACGCAATCCGCCGAAGTCGCGCGACAGCCCCCGTGTTTCCAGCAGCGCATTCACGGCAGCCACCCCAGCCAGCGTTCGCGCAGCGTGCCGAGCAGCCCCTTGCGGAAGAATAGCACCAGCAGGATGAGGATCACACCCACCGCCAGCATGTAGGCCGAAGTGTAGCCGCTGGCGATATCGACCACGTAATACATGAAGACGGTGCCGAACAGGGGGCCGAGCGTCGTCGCCGCGCCGCCCAGAAGCACCCACAACAGCGGCAGGATGGAATATTGCACGGAGGCGAAGTTGGCGCCGACATAGCCGAACAAAAGCCCGTAGGCCGCGCCGGCGGCGGCGCAGATCGTTCCCGACGCCACCAGTGCCGCCAGCCGGCTGGCAAAAGTGTCGTAGCCCAGCATGCGGGTGCGCTCCTCGTTTTCGCGGATGGCGACCAGCACGCGCCCGAAACCGGAACGGACGATGGCGAGCATGGCGAACAGCACCACCGAAAACAGGGCGAGCGCCGTCAGATAGCGCGTCGTCGGATCGGTGAGGTCGAGCGTACCGAGCATCGTTTCGATGCGGCGTTGCTGCGGCCTCAGCACCAGTCCCTGATCGCCGCCGGTGAAGGCGGAGAAATAAAGGATGGCAAGATGGAACGCCTGCGAGAACATCAGCGTCACGATCATGAAGGCGACGCCGGTGGTGCGCAGCGCCAGCACGCCGGCGAGGAACGCCAGAGCGGCCCCGCAGGCGAGCGCGGCGAGAAAGGCCGCCGGCACGCCGAGGCCGAGATGATGGATGCCGAGCCCCGCGCCATAGAGTCCGGCGGCGAAGAACATGGCGTGGCCGAGCGACAGGAGCCCGCCATAGCCGAAGGTGAGGTTGTAGCCCATGGCGAAGGTGGCGAGCACGAGGATGCGCGCCATCAGCCCGTGATGATAGGCCGGCAGCAGGAAGTTCAGCGCCGCAAGCAGCGCGACCACCGCCGCGTGCAGCAGCCAGAGCCTTGCGGTTCCGTTCATCTCGCCGCCTTGCCGAACAGGCCCTGCGGGCGGAACACCAGCACCATGGCCACCGCCAGCGTGGCGATCAGCTTGGCCAGCGTCGGAGAGAAGAACATGGAGATTACCCCGTCCGAGACGCCGATGAGCAGCGCCGCGACCACCGTGCCGCGCAGCGAGCCGAGCCCTCCGATGATGACCACGGCGAAGGACAGGAGCAGCGGGTCCTGCCCCATCAGGTAGTGGGCCTGGCTGATCGGCACGATCAGAACCGCGGCGATGGCGGCCAGCATCGCCCCGATGGCGAAGACCGCCGCATAGACGCGCCCGACCGGAATGCCGAATGCCTGCGCGGTCTCGCGATCGTACTGGGTGGCGCGCATGATCAGCCCGGCGCGGGTGTGCGTCAGCACCAGCCATGACAGAAGCAGAAGGACGGCCGATGTCGCTACGATCGACAGCTTGTAGGCCGAATAGCCGAACCAGGGCAGCGCCAGGCGTATGTTGAAGGGCGGCGGCACCGGCCTCGCGTCCGCACCGTAGAAGGTGAGCGCAAGCTGCTGAAGGATGTAGAGCAGGCCGATGGTGGCGACGATGGTGGCCTCCGGGTCATAATCCACCCGGCGCAGCACCAGCCGCTCGGCCAGCGCCGCCACCGCGCCGACGATCAGCGGCGCGACGACGAGGGCTGCGACAAAGCCGAGCGCGGGACTGCCGCCGACCGCCGTCGCCACGGCCCAGGCCAGCACCGCCCCCAGCATGAACAGCTCGCCATGGGCGACGTTGACGACGCGCATGACCCCGAAGACCAGCGACAGGCCGAGCGCCGTCAGCGCCAGCACCGCCGAGGTGACCAGCCCTTCCAGAACCGCCAGCAGCAGGTGAGGTCCGAAACCCATGCCGGGTTATCCTTCAGCGCGGTTCCGGCGCATCAGAACGGCTGCGCGGTGTAGTCGGCCTCCGGCTCGTAGCGGCTGTCCTCGATCGAGGTCTTGTGCACGACATTGAGGCGTCCGCCTTCCAGTTTCGAAATATACTGGTGGCCGAAGACCTGATGGATCTTGCCGTCGAACACCTTGTCGCCCTGCGGATGTTCCGGGCCTTCGGCGATGGTGGAGATCGCCTCGGTCGCCTCCACCAGCTTCGCGCGGTCTTCCGGCCCGCGATAGCCGCTGGCTTCCATGGCCTGCTTGATGACGTAGAGCGTTTCCCAGCAGCCGAACATATGCCCGGCGGTTGAAATGTCGCGCGGATCGTTGGCCGAGGCACCATTGTCGTCGATGCCGACGGCTGCGCGATAGGCTTTCATGGCGTCGCTGTCGCCGGCCTGCGCATAGCGGGGCGAGCCTTCCCAGAAATGGCTGCCGTCCAGATATTCGAGGCCGGGGCTGTTGATGTCGACCGCTTCGAGCGAGTCGATGAAACCGAACAGCTTCGGCCCGCTGGAGCCGTAGAACTCGCCGAGCTCCTTGACGAAGGTGAGCACGGCCGGGCCGACCATGACGTGATAGAGCACCTCTGTGCTGGACGGGATCTGCGGGAAATATCTGGTGAAGGAGCTTTCGGTCGGCGGGATGGCGATCTTGGCCACGACCTCCGCCCCGGCCTTTTCCAGCGCTGGCGGAAGGTAGTCGCGGTGATCGTAGCCGAAGGCGTAGTCCGGATAGATCATGGTGACCTTCTTGCCGGCATTGGCGGCAATCCACGGGGCCATGGAGGTGACCTGCGCGCGCACGTCGGTGATGCCGGGTTGCAGGCACCAGCGGTTGAGCTGGCCGGAGGCGACATGATAGCCCTCGCTGACCACATAGTAGGGTATCTTCAGTTCGCCGGCCGCCGGCGCCGAGCCGATGACAACATGCGAGAACAGCGTGCCGTAGACGATGTCGGTCTTGTGCTGGTTGGCGAACTTGGCCACCACCTCGGCGCCGCGGCCTGCATCGGTGCCGTCGTCCTCGATGACGATCTCGACCGGGCGGCCGTTGATGCCGCCGGCCTCGTTGATCAGCTTCACGGCGGCGGCCGTGGTGCGCTCGTACCAGCGGCCATAGGCGGCGCCGATGCCGGTGCGGTGGCACTGGAAGCCGATGCGGATCGGGGCGGAGCTCTGCGCCTGCGCATAGCGCACGAAGCCCGGCGCAGCCATCAGGCCGCCTGCTGCGGCCATGCCTTTAAGGGCGGTGCGGCGGGTGAGCGGGGCCGGTCCGGCTGCGGAAATGGTCTTCCGATCGGTCATGGGAGAACGTCCTGTTCTGGCGTGGTGACTGGGAGCGGGGAAATTTCAGTCGCTCACGGCTCGGGAGAATTTTAGGCGCGCAAGCTAAATCATCAAAGACCGGTTGTTGCAAGACAAGGTTTACCTTGGGGAATACAGGGATTCAGCCTGCCGAGGGCGTCGAAAGCAGCCACAGGCCGAACACGGTGTAACCGATCATGAGCAAGGTGAGCGGAAGCTGGCTGACGATTGCGCGTCCTGTATCGCCATACAGCCGGAAAGCGAGGCTGTGCGCCACCAGAACCGCCAGAACATGGCCGGCGACGATGCCGCCTGCCTGGATGTTCCAGAGCACCCAGGCCGATCCGGCACCGGATGTGATGGCCGCTTCCACATGCATATGGGCGGTGCCGAACAGGTTCCAGCCGAGAGCGAAGGGATCGGACAGGGCGACCAGCGCATACTGGCTGTCGACCAGCAGCGCAGCGAGATAATGCGCCAGATGATAGGCGAGCGCGATCGGCACGATCGACCAGACCAGCAGTCCGGCGCTTTTGTCTTCACGGCTGTAACCCGCGATCCGGTCGCCGAGGCGCACAGCCAGCATGAAGATTGCGCCCAGCAAGACGAAGCTCAGCAGCAGGCCGATGGTGCCCGACGTCATGACGGCCGTGCGGCCCGGAAAATCGAGAGGATTGACGCCGATGAGGCCGAGCCAGAAGAAGGTGTGCGTCAAACCGTCGAAGGACACGCCGGAGAGCGCCAGAAGCACGAAGGCGACGCCGCTTCTCGGCAGGGGCTCCGTCTCCAGCAGCCGCGCCCCCGGCCAGTTCAGGGTCAGGCGGTCCGCATCGTCCTGCCCCAGAACGGCGAAGCGCGAAATCAGCCGGAAGAAGACGGTGAGAAACTCGCCGCGCCTGCTCCATTCCTCATGGCCGAACACAAGCATGGCAATGAAGCTGGCCAGCCAGTAGAGGCCCGCCGCGCGTGCCAGCTTTTCGGGATCGTCAGGGGCCGGATAGACCAGCTCGAACCATGTGAACGCGAACAGCAGTGCGACCGCCGGCCACATGCCGAGCTTTCGCGGCAGGACGACCATCTTGCGGCCGCCGCCCAGCCGCCCGAGCAGCCTGCAAGCGCCGCACCACGGGTTGAGCCATCCCCACAGATTGCCGAACAGCCCCTGCACCAGCGTCATGCCGACCCACAGCAGTGTCCATATCGTCAGGGGAAGCGGATTGGAGAGCGGGTCGCGGCTGCCGTGGAAGCCGGCGGCGACAAGCAGGGCAAAGCCGGCAAGGGAAAGCAGGCTCGTTGCGGTCCGCGCCCCATCGCCGAGCGGGAACAGCGTCAGCCGCCTCGACCAGATCCCGGCGATGAATCGCGGCGGCACCAATGCCAGAACCAGGAACGAGGCCGCCACCGCAACTGCGCCGCCCAGCGAATAATAGCTGGTCGGCAACAACAGGACATGGCCGCGATCCGATGCATGGGCGAGCGCCTGCGAGGGCATCGCGGCGGCCAGAAGGACAGCCAGGGCGAATGTATGTCCCTTCCGGGCGCGCATCGGGCGGGGTCAGACCTTCACGAACTGCTCGACCCGTTCCTCATTGCCGAAAATGCGTATGTAGCGGGCGATTTCGGCTTCGTCGCCGGTGGCCTTGGCCGGATTGTCGGAGAGCTTCACGGCGTGCCGGCCATTGGCTTCCGTCACCTTGCAGACGAGCGAGATCGGGTTCAGCCGGGTGGTGGGAACCGGTGCGCAGCCCTCGAAATCGTTGGTCAGGTTGGTGCCCCAGCCGAACGCCATGCGCACCCGGCCATGGAAATGCCTGTAGGTCTCGACGATGGTCTCGGCCTCAAGCCCGTCGGAGAAGATCAGCATCTTCTGGCGCGGGTCCTTGCCCTTCTGGCGCCACCACGAAATGATGCGCTCGCCGCCCTCGATGGGGGGCGCACTGTCGGGGCGGAAACCGGTCCAGTCGGCCACCCAGTCGGGCGCATCGCGCAGGAAGGCGGCGGTGCCGAAGGCGTCGGGCAGCACGATAAGCAGATTGCCGCCATAGTAGCGCTGCCAGTCCTTCAGCACCCGGTAGGGAGCCTGCCGAAGCTCGGCCTCGCTGTCGGCCAGCGCCGCCAGCACCATCGGCAGCTCGTGCGCGTTGGTGCCCACGGCCTCGAGGTCGGTGTCCATGGCGAGCTTGACGTTGGAGGTGCCGGTGAAGGACTTGCCGATGCCTTCCTTCAGCGCCTCCACGCACCAGCGCTGCCACAGGAAGGAATGGCGGCGGCGGGTGCCGAAATCGGAGATGTTGATGTCCGGAAGCTGCTTCAAAAGCTCTGTCTTCGCCCACATCTTGGCCTTGGCGCGGGCATAGAGCACATCAAGCGCGAAGGGGCCGTATTCGCGCAGCGCCGCGCGTGAGCGCAGCTCGTTGATGATGGCGAGCACCGGGATTTCCCACAGCGTGGTGTACATCCACGGGCCGGCGAAGGTCAGTTCGTACTGGCCGTCGCGCTTCTCCAGATGGTAGTCGGGCAGCTGGAAATCCTCCAGCCATGCGAGGAATTCCGGCTCGAAGATCTGCTTGCGGCCATAGAAGGTGTTGCCGCCCAGCCAGATCATCTCCTTCTTGGAAAAGCGCAGCGAGCGGGCATGGTCGAGCTGCTCGCGCAGCGCTCCTTCGTCGATCTCGTCGGCGAGGCGCACCGAGGTGGTCCGGTTGATAAGCGTGAAGGTGGCGTCGACCCTGGGGTACATGCCCCAGATCATCTGCAGCATCAGCAGCTTGTAGAAATCCGTATCGAGCAGGCTGCGGATGATCGGATCGAGCTTCCACGTGTGGTTATAGACGCGCCGCGCAATATCGGTTTTGGTCATGTGCTTGAAGCTTTGCCTTCGCTTCCGGATGAAAAAGATGCCGCGCCGCGTCTCTTAGCACCTATTTTCGCGGCGCGCTGCACGCATTGGACGTGCGGCGCGAAATTTCGCCTCATCGCATCGCGCGGAAGGCCGGCAGCCTGTGACGCCGCAGCCAGCGCGCCAGAAGCAGGACGGCCACAACGGCCAGACCCGCCGAAAGGCCGATCCACACGCCCACGCCATCGAAGCCGAAATGGAAGGCCAGCGCGATGCCCAGAGGCAGGCCGATGCCCCAATAGCCGAATGCGGCATAGATCATCGGAATGGTGGTGTCCTGCAACCCGCGCAGCATGCCCGCCGCCACCGCCTGCGCGCCGTCGACGATCTGGAACAGGGCGGCGACGGCGAGGAAGCCGGTGGCCAGCGCCACAACCTCGGCATTTGCCGGGCTGTCGACGTCGATGAAGGCGCCGAGCAGCACGCGCGGCAGCGTCATCATCACCAGCGCCGACAGCGCCATGAAGCCGACGCCCATGGCATAGGAGGTCCAGCCGGCGCGGGCGATCGCCTGCGGGTCATGGGCTCCATAGGCAATGCCGACGCGTACGGTGGCCGCCTGGTTGATGCCCAGCGGGATCATGAAGGAGACCGAGCAGAGCTGGATCACCACGGCATAGGCGGCGAGCGACGAGGCGCCGATCAGGCCCATCATGAAGGCGGCGGCGTTGAACAGGGTTGTCTCGAAAGCCATCATCGCCGCGATCGGCATGCCGAGCCACAGGAGCTGGCGAAGACGCTGCCAGTCGGCGCGCCAGAAACGGCCGAACAGGCGGTAGCGCCTGAACCGGCGGTCCAGCGTCACCACCAGAACCATGCCGAGGAACATGGCGAAATTGGCGATGCTGGTGGCGAGGCCCGAGCCGACGATGCCCATTTCCGGAAAGCCGAGATGACCGAACACCAGCACCAGATTGCCGGCGAGATTGATGATGACACCGATGAAGGCGACCACCGTGGCCCAGCCCGGCCGCTCCAGCGAGGCGATGAAGGAGCGCAGCACCACATAGAGGAAGAATGGCAGCAGCCCCCATTGCAGGGTGCGCAGATAGTGTCCGGCATCGCGCGCCAGCGCCGGCTCCTGCCCCATGGCGAGCAGGATGCGCTCGCCGTTCCACAAGAGCGCCCAGATCGGCAGCGCCACCAGCACGGCCACCCACAGCCCCTGGCGCACGGTGCGGCGCAGATCGCGCACCGAATTGCGGCGGCGCCCCACTTCGCGCGCCATCATCGGCACCGTCGCCAGCATCAGGCCAAGACCGAAGATGAGCGGCGCGAAATAAAGATTGGCACCGAGCGCGCCGGCGGCGAGGGTGGCCGGCCCCACCCGGCCGAGGATCATGACGTCGGTCGCGGTCATCGCCGTCTGGGCCAGATTGGTCAGCACCAGCGGCCAGGCGAGCGCCAGCGTCGCCCTGATTTCCTCGCGCCAGAGATGTCCGGATGCATGTGCATCGGCTTCGATGGCAGACATCGGTTGTTCTTTCCGAACGCGGCGCGTCGGAGAAATGTCCGGAAGCCGCACGAGGATTCCGGAAGGGATGTCCCGGAATCACGCCGCCTTTTGCCTGCAACCCCGGGACAAGGCAAGAGGCTCGCGGGTCGTGTCGATTGATCCAGACGAAAGGACATGCCGGCCAGCCGCGGCACCTCTGCCGGGGTGGCCTTGTCAGGCGCGCGCATCTGTCCAATTGTTCCTGCAAAAAGCCGAAAGGAGATCATGCATGCGGCACAAGGCGGTTTTCTGGGACATGGACGGCACGCTGGTCGACAGCGAGCCCCTGCATCACGCCGCGCTGGAGGCGGCCCTGCGCGAGCTGGGCATCGAGCCGCCGGCCGACCTGCAGGAACGGGCCATCGGCATCGCGGCCGGACCGCTCTATGAAATGCTGCGCGAGGAGCAGGGCCTTTCCCTGCCCTTCGAGGAATGGATCCTCCACAAATACGGCCACTACATGCCCCTGGTGGCCGATCTGGTGCCGCGACCGGGCGCGCTGGAAATATATGGGGAGTTGCGGGGTCGGGGCGTCCATCAGGCGGTGGTGTCGAACTCCGACCGGCTGGTGGTGGACGCCAACCTGCGGGCCGTGGGCCTGTCCCATCCCGGCATGCGCAGCATCAGCCGCAACGATGTGATCAGGCCGAAGCCCGCCGCCGAGCCCTTCCTGCGCGCCGCCTATCTGGCCGGTGTCGATCCTGCCGAGGCGGTGGCCGTCGATGACAGCTGGACCGGAGTCACGGCCGGGCTCGCCGCCGGCATGCGCACCCTCTTCTGGCCGGAACGCCCGATGGAGGGCCCGGCCGGCGCCATCGTCGTCAACTCCGCCGAGCAGCTGCGGTACGAGCTCGGTCTGTGAGCGGGCACGGGCTGCGACCGGAATGCGGGTGTTCCTAACGTTTATATCCTTGGCTGCGTTTTGCCCGATTGCCTGCCGCCAAAGGCTTTGCGATAAGCGGCCAGCCCAATGGAGACAGTGGCGATGGGAGCCAAGATCGTGCCGCCCCCCGACTACGAAGAGCGCGTGCGTGCATCCTTCGCGCGCCAGCAGGCGATGGCCACCATCGGCGCGGAACTGACGCTGGTGACGCCCGGCATCGTCGAGATCGAGATGCCCTATGATGCAAGGCTTGCCCAGCAGCATGGCTTCCTCCATGCAGGCGTCATCTCCACTGCGCTCGATTCGGCCTGCGGCTATGCCGCCTATTCGCTGATGCCGGAAAGCACCGGCGTGCTGACCATCGAGTTCAAGGTCAACCTGCTGGCGCCCGGCAAGGGCGAGCGCTTCCTGTTTCGCGGCTCGGTAACCAAGCCCGGCCGCACCATCACCGTGGCTGACGGTCAGGCTTACGCCTATGGCGCCGACGGCGAGGCGCGGCTGATCGCCACCATGACCGGCACCATGATGACGGTGTCAGGCCGCGACGGGATCGAGGGGTGAGAAAGGCCGGTTCGTCGTGCCGGTGGCAGAACGAAAGGCTGCGAACGTTTGGATATGCACGGCACCGGGGGCCGGGCCGGGAACTGTGACATGAGGAGCGCCGGACCGGCATTTCACACGAACGGGCTCGCAGGCCGGCACGTGCTGTTCGTCATGGCCGCCGAGGCCGAATATGGGCCTGCGCTGAAAAGGCTGTTCACGCCGTTCATGACCGGCGTCGGCCCTGTCGAGGCCGGCGAGCGGCTCGGTGCGGAACTGGCGCGGCTCGGTGCTTCGGATGCGCTGCCAGATCTCGTCGTTTCGCTGGGCTCCGCCGGGTCGCGAAAGCTGGAGCAGACAGAAGTCTATCAGGCCGTTTCGGTGTCCTGTCGCGACATGGACGCCTCGCCGCCCGGCTTCGCCAGAGGCGTGACACCGTTCCTCGACCTGCCGGCAACGTTGCCCCTGCCCTTGCGCATATCGGGTGTGCAGGAGGCGACGCTCTCGACCGGCGCTTGCGTGGTTTCGGGCGCGGCCTATGAGGCGATCGCCGAGGACATGGTCGACATGGAGACGTTCGCATGCCTGCGTGCCTGCCATCTGTTCGGGGTGCCGCTGGTGGCCCTGCGCGGCATTTCCGACGGGGCGGCGGAGCTGAAGCATGTCGACGACTGGACGGCTTCAACTCCGCATCGTCGATGAAAAGCTCGGCCATGCTGTCGGGATGCTGGAGCGGGCATTGAAGGATGGCCGCATCCCGATGACATAGAGACCCCGGTTGCGGCATCGGATCCCACGCAATACAAACCCATTGCGCCGGCGGACGTTCTTCTTTAAAGGCCCGACATGACGACGAACCATCACTCCGACACCATCCTCATCATCGATTTCGGCAGCCAGGTCACGCAGCTTATCGCAAGGCGCGTGCGCGAGGCCGGCGCCTATTGCGAGATCGTGCCCTTCCAGTCCGCGGGCGAAGCTTTCGAACGCATCCGGCCCAGGGGCGTCATCCTGTCCGGCAGCCCGCATTCGGCCGTCGACATCGGCAGTCCCCGCGCCCCGCAGGGCGTGTTCGAGGCCGGCATCCCGGTCCTTGGCATCTGCTATGGCGAGCAGACCATGTGCGCCCAGCTTGGCGGTCAGGTCGAGGCTGGCCATGAGCGCGAGTTCGGCCGCGCCTTCCTCGAGATCGAAGCCGACTGCGCGCTGTTCGACGGCGTGTGGGCGAAAGGCACCCGCCATCAGGTGTGGATGAGTCATGGCGACCGCGTTACCGGCCTGCCTGCGGGCTTCAGGGTCGTCGGCACCTCGCGCGGCGCGCCCTTCGCGGCCATTGCCGACGAGAAGCGCCATTTCTATGCCGTGCAGTTCCACCCTGAAGTGGTGCACACGCCGGACGGCGCGCGCCTGCTTTCCAATTTCGTGCGCAACATCGTCGGGTTGCAGGGTGAATGGACCATGTCCGCCTATCGCCAGCAGGCGGTCGAGGCGATCCGCAAGCAGGTCGGCGACAAGAAGGTGATCTGCGCGCTTTCGGGCGGCGTCGATTCCTCCGTGGCCGCGCTGCTGGTCCATGAGGCGGTGGGCGACCAGCTCACCTGCATCCTGGTCGACCATGGCCTGATGCGCAAGAACGAGGCCGCCGACGTGGTGGCCATGTTCCGCCAGCACTACAACCTGCCGCTCATTCTGGTCGATGCCTCCGACCGTTTCATCTCGGCGCTGGAGGGCGAGACCGACCCCGAGACCAAGCGCAAGACCATCGGCCGCCTGTTCATCGAGGTGTTCGAGGAAGAGGCGAAGAAACTCGGCGGCGCCGATTTCCTCGCCCAGGGCACGCTTTACCCGGACGTCATCGAAAGCGTGTCCTTCACCGGCGGGCCTTCGGTCACCATCAAGTCGCACCACAACGTCGGCGGCCTGCCGGAGCGCATGAACATGCAACTGGTCGAGCCGCTGCGCGAGCTGTTCAAGGACGAGGTGCGCGTGCTCGGCAAGGAACTCGGCCTGCCGGAAAGCTTCATCGGCCGCCATCCCTTCCCCGGTCCCGGCCTCGCCATCCGCTGCCCCGGCGGTGTGACCCGTGAAAAGCTGGAGATCCTGCGCGAGGCCGACGCCATCTATCTGGACGAGATCCGCAAGGCCGGTCTCTACGATGCCATCTGGCAGGCCTTCGCCGTGCTGCTGCCGGTTCAGACGGTGGGCGTGATGGGCGACGGGCGCACTTACGAATATGTCTGCGCGCTGCGCGCCGTGACCTCGGTCGATGGCATGACCGCCGATTTCTACCACTACGACATGAACTTCCTCGGCAACGCCGCCACCCGCATCATCAACGAGGTGCGCGGCATCAACCGCGTCGTCTACGACGTCACCTCAAAGCCCCCCGGAACCATCGAGTGGGAATAATTTGGCGTCTGGTAAAGACCGGCACCAAACGGCATGAAATAGCAGCTAAGCCCGCGTAATTGCGGGCTTTTTTGTTTTTTGGTGCTGCACTGTCTGGCACCGTTTAGCATGTCCAAGAAGAAATTTTTCATGGCATGAAAAATGGTATTTCGCAGGCCGATGCCATGCTATTAGCTCAATACCATGACGGCTAAATCCGCGCCATGATGGTATTAAAAATGATTAAGCCACTGATATTAAGGGAAATAAACGCTCCAATTTGCCTGTTTTCAATCATGGTATTTTCAGAGCATTGAAAGGCCGCGTCGTGCTGACCGATACCAAGCTGCGCAACTTGAAACCGCAGGCTACGCTCTACAAAGTGAATGACCGCGACGGGCTATATGTTGCCGTAACTCCTGCGGGTTCGATCTCTTTTCGCTACAACTACGCTATCCACGGACGGCAGGAGACGGTCACTTTCGGGCGCTATGGCGCGAGCGGTATCACGCTGGCCGAGGCCAGAGAGCGGCTGAACGAAGCGAAGAAACTCATCTCAGTCGGGAAATCTCCGGCCAAAGAGAAGGCGCGAGATAAAGCACGTTTGCGTGGATCTGAGAGCTTTGCGGAATGGGCCGAGAAATGGCTGCGCGGCTATCAAATGGCCGAATCCACGCGAGATATGCGCCGTTCTGTCTTCGAGCGCGATCTCATATCCAAATTCGGGAGCTGGAGGCTCGCAGAAATTACCCATGAAGACCTGCGCAAACATCTCGATGCGATTGTAGAACGCGGCGCACCGGCGACAGCAGTCCACGCCCGTGAGGTTGTATCTCAAGTGTTCCGGTGGGCTATCGAGCGCGGCCAGAAGGTCGAGAACCCGGCTGATTTGGTTCGACCGACCAGCATAGCAAGGTTTGAGCCGAGAGACCGCGCTCTAACCCCGGACGAGATAGGGTTGATGTACCAGTACCTTGAGCGCGTTGCGACGGGACCATCGTTCCGCGCTGCGGCCAAGCTTCTGCTGCTGACAATAGTGCGCAAAAGCGAACTGACCAATGCCACCTGGAGCGAAATAAGTTTCAGTGATGCGCTTTGGACCATCCCGAAGGAACGGATGAAGCGTCGCAATCCGCATCTCGTTTTCCTTTCGCGGCAAGCGCTGGACATTTTCATTGCGCTCAAGACGTTCGCAGGTGGCTCCGATTACGTCTTGCCTTCGCGATATGACACTGACGCCCCCATGAGCAGCGCCACGCTGAACCAAGTGCTTACGCTGACCTGTAAGGCCGCACAGAAGGACGGAAAGCGGCTAGCAAAGTTTGGCCCGCACGACCTGCGCCGTACCGCCAGCACGTTGCTGCATGAAGCGGGTTACAACACGGATTGGATTGAGAAGTGCCTTGCTCACGAGCAGCGCGGCGTTCGTGCTGTTTACAACAAGGCCGAATATCGGGAGCAGCGCACCGAAATGTTGCAGGATTGGGCCGATATGATTGATGAATGGACACAGTTGAAGCCGCTTAAAGCGCGTGAATAACGGTCATCATATCATCAGTTTGAAAAACAGCCTGCGCGTAAGCAGGCATAGGAATTTCACGGAATACATTTGGGATTGACGAAAGTGCTTTTGAGACAGCCTGGCGGCTGTTCATACTTGTTATCAATGCAATTCCGCTCAAAGTTTCACCACGCTTTTGAAGAACGATCATCTGCTTTTTCTTGTCTGAAAGCTTGTTATCGACAATGAGCCGTGCGTGGCATCTGATTTCGGCTTCATCGGCGGGCTGAAACCGATGCGCACGTACATAGTGAAATATATACTCGTCGACGAAGACGTTTCCTGTTGCTGCTGACGGTGCTCCTAACCTTGCGGATTGGATAGTCAGCCTCTTAACCTCTCTGTCAAATTGCACGGCAGAGCGTTTCGCTTTTTGATACGATGGGTTCCATTCGCCGTTTTGGAGCTTCGGGCGATGATTTACGCAATACGCGCTGCTCATTCTGAATGTCTTGGTAGCGTCTAAATGCGTCTCGTCGGTTCCGTATATTTCTATCTCGTCGCTACCGTTCGAAAATACGGTGAACTCCGACAATGCATCGCAGAACCGGCAAAAGCCTTTAACACGATCGTTGTTTAGACGAGTATCGCGGACCTTCGCTGTTGTGGGGCGCTTTCTTGAACAGTCCCGAAGCAGGCCAATCAGCGTTTCGATTGTGGCGATGAATGTTTCGTGGTCATCTGACCTGCACTTATTGGTGTCGAGAAAGACGCGCAGCAGTCTTCTCATAGTATTTGCGATTGGTTTGCACCCTGCAAATGCAACGACATCGCCAAAATCCAAACCTGCCGATGCTCCGGGTATGCACACCATTTGTTCTGTCGATAGTGGCTTATAGAACAGCGAGACGGCAGGGCCGATCGTCTCGCGTAAAAGCTGAATTGTATGCTTCTCGGATGAACTCGGCCGCCAGCGTTTTTTGAACTGGTTCACGGCATCAGCGATTGTCGGATGGCAACCATCCCAAACAGCGATAGCAGGATTTAGCATGTCAACTATTTTAATCAATTAATCGGTCGATGCAAGAAATTACGTGCGGCATCATCCGGCAATCACTCGAAGATCGCTGAGTATACCGCTATGAAATTCAACAATACCAAGACGTTAATTAATAAGAAAAAGCTGCTGGCGATGGTGCCATTGGCTGAGCGCACCATTTACAACATGGAACAGCGCGGTGACTTCCCACGCCGCATTGCGCTGACAAGCCGAAATGTGGCTTGGGTTTTGGCTGAGGTCGAAGACTGGATTGAAGCTCGCAGAGCTTCGGGTGCTCAAGCATTTCGCCCCGGTTCAAGGGCCTAATTTATGGCTATCAAGCCCGAAGGGCTGAGCCAGATTGATGCCTCGGCGCTCATGAAGCGAATTGAGCGTGTCCGCCGTGCCAATGTGGCGCGAGAGGAAGCTATTTCCGGCCTTATAGAAACAACGGGCCGAGCCGAGTTTGATAGTCGAGCGACTATAAAATATTCCAATATATCCACAGTTAACGAACAGATGGAGCGTCTCCGAGAGAGTGATAAAGCTCTTTCTCTGGTACGAAAAGCACCAAAAGGCGATGATCAAGCCGATTTTTTTGTGCCCGGCCTGTTTGATGTTGGCGGCCGCGACAACCGCTCAATCATGGACGTGGCTCCGTTTCGCCTGTCTAAGCGCGACAAGCGCGCGGGAAATGTTATTCGCTATGACCTGCCGGACGGTTATGTCGAGGTCAAAGCAGGCCCGGACGGCATGGCGTCAGTGTGGGATTATGACATTGTGCTGATGATGATTTCCCACCTCACCGAAGCGATGAACCGCTGGCGTGACGGGAAAGGCGAAAAGCCGTCTCGCACCTTCACTCCGCACGTTTCCGATATTCTCAAATTCGCGAGGAGGGGCGACGGAAGCCGTCAGGTTGAGGAACTGGAAGCTGCATTAGACCGCCTCAAAGGCACCACCATCAAGACCGTTCGCGACCGTCAGACTGGTGACGGCAAGACGATGCGAGAAGTCGAGGCCGAAGGGCTGATCAATAGCTACCGTGTAGTGTCCCGCACGGAGACTAAGCGCATCAGCATCGTTGAGATCGAAGCCCCCAAATGGATTTACCGCGATATCGTGGAAGCGTGGCACACCCGCCCGAAACGTGGCACACCCGCCCGGAGTTAGCAGGATATTCAGGATATTCAGATCCTGCGCGGCACAGCCCGCGCCTGAGGCGCGGTCCGGCCTTGCCAGTCGGCCTACGGCCGTAGGGCACCAAAAAGGGAAGGGCGAGGGTCTAGGCCCCTGCGGCCGGTGCGGGACCGCAGTGGGTTGGTTTGAAAGTGAGCCGCAGGCCAAGCGCTTGGGCGACTTTCACCACGGTTGCAAGGCTCGGATTGCCGTCGCCTGAAAGGGCCTTGTCCAGTCCTTGGCGGCTCATTCCCACGTCGCGGGCAAGCTGGCTAAGGTTGCGGGCGCGGGCCACGTCTCCGAGCGCCGCCGCGATCAGTGCGGGGTCGCCATCCTCCATCACGGCATCGAGATAGGCCGCAATGTCGTCCTCGGTCTTGAGATAGTCCGCCGTGTCGTAGCGGCTGAATTTGACTTCCATCGTGGTCACTCCTTCCACTGCGCTGCAATGGTCTTGGCTAGGGCAATGTCCCGCTCCTGACTGCTCTTGTCGCCTCCACAAAGCAGCAGCACCATCAAGGGGCCGCGCCGCATGAAATAGACGCGATAGCCGGGGCCGTGGTCGATCCTCATTTCCGACAAGCCTTCGCCTACCGGCTTCACGTCGCCGGGGTTGCCAAGGCTTAAGCGCCGAATGCGCGCCTCAATCCTCGCACGGGCCTGTCGGTCACGAAGGCCGACAAGCCAGCGGTCGAATAGGTCGGTTTTGATTAACTCGAACATGTGTCAACTGTAGTTGCTAATTGGGCATGTGTCAACTGTAGTTGCTAACACTAAGTCGGCTGCGCAGGGAGCCTCCTTTGGTGCCAGATTTTACGCGCCCTACGCTTTTGTCCGGTACAGCCGGGAGTAGCCCCGTGGATTACCCACCACCCCAATTTGCACCTGGTCAGACCGAGGAAGGGCAAAGAACGATCAGTCACCAAAAAAGGGAAGGGAAGGGCCAAAACCAAGCATAAGGCCTCTAACGGCCTGCAAAAGCGTCCAAAATCGCTACTGTAGGGGCTGTGGTGGCGTTTTTTTACTGCTGCCAATGGGCAGGTAGCGCCAAGACCGGAAAATTCAAGCAGAGCGCGATACGGGCTGTTTTTGTGGTGTGTAATAGACGGAGCTGCCCCTACTATGAAACGGGCGTCAGGCTTCGCAGGCAGCCCGGAGAAGAGGGATTGAACGACGATCGAATTGAACGTCGACTTGTTCCCCATCTGGCGACCGGGTCAACCGCGGAGAGAATATTGCGACGGGTCGCCGATAGCTCGCGGAAGTTCGGCTCTCATATTGAGATCGCTAACGGCGTCGGAGTTCTTCGCCTCGCTTGAAAGCGGCTCACTTCTCCGCCCGGCGGCTGCGCTTCGCGAAGGCGCCGGGGCTTTTGCCCAGGTGACCATCCATGATCAAATTCCGAGGCAGGCATGAAAGTGCGTAACGAACTGGTAGAAAGATTTTTCCGATATGTTGCAATCGAAAGTCAAAGCGACGAGCGGGCACTGACTTTGCCGTCGACCCCCGGCCAAAATGAGCTGGCGGCGCTCTTGGCGGCCGAGCTGCGCGATTTGGGATTGGAAAACGTCGTTGTTGATCAGAATGCAATCGTCACGGCAGTGAAGAGAGGACGCAGACTATGCGTACCGAGGGTAGGGTTTATTGCTCATCTTGATACGGCCAATGTGGGGCTTTCACCGGTTATTCGGCCACAAATCAAGCGGTACGTTGGTAGAGACCTTTGCCTCAATGAAGAAAAGGACATCTGGTTTCGAGCGAATGAGCATCCCGAGGCTGAAGCTTGGCTCGATCAGGAAATCATCTTCAGTGACGGCACCAGCGTTTTAGGTGCTGATAATAAGGCGGCGATCGCCGTTATCATGACGGTTCTATCGGACCTTAATTCATCAGATGCACACGGTGATATCTGTGTTGCGTTCGTACCCGACGAGGAGATTGGTCTAAGGGGTGCGAAAGCACTGGATTTGAGCCGGTTCTGCTGTGATTTCGCTTACACAATTGACTGCTGCGAACTTGGAGAGGTCGTTACAGAGAATTTTAATGCAGCATCAGGGGAGATCGTTTTCACCGGGGTAAGCGCGCATCCGATGTCTGCGAAGGGGGTTTTGGTCAATCCCTTGCTAATGGCCTTCGACTTTGTTGCCCAGTTTAGTCGCGGCGACACGCCAGAATGCACTGACGGAAAAGACGGATACTTCTGGTTCAACGAGTTGGAGTCAAATGACAACGAAGCGCGCCTCTCCGTTTTGATCCGGGACTTCGACGGAGAGAACTTTGAAAATCGCAAGCAACGAATACACGACGTCGCCGAGCTTTCCCGGCGGCAATACCCTACAGGACATGTTGAAGTAGAGATTTTCGACGCCTATCAGAACGTGGGCTATAGCCTCCGCAACGACAAGCGGCCGATTGAAATTCTACTGGCGGCATTGAGGGAGTTAAATATTGAACCGAAGTTCATATCAATGCGTGGAGGTACTGACGGAGCTGCATTGTCTGCACGAGGTCTAGCGACACCAAACTTTTTCACAGGGGCATACAACTTCCATTCCCGATTTGAATTTCTACCCTTACTGGCATTTGAAAAATCGTTTCAAACTGCACGGATGATTTGTGCCCTCGCCGCAAAATAGATTGGTAAATCCTCACGAATCAAACTCCCGAAGACAATTCCCTCCTACACACGCACTGGTTCTTCCGACTGCACTTGGCTGCCGTCGAACATTGTGGCTTCCGCAAGACGGGGGGCGGTGCTTGTATTCAGGAATAGGAGTGCGGCGACGTACGGAGAATAATGAGACCTGTGCGCGGGTAGTGCTTTCCGATTGATTTTGTAGATTTTTCAGCATTGCTGGTGCTGTTTGTGCGCGAAGGTTTCCGGTCGGCCCC
>NZ_SNZF01000016.1 GCF_004363725.1 Aquamicrobium defluvii | reverse complement strand
ATGTGCCGCGCAGAAAGGCCGGACATATGACCGCACCGTCCTCATGTGGTGAAATCGACTGAAAAGCATCCTTGCACCGCGGGCCGTTCCACATATGCGGGTTGACTGCCCAAGGACGGGACTGGATTAGGGATGCCAGACAAGAGAGCGGGGTTGGCAACGCCAATGGTTGGAGCGGATTGCGTTCGGGCTAAATTGCACGGCCACTTCCTGATCAAGCAACCTGCCGGTTCGGCTCTAACTCAGGGATGGAACTGCGCGGCTTCGGCCTGCTGGGAAGGGAACCTTGATGTTACATTACGTGTTGCTGGACAGACCCTGATCGACGTACGCGTCAGGGATGGCGGCCCGAAGGGTGAAGACTTTATATTGAAGGCTTCAGCGCAGCCTACAGCCCGGTCCCAGAGGGTGACGCCACACTCAGGAAAACCAAGTCCTGCCCATGTGCAAGGATTAGGAACAACACATCCTGGCTTCAATTGACGAAACCTGGGGCTGAATTACTTCACACGCTTCTTCAGAATTACCTGATTGTGGAAAGGGTCCGCAAGGGAAGCGACTGAAGCCGGCAGGCCTTCGGAGTCCGCGTTGGCTTGCAGCCTGATGGCCGGGTGTCCAAGGCAGCGGTGGCTTGGTATTCTGGTTTGGGACGAATGAGATTCTTCCATGATCGTCTGGCCCGGCGTGAACCGTTGAAAGCCCAACCGAAAACGAGAAGATGAGAATACTCGAGCTATCGGCAAGGGCCGTGTCGGAAAACAGCATTTCACAGAGAATGTGCTTTGCGTGCGGCGGTCCCCCCAGCACAGGCGCCGGCGAACACGTGATTCCCAAATGGCTTCAGCATAAGTTCAATCTCTTCAATGAGCATCTTACCCTGCTGAATGGGACACTTATTCCATATCGAAATCTGACTGTTCCGTGTTGCGAAGCTTGCAACAACGGTTTCCTCTCCCAGATTGAAAACGCCGTGCAGCCCATTATTGAGCGTGGCACAGTAGAGACTCAGGACGAAAAACTACTCCTTGGCCGATGGTTGTCTAAAATCCTGATCGGCTTTCTCGTGAAAGAGACCGGCCTCTTACTTGATCGCAAGCGACCAGATAGTGGGCCGATGGTTCCTGCGCAATTCATCGAGGAACTGCAGCACTGCCATTTCGTACTCCAAAGCGCGCGAAAACCCACCACATTCCGATGCCTCTACGGCAACTTGCCTTTTTCACTGTATTTTTACGAGGTCGCCGATACCGGAGGAGATCAAGAGTTCGACCTCTCGACAAACATTTTCGGACAGTCCGTAGCGATCAGAGCCGGCCGGCTTGGGGTGATATTTGTTAGCGACGGCGGGCTTCAAATGCACGCTGGCCCAGGAGGGCCTTACGCGCTCTCCGGATCCGCTGTTAGCGGCGCCCAATTCAGCGAACTGGCGGCTCGTGTTCACTACAAAGCCACACTGAGGGATGCGACGCATTTTTATATCACATCCGAGAACGATGAGTTCATGCAGGTAGAGCAAATGCATGTTGAGTCATATTCAGGCCTAATTCCGGGCAGCGACGAGTTGCGCATCTTCAAAGAATGGGACGAGGAAGCGTTGAGCTACGCCCTGGCGGCCTACACGCGATGTGACAGGTCCGCCGTATTTGATGAGGGAACAAAAACGTGCAACTCCACGCTCGGCACCCTTCTGAGAGATCATTGAACAAGTGGCGCATTCGAGCCCGGCGCGCTATATAGCTCCTTCAGCGCTGCTTGATTTCGAGCTCATAGCCGCCAGCGTCTTCGCTCAATGAACTCAACCGATCGAGCGCCGATGTTCGCTTGGCGTCACGCACAGCCTTGAACGCTGCGACATCCACGGCTCGCAAACGCCGGTGACTTCCCACTTTTTCACCAGCAAGCTCGCCGGTATCGACCAAACGCACGAGATATTGCCTCGATACGTTGAGAATTTCGGCCGCCGCCTGCGTTGACAGCATCTCTTCGTCGGACAAAACCGTTACCGGTCTTCCGTCTGCGAGAAGCTCCGCGGCCCGATACATGATGTCAGTCAGCGCATCTGGCAGGTCCAAGCGTTCACCATCGGCATTGATTACCTGAAACGTTCCATGCTGCTTTGCGGAACGGGAAACCAACAGTGATGCGACACGGGCCGCAGCTGACCGCTCGAGAGCAGGAACGGCTTTCGAAGTCTTCGAGGGCTTTTTGTCGGACGATGTGCGATGTGATATGGCCATGCCGGTAATATGGCGCATAAACGCTATAAACGCAACCACCTCCCCGAATGATCAGGGAGGAATCTTGATGAGTGCCTATGCCAATCGCCGTCCTCGATGCCGACGTCCTATTCCCCATGATGCTGCGCGACACACTATTGCGAGTGGCTGCGGCAGATTGCTATCGCGCGCATTGGTCGTCGCGAATCCTGGACGAAGTCACGCGCAACCTTATCAGCGACTATGGAATGGAGCCGACCAGAGCGAGGGTACTGCGCGCCGTTATGGAGGAGGCGTTCCCCGACGCGAATATCGAAGGCTGGGAGCCACTGGAACCAGCAATGCGGAACCACCCCAAGGATCGGCACGTGGCCGCAGCAGCTGCAGCGATCGGGGCTGGCATCATCGTCACATCGAACATCCGAGACTTCAGCGATCTTCCGCCCGGCGTCGTCGCCATGACACCCGACGACTTTCTGGTCTCCCTGCTGAGTGAAGAGGCGGACAGGCTGTTGGAGGCGCTCGTCGCACAGGCCGCAGGCTACCGTCGACCAACTTTGTCCGTCGTGGAATTGACGGAAAGGCTGTCAGGGATTGCTCCCAAGTTTGCCGCAAAGGCTTTGTCCATTTTAGGCACAAAAGCCAAATGACCGTTCAGAGGTGTTTTACTGAAAATTCCTACTCTTCACCTTCAGCGTATCGATATGCAGGTCCGGAATATAAATTTCCCGCGCCTTGACGCCCATCGGCGGCCGTTCGCGGCTGTCGGGGCTACCCGGTGAACCATGCGCGAACTCGTCGCCCCGTCCTGTCGGCACCCTGAAAGTGTCTCGCTCGCCGCTCAGATCGAACATCCGTTGCGCCACCAGATGCACGACGCCCCCTTCCCGTTGGATCTTGCCGTTGATCGCCATCATGGCCGATCCAAGCACGACGCGGCGCTGTTTTTCGAACAGGTTTGGCCAGACAACCGGCCAAACGCACCTGACTGCGGACCATATCGCCAAACTGCTGTACCTCCTCAGAAGCGGTTGCCTGTTGCGCACGGTGTATGCGTACTTTTCCATCTGGAGTGAGCCGTGTGAAGGTAGCAGCCTGCTGGAGCAGGCTTTAAAAAGTCAGGTTGGCGTGACCCGAGAAAAACTGGAGCGCAACGCATCCAGCGCGTTCTCGATCGTGGACGCGCAGAGCGTGAAAAACACTGCATACGTTCAAGGTGTAGCGTCGCCTTAACCTGGTTCGGGCACAGGACGGCTACGATGTGGGCTCGCTTACTCCCTGGCAGACAGGGTGATTTCGCGCCATGTGTTCATGGCGGCGTTTCGCAGTTTGCGATGTTCAGCAGTTCGAGGCCAGCCACCTCGATCCCGATCACTATGTAGGGCGGGCCGGCGACGGGATCGGGCTGAGCCCGCTCCTCGAGCGGCTCGCCCAATTGTTTTGTCGAGCAAATAGGCTTTCATTTCCATTTTCGTTCTGCCGCCCGAGCGCATCGCGCATGTTCGCCAGCGATCTGGTTGTTCACATTTTCAATTCGTCGGTCTTCTTTGTACGACCAGATTGCCGACAGAGACCTGCACTGGCTCGTCATTCTGGTTGAGCGTGTTCATGCGGACTTTGACCATTCCCCGGTCAGACTTCGAGCGGGAGGGCCGCACCTCCAGCACCTCGATCACAAGATGCAGTTCGTCGCCCGGTCGAACCGGCCGTGGCCAATTCAACTCGTCAAAGCCCGCGCCGATGATTCCGCCAGCGAGCGAAAAGCCGCTGTCGACCGTCAAGCGCATGGTGATTGCCGCCGTGTGCCAGCCACTCGCCGCCAGTCCGGCGAACAGCGTGCTCTTTGCGGCCTCGGCATCGAGGTGAAATGGCTGGGGATCGAATTCCCGGGCAAAGCGATGAATCTCCGTCTCCTCGATCCTGTGCCTCCCGCTCGTAAAGCGCTGCCCCTCGGACAGATCTTCCATATAGAGCTTTGTCATATTGCCTCTCCTCTGCTTACTAATTGAGCCGTGCGCTCTGCGCCTGCTTTCGGATACACGCCCAGGTCGAGGCCCCATCTCTGCGCAAGCTGCCCTCGGCGCTCTTCGCTGACCTCGGAAAGGACCATGACCCCGGCATGGACAAAACAGGATTAACTAAGTCCCGCGATTAAAAAGGGCCGAAACACACTACGGCCGTGCGTCGGGAGGTTCACGCCTGTCAAAGGGCTTTTTTTGGGTCTTGTCTCGCGCGCCTTCAGGCGCCGCAGCCCGACGCAGCACCGACTCGACGGCGTCGGAGACTTCATCAACTGAGCCCATTCCATCAACGGGGTGCAGAATGCCTGTTTGATTGTAGTGGACGACCACCGGGGCAGTCTCTTCGTTGTACGTGTGGAGCCGTTCCCGCAGAACTTGCTCGTTGTCGTCCGCTCGACGCTTGAACTTCGCGGATCCGCAGACGTCGCAGATCCCTGGGGTTTTCGGTTTGCCGTCGACCTCGTGATAGACGGTCGCACAGCCAGCGCAACTGTACCTACCTGAAATACGCCTGATCAGAGCTGTGTCATCGACCACGAAATGAATCGCGGCGTCTGCCTGGAACCCCAATGATGAAAGATGTGTGTCGAACACCTCTGCCTGCACCGTATTTCGCGGATATCCGTCCAAGATGAAGCCGCGAGCACAATCTGCCGCGCTCAGCCGCTCCGCTACGATCCGGTTCACGATCTCGTCCGAAACCAGTAGCCCCGCCTCCATCGCCGACTTGGCCTCGACCCCCACCTCAGTCGCAGCGGCTACAGCAGTCCTGAGCATGTCACCAGTGGACAACTGGGGTACTCCATACTTTGAAGACAGGCGCTGCGCCTGCGTTCCCTTTCCTGCCCCGGGTGGACCGATTAAGATAAGTCTCATCGCGAAGTGCTCCATTCTTATCATTGTTTCGGATCTGTGCTGGATCGACAAATTTATACTGCTTGAACCGGGTGAGAACGCTGAAGAGACGAGTCGGATCGGGACCAAGACACCCGGTTCAAAACTGTTCGACATGATGTCTCCGAGCGACGCTGTTTAGGACTTCATGAGCTGGCCAGCGCTGCGATACAACATGTAGGCCGCCACGACGAAAATCAGAGTTGCGAACAGGCTGTTCAATATGCCCTTGCGCCCAGACAGGTGCTTGGCCAGAGACGCTCCCGCGAGCCCTCCGACGACGCCTCCGCCGATGAATATAGCCGCTAGAATCCAATCGACGTATCCGGAGTGCGCATAGTTCAATGCGGTGGTCAGTCCAAAAGCCGTTACCGCAACGAGAGAGGAGCCGATGGCGAAGAGGATCGGCATGCCGGTCGACGCAATCAGGCCGGGGACAATAAGAAAACCGCCGCCAATGCCGAAAAAACCCGAAAATATCCCGGTCAGGCTGCCGTATCCGGCGACCTTATGGATGTTTTCCCGCGAGCACTGGGCGCCGGGATTGCCTTCCGCGCCGCGCTTACGAAACATCAGAACGCCAACAACGAGCATTAGAATGGCAAAAAGCAAAAGCAACCTCTGACCGTCAATCATCTTGCCAATGCTCGAACCGATCAATGCCCCGAAAATACCAGCAACGCTGTAGATCCCGGCGCAGCGCCATTTAACGCTACCCAAACGCCAATGACCGACGAGATTCGCGAACGCATTGGCCGCAACCGCAAAAGCACTGGTTCCGATCGCAACATGTGCGCTTGGAACGCCGACCACGTAAACCATCAGCGGCACGGCCAGGATCGAACCGCCGCCTCCAAACATCCCCAGCGTGAAACCAACCAGTCCACCGGAGAGGGCTCCAAGACCATATTGTACGGGTTCAAGATCCATGAACGTGTTCCGCCGCCGCTAGGCAACTTTTTCCTTGATGTCCGGAGAGGCTAGCCATTCGCGGCCCTTGAGCATGCCGTGCCAGTAGATCCGTGGCAGCGCCTCAGACTTCAGGTACCAGGCGAGACTGGAAGGTTTTGTGCCGTCAATCATCCAGAAGGGGAAAGTCGGCAACAACTTTCCGCCATACCCGAATTCCGCCAGTACTATCTTTCCACGCTCGACGGTCAAAGGGCATGAGCCATATCCGTCATACGCTGCCCGAAGATCCCGGCCGTCGAGAGTAGCCAAAACGTTCTCTGCAACAATTGGCGCCTGCTTGCGCGCCGCTGCAGCGGTTTTCGCATTTGTTGTGCCAGCTGCGTCACCGAGCGAGAAGACATTCGAGTACCGCTTATGCTGGAGGCTTGTCTCGTCGACGTCAATCCAGCCGGTTTGGTTTGCAAGAGGACTTGCACGGACAAAGTCCGGGGCGGTCTGAGGCGGGCAAACGTGTAAAATGTCAAAACCACGCGTGTCTTCGACGACGGAACCGTCGACGCCCACGCGTGCAAATCGCGCCTCTTTCCTTGAACCATCGACAGCGACAAGTCTTGAGGCAAATTGTAGGTCTGCGCGATACTTTTTGATATATTCCATCAGCGCCGGAACATATTCCTTAACGCCGAAGAGAACCGGACCGGCATTGTGGAACTCAATCGAGATGTCGTTGATGCGGCCTTTCCGGAACCAGTGGTCACCTGACAGATACAACGCCTTTTGAGGTGCACCTGCGCATTTTATCGGCATTGGCGGTTGTGTGAAAAGCGCCTTACCGCCTTTGAGGTTCTTTACCAGCGACCAGGTGTAGGGGGCCGTATCGTAGCGGTAATTCGAGGTGACGCCATTGCGTCCGAGGGTTTCTTCAAGGCCCTCGATCGCCGCCCAGTCAAGCTTGATGCCCGGGGCTGCCACCAGTATGCGATAATCAACACGTCGGCCATTCGACAAGCGCACGCAATTGTGGTCCGGATCAAATTCGGCGACCGCCGTCTTTACCCAGGTTACGCCTGCGGGCATCACCGCCGCCATGGAGCGCACCGTATCTTCGGGCTTGAATATTCCACCGCCGACCATGGTCCATCCAGGTTGGTAGGCATGGCGTTCGGCAGGGTCGGCAATGATTATGTTTAGGCCATGTCGACGTTTCAATAGGCTTGCGGCGGTGGCAATGCCCGCGGCGCCCGCGCCGACGATGAGAACATCGCAGGCCGATGCGACTTTTTGATCGTTTGCAATGATCCGAGACTCCGGGCGAGGGCGAAGTTCTTGAAGATCGTATCCTGCCGCCCTGGCTGCGCCCAACACGGCATCTGAGCCCTCTTTGGGAGCTTGGGACAATGCCCACAGGCTGGCTGCCCGCCTGCCAGATCGGCAAAAGGCTAACAACGGCTTTGGCAAATCCCTCATCGCTTCATCGAAGAGTGCGACGTCGCGATCGCGAATTTCGGAAGTCAGGACGGGGATGTGTCTAAATTCCAACCCCGCTGCCTTTGCCACCAGAGCTGTGCTGTCAGCATCAGGCTGAAGGGCTTCCTCTCCATCCGGACGGGTGGATATTATCGACTTGAATCCGAGGCGCGCAAGCTCGCCTACATCTTCAAGCTCGATTTGTGGCGAAACGCTCATGCGGTCGTCAATCTTTCGAATGTCCATGACGCTTTCCTCCTTCAGTAAACCCGACGCGATGCGCTGTGACGGGTCAAGACGATGTGACAGGCGGCGGATGCCGATGAGCATGTCCACCTTGCGTTTAATGGATTGCCTGCGCGTTGTTATTACCGGACATCGATCCGCCATCGCAGTCAACAGTTACGTATTAAGCGTAAATAATGTGTCGGTTTCGATGTCTTGGTCCTAACCGTGGGGTTTTCCTCAGGCCTTCTTTAACGGTGCTTTCGCGCTACAGGATTGCGAAGCGAAAGGGATTGGGCCATGACATCCTCCAAGCAAGAGCAAATGAAATACATATTTACAATAATAGTGCAACTAGATATTCATGTTAGTGGGTCCTGCGCTCCTGCAGATAAACGGGTGTCGGCTCCTGCATTGGAAAGGCTGGATAATGAATACAGTAAATGACGCACCGGTTCAGGCGCCTCCCACCCTCAGGATTAACGATCGAGCTCCGGGCTTCACAGCCCGTTCGACCGCGGGCGAGGTCTCGCTTGCGGGTTATCGGGGCCGCTGGCTGTTGTTGTTTTCGCACCCGGCGGACTTCACGTCTGTGTGCACGAGTGAGTTCATCGCTTTTTCAAGGGCCAGGGAGAAATTCTCCGCTGTGAACTGTGAGCTTCTGGGGTTGTCGGTTGATAGTCTTTATTCACATGTCGCCTGGCTGCGCGATATCGAGCGCAGTTTTGGCGTCAAGGTGGAATTTCCGTTGATCGAGGATTCGGCGATGGTTATCGCCAGAGCGTACGGCATGCTGGACGCGTCATCCGAAAACAGTGGTACCGTCCGTGCGACTTACGCAATCGACCCTGAAGGCATTGTGCGAGCGATCGTCTGGTATCCAATGAACGTCGGACGGTCGGTTGACGAACTTCTTCGCCTTGTACAAGCATTGCAAACTTCCGAGAAGGACGGCGCTCTGGCGCCGGAGGGCTGGAGACCCGGGCAGCCATTGGTGGAACCGGCCGCCTCGTCCCTCGACGAGGCAGCTCAGACAGCCGAGGGTCAGACTTGGTACCATAGGGAGCGGCGGGCATGAGCAAAGTGATTCCCAGGTCGGAAGCAATGCTGGAGAAATCCGTTGGGGCGGCCGAGTTTATGCGCCTGTTCAGCACACCGAGCCGGCTGATGCTGCTGTGGCATATCGCTCAGCAAGAGCGGTCGGTTGGTGAAATCCAAGATGCCCTCGACTTCAAGCAACCGGCACTTTCCCAGCAGCTCGCGGAGCTTCGTCAGGCAGGCGTCGTCCGCACGCGGCGCGCATCGCGCCAAATATACTATTCGATCGCAGACGGTCGGGTAGGCGTCGTTATGGATATGCTCAGGCTTATGTTCTGCGATCCGGTGCAGGATGGGCGCGCAGGCGGCCAGGCTGTGACAGCCTTGTATGAGACTAAACCGGTCCCGATGATCAGATCGACCTTTCTAGGTGAGATGGCGCGGTGGGCGCGTTTGGAACCGGCAGAATAAGGAGGACCCTGCATGTCACATGCGCCTATCGTCAAATCCTTCTGGGACAAAACCACTGGCAGCTGGCAGTACGTGTTCTACGATGCGTCCACAATGAAGGGCGCGATCATCGATCCGGTTCTTGGCTATGACCCCCTGGCAGGCGCGGTCGATACAACTCGCGCGGACGAAATCCTGAATTATATTGCGATGACAGGGATCCAAGTCGTCTGGATCCTCGACACACATCCTCACGCCGACCATTTTTCTGCGGCACCGTATCTCAAAGGGAAGCTGAATGCGCCGATGGCAACCGGCGAACACGTGACCAAGGTTCAAGCGTTATGGAAGGATATCTATCACCTTAGCGATGACTTCCGCACCGACGGCTCCCAGTGGGACCGACTGTTCAGGGATGGTGAGGCGTTCGAGGTGGGCCGGATTTCGGTAAAGGTGCTGTTTTCGCCCGGCCACACCATGGCTTCGATTACCTATGTCGCCGGCGACGCAGCCTTCGTGCACGACACGTTAATGATGCCAGATAGTGGTTCAAGCCGCGCAGATTTTCCCGGGGGAAACTCACGCGAGCTCTACCGCAGCATAAGACGCATCCTTGATCTGCCTTCAGATACTAGGATCTTTGTCGGCCATGACTACGCACCGGGAGGCAGGGTGCAAATGTGTCAGGCCAGTGTTGCCGACCACCTCGCACATAACAAACACTTTTCCGGATCACCGAGTGAGGATGACTTCATAAAGGTTCGTGACGCGCGCGACGCGACGTTGCCGTTACCGAAGCTTATGCTCGCCGCTTTACAGGTCAACATTCGTGGGGGGCGCCTTCCGGAGCCTGAGAGCAACGGGCGGTCGTATCTGAAAATCCCGCTCGGGTACTTTCAGCCGCGTAACGGCGGTGCAGAATGAGTGTTACTTGTTTGGCATCGCAGGCCGCCCTTTTGGCATAACCCGCAACGAAGCCACCGAGATCCTGTTTCTGCCCATTGCTGGCTCCGCCGCGCAACAACATCCGGGCAGCCCGCGCATATGGTAAGCGTCGGAGCACGTCGCCGGGGTCATGCGGCCGGTGGTTCAAAGCGACCCTTTAGGCGTAGCGCCGTTGCGACTTTTCAGCTCCCCTTTGTGCCTCAAAGTAGGAACGGTCGCACAGCGGCGACGACGCAATCCCCCATGTCCTCGCCGGCGGGGTGCGTGAGAATCGCAACATCCTTGTTGGCAGCAAACCGGCACGTGGACGAGCATGTCAGGATGGCATCGGCGCATCAAGTCATTGAGCCAGCCGCAACACGTCAGGCGTCTCAGCAGGTGATGTTTTCTGTCTGCCACAAAACTGCCCGTTCAGTGTATGTTGCCTTTTCTCAGGAGGTTACTTCAGTCTGGGGATCAGGCATTTCGAGCCGGTCTCGATCGGCACTCGATCGCTGACTTCACAGATTCGTTTGTGCCTATTGTGCCGGCCTTCCCCGCAGAGAAAGTTGACACCGGCAATGAGACGCCCTTCAAACAAAGATCGACGGCAGGGACGACATCAAGATTGGTAGGAAGCACCGCCAGACGGCTGACGATCAAAAAGGCAATGCAGAAAAGTCTCGTCAGCCACTCGCGCCCAACCAAGCTGTACCAGACCCCGCGTCGAGTGTGGCACCAATCCAGAGCCGTAACGGCGCCGAGACTATCAGCTGACAGAAGACAACGGGAATTAGCGCTCAAAAGCAAGCCCAGCATGAAGTAGAGAAGACTCGAAGGAATCCAGTCAAGATTGAATATGGGGCGGCCAATTCGGATCATGACGATAGAAAGAAGCACGCTACCGAAGATGGCCTCATACCAGGCGAATAAGCGTCCCATCTTCGGTCAAATACTGTGTTGGTAAGCGTCGGAGGCACCGTCAGTACCATTTCCCGATCCGCCAGACTCAAAGTCTTCCGAGGAAATCAATGAGGATTTCCCGACATATTTCAGGCTTCTCGATTTGGAGCAGATGTCCTGCCCCATCGATGCCGTGGTACGTGTAGCCGCCTTCGTGGGCAAGCGCGTGGTTGGCGGGGCCGGTTGGCGGTCCCTTCGTACCCGAGGGATCGGCCCCGACCAGGAGGGTCGGCAGCCCCAACTCGCTGGCCATGGGCCAGAGATCGAGTGTCAGGGCGCCAAGATAGATGGCAGCTTCCAGCTCGCGGCGGCAGGACAATTCGAAACTTCCATCGGCCAGCGGGCGTAGCACGGCTTCAGCCATATCGCGCCGGGCCTGCGGGTGCCAGCGGGCGCTGGCGCGCGCTTCGGAATATTGTGCTTCGAGTTCGTCGACAGAAGCGAACCGATCCTGCCTGCCCGCAGCCCATGCGATCAGCTTGATCTCGAACTCACGCATCGCTTCGTAGAGGGGATGGTTGCGGGGCGGCACGCTTGGGGGATCATACAACACCAGCGCATCGAACGGCGAGCCGAACTGCACGGCATTCTTCATTGCCGATCGGGCCGACATAGAGTGGAAGATACCAACAGATTTAGCCGGACCAATACGGGCGACGGTGCCTTGGTGGATGGAAGTGACGTCACGAGCGAACTGCCCGTAATTGTGCCCGTCCGCGCTTGTACCCGCATTACGGCCGTGGTTTCGCATGTCAAAAAGGACAACATCGTAAGCATCCAGAAGCGGCTCCCAAAAAATCCTGTAGCCGTCCACGGCAAAACCGTTGCCGTGGGTGATGTAGAGGCGCAATGCCCCCGGGCGGGAATAGTGGCGGATGACGATCTCCGCGCCGTCTGTCATAGGAACCGAAAAAACGTCAGCTTTCATAGCAGTGTATCCATTTCAATCAGCGAGCAGGCCGCATGGCCGGTAAAAAGCTGGGCTTAGGCTTCAGGGTGCCGATCAAGCCATGACTCGATCGCGGCCAACACTGCGGCTGGATTTTCCAACGCGCTGATATGACCCGCATCGGGAATGACCACGTGTTCGCCCGTCGGAATTTTTCGCGCGCCTTCGGCAAGGAAATGCGGTGGAGCGCCTTTGTCTTTATCGCCACCCAAAAGCAGCGTCGGAACGGTAATCCGGTGTAGCTCGGGACCGTAGGCCAGGGTCTTGAGTGCCTCGCAGCAACCTTCATGGCCCGACGGGCTCGTCGTGCGGATCATCTCGCGCACGCGCTCCAGTACTGGAGGATTAGCGGCCAGGGTTTCCGGCGTGAACCAGCGTTCAATCGTGGAATCAACCACGCCCTCCATGCCGTAGGCACGCGCCTTGTCGATGCGCGACTGGAAATATGCAGCATATTCGGGAGGAGCATCGGGCCGAGAGTCGCAAGCGATGACACTGTGCACCCGGTCTGGATGGTGGATACCGAGCCCGTATCCGATCATACCGCCGATCGACAGGCCGATCCAGTGACTGCGCTTGATGCCGAGAGCATCCCAAATGCCAAGGACATCGGCGATAAGCATGGGGAAATCATAGGGCCCGGCGACGACTTCGCTGAGGCCATGGCCACGCTGATCGTAGCGCAGGACCCGATAGCGGCTGGACAACGCCGCTGCGATCTCATCCCACAGCGTCAGATTGTTGGCGAGCGCGTGGGACAGCGTGATCCAAGGGGCCCCTTCGGGCCCCTCAATCACGCAGTTAAAGTTGACGCCGTTGGAGCGGACGATCATGGGCAGCACCTTTTTACTTGTCTTCAGCGACGTATTTCAGCGCTTCGGTGATTTTGAGCTCGACCAAGACATTCTCTGCTTCGGATTCCTCGCAAAGCGTCGAGCGGTGAGCAATCCCCTTAGGAATCAGCATCATATCGCCAGGCCGTAAAGTACGGACACCCATCTCAGTTTCCCAACGCAGGGCACCCTTGACGCAAAAGATGATCTCGTGCGCATCGGCGTTGCGGTGCCAGAAACCCATGTCTTCCTTGCTACGCTTGGAGAGATCGATCTTGACCGTGGTCGAATCGTACATGCGTAGCGGCTTGCCATCGGCAAGGCCGAAGTTAGATGGCTGGAACTTATCGTCGAAGATGTTGAAGACGCGGAGCGCGTCGGCGAATTCCAACACGCCCCCGTTGATCATGGGAGACGTGTCGCGTTGCAGAACGACATTCTTGCCATCGATGGTGATGACTTCGCGAGTTGGTTGATTAGACATTTGGTATTCCTCCATGGTTATTACATTTTTAGACGGTGTCCGAGGCCGCGGGCACAGGCTCGCCTCGCATTTCTGATGCGGCCTCCATGATCGCGCGCATCAGGCCCTCATAACCGGTGCAGCGGCAAATGTGGCCACCGAGCACTTCGCGGACTTCGTCTTCCCCCGGGTTGGGGTTGCGGCCCAAAAAATCGGAAAACGACATGAGGATCCCCGGCGTGCAGAACCCGCATTGCAGTGCGTGATGGCGGCGAAAGGCGCGTTGTAGTGGCGCCATATTATCAGCGTCGGTCGCCAACCCTTCGACCGTCTCGATCCGTCGGCCGTCGGCCTGCATCGCAAGCATCAGGCAGGACCGGCTCGCCACGCCATCGACCTTGACCGTACAGCACCCACAGACACCGTGCTCGCAACCCACGTGCGTGCCCGTTGATCCGGCGGAATGGCGTAGGAAATCGCTCAAAAGCATGCGGGGGCTGGCGAGGGCCGTCACCTTTTCGCCGTTCAACTCCACGGTCACCGCAGACATTTCATTACTGTTAATTATGCGCATGACAGCACCTCGGAAACTAATTTTGGCGCCAGGCGCCGTACGAGATCACGACGGAAGCGAGCACTGGCATGGATGTCGTCGTAGCCACCGAGCTCCCAAGCGAGTTGTTCGATCCGCTCGGTCAAGTTCGCAGCGGATACGTTTTCGTCGAGCTCGATGCAGGAAGGGCGATCTGCGACGCCGCCGATGCCGATCCGAATACGCCCCGCGTGGCGAATGACGCCCGCGGAAACAATGGCGAAATCACCGTGACGCCGTGACACTTCTTGGAAACTAGCACCCGCGCGGCCGAGGCCGACGGGGAAACGCACCGCAACAAGCAGTTCATCCTCGCGGCGGGCCGTCTGCAGCATGCCGGTCTGATAGTCACGCGCCGCCAGCCGCCGTTCTCCCTTGCTCGAGCGCAGGACAGCCTCGCCCTGAAGCAAGGCGAGAGAGAGTGGCAATTCCGAACTGGGATCGGCGTGGCTGATCGAGCCGCAGACGGTCCCGCGATTACGGGTCTGGAAATGACCGACCCAGGGTAGCGCCTGTGCGATGAAAGGCGCTTCGCGCTCGAGGTCGGGCCAGGCGAGCAGCTCTGCTTGCGTCACTGCGGCTCCAACCTCTATGAACCCGTTATCGAGGCGAATGTGACGCAAAGCCGGTAGGCGCGAGATATCAAGCAGCACTCCGGGCTCGACCAGCCGCAGGTTCAGCATGGCCATCAGCGACTGTCCTCCCGCCAGTACGCGCGCCTCGCTTCCGTATTCGGTCAAGATCTGCAGGGCCTCGTCGACATTGTCTGGGCGCATATAAGTGAAAGCCGCAGGTTTCATTTTTGACCTCCGAACAGGCCGACCAACCAAGCCATTAGCCCAGACCTGGTTTTCTTGGTCGGCGTTGCGTCTCCGTCGCCTGACAACGCGACCAAACGCTCAAAAAACTGGCCAATGATCATATCTGCGGCACGGCGGATCATCCGGCCGCCGACTGAAGCTACTTTGCCGCCGACATCGACGCCGTAAGCATAATCGATCCTTGTACCGTCCGGGGTAAGGCTGAGAATGATTCGCCCCTTCCCTTCTGCCTTGCCGAGCGGACCTCGCAATTCGCCGCTCAATTTAGCCTGTCGCTGTGGAACAAGATCGCTCAGGTAGACATCCGCGATGAACCGACCACGGACCGGGCCGACCCCGAGGGACACCTCAGCCTGGAAATGATCGGGACGAAGTGCGGTCACCGTATGACAGCCAGGGATAATGTTCTTGAGTGTTTGCGGATTGAGCAGGGTGTCCCAGATGTTTCCTGCCTCCGTCGCGACCGTCAATGTTCCAGAGCCCGCAATTGTCGCTTCTGCAAACTCCTTTTCCATAGCTGCGGCATCGACGACGTTGCTGGTGAGTGTGGGCGCAGGACCCTCATTGGTGGCCAATACAGCATTGAGACGATTTGGTGTGATGGGCAAACGCACGTCGCGCAGCGACAATGCATCGGCCACGGCGTTGGCAATGCAGACCGGCGTACTCATGCAATTGCCTTCGGCCAATCCCTTCGCTCCAAGGGGAGTGAAGGGTGACGGAGTCTCCATGTGGATGATCTCGATCTGCGGCACCTCGCAGGCTGTGGGCACGAGATACTCGGCAAATGTGCCGGTCTGGAGAGCGCCTGTTTTGTCGTCGTAGACGATTTCTTCATAAAGCGCTGTTGCCAGTCCTTGGACAAAAGCACCTCGTATCTGACCTTCGGCCAGGAGTGGATTAATCAACTTGCCGGCGTCGTGCATGGAGACATATCGATCCACCTTGACCTGCATTGTCAAAGGATCGATCTCGATGCCACACATGTCGAATACAAAGCCATAAGTGAGCGAGGTATTGATCTCGTCGCCGCCCGTAGGGGGAGCCAGTTCCTGCGGAGCCCAGATGCCGGTTTCGCTGATACCGGGCTGATCGGTATCGGGAACGAGAACCGGTGACCAGTGGGCCGTGCCGGCTGCGCGACCGAAGGGCATACTTTTAGCGGGTTGCGCAATAGAAAACACCCTGCCGCCGCCGAAGCCGACATCATCCTCCGTTGTTTTAAAAAGGCCAGCGGCAATGCGCGCCACCTTATCGCGGACCTGCTTTCCAGCGAGATGAGCGGCAACGGCAGTGCCGGGAGAGAAACGACAAGAATAGCTGCCGGCGGCGATTGACCACGCATCTTTCTGCGTGTCGATCTCCAGATTGACGGATATATCCCGCGGGTGGAGGCCAAGTTGATCCGCTACGATCTGCGACAGAGCAGTGGCATGACCTTGCCCCTGAACGGTGACATCGGCCGTCATGGAGACACCACCCACGGCGTCGACATTGACCCTGACCATGGAGACGGCTCCGTTCTTGGGGCCCTGCTGCTGTCGGATCTCCTCGGGCAATATGGTGCTGAGATAGCCCATATTGGACATGCCGGGTTCGACGACTGCGGCATAACCTATGCCGTAAAGTTTTCCCGCGGCCCTTGCTTCATCACGCCGGCGAAGCAAGTCCGTCAGTCGGCCATCGCCCGTCGCGATCTCGATGGCCTTTTGGTAGTCTCCTGAATCGTACAAGGCGCCAGCCGGCGTCCGATACGGAAAAGCGTCGGCAGAGATCAAGTTGCGCCGGATTACCTCGAGAGGATCGAGCCCGAGTTCGACTGCGATCCGCTGCATGAGCCGCTCAAGAGCCAAATAAAGCTGCGGGCCACCAAAGCCTCGCACCAGGGCGGCAGGCATTTTGTTTGTTACCACGACGCGATTCACCATGGCGAGATGGCGTATGTCATAAGCGCCGGTAGTGGCACCATGCATTCGATAGAGTGGCCCAGGCATTGGCGCACGAAGATAGGCGCCGTAGTCCTCAAGATTATCAAAGCGAAGCGCCGTGACCCGGCCATCGGGCTCGACTGCCGCATCGAGCCGAGTAATGCGGTTCGGCCCCGAATTGGCTGCCTGAAGGTGTTCTAGGCGATCCTCGATCCACTTGACCGGGCGACCGCTTATCCGGGCGGCAAGCCCCATCAGGACGATGTATGGAAAAACCGAGAGCTTGATACCAAAGCTGCCGCCGCTATCCGGCGGTATGCGTAACCGTAGCCTGCTGCCCGGGACCCGCAGCGCCTTGGCCATGACCGGGTGGGCGGAAAAAGGTCCCTGGAAATTGGCGAGAACGTCGAAGCTCTTGTCGCCCGGCCGGTACTCGGCCACTACTGCGAAACACTCCATAGGCGTATAGGAACTACGCGGATATTCGATGTCTACGGAAATGGTCCGCTCAGCGCGGGCGAATGCGGCATCAGGTTCACCGTAGACGAATTCCCGCACGGAAAGCTGGTTGCTGCCGGCAGCCGGATGTAGCAGCGGCGCGTCAGAGCGCACGGCAGCCACAGGATCGACTACAACGGGAAGCGGCTCATAGAGGATATCGACCAGAGCTGCGCCATCCTCGGCAATGTAACGATCATCGGCTAGCACGACAGCCACAGCTTCGCCGACATAGCGAACCCGCTCGACCGCCAGCGCCCATTGATCGATAGGCTGCTTAAGTACGGTAAGGAAGGGATCGGAGATGGCCCTGATCTGCTCGCCCGTGATCACATGGCGAACGCCCGGTACGGCTAGAGCGCGCGTCGTATCAATCGCAGTTATCAAGGCATGGGCGTGCGACGCACGCACCACGGCGGCATGAAGGGTGTTGGGCGCTATGGGGAAGTCATCGACATAACGGCCCTGCCCCATGAGCAAAGCTGCGTCCTCATGGCGCTCCAGACTGCGTCCAACCCAACCTTGGGTCGAATGGGTGTTTTTTTTGACATCCGCGTACATCAATTCACTGCCTCGCAAGCGACAGGATCGCGTCAATGCGCTCCGGCCTTGATGAAGTTGCCCGATCTGATGAACGGGTGGCGTCTGCAAGAGAACTAGCACCAATCCGACATCTGTGTAAAGGTTATTTAGTACGGTTTTACCACATTAAAATTGCGGCCCGACCCCTGCCATGCGAGGACTATTGCGGGACTCGCGGGGCTTGGGGTACCGTCAGTTGGCTGGCAGTGGTTAAATGGAGAGATGAAAAGATGACTCAGGATGTGAAACTTGGCGAAGATGTCACCATCTCCCCGGTGAATTTGGTAGATGTCCCCGAAATTGTGGAGATTGACGCAGCTGTAACCGGGACCTCGAAAGCGGACTTTTGGTACGCGCACTATCTGCGACAGAGCACGGACCGGTCATCTCTCTTATTCGTTGCCCGGCGTGACGGGCAGGTAATAGGTTACGTTTTGGGGTCGATCCAGGCTTGGGAATTTGGCTCACCGCCTTGCGGCTGGATCCAGGCAGTCGCCGTGCGACCGGAACACCGCCATTTGCAAGTCGCCTCGCGGCTGTTCGAAGCGTCAATCGCGTATTTTCGAGAACACAGCATAGACCTGATCCGCACAATGGTGCACATCGACGCACAGAGCTTGATTGCGTTTTTCCGCATGCAGGGCATGGCTGCAGGACCTTACATAGAATTGGAAATGCGGGCCGACTAGGCCCTGCTGTATTGGCGGACACTAGGAGATAATTGATGAAATTGCAGCAGGCGACGCGGGCAGCGATTGTAGCCCTCCTACATATGGCCTCGCGTCCGGGCGAGCAAATTCCCGCTAGCGAAATTGCCGAGATTTACGGCATGTCGCAACACCATCTTGCGAAAGTGCTTCGCACCCTGTCTTTAGCAGGGCTAGCCGAATCAACACGAGGCGTCGGCGGGGGGTGCAGTTTCGTGGGTGACGCACGTAAGATCGCGCTGTACGATATCATAAAATTGTTCGAACCCGATTGGTTCACCAGCCCAGACCGACCGGACGCGCCCTCCAATGTCGCAGCCGAACTCTTTCGGGTCATGGAAGAGATTGATCGCATTTCAGCGGCAACGCTGCAGTCCGTCACTCTACAGACCATCATCAACAATAGTATGCGCCGACTAAGGGGCGCTGGGGACCAGCCAAATCCCAGCGGTAAAGCGGTCACGTAAATCAACTGCGAAGCATCATATCCCACAGGACATTGATCTTATCTGGGACGTCGGTCATGTCACGGCACTCCAGATATCTGCCTGCCCTTCAACGGAGATGACAGGGGACAGACATAAACGATAAAATACATAAATTTAGTTGACAACAAATTTTCGGACTTTCATTATCGTTATAAGCACAGGGACACACACCTCTCCCTCTAGCGGTCACCATAAAACGTCAATCGAATCAACGGGCGCGGCTCGGCCTGATAATTGTTTCTTGACAAAATCATCGTGGAGTCATTTAAATGCGCATTATCGCACCAATTTACCTTAAGTGGCGCGTCTCTTGGGAGGAGAAGATATGAGGAAGTACGCAAACGCGGTCTTGTTGACCGTCGGACTCTTGGCGGCCGCCAGCAGCGCCGCTTTTTCGCAGGAGAAAGTCGTCAAGGTCGGTCTTATCACTGACTTCAGCGGTACATATGCTCAACTAGCCAAAGATATTGAAGATGGCTGGATGCTTGCCTTGGATGAGCGCGGGGGCAAAGCCGGCGACTACCGGATCCAGATCATCAAGGAAGATTCCGAGAACTCTCCGCCGGCCGGGATTCAGAAGGCCAACAAGCTTATCAAGTCAGACGGCGTCGCAATCTTTGGCGGGACGATTTCGTCAGGGGTCGGCATAGCACTCGCCGGTATCGCGAACCAAGAGCGAGTCCCTCTTCGTTGCAGGTTTCGCCGTTGCGGATGAATTGACCACCAAATTTTGCAGTCCCTATGTTGCGCGAACTTCATTCTCGGCCAACGCACTTCAGTCCGCCGCTGGCGCCTACTGGGCGAAATCGGGCGTGAAGACCGCCGTATTCATGGGGCCGGACTATTCCGCGGGTCAGGCCATGAAGGAAGGTTTCAAGCGCGGCTTCGAAGGCGCGGGCGGTAAAGTGGTGATGGAAATCATGACGCCGTTTACAACGACTAAAGATTGGGGCCCATCATTGCTGCGCGCGCAGCAGACTGGTGCCGAGATGATTTATTCGTTTTATGCCGGTTCGGAAGCTGTGCAGGTCGTCAAGCAACACGCGGACTTCGGCATGAAGGAAATGATGCCGCTGCGGGGCGACATGTGGCTTTATGACGAAGCCCTGTGGAGTGCTATGGGTGGTGCTCAACGCGATGCCATGCAGATCACCGTTTATACCAATGCCCTGAAGACCCCGGCCTCCGAGCGGTTCAAAAGTGAATTCAAAGCCAAGTTCGGTCGCCTGCCCATGGCGTCCAACGCGCTTGGCTACACCAACGCGGTCGCAATATTTGACGGCCTTGCCGATGCTATAAAGGCTAATGGCGGCAACTTGCCTGCGGATGGCGCTGACATCATTTCGGCCATCTCGAAGTTGAAGCTTGTGAATGATCCCCGCGGCCCTGTGCACTTCAACAGCTCCAACAACGCGGTTCAGGACGAGCTTTATATCATCCGCATCGTAGAAGGCGCAGGTAGCCTACATCACGAGTTGGTAACTACCACTCCTTACGGCGAGGACCTGCCCGGCTGCAAAATGTAGCTTGAGCCCAATTGGGGCGCCTGGCTGGTTCCTGGCGCCTCGTTCTTCAGCTAGGTCAGGTAACGCGATGTCCTTTTTTCTGTTCAACGCCCTGAATGGGCTGCAACTGTCGATGCTCATCTTCCTGATGGCGATCGGCCTCACCATCATCTTCGGATTGATGGATACTCTCAATCTAGCGCATGGCGCCTTCTATATGGTCGGTGCATATTTCGGTTATGCCCTGTTTAGTACGACTGGCAACTTCTGGCTCGCACTTACGATCGCGCCGTTGCTGCCGCTTCTGCTCGGATTCGTTCTGCAATATTTCGTACTGCAACCGCTTAAAGACCAGGGGCGAAGTGCGCATCTCGACATGGCTCTCCTTACGTTTGGCCTGCTTTTTTTCGTCATAGGCGCCATCGACCTGATCTTTTTCGAAACGCTCGGACTGACCTTCCTAAGTATAGACAAGCCCGAATTCTTACGAGGAGCGGTCAATATTGGCATTCTTTATCCAACGTATCGACTGTTCATCATCATAATCGGACTTACAGTGGCGCTCAGTGCATGGTTTCTGCTTGAACGGACCGTGTTGGGTGCCGTGGTTAGGGCCGGAGTTGACGACAACGAGATGGTCCGGGCAATGGGGATTAACATCTATCTGGTCTTCGCGCTGGTCTTCGCGCTCGGGTGTGGTCTCGCGGGTTTTGCCGGCGTGGTTGCCGGCGCCGAGTTGTCGATCGACGTCAACATGGGCGTGCAGATACTTATCCCCACTCTCGTGGTGGTCATCCTAGGTGGCCTTGGGTCGGTGAAGGGATGCTTTATCGGCGCCATCATAGTCGGCATGACTGATACACTGACCCAAGCCTACCTGCCGGAGGCCTCGACTTTTGCGATTTACATCCTTCTGGCCGCCACGCTGATCGTCCGGCCGCTTGGCCTTTTCGGCCGCCCTCAACAGACGATCTAGTCAGAACGGTTTACATCATGGAAAACTCGCTCACTCGGCATACTTCCAAAGTATCGTTAGTGCCGGCAACAGGGATGGATGCGGATCATCGCCGTAACAGCAGATTCTGGATCATGGCAGCGACCGGTCTTGCCGGCTTACTCGTCGCACCTCTCCTTTTAGGCAGCTACCCGATCTCGCTTTTGACCGAAGTGCTGATCCTCGCCCTCCTTGCGTCCGGGTTAAATCTTCTGGTTGGCTATACGGGCCTGGTGTCTTTGGGCCACGCCGCGTTCCTTGGCGTTGGCGCCTACATCACCGCCATTGCCACGGTGCTGCTTGGCTATCCGGTGTGGATTGGCATGATCGGCGCCATGCTGGCAAGTCTCATCATTGCCTGTCTCATCGGCATACTCAGCGTGCGCACACGCGGCGTGCAGTTCCTGCTGATCACGCTCGCCTTCGGGCAGTTGCTTCACGCCATTGCGGAAAAATCCCGCATGACGGGAGGCGATGACGGCATGACAGGTATTCCTCGGCTGGATCTCAGCCTACTCGGATTGAATACCCATAGCGACCATACCTTTTACCTCACGGTTTTGGCGTTCTTCGTGGTGACGCTGATAGCCCTGCGCATGGTGGTGGAAAGCCCTTTTGGTCGAACGCTGGCGGGCATTCGAGAAAACGAGAAGCGCATAATGGCTATCGGTTACAACCCGACTCCCTACAAGGCCCTCGCCTTTGCCATCTCCGGCCTGGTTGCGGGCCTGGCGGGGAGCCTATGGGCGCAGCACGCCTATTTCGTTAATCCGCATATCATGTCCTGGCAAATGTCGGGCGAGGTCCTTTTTATTGTCATCATTGGAGGCTCGCAAGCTTTTTTCGGCCCCTTGCTGGGTGCGGCGTTCTACGTGTTGCTCAAAAGTTTCCTTTCCACGCTTACTGATTCATACATGATGATCTTCGGCATCATGTTTGTGCTGGTCGTCGCTTTTTTCAAAGGTGGCATAGCTGGCTTTCTCGGTATGCTCTCCACCCGGCTACAAACCTTGCTCAAGAGGGGGCGCGCGTGATGGCCCAACTGTCGATAAAGAACCTCAAGAAGCATTTTGGTGCCCTACAAATCATACAGGGGTTCGACCTGGAGGTCGACGCGGGCGCTCGGCACGCCATCGTCGGTCCGAACGGCGCGGGCAAGACTACGCTGTTCAACATGATCTCCGGTTGGCTTAAACCGACAAGCGGTTCCATAAGCCTCGATCGGCGGGACTTGGCGGGGCTAACGCCCGAGCAGGTCAATCGCGCCGGTCTCGCCCGCTCATTCCAAAAGAATGCCTTGTTTGAGGGCCTCACGGTTTTTGAGAACCTTCGGCTGGCGGTGCAGGCGGGAACGCCCAACCGGTTCAACCTTATCCGATCTGCATCCAGCTTTAGTGCAATGCGAACTAAAGCCGAAGAGGTTGCTGTGCGCATGAGACTAGAGGATGCGCTGCACCGGGAGGTCAAGACCCTGTCCTATGGCCAGAAACGCCAGCTAGAAGTAGGGATTGCTCTGGCATGTTCACCCAAAGCTCTGTTGCTTGACGAACCTGCGGCGGGAACATCGCCTGCAGAACGGCTGCTGTTGATCGATACCCTGCGCGCTCTGCCCAAGGATATTACTCTTGTGCTTGTCGAACATGACATGGACGTAGTGTTCGGAGTTTGCGAACAGGTAACGGTGCTTAACTACGGCGTTGCGGTCGCCACCGGCTCGCCTGATCAGATCCGGCAAAACCCAGAAGTTCGCGCCGCCTATCTCGGAGAATCCGCAAGCTATCACGGAGCCAACCTATGACCGAGACGAATCCCAGCCGGCCGCTACTCGAATTGTGCGACATCCATACCTACTATGGAGAAAGTTATATCCTGCAAGGCGAAAGCCTGGAGTTGAGGCATGGCCAATGCCTCGCCCTCCTGGGACGAAACGGTGCGGGCAAGACGACTACTTTGCGATCTATCGTTGGCCTTACGCCGATCCGAAGAGGCCGCATCGCCTTCAACGGCAAGACCATTAGCGATATGTCAACCCATCGTATCATCGCACAGGGAATTGGCTATGTGCCAGAGAACCGTGGGATTTTTGGCTCGTTGACAGTGCGGGAGCATATTGAGGTCGCCATGTGGGCACGGGGGTGTTCTGCCGCGCGGCGCGATCAAGTCCTGGCGATTTTCCCTCGTATTTCCGAGCGTATGGGGCATTTGGGCCATCAGCTTTCCGGTGGGGAACAGCAGATGTTGGCTATTGCACGCGCGATGCTCGCTGATCCGGTCCTTCTCATTCTCGATGAACCTTCCGAAGGTTTGGCTCCGGTCATCGTCGAGGAGGTTCGCGCAACCCTGGCGCGGATCAAGGAGACTGGAACGTCTATCCTCCTCGTCGAGCAGAATGCAGCCATGGCAATGTCGCTTGCCGATACTGTGACAGTGCTTTCGCAGGGAATGGTGCAATTTGCGGGTACGCCTGCCGGGCTCGAGGCGCGCGCGGATATAAAGAACGCTTATCTCGGGATTTCGTGAGCCTTAGCGCCCGCCGTTAGCAGAACAACAAATACGTGTGGAAAAAAGATGACTTTGCCAATCTATTCTGAAGCCTGGAAGGCCTGGAACGATCCGGCAATCCCTGAATATGTGAATGCGACGGACCTCCTGCTCGATCGACACGTCGAGGGTGGCCGGGCAGACAAAACAGCGCTCATCTCGGACGGCGAGGCGATCAGCTATCGCGCCCTGCTCGCCGAAGTCTGCCGTGCCGCTAATGGGCTGTGCGCTGCCGGCTTGCCCGAACGGTCCCGGATCCTGATCTCGGCGACCGATACGCTAGCAAGCGTGGCCATTTGGCTGGGCGCACTTCGGGCCGGTCTAGTCCCGGTCAGCATCTCGGATCTTTATAAGACCGACCAGCTTGTCTACTTCATCCGCGACACAGCCGCCACTGCGGTCTTCATAGATGACCGGCAAATGGCAAAGATCATCGAGGCGCAGGACATTTTGCCCGCAACGCTCCGGACGATCCTTGTCAACGGCGATGCACCTGAGGCCACTGGCATCACTCGGGCCGGGCTTCGTGTCACGACCTATGGCTCACTTGTGCACGGTCAATCGGCACAGTTCGAGGCCACCCCGCTGCATGCCAACGACGTAAGCTACATGTTTTATTCCGGCGGTACGACGGGAACCTCGAAGGGTATCACGCATCTTGCCCATGACTTCATTCTGGTCCCCGAGCGTCAAGGGTTCTGGTGGAGCTACACGGAAAACGACATCGTGTTCGCAACCTCCAAAAAGTACTTCACTCATGGGCTGTGGCCGGGTCTGCTGATTCCGCTCTATTGGGGCGGAACTGCCATCATAATGTCAGACAATCTAACTCCCTCGAAGCTGACAGATGCTATAGAAACGCATCTTCCGACGAAGCTGATTACCGTCCCTACGGTCATCAAGCTGTTGCTGGCCCATTTCGAAGAGCACGGGCTGGAGCCCAATTTTTCCTCGCTGGGCGCAGTCTATACTGCGTCAGAGAAGATGCCTCCGGAAGTGTTCGAACGTTGGCATCGCCGGTTCGGGCTGGAATTGTTTGACAGCATTGGTTCGTCCGAAGTGACATATGAGTGGATTGCCAACAGACCTTCAGATTTCCGGCGGGGATCGCTTGGGAAGCCTATCGTTGGCGTGGAGATCCGGCTGGTGGACGACGATGGGAACACCATTACAAACCCCGATACACCGGGGGAATGCCTGGTAAAGTCGCGGACGGCTTGCCTGTTCTACTGGCGGAAGTTCGACGAAACCAAGGCAACGTTCCAGGGTGAGTGGGTGAGGACCGGAGACCATTTGTTGTTCGATAAGGACGGCTATTTCTGGTTCGCCGGACGCTCAAACGATGTGTTCAAAGTGAAGGGCCTTTGGGTGTCGCCGATCGAGGTCGAGGCCGCCATCACTCGTGACGAACGCGTGCTGGAGGCAGCTGTCTTCGCAATCGAGGGCGCCGATGGTCTCAGCAAGGTCAAGGCGCATGTGGTACTCAAGGACCACTACAGCGGTGATGTGGCGATGGCCGACGAATTGAAGGGTCAAGTACGGCACCACTGTGGCGGCTACAAAGTGCCAGACGAGATCGTCTTTGTCGGGTCACTTCCCCGGACGGCCCTGCAGAAAATTGACAGACGGACGCTAAGAGAACGAGAGACAGCATCGCGCGCGAACTAGGCCCCATGTATGGCACTGCGAGATGGTTCAGATACATAATCTTTGCTTTGGTGTGATGGGGGCAAGCGCTCGCGAATTCCTGGCCGCAGAGGGAAATGGAGGCTTCACGTCATGCGCATAAAACTAGTTGGATGACCAAACTGTTAGGCGTGCGCCGTACTGACGCTAAAATCGATTGCCTCAAGCCGTGGTGTAAAACGAATACGGCTTAAGATCACGGGGGCTTTTATGTCGGGAGAACTGTACCTTGAAGTCGCTCGCTAATCTAAACTCGATTCCAGTTGTACCGTATTGCGCGGCTATGACCGACGATCCTGAAGAGATCCTCCGTTTTGCCGTCGATAGTGCAGAAAGCGGTCTTGGAACCGCGCTCGTCACTTTAGTGGAAATCCGAGGAGGATCTTCTCGCGCACTTGGTGCTCAGATGGCTGTTTGCGCGGATGGGGGTTACAGTGGCTATGTCTCAGGAGGCTGCACCGAAGCTGCGGTCGCAGCGGAAGCACTCGAAGCGATTGGTAAAGGCGTCGACAGGTATCTTCTGCTAGGTGAAGGATCGCGCTTTTTCGACATTGTTCTTCCGTGCGGCGGTGGCATTACTCTGGCAATTCACGTGTTGAAAGATGCTACGGCTGTACGCGAAGTTCTTTTCGAGCTTCGATCGCGCAGGCGCACCGCCCTCGGCTATGACCCGGACCGTCAGTCGCTTACCGTCATGGTGCCGACCACTGGGACGCGCTGGATTGGACGCCTGTTCATGCGGGACTATAGACCCAGGGCAAAGCTTCTTTTATGCGGGCGCGGCATTGAGCTCGATGCGGCAACGCGGCTTGCTACGGCTACGGCGTTCGAACGCTTGTCGTTTGATGGTCAGTCAACTGTGAAGATTGATGAATTCATCGACCAGGACACGGCGGTCGCACTGTTGTTTCACGATATCGATCAAGAGATGCCTTTCCTTAAATCAGCGCTGGCACGGGAACCGTTCTATATCGGTGCTTTAGGAAGTCGGCGAACTCACGAAAAACGTTGCGGAGTTCTGCGGACACTGGGATATAGCCAAAGCCAGCTCGCCCGAATCAAGGCGCCAATAGGAATGTTTGGTCCCACTCGTGATGCTCGTACGCTGGCACTATCTGTCCTGGCGGACATTGCTGCCGCGTACTCCGCTCAATCTGACTGAAGCGTTTCCTCAACAAGGAGCGATAGACAATTGACCATGCAGATCGAGAGAAGGCCGCGTTCGCGCGACCCGATTTCTGTCGCGATCATCCTCCTTGCGGCCGGCAGAGCGAGCCGTATGGGTGTGGGAGGAACGCACAAGCTGCTTGCCGAATTCGCCGGCGTACCCCTCGTGCGCAGATCTGCAGAACGTGCTATTTCAAGCGGCGCCAACTCTGTGACGGTTGTCACCGGTTATCGGCACGAGGAAATCCAGGCCGCCTTGGATGGCCTTGACCTCGATCTTGCCCACAATCCCGATTTTGCTTCTGGCATGGCAAGCTCGCTAAAACGGGGTTTTGGCGCCTCGAAGCCTCGCCGGGCCGACGGCGTCCTAGTGATGCTTGCCGATATGCCTGATGTCACCGCCGGTGATCTTACAACCCTGATCTCCGCATTCCGGACTGCTGGCGGCCACGCGGTCGTGCGTGCGGCCTCTCAGGGAAAGCGCGGCAATCCCGTCATTCTGCCGCAGTCGCTGCATGAAGAGGTGACCCTGCTTGAAGGCGATGTCGGCGCCCGCCAAATCATCGAATCTTGCGGCCTTGCTGTTATCGAGGTCGAAATCGGCGATGGCGCTGTTCTCGATGTCGATACGCCGGAAGCGGTGATTGCAGCCGGAGGCGTACTGAAGTAACAGCGAGATGCTGCCCGGTCATCATGGGGCTTGGGCCGTTGGCCGAATTCCTTGGCTGAAGTCCTATTCCCTGGCTTTACGCCCGCCCCCCGCTCCCCGTTGACCGCTTGGCGGAAACCGTGCCGCCATGGATGGCCCACCGGGCTGCGAGCGCCTCCATAGTCGGCCCGAGGCCACGTGCCTATCGGTGATGGCATATTCGGCGCGTGGCGGCACCTCGGAGAAGATCGTCCTCGACACGAGCCCATCCCCCTCCAGCTCCCGCAGCTGGGCTGTGAAAATGTGCTGTGTGATGCCTGGGATCGCCTTGCGTAACTCGCCAAAGCGGTAGATCCGCTGGTTTAGAGCGGCGGGCGGATTTTTTGAATCTTCAGGGATTCCCCAGACTGCCGGTTTCATGATTCTATGGGACAGGAGGTGCTTCGATGACCCATAGCTATTCTCTTGATCTTCGCCAGCGGATTGTTGATGCGATAGATCAGGGCCGATCGAGACGCGGTGCAGCCGCAGATTTCAGCGTTTCGCCAGCAACGGCGGTTCGGTTCAAGCAACGACTTGATCGGACAGGCTCCCTCGAGCCGTCACAACGCGGCCGGCCACGTGAGAGCGGCAAGCTTGGGCCTTACCGCGATGTCATCATTGCGAAGGTAGATGCTCAGCCGGACATCACGATGCCTGACCTGGCGGTATGGTTGGAAGCACAACACGGCGTGAGTGCTGATCCCTCGAACCTGTCCAAGATGCTTTGCCGCGCGGGACACACTTATAAAAAAAACACTGATGGCAGCGGAACGCGCTCGCGCAGATGTACGCCAGGAGCGCGATGAGTGGGTTACTCATCGCCAACCTGCAATGCACAAGAACCCTGGTCGGCTGATTTTCATCGACGAAACGTCAATCAAAACCAACATGACGCCTACACGAGGCAGAAGCAAAAAAGGTGAGCGTCTTCAGGCTGATGCGCCATTTGGCAAATGGCACACCCAGACCTTCATCGCCGGCCTGCGTTGTGACGCCATAACGGCTCCCTTCGTCGTCGATGGTGCGATGGATGGTGATAAGTTCGACACCTATGTGCGCACCCAGCTCGCACCAACACTCAGGCCCGGTGATGTGGTCATCTGGGATAATCTCAACGTTCACAAAAGCCCGAGAGCCGCTGCGTCCATTGCTGAGAGAAAGGCGTGGCTTCTCTTTCTCCCCCGGTATTCCCCGGATTTCAATCCTATTGAAATGGCCTTCGCCAAACTTAAGACCTTGCTGCGAAAAGAAAAAGCAAGATCTTACGATGAACTATGGAGGGCCGTCGGCAAAATCTATCACCTGTTCAGCCCGCAGGAATGCTGGAATTACTTCAAAGAAGCCGGGTGCGTTGCAGTTTAATCGCCCGCCGCTCTAGGTGTGAATCTCATCGGGATTCCCAGCAACCGACGAATGAATCTCTTGCGCAAACTGGAGGTTTGCGATGGGTTCAGCGATTTCTTTGCGGGCGGATTTCGACGGGGCCAGGTTGCGGCTTTTGGCCCGGCGGACACGCGATGCCGATCAGGCGCGCCGGTTTCTGTCGCTTGCATCGATCTATGATGGTGGCTCACGCGCGGATGCCGCCCGGCTTGGCACTGTGACGGTTCAGATAGTGCGCGACTTGGTGGTGCGTTTCAATGATCGTGGTCCCGAGGGTCTGTTCAACGGCAAGGCCCCAAGCAAGCCGTCTCTCCTGAACGACGAACAGCGAGTGGCGTAGTCGTTCGGCCAGAAGCAGACCGGCCGCGCCGCCGGCATACACGAGGAACGCGGCACTGAGTGAACGGCGAGATCCAACAGCTCTGACGATAGTGGCGGATAGCAGACTGCTGGCCGCGACCATCGCCGTCATGGGAGGCAGGGCCACGCCGGTTTCGAGGGCCCCCCATTGCTAGATGCGAGGCTCAATACGAAAATTCTCGGTCTCGACCGTCCTTCCGCCAACGAAGAAGCTGCCCTGGCTTTGAAGAACGAGCGGTTCCGCAGAAGGCTTGAGATCGGAGAGTGCTTGTGCCGAGGCGCTCGCGGACGCAAACATGAGTGTGATGAAGGCAGCGCTCCGCATCAAAGACAGCGTATTCATAAATATCCTTTGTGTGACTGTGTCTGGTTGTCTCAGCAAGAGGACGCGACTGGAGTGGTGCGATATTGCACATCCTCTTCTTATAACCGTATATTACCCAAGCCTGATCTCTTTTAAACTGGCGGTGGTCGCACGACAGATGTGAGAAAACGCACCATGGATCACTGGGATGAAGTCCGCATGTTTCTGGCTGTCGCAGAAGGCGGCACGGTGCGGGCGGCCGCGGACGCACTTGCCGTCAATCACGCAACGATCATCCGCGGCATTGGGCGCCTCGAAGAAAAGCTCAACACCAAACTTTTCGACAAGCTGCCGTCCGGATACAGACTGACGGATGCGGGGACTGACATCGTGGAGTTGGCCGGGCAGATGTCGATGGCGTCGTCTCAGATAGAGGCTAAGATTTTCGGGCGTGACCAGAGCGTCTCAGGACCTTTGAGGCTCACGCTCCCCGTTTCGTTTGCGACCGACCTGTTGATGCCAACTCTGGTGGAGTTCAGGGCTGCTTATCCTGATATCGCGCTGGAAATTATCGGCTCCTTGTCGGTGGTCAATCTCGGCAACCGGGAGGCGGACGTCGCCTTGCGCGTGGTCATCGGCGACGGAACTCCACCAGACAAACTCTATGGTACGAGGCTCTGCGAATTCCATACGGGCTTCTACGTCCAGCGAAATCTGATGACAGCCCGCTCGACCCCTGCAGCCTGGCTGTTGGGAACCAATGAGGTCATTCCGTCGGATTGGGATCCGCAAGGCGGGATCCGGATGACGACCACTCCGATCCGATTTGCAGAGATGCGATCGCAGTTCGAAGCCGCCCGCGCGGGCATGGGGATTACAGTCTTGCCGTGCTTTCTGGGCGACGCCGATCCCATGCTTGTCCGCGTGCCAGGAAGTCCGGTCAAACCCACCGGCGACATATGGTTGCTGACACATAGCGACACGCGGCAAACAAAGCGCGTGCGGCTCCTTTGTGATCACATCCGCACCGCGATGCAAGGTTTCGCTGGAAGAATGGCGGGACGGATCGAAAGTGGCGACTCCGAGCTTCTTTAATTGCAGCCGGCATGAACGCTTCGGCGGTCCGAGAAATTCCTCGCCCTGACCTTCAATGTGATGGTCCGCTGAAAAGATGTGGCTCGAGCAGCTCCCCAATCGTGAGATTCTGTAGAAAGCGGCATTCTGACGATCACCTTGCTTCCGTGTGTATCGGAAGGCGGAGGATTGATGCGGCATTACGCAGCCATCGCGCGGAATATCGCACCATAGCGTAGAATCGGCGGGGCAGCGGGACGAGATGGTTTCTAACGACCGATACTACTTCATCGCCGGTGAAGTGGTATCGGTCATGGTTGATGCTCCGGCCCCGAATTCAGAAGATCCCTAAATTTGATGGGGTTCGAACGTAAGCGGTGTTCTCAGACCACGGCCTTTGCGATGGGCTTCTCGGCATAGGCCCAGGGCATAAGGTCATCGATCCGGCTATTAGGATGGCCGTTGACGACCCTCGTGATGACGTCGGTCAGGTAGGCCATCGGCTCGACGCCGTTTAGCTTGGCCGTTTCAATGAGCGAAGCGATGGTCGCCCAATGTTCGGCTCCGGCGTCAGAGCCGGCGAACAACGCGTTCTTCCTATTGAGGGCTATCGGCCTGATGGAACGCTCGACGGTGTTGGAGTCGATCTCGATGCGGCCGTCATCGATGAAGCGGGTGAGCCCGTCCCAGCGTGAGAGCGCGTAGCGGATGGCTTCGGCGAGCTTGGTCTTCTGGCTGATAAGGGCGAGATGCTCGGTCAGCCAGGGCGCGAGGTCGTCAACGATCGGGCGGCTCATTTCCTGCCGGACAGCGCGGCGTTCCTCGTGCGTCCTGCCGCGGATATCGTCCTCGATCTTGTAGAGCTCGGCGATACGCCTGAGCGCTTCGCTGGCGATGGGCGCAGGACCGGCGGTCGACAACTCATAAAATCGCCGTCGCACGTGGCTCCAGCAGAATGCCAGAGACACGCTGTTGCCGGCGGCGAGCGCTCGATAGCCCACGTATCCGTCCACCTGCAGGACGCCGACGAAGCCATTGAGATGCGCCATCGGCCGTTCGCTCTTGCGATCAGGCGCATAGACATAGACAACGCCGGGCGGATCGGTCCCCTGCCATGGTCGGTCATCGCGAGCGTATGCCCATAGCTGCCCGGTCTTCGTCCTTCCCCGACCAGGATCGAGCACCGGGGCGGTCGTCTCGTCGGCGAAGAGCTTGGACGAGGCCCTCAGATGCTCGAGCAACCTTTGATGAACCGGGCGCAGGTGCCAGGCGGCGCGACCGACCCAGTCGGCAAGTGTCGAGCGGTCGAGGTCGATACCCTGGCGCTTATAGATTTGCGCCTGTCTGTAGAGCGGCAGGTGATCGGCGTATTTGGAGACCAGCACCTGGGCGACGGTCGCTTCAGTCGGAATGCCACCTTCGATCAACCGCGCGGGAGCTGCCGCCTGGACGACGACTTCCTCGCAGGCCCGGCATGCATATTTGGGACGACGCGTTACCAGAACGCGGAACTGGGCTGGCACGATGTCGAGCTTCTCGCTGACGTCTTCGCCGATCCGATGCAGGCCTTTGCCACAGCAGGGGCAGTCATGGCTTTCGATGTCGATGACTACATCGATGCGCGGCAGATGGGCAGGAAGGGCACCACGGTTTGTCCGCCGCCTGGCAACCCGTTCCCGGCGCAGATCGCTCGATGCCTGCTCCCTATCTTCCAGACCGTCCGCCTCGACCTGTTCGGCCTCTTCGAGCCCAAGGAGAAGCTGATCTTCTGGAAGCGTCTCAGCGCGACGGCCAAAGCGATGACGCTGCAATTCCTTGATGATCTGTCGCAGTCGGGCGTTCTCGAGCTCGCGCGAAAGCACCATGGCCTTGAGCGCGTTCAGGTCGTCGGGAAGCTCGTCGGCCGTCATCGTCATGGCACGACAACAGCACACTTCGACGCCCAGGACGAGGGTGTTGACGCGGCTGATTCAATAGGTCGCGGCGGCTATCCGGCCGTCTGCGGGACACGCGCCTCGATCGGCGCATGAACGCGCTTCCAGTCCAGCCCCTCGAACAAGGCCGAGAACTGGGCGGCGGTCAGGCGCATTGCGCCGTCCTGCATTTTGGGCCAATGGAACTCACCATCCTCAAGCCTCTTGGACACCAGGCATACGCCGCTGCCATCCCAGAAGACCAGCTTGATCCGGTCCGCGCGCTTGGCCCGGAATACGTAGATCGTGCCGGAGAACGGGTCGGCACCCATCTCGGCCTTGACCAGCGCCGCCAGGCCCTCCGCGCCTTTGCGGAAGTCGACAGGCCGGGTGGCGACCATGACCTTTACCGCTCCCGAAGGCCCGATCACGACTGTGCCTTCACGGCCTGAATGACGGCGGCAATCGTAGCAGCGTCCGCGCCAGATGCGATCCTCACGATCGCCCCGCCGATCTCCAATTCGATTGCGCCGCTGCTGCTCGACTTCTTTCTCGAGGCACGCGCCGGTTCCGGCTCTTTCGCTTCAGGCTTCGTAGGCACGTCAAGAACCGCTGGCGCAAACATCGGAACGGCCTCGACGACCGGCACAGCTTCTAGCGGCTTGCGGGCGAGACGACGCCAGGTGAACAATTGCTGCGGGGTCAATCCATGACGCCGAGCCACGGCGCAGACCGTCACGCCCGGCTCATAACTCTCGGCGACGATCTCAGCCTTGCGCTCATCGCTCCACTCGCGCCGACGACCGCTGCCCGTGAAGACCTCGAACCGCCGAACCGGCTCTTCATCGCTGGATGTAAGCGTAAGCTGTGAAATTGACATATGTCCAAGCCCTCGTTCGGGGCCAACATCGTCAATCAGGCTCTGATCCGGAAGGTGGGGCCAAGACACCGCTTACGTTCGAACCGCTGTCCTCCATTTTTCTGGACTCGACTCAAATTGCTTGGAATGCTTCATTGCCGCTCGGAGGACTGAGCATGGCATACGAGTGGGACGAAGGCCGCGCGCGAAAATTGCGCCTGATCAAGCTGGCATCTGCGTGGGCATTGACCGCGTCAGCGCTCAGTGTCCCTATCGCCTTGCTTTTGACCGCATCTCCTCTGTAGTCGCTCCCCCGAGCTCACTGAAAATTCCTGCTCTTCACTTTCAGCGTGTCGATGTGCAGGTCAGGTATATAAATTTCCCGAGCCTTGACGCCCATCGGCGGCCGCTCGCGACTGTCCGGACTGTCCGGTGAACCATGGGCGAACTCGTCGCCGCGTCCTGATGGCAGCCGGAAGGTATCCCGCTCGCCAAGGCTCGCCAGATCGCTGGTCAGATCGAACAGCCGTTGCGCCACCAGATGCACGACGCCGCCTTCCCGTTGGATCTTGCCGTTGATCGCCATCATCGCGGATCCGAGCACGACACGGCGCTGTCTTTCAAACAAGCTCGGCCAGACGACGATATTGGCGACCCCGGTTTCATCCTCGATGGTCATGAACATGACGCCTTTGGCGCTACCGGGCTTCTGCCGGACCAGAACAAGGCCGGCTGTCATCAGCCAGCGACCATCCCGCGCCGAGGTCGCCTCGGCGCATGTGACGATGTTTCGGCGAGCGAGATCCCCGCGCAGGAAACTGACCGGATGGGCGCGCAGCGTCACGCCGGTATGGCCGTAGTCCTCCACGACATTGGCGCCTTCCGTCATTTGCCGGAGCGCCACATCCGGTTCCTGCTGCTCGGCGATCACCGCCCGCTCGCGATCGGCAGCCGCGGCGAATAGTGGAAGTGGCTCGTCGCGTAAGGCCTTGATCGCCCAAAGCGCGTCGCGTCTTTCAAGTTTGAGAGAAGGTCGAAAAGCATCAGCTTCGGCAAGCTTTACGAGGGAGGCCGACGACACGCCGGCGCGCCGCCACATGTCATCGATGGAAACGAAGGGCACGTCGCCACGCGCCACCGCAATTTTCGCTGCATCCTGTTCGGGTAGGCCCTTTACCAAACGCATACCGAGACGCACCGCATGGTCGTCGGTTCCCCTGATCTCTTCCAGCGTGCAATCCCACCGCGAACGATTGACGCAGACCGGCCGGATTGCAACACCGTGGGCACGCGCATCGGTGACGATCTGCGCTGGCGCATAGAACCCCATTGGCTGCGCATTGATGAGGGCCGCACAGAACACATCCGGATAGTGGCATTTGATATAGGACGAGGCGTAGGCGATCAGGGCAAACGAAGCGGCGTGGCTTTCCGGAAAGCCATAGGAGCCAAAGCCCTCGAGCTGCGAGAAGGTTTTTTCGGCAAACTCTTCCGTGTAGCCGTTCTTCACCATCCCCTGGACGAGCTTGTCCTTGAACTTGCTGACCCCGCCGGTGAACTTGAATGTCGCCATCGAGCGTCTGAGCGCATCGGCCTCGCCGGCGGTAAAGCCCGCGCAGACGATCGCCACCTTCATGGCGCTTTCCTGAAACAATGGCACGCCCAGCGTCTTGCCAAGGACGGCCTCCAGTTCAGGCTTCGGATAGACGACCGCTTCCTTGCCCTCGCGCCGTCTCAGATAAGGATGCACCATGTCACCCTGGATCGGCCCGGGGCGAACGATCGCCACCTGGATGACCAGGTCATAATAGGTCTGAGGTTTCAGCCGCGGCAGCATCGACATCTGCGCGCGGGATTCGATTTGGAAGGTCCCGAGCGTGTCGGCCTTGCGGATCATCGCACAGGTCGGCGCATCTTCCGGCTCGATGGTGGCGAGATCCAGCGTTATCCCCTTGTGCTCCTGCAAAAGGGCAAAGCCCTTGGCCATGCAGGTGAGCATTCCCAAGGCAAGCACGTCCACCTTCATGAACTTGAGCGCCTCGATGTCATCCTTGTCCCACTCGATCGTTTGTCGATCCTGCATGCGCGCCTGTTCGATCGGCACCAGTTCGTCGAGCCGGTCGTTGGTCAAAACGAAGCCGCCGGGGTGTTGACCGAGATGACGGGGTGCGCCCATCAGTTGCTGCGCCAGTTCCAACGTCAGCCGCAGGCGGCGGTCGGACATGTTCATGCTCAGCTCGTTGACCTGCTTTTCGCCGACGCCCTCCTTGCTCCAGCCCCAGACACCGGCCGACAGCGCCGTGATCATGTCTTCGGGCAGGCCGAGCACCTTGCCGACATCGCGAAGCGCACCCTTGGCGCGGTAGCGGGTGACGGTCGCGCAGAGGGCGGCCTTCTGCCGGCCGTAGGTCTTGTAGATCCACTGGATCACCTCTTCGCGTCTGGCATGTTCGAAATCAACGTCGATGTCGGGCGGCTCGTTGCGCTCGGCTGAGATAAAGCGTTCGAACAGCAGATCGTTTGCGGCCGGATCGATCGCCGTGATCCCCAGCACATAACAGACGGCGGAATTGGCGGCGCTGCCCCGGCCCTGGCACAGGATGCTCTGCGAGCGCGCGTAGCGGACGATGCTATAGACCGTCAGAAAGTAAGGCGCGTAGTCGAGTGTGCGGATCAGATCGAGTTCGTGATGGAGGGTCTTCACCACATCATCCGGCACCCCTTCTGGGTAGCGATCACGCACGCCCTCCCAGGTGAACTTCTCCAGTGTCTGCTGTGCCGTCAATCCGGGGATGATCGCTTCCTCCGGATATTGGTATGTCAGCTCGTTCATGTCGAAGCGACAGCGATCGACAATCTCGCGGGTACGGGCGAGTGCCTCGGGGTATCGGCCGAACAGACGATGCATTTCCTCCGGCGGCTTCAAAAAACGATCGGCATGCCGTTCGCGCAAGAACCCGGCCCGGTCGATGGTGGTGCGATGGCGAATGCAGGTGACGACATCCTGCAGCTGTCGCCTGCCCGGCTCATGAAACAGCACGTCATTGGTGACGACCGGCCGGACCTTTTGCCGTATCGCCAGGGTGTTGAGCTCGTGCAGGCGCAGTTGATCGTTCGGCCGCCGGCGCAGCGTCAGTGCCATATAGGCGCGGTCGCCAAATATCTCCTTCACCTTGCGCAGCTGGACGGCGCAGGCGTCATCGGCCTCGTCGGGGATCAGGACGGCGAGCAGGCCCTCTGCATAAAGGGCAACATCCGTCAGATCGAGGATGCAGTTGCCCTTGCCGCCCCGCTCCTTGCCGAGTGACAGAAGCCGGCATAGCCTCGAATAGGCCACCCGGTCCGTCGGATAGATCAGCATCGACATGCCGTCTGTCAGATCGAGCCTGCAGCCAACAACCAGCCGGACACCGGTTTCCTTGGCCGCTTCCCAGGCCCGCACGATGCCGGCCAGGCTGTTGCGATCGACGATACCAAGCGCCTCGATGCCAATTTCCTTGGCCCTCGCAAACAGCTCATCGCAGCCTGACGCGCCGCGCAGGAAGGAAAAATGACTGGTGACCTGGAGCTCGGCGTAGCGCATCAGCCATAGATCCCGTGCAGAAACCATTTGGCCGTTCCGGTCGTGGGGTCCACACCGTCGCCGGAGCGATAGACCCAGAAGCGATTGCCGTCCTCGTCCTCGACGGAATAGTAGTCCCTGACCGCCTCCATCTCGGAGGAACGAACCCACCATTCGCCAAAGACACGTTCCGGCCCATCGCCGCGCTTGATGCGCCGACGTTTTCCCCGCCAGGTCATTGATGCCGGCGGATGGTCGGGTGTGAGCGCAATCACCTGGATCCGTTCCGGGTGCGCCAGCATCCGGCTCGGCCGCGGCCAGCGGGTCGGCCAGGCCTGACCCAGTTTTGCGGAAACGGGGGAGACACGTCCGACATTGCGCTCGGGAACGTCGCTCTCGACCGGAGCCAGCCGGTACATGCGCTGGCCGCGATTTCCAAGACTGTCGAGCAGCGGCGTGACGTCGACGATGGTTTCTTCGACCAGCGAGGAGATCGACTGCTTCTCTTCAAACGGTTCGATCATCGTCGCGGCAAGGGAAAGTTTTTCGATACCGAAACCGGGATCTATCTTCTCGATGCTGGAACAGAGTAGCTTTGTCAGGTGTGGAATATCGCGCACCGGCTTGGCCGTGCCGGCACGCAGGGACTGCAATGTGTTGTCGACGCGGTAGACGATGAGATCGGCGCGGCGAACGCCCTGCGCGCGCGTCTCCAATGCCGCGCAGAGTTCGACCACCAGCTTGCCGATATATTTGGCGATGGTCTCGGCCGCACCGATCGGCTCGGAAAAGGATCTGACCACTTCGACCAGTTCCGCGGTGCGAATGGGGTCGATCGGTTCGACGACACGCCCGAACATCTGATCGAGCCTGCGGCCGACCTCCGGCCCGAAGCGCAGTGTCAGAGGCGCCCGCGGCGTTGCGGAAAGCTCGCCAACGGTGCGAAACCCGAGCACCGCCAGACCGCTGACGATCTCGGAAGGCAGACGAAGGCTGGAAATCGGCAGATTGACGACAGCTTTGGCTGTCTCGCCAACCGGCACAATAATCACCTCACGCCGCGTGGCGCGGGCAATCGCATGGGCGCTGCCCCATGTGTCGGCAATGGCGCCGCGGGCCTGAAGACCGTGACCTCTCAGAGCGTTGACAAGACCAGTCAGCATCGGCAACTCGCCGCCGCGCAGATGGTCGGCGCCCTCGGTATCCATGACAATGCCATCGCGACCGTCCATTGCCACCACCGGCGTATATTGGCGCAGCATCCACAGTGCCAGGCGCTCGATCGCCGATGCATCACCTTGTCGGTCGGCATCGACGAGATGCAGGCCGGATATCATCGCCTGGGCTTTGGCGGCGGGCATGCCGATGCGGGCGCCCGCCTTGAAGGCCGCAGCGTCGATTGCGGCCACGGTGCGTTTTGACCCACTGCGCGCGACGACCACGACCGGTGTTTCAGGCAAAATTCCGGGATCGGCGCGCCTGATCCTGTCCGTCGCGAGCGTGGGGAGAAAGACTGATACGACCCGTGGCATCGCAGGCACCTATTTCAAATTCCGCGGCTTCTCCCGCTCTTGCTCTGATCAATTCCGCCAGCCACCGTGCCCGCCCGATACCGGGCACGGGCAGCGGCTCGGAGGGCAGAACGCTGATGCGCCATCGTGTCGTGGCGGCTGTCGGCTGCCCGAAATCAGCTGCCTCCGTCGGGCGCCGCCATCGTCGCAGCGCAATGCCGATCGTTCCTGAGGCCTCGGCCGCCAGCTGCAGGCGCCGCGAGGCGGTCATCGGTAAACGTACGAGTTCGGCGACGACGGCGCCAAGCCCGCCAAAACGCAGGCCCTCTTCGAAATTCGTGAGCACGTCCTCTTCCCGGTCAGCTTCGACATAGATCACCCGATCATGATGGAGGCCTGCCTGAGCCAATGCCGGCGCAAACAGATCCGGCCGTGTCAGGCACCAAAGGACGTCGCCTTTGGTGCGCGCGACGATCCCGGCGACAAACAGAGCGGCGGCCGCGCCATGGACCGCATCGGCGCCACCACCGGCCACTTCGTGCAAGGCGCCGCGGGCCAACCCACCACCGGGAAGCTTTGCATCGATCTCGGCAATTCCGAACGACAGCACCTCGCCCTTGCGCGCAGCTCCGCCTTCAAGCCGCCGGATGCGGTCCTGAAGCTCGGAAATGACGGGGTTGGCGGCAGTGATTGGCATCCGGTTCCTACATAAAGAGTGCATTTGCATAGCCAAAAAAAGCTGATATGTTCTGTTTTTGTTTTTTAAACGGCGATGAGTCAACGGGCAAGAATCGGGTGGACTGCAGCCGGCATCACGAGACGGCTGTTGCTCAATCGATTCATCAAGCAGATTCAATTCGATGCTGAATGGGACGAAAAATATCGTAGATGAGAAAATAGAAATATGCCCGGTCTACTGACGCTCAGAGATTTCAAGGGACCGGTGATTACCGTCGAATGCAAGCCGTGCGGGCAACAGGGCGAGCTCGATCGCAAGGCGCTGGTGAAACAGTTTGGCGCCAGCATGCGTTTTGTGGATCTGCGCCGTCGCATGGCGATGGGTTGCGACAAGATGCATTGTTCTGACGGGCAGGATAGATGCGGGACGGGATTTCCCTGTTTGCTGGAGGCGGCCGTGGTTTTTGAGCTGCAAAAGCCCACGTGATCGCTGGAGCTTTCAAAGCTTGCTTGCATTCCGAAAGGGCAGGAAACTTCGCCTTGAGCCGCATTGGATAGGAGGACGGGTAGTGTGTAATCTCTATAATGTGACGACCACGCGCGACGCGGTTCTGCAATTTACAAAGGCGTTCCGGGATCGAGCCGGCTGGAATGAAGCCTCATTCGATGTTTATCCAGGCTATCAGGCGCCGATCGTCCGCGTTGCCGAGGACGGACAGCGCGAGATTGCCCGGGCGACCTGGGGAATGCCCTCGCCGCCGGCTTATGTGAAAAATTACGATCCCGGTGTCACCAATATCCGCAACGTGAGTTCGCCGCACTGGCGGCGCTGGCTCGGCCCAACCAGCCGCTGCGTCGTGCCGTTCACCTCCTTTGCCGAACCGGATCCAGCCAGCAAGGTGGAAGGCGGACGCGTGCCGAACGCGTGGTTTGCCGGCAACGAAGATCGGCCGCTGATGTTTTTCGCCGGATTCTGGACGCCATGGAAGGGTGTGCGCAAGGTCAGGGATGGTGAGCAGGAATATGAACTTATCGGATTTCTGACGACCTCGCCCAACGAGATTGTCTCGCCGATCCATCAAAAGGCCATGCCGGCCATCCTGACCACGCCTGAAGAAGTCGAGACCTGGCTGACAGCACCGTGGGATGAAGCCCGCCACCTACAGCGTCCGCTCCCGGGCAACATGCTGGTGATCGTGCCGCCACAGGCCAAACCGAAGCCGGACGAGGAAGGTCTGTTGCTTTGATCACCAGCACAGAGCACGATCACGGCAGTCAAATGGCCGTTTACCAAATGCCGGCTTATCCTGTGGGCACTGACGTCATGGGGAGCGCGCAAAACGTGCGCAAAATCATCCATGTCGATATGGATGCCTTTTATGCCTCGGTCGAACAACGTGACAATCCGGAGCTGCGTGGCCTGCCACTGGCCGTCGGCGGGTCGGCGGCACGCGGTGTCGTAGCGGCTGCAAGTTACGAGGCCCGTGTCTTCGGCGTGCATTCGGCCATGCCGTCGGTCACCGCCAAGCGCAAATGTCCGGACTTGATCTTTGTGCCGCCGCGCTTCGACGTCTACAAGGTGGTATCGCAGCAGATCCGCGAGATCTTCGCCGAATATACGCCGCTGATCGAGCCGGTGTCGCTGGACGAAGCCTATCTCGATGTCACCGAGAACCTGAAGGGCATGGAGATCGCCACCGAGATTGCGCTGGAGATCCGAGCTAAGATCAAGGCGGTCACAGGCCTCAATGCCTCGGCAGGCATTTCTTACAACAAGTTTCTCGCCAAGATGGCGAGCGATCTGAACAAGCCGAATGGACAGGCTGTTATCACGCCGAAGAACGGCCCGGGTTTTGTCGAAGCCCTCCCCGTCAAGAAATTCCACGGCGTGGGGCCGGCCACCGCCGAGCGGATGAAACAGCATGGCATAGAAACCGGGCTTGATCTGAAGTCCAAGTCCCTCGCCTTCCTCCAGCAGCATTTCGGGAAGTCCGGCCCGTATTTCTACGGTATTGCTCGCGGCATCGACGAACGGCAAGTGAGGCCCGACAGAATCCGCAAGTCGGTCGGCGCTGAAGACACCTTCGTTGAGGACATCGACGATCTCGATCGGGCCAAAGCCGACCTGCGGCCATTGGCCGAGAAAGTCTGGAGGTATTGCGAGGCGCACGACATCATGGGAAAGACCGTGACGGTCAAAATCAAATATTCGGATTTCAGCCCGGCGACACGCAGCCAGACAGTGTCGGGAGCCGTCTCGGGCATCGACCAGATGCTGGAAATTGCGGAGTACCTACTTGCCTCGGTGTTCCCGTTCAAACGTCCAGTGCGGCTCCTGGGGATCACCCTGTCGTCCCTTAACACGGAAGAAAGCGGGCAAGAACCGCAGCTAGCTCTCGGGCTCTGATCAGCAAGTCCGCAAAACGAAAAAGCCTGCCGCGGGAGGAGGTGCGGCAGGCTTTCCGAAAAGAACCGAACAACGGCTGGGAGGAGGAGTGCCGCTGTTCCGACAGACGCCCCTTGGGAGGAGGAGTGGGCCGTCTGAATTCGAAGCTCTGCGGGAGGAGGTGCATCACTTCGATGAAAACCAAGATACCCATTCTCGCCGCACATTAAATAGACTTTGCTGCACTGCAGCTATGCGGAAAATGCACGGCCTAATTCTGATGAGAGCGATCTCCAGCACAGCGCCTCGCGGCGGTCAGACACAGAAACGCCCGCGTCATCAGCGGGCGTAGTGTCATTCAGGATGGGCAGGAAAAAGCCGCTTAGCGAGCGACCGACTGGCGAGCAACGCTGTGGATGTCGGCACGATTGATACCGAGGTCCTGCAGTTCGCGCGAGCTCATGCGGCCGAGTTCGGTAACGGTCTGACGATACTTGCGCCAGCTGTTGAAAGAGCGTGCTACGTTCATGATGATCCCCTTTCGTGAGGTCTCTTGACGCCAGCAACCTTGCGTTGGTTCCAACGTCGTTTCGATGACTGGAATATAGGCTCTTGGACGCCCGTCGATAAGGCACAAGGCCTCAGGTCGGCCATGCGCTTAAAGCATGCCTCCGATCAGGGATGGATCAAGTAGGTTACCTCAGGCCCGGAACCGGTCGAAGGCAGTGAGGCGTTTGATTGGAGGATCGGCGTCTGGATAACGGTAGATTTCGGCCCTGAGATAGCGGAGCTCATCATCGAGCGCTTCTTCCCCCACCTCGATCCACCAGGATTTGGGACGGCCGTCGCTTCCGTCAGACCAGCGATAGCCTCGCGCCCTCAGGTGGTCCTTCATGTCGAAGGGGCTGTTCTCCGCAAAGATACGCACACGCGAAGTCTGGCTTGCTTCATAGAGCTCGGCGAAAGCCGTGGAACCCGATCCATCGTCTTGCCGGGCGAGAACTTCCAAGAGCGCGAAACAATCATCAACAGCACGATGACCCTCATGAAAATATCCCGCTTGCCCGATCAGGTATCCGAGCTTGGTGCCTTCATATCCCCGCAACGACCAGTCGATCTCGGAGTTGGAGCAAGCCCAGGCCTTGCCGGAGAATAAAGGAGAGAATGCCTCGCAGAATGGCCGGTCGAAACCGGCATTGTGGGCGATCAGCAGATCAGCCGGTTCAATCAGTTCCCGCAACGCAGCCATATCGATTGACTGCCCGGCCACCATATTATCCGTGATCCCGGTGAGCCTGGTGATCTCAGTGGGAATGAAAACGCCCGGCTGCTGAAGTCCGCCGTAGATGCCGGTCACGTCACCGATGCTTCCTGTTGCATCGAAGGTGAATGCGATCACGCCAATCTCGATGATCTCATCCTTGCGAGCATTGAGGCCCGTGGTCTCGGTGTCGAGAATGATGCCCTTGAGGGGGTACGTTGGCCGGGCGAATGGCGCGATTGCGCGCGGCACGAGTTTCGTGAGGATCCGATATCGACCAGTCTCCGACAGATGACGAACCATGTCCTCTTCACTCATCGGGATGGCATGCTTTTCGACCTTGGTGGATTTGGAGGTGCCACGCGTGACCATCGGATCGCGCGCCGTCTGCTCCGAAAACATGTCAAACTGTTCTGCCATTCCTGTTGTCCAAGCCCCACCGCCAATGTGCCACCTTCAAAACACGGCACGATCGGCAGATCAACCGTGTTGGTGGGGTGCGATTTCAGCCAACTGGCGAGCAAGGTTTACAATCGCGCAGTTTCACGCGGTGACAGCTGTTGGGTCGTTGAGCGGAAGCGTCCAAAATAGGAAGGGCATACCAGCTGTAGCAGGAACTGCGAAAGCCGTTCGCCTCCCGAAAGACCGGTTAAAAGGGTTGCCGCAGGAGGTTTAGCATAGCGCCGGCAAAAAGCCGGAAATCGGGATCGACAGCCCCCGGCGCGCGGATCCGCTCTTAAACCAGCGACCAGTGTGGCGCCGCTTTTGGGCCGTTAAATGTGAACGCCTTAAAGGATCCGAACCAAGGACCCTGTTGTTTCAAGCCCATTTGTCTCAATCGCGTTCCAAGCGGACAAGCCATGGCTTCGATGAATGTCCGAGTCGGGGCGGAAGCAGACAGCCCGGTATCGAAGACCGATGCGGATAGAGCGGACAAATGTCTTGCAATGCTAAATCTGCAGTGCGATCTGGTTGCATGAAGCAGTGGGGGACTGACTTGCGCATCTCACGAGTAAAAATAAGGAATTTCGCCAACTTTTCGGACCTAGACGTAGAAACGGGCGACAGCATCGTTATCGTAGGCGAGAATAAGGTCGGCAAGAGCAACTTCATCCGCGCTCTCCAATTGATCCTCGACCCCGGTCTATCCGAGCGCGACCGGCAGCTCGGGCTTGAGCATTTCTGGGATGGGTTGGGGGCAGATAAACTCGGGGAAACTATCGAGATTTCCGTCGAGCTAACCGACTTCACCGACGATCCTCGGCTGATGGCTCATCTTGGCGATTGCGTGGTGGACCCTGGTCCGCCGATGGTCGCACGCCTGACTTACCGCTTCCAGCCTAAGGCAAATCTCGGCCGTGATCCGGAGGGCTTGGCCGACTACGAGTATATTATCTTCGGCGGCGACGACCCGGAGATGTCGATCGGCTCTTCGTTACGCCGGATGCTACCGCTCGACGTGCAGGTCGCTTTGCGCGATGCCGAGAAGGATCTGTCGAGCTGGCGCAATTCACCGCTCAGGCCGTTGATCGAGCAGTTGGCGACTTCGCTTGATGAAGATGCGCGCGAAGAAATTCAGGAGTTGGTCAGCGAAGCGCAGGCCGACCTGGTGGGCCGCGCCGAGGTGGTCGCTACGGCGCAACGGATAGGCGAGCGTCTGATTGCCATCGCCGGCGAGCAGCACGCTGTCCCATTGACGCTCGGTCTCGCGCCCACACGGGTGGATGCGCTGCTGCGCAGTTTGCGCTTGCTGATCGACAATGGCGCGCGCGGCATCCCGGACGCCAGCCTTGGCACCGCAAACTTGATTTTCCTGGCGCTGAAGAGCCTCGAGCTCGACCGGCTCGTCACAGACGGCGAGCGGGACCATACGTTTTTCGTGGTCGAGGAGCCGGAAGCCCATCTCCACCCGCATGTGCAGCGGCTCGTCTATCGTTATTTCCTCGGCAACACCGGGGAAGACGAGGAGGATATACCGCCGCTCACGACAATTTTGACGACGCACTCCCCGCATATTGCCAGCGTGACCCCGATCCGTTCAATCGTGCTGCTGCGCCATGATGTCAGCGAAGAGACGACGATCGCGGTTTCGACCGCGAATGCGCCGTTTACCGCGCGAGATGAGGCGGATCTGCAGCGCTACATCGACGTCAGCCGGGGCGAAATCTTCTTCGCGCGCGGCGTAATCCTGGTCGAGGGCGATGCCGAGCGGTTCCTCATCCCCGCCTTCGCGGAAGCGCTGGACATCCCGCTCGACATGTTGGGCATAACGGTGTGCTCAGTGGGCGGCACGAACTTCACTCCCTATGTGAAGTTGTTGGGGCCGCAGGGCTTGAACATTCCGCACGTCATCCTGACGGATCGCGATCCGAACGGCGCCAATCCGCCATTCGTCAGGCGGCGATTGATCAGTATTCTTTCGCTCGTAGAGGCGGGCGTGAATTATCTGCCCCTCGACGCCGACGCGGTGATCGCTCGCGCCGAACCATTCGGCTATTTCGTCAACAGCAACACACTCGAACCCGAGCTGTTCATCGGCGGGCTGGCAGAGGCCATGCAGGAGGTCATCGAACGAGAGCTTCCCATCAGCCAAGCCACACGCGACCTCGTGCAGACCTGGGTCGATGACACTGACGATCTCGACGAGGAGCGCCTGATCAAGCTCATCGAGCGGATTGGAAAAGGGCGCTTCGCACAGGCGCTCGCTCCCCACGTCAGCGACGAGACGTGCCCCGACTATATTTTGCAAGCGTTGGAGCATATCCGTGATGCCGTTTCGTAGCGTCAGTGCAGCTTATCTTTCGCAGGCGGCCGATCTGGCGGGCAATCCGGGCCAGCAGGCGGCTTACGATTCGACCGGACATTGCGTCGTCCTGGCAGGCCCAGGCAGCGGCAAGACCAAGACGCTGGTGCTCAAGCTGGCCCGGATCATGGCAGAAGATGTGCGCGCGCCGCGGGGAGCCGCCTGCATCACCTATAGTCAGGAATGCGCACGCGAGCTGACGCGTCGGCTGGAACGGTTAGGGCTGCGCGAAGCGCCTAACCTGTTCATCGGCACGGTTCACGGCTTCTGCCTGAGGCATCTTCTGATGCCCTACGCCCGTCTCGCCGAACTCCCCTTGCCGTTTCCGCTTGCCGTCGCCACGCAGCGGCAGAGCGATCAGGCAATGAAGCGGGTAGGCGATCGGCTCTTCGGCGTCGGGCATCCCAACAAGCCGATGGATCTCGGACGCCATAGGCGGTCTATCCTCGATCGGGACTCGATTGCTTGGACCAGCGGAGAGGCACTGGCCGCGTGGGCGGAGGAATATGAGGCCGAGCTGCGTAGGATGGGTCTGATCGATTTCGACGATCTCGTGATCTTTGGGCAGCGGCTCGTGTCGGAGCATGACTGGGTGCTCCCCTTGCTTCAGGCAAAATTCCCGGTCCTGGCGGTCGATGAATATCAGGACCTTGGGGTGGCGCTGCACCGCATCGTCAAGCGCATGGCTTTCGCGGGCGGCGTCCGTCTCTTTGCAGTCGGAGACTACGATCAGTCGATATATGGGTTCACGGGGGCCGACGGAGCGCTGCTGCAGGAACTGGCCGAGCGGGACGATGTCGAACGCGTCCAACTTCAGCTTAATTATCGCTCAGCCTCCCGGATTGTCAGCGCTTCTGAAATGGTGCTTGGCGAGGCTCGCGGTTACATATCGAACGACCCGGATAGGGAGGCGGTCATCGCGTTTGTCGAGTGCGATGATGGCCTTGAGGGCCAAGCGGCACACGCTGCCGCCGAAATCATTCCGGCGGCGCTGGCGGCCAAACCCGGCCGCACACTGGGCGACATCGCTATCCTCTATCGAGACTATCGCACTGGAGATGTGGTTGCCGAGGCCGTGGCCGCTGCGGGGTTCGACTTCATCCGCGTCGATACCGCTGCGCCATATCGCAAGGTGGCGCTGACAAGCTGGATCGAGGACTGCGCGGCCTGGTGTGCTGACGGTTGGCGCGCAGGCCGGCCACAGTTGCGCGGATTGCTGGATCGCTGGCTTGGCTTTCACCGCACCCGTCTCGCAGAGGCCGAGGCCCGCGGCGAGGCCCAGCGGCTGACCCGGCTTCTTTGGTCACTACGGGCAGACGCCGGGTTGGCGCGGGACTTCGTCGGCGCGCTGCGTGCGGGAATGCTCGATGCGCTGACGGCGGCGGAGCCAAGCCTCGCGGATCAGCGCGAACAGGTGGTGCGCATGTCGGCCGCGCTCGCAGTCGGCGGGCCGCTCGCCGACCTGGATCTCGCGAGCCTCGGTGGACGCGACGGGTCACCTCTCCACCTCAATCTGTTGACGCTGCATTCGGCAAAGGGCTGCGAATATGACGTCGTGATCATGGTGGGGCTCGATTTGGGTAGTTTGCCGTGGCGCAACGAGTTGCCGGCGGCGCGACGCGAAAGCCGACGGCTGTTCTATGTTGGACTGACTCGGGCACGCGACGAGATCCATATGCTGTATTCCGGTTACGTCGATACCGGCCGCGGGCGAATGCATTGGGGCCGCTCGCCGTTCCTGAACGAGCTTGAAGCGCGAATGGAGGAGGCCGAGGGCGACTAACCTATACTGTCATCCCGTGAAGCCCAGGCTGTCTAAGACCTGGCCAATCTCTTCTACCCGTCCTGGCAGCCCAGCGCTATGAGCGAAAAAGAACATATGGAGACCAAAATCGGGGTTTACCCCCGATTGATCGGGGAACTGAAGCACGCTAAGTTGCGCCATGCGCTACACTCAGAGCCAGATTCGAGACCTTCTTTCCATATCAGTAGATGCCTTTCGCGTCTGGCGGGACGCGGTGCCCGCGTTAACGAAGCACAGGGGCCACGCTCCGACATTCACGCCTGGCGACGTTGTTGCCATAGCCGTCCTAGCCGGGTTGGTCACAGATTTTGGCTTGCGTGTCGGTGTTGTGGGTGAACGGCTGAACCGGCTTTTCGAAACCTGCCACGGTAGGTCGTGGCTGGCCTTAGAGAATTGTATCGTCATCGTAGAAGTTGATGCTATTCGCCTGGTTGATGCTTCCAGCATTAATGCCGTAGCACTGACGGTGTCGTCGATTTGCGTACCCTGCGCACCGATTGTGGCTCGCCTGCAAGCTTTGCTCGTTGCAGCAGAGGCAGAGCAAACGCAGGGACATTTGCAGTTTCCGCCGACCGCGATAGCGACGGGCGCATCTCGATGAAAACTTTTGCCATCGAAGTTCTAACTGCTGCCGGCTATCTTTCGGAAAACGGCTCGCCGTCTGAAGGGCTTGTCCTTCCGACCGATGTCGCTAGCTCGCCAGGTGATGCCGCCCGATTGGGACCGATTCTGTCATCAGAACGTGGCGGGTTGGGCGCTGACGCCGTTTTCCGCGTCGGAACGTCTCCGGTCATACTTTTCAAATCCGCCGAAGCATCTGACGAAGTCGAAGCCGATTGGCATCGTGTCGCGTGGAACTTCGGTGTCGCGCCGCTGCTTTGGATTACCACGCCACAATATGTTCGATTGTACAATGCGTATCAGCCACCGGAAGAATATGGAAAAATACCGCCACTACTCGCTGAATTTCCGCTAAGCCAAGCACTTGGTGGCGCCCTGCACGATGTGGAAGCAGCCTGCGGCAGGCGTCACGTTGCTATGGGATCCTTCTGGAAATCGGCCCTAGCGCGGAAGATCGACCGACGGACGCGCATCGACAATGTGCTTTTATCCGAGCTTGGCTATCTTCTCGGCGCGCTTGTCTCAAAAGGGCTGCGACCGGCACTTGCACAGAAGCTCGTGGGGCGATGTGTTTTCTTTCAATATCTTCTTCACCGGGGCTATCTGAACGAGAACGAGCTCTCCGAACAGTTCGGGGCGTCGACGCTTCACCAAATTCTCTCCAACCTTGACAATACATACAGCCTATTCCGGTGGATACGCACGACGTTTAACGGAGACCTCTTTCCGATTGAAGACGAGGTCAGCGAACGCGAACAACTCGGGCAATCGGCCGACCACTTGGCCCCGCTCGCGGACTTCTTTGGTCATTTCAACATTCGGGATGGACAAGGTCGGCTGTTTCCTTTTCGTTTCGATGCAATTCCGGTCGAGCTGATTAGCTCGATCTACGAGAAGTTCGTTCACATGTCGGATACTGATGGTGCGCCGAAATTGGGCGTCCATTATACCCCCATCAATCTTGTTGACCTTGTACTCGATCCCCTATTTGAAGGCGTCCAGGCAAATGCCCGGGTGCTGGACCCTGCCTGTGGATCTGGCGTTTTCTTGGTGGAAAGTCTGCGACGTTTGGTTTGGCTGCGGGCTCAAGAGCAGGCACTCAGCCGCGAACTCATTCGTGAAACACTGCTCCACCAAATCCGCGGCGTTGATGTCAGCCCTGCTGCTCTCTCGGTCGCGGCCTTTAGCTTATATCTAGCCATTCTGGAGCTTGATCCGTCGCCGCCGCAGGGCATCGATGCTCTCGCTTGCCTGCGCTTTGATCCTCTCAACGACAGAGTCTTGTTCTCTACCAGCACCTTCGAGCCTGGTTTGGAGAACCGTCTGTTTCCAGATTCCGTCGCCCGAGGCTTTGACATAATCGTCGGGAATCCGCCATGGACTTACAGCGCTTCGGAAAAGCTCGCCGACCGTCAATTGGCGCGCGAGACTGACGAGGACGGGGATGAGGCGGAAGCCGACGCGGACGAAAACGCGGACGAACCAACCACCAGTGAGACGGGATCAGAACGTTCCGGAACAACCTATTCTCGACTGGCGGGGTTGCCGGTTCCGCCTCGTTCAACTGATTGGGCTTTCCTCTGGCGTTGCCGGGACCTGAGCCACACTGACACCCGTATAGCATTGGTGATGAAGGCCACGCCATTCTTCAGTTTGGCGCCAAAGACAAGTGCTGCACGCGACTCCGTGCTTCGTGCCTTTCCGAATGTGACACTGGTAAATCTTTCTCAGCTCAGAACTTCGCGCCTGTTTCAAGAATACGAAGGCGGCGACGACGACAGCAGACGCAAAAAGCGAGCTGCCGGTCCAGCGATGCTGTTTCTATCGAACTGCCTACCCTCCGATCCTGCCTCCATCTCGGTCGTAAACTTTCCGTGGTCGTCAACATTCAATCGAACTGGAGTGTTTGAGCTGCCTGCGGACCCGCCCAAGGTTGTTGGTCTTGATCAGTTGAAACGCCGGGGCGGTTTGTTAAAGGCGGCCACCTTCGGGGATGACAGGGACGTTTGGTTTCTCGACCGTCTAACGCGGAATTCCCGCGTTAGTGCATTTGATACCTGGTGTGAAATCTCTGATCTTCCCGCTGGTCGCGGCTATCGCGCCGGAACAACGATGGAAGCGGCGCATCTCATTGGCCTTCCCCAAGCCAATGCTCGGGATGTGAAACGCGGCAGACTGCCGAGGGAATTGCCCTTATTTGAGGACAAGCGGGTAAATCGATCGAGAGAGCCTGCATTGTTTAAAGGACCGTTGGTCCTACTTCCCGAAGGTTCGCTGACAGGGGCGCCATTTCACGGTCGTTACACGGCTGTCTTCGATGAACGCGATATCGCCTACAACTCCTCCTTCGTTGGTGTGTCATTCCACGGTCGCCCTCCGGAACTGGCGCAAGCATTTGCTGCTATCATGCACTCTCGGCTGGTGGCCTATCAACTGGCGCTCATGGGCGGCACGGTTGGGATAAAACAGACAAAAATCGAGGTGGTCGACCTAGAAAACGTAATGTTGCCGCGCCTTGAGATGTTGTCGGCTGCCGACATCACTGCACTCGCCAATGCATTCGACGAGCTGACTGTTGAGTTGGACGTGAAGGCACTCGCCCGGATATCTAAATCAATCGATCATATCGTAGAGAGTGCTTTAGGTCTGAGCGAGATCGATCGAAATCTGCTTCTCGATGCCGATCGACGAACGCGGGCAATCTTCTTCGAGACCGAAGCGGCCCGTCGAAGCATGGAGGTGCCTCCGACGAGGCCCGAGCTTCAGATTTACGCCGAGAATCTCTGCCTCGCTTTCAACGCATTTGCCAGCGAGCCAGACGATCACGTTCTTGTCCCCGCTCGCTACACGGAACTCTCGCACGACATTGTTGTGATGAAGTTCATGCTGACTCTTAAAAGCGAAGCCACCTTCCAAGTCATCGTGCCCGGTGAACTCGATGAACTGGATGACGCGCCAATTCACGCACTAGGCGGGACGGATTTGCCATATCTAAAGCCTGCCAAAACACTGAGGCTCTATGTTGGTCAGGCCGTCTATATCCTGAAGCCGTCACAGTATCGTTGCTTCTCCCCGGCGGCCGGCCAATCAGATGCTGACCGAATTGTCGCCGACCTTATGAATCCGACATTCCCGATATCGGAGGTCGCTGTAGCGTGAGCGTCCTAGGTGAGCATTTGGCGGGAGGGACACAAGCTCTTCCTAACAGCTTCTACCGCGCACGTCCTCAAGTCCTGAGGATCGTCCTTCAGACTCTTGAACGGGCGCTAACTGCGACGGTAACGATCGTTGGTGATGTCCGTATTCATGAACCTCGTTTTACAAGGCAACTCTTTCTCGATTTTGAGCGCGCTAGAGACGAAACACCAGGATCCCCTCGATACGACATCACGCATCAACCAGAGCTACCTATTGCCGACGACACCGGTGCCGTTGCCGTGTTGCGGCGACTGGACCTTCGAATCCTCTTCCAACGCCAAGTTGGTCGCACGGGCGATTATCTCTGCCTCGAATGCAAATATCTGGACGCGAATGACCGCGGGACCGATCGCGAGTATGTCGATGAGGGGGTCGATCGCATCGTGATTGGCGACTACGCCGCGAACCATCCGTGGGCGGTCATGGTAGGCTTGGAGAGAACTGGGCCACTCGATCTAACAGCGTGCAACGTGAATGCCCGCCTGATTGCGAAGTACGGTCTCGTTCACGGATTCAAGTCCAAGTCCGATATTAGGCTCGCCAACGTGCATGAGAGCGATCACTTACAAGCTGACGGTCCTCATCAGATCACAATAATACATGCACTTTATCTGATTACCCCTGCGAAGGCGGATTTGGAACCTAATGGGGCCCGCGGGCGGGTGGGTGAATCCAACGTTGCTTCCTGAACGTGACGCAACCGGGCGACACTACGCCGATAAGGTGCCGTGTAAGGGGAACCGCCAGTTAAAAGCTCAACGACATCGATCCACAGGCATGGCTTGCCAACGTTCTCGCCCGTATCGCCGAAACTTCGATCCCAGGCTGGAGCTACTGCCTCCGTGAAATTGGACGAAGCAGCCATGGCCGCATAACTTAAACGAAATAGACTCCGGCAGACCCGGCGCGGTTCAACGCTCAGGCGGTGTGGCCTGCGGCCCACCAGATGCTTAAACAATATCGTCGTCCGCGAAGCGATCAATCTCGGCAGACCAAAGCGTCTCAGAGGCGGGCATACACCGATGCAGCGTCGGATCGAACCGTTCGCACCCGCCGCGATTTGCATTTATTTATGATTGCAACCTCACACTAGCCAAAGATTTTCTGGTTGCGGTCTCCATTCGGCGATGGTACAGATGAATGCCGTCACCTGAAGCCACCGAGGTTCTACGAATGGATGATCAAATCCCCACCAGACTCATGCGCATGGCGCGTGATGAATCCAAGGTTCGGCAAGCCGACCTTGCTAGCAAACTCAGCGTCAGCGCTAGTGTGCTTTCACGTTTAGAGGCTTCTGAAACGGCTGACGCGAAGATGGCAAAGCGCTACCTTGAGGCACTGGATACATCGTTGGCCAAGGAGATCATCGCGTTTTTCGAACGTCGGTGGCGGCATCTTGATCGCCCGGACTTTCGTCTCCCCGAGCGTGAGGCAATCTGGGCTGCCGAGCAGGGGCTTCAGAAGCTAGATGCGTTTGAAAAGTCCGGTGACTTCGACCCTATTCTTCAAAACCCGCTCAACAACCTTCGCAAGCGACTGTTGGCGGATGTCGACTTTGTCCGCCATACTGAACATGGAATAGCGTTCATCGGCGAGATCGGCGTCGGCAAGACCACGGCTCTTTCATTCGTAACGAACCTGCTCGTTCCGGACGGTGAGAAGAAAACTAGCGTCTTTCCAACCGGTAGCGGCCGCATGACCGTGTGCGAGGTCGCAATCAAGATTGCGCCAGCTTACGGAATAGCGGTCGACAGCATGACTGAAGACGAGATCCGGATGCTGGTTTCCGACCTCGTTAATGGCATCGCAACCGGCAAAGGCGGTCTACCCAGCGAGCTTGATCGAGTTATTCGAAACATGGCCGACGTCCGTCGGGTGACGGTGCGGGCGCGAAAAGCCGGCGAAAAGCCGACCACGGTCGATCATCTGAAAGAACTAATCGATCGCATGGATGACGCCGACGCCGTGATCGCGGAGGTCGTCGCACGAATGAAGCTGGAAACGCGCACCAGCACACAGATAATTCTTTCGAAGGATACGGAGGACAGCATGGAATGGCTGTCCAAGAACATCTCACGCATCAATTACGGGCAGCATCCCGAGTTTTCAGTTCCGGAACGGATCACGGTTCTGCTGCCGCTCGACGCATTGAGGGAGACACCTTATGCGCTGAGTGTGATCGACACCAAAGGGGTTGAAGGCACAACTCAACGCGCTGACTTGATGAGACGCATCGAGGACGAGCGCACCGTCACCGTACTGTGCTGCTCCTTCTCCGACGCCCCCGGCAATGTGCCCTTGTCGATCATGCGAGATGCCTTGGATACGGGTACGGGGGCGATTGAGGGCGACCGGATTTGCTTGCTTGCGCTTCCGCGTAATGATGAAGCTCTAAAGATTGTTGACGACATGGGCAATCGGCCTGACTCGACGGAAGAGGGTTATGCCATCCGTCAGGGTCAGATCGAGCAACAATTCGCGACGGAAGGGCTACCCTCGGTTCCGGTTAACTTTTTCCATGTCGACAGCGAATCCGCGCAAGATGTCTGGGAATGGTTGATCGATCGCATTGGCGCGATCCGCTCTGCAAAGGTCGAGCGAATTGGCCGTCACGTCGAGGCTGCGGACAATCTGATAACGAACGCGGACGTTGCGAAGACGCGCGAGGCGCGTGCTACTATTGCGGAGACGATGCGCAAAGCCGCAGAGCGGTTTCTTGAGCTGCCGCCCGTGATGCGGCCGGCCGCGTCGAACCTCGTGGCGGAGGTCAAAAACACCCATCAGAGTTCGGTGGCGGCTTCCGTTAGCCGCCGAGGCGACTGGCCCCAATTTAACGCCGCCCATATTCTCGGTCAGGGCCTTCGACGCGACGTGAACCTGCGCACCAATGATATATTTGTCCGCATCGACGAGGCGGTTAATGGTCTGAAGGACGACTTCGGCCACCTAGCAGACGTGGCACAGTTCCTGGAAAATCTCTGCGAGGACAGCCAGGAATGGCGTAAAGAATTGCTCTCGCGCGTGGCTCTGGCCGGGCGGATGCTTTACGCGCCGCACCTCCTCAACAACGCAGGCGACCTCTGGCAGGCCTGCCAAGACAGGTATGGCGAAGGCAGCGGATACCGAGTCGATGTCTCCCAGCAGTTCCAGGCTCACTTCGATACCGACGCGGATGCGATGACAACGGCGGTTAAGGTAGAAAACCAGGTCAAAGCGCTCTGGGTTCAGATCGTTATCGACTCGCTTATCGCCAGCTCGGCATTCACGGAAGAATAGTGGATCAGTGAGCTACATCTGCGATTGAGCCGGGCGTCAACTTCGACGCCCGGCTCCATTCCTTTTCCGGGGCGGACCTATCGGGCGGCCTTTTCGATTGCTTCGTGAGCTACTACTACACGGCAAACAAATCAGTTTGAGCGTCGTCGGCAGTTTGGATGCTGCCACTCGCTTTTGCTCCCGCGAGAGCACCGTTAGAGGCAAGAACGTCGGCCGTCAAAAGTGGCCCGGCGCAGATACGATCAAGAAGATCGGCCTGCTTCGGCTCCAACAAAACTATCCTCCCAAGCACATGCAGCAAATCGAGAAGGTCGGTCGTATATTCTGCAAGCCAATGATCCGGTTGAATTCGATCAAGAGGCGACGGTGGACGGCGGTCGCCGATGATGGGCCGTGTCCGGTGGTAATCCCCCCAGCAAATAACGGGCTTCAAAAGTAGAATTTTCTCGGGCCTTATAATCGAGGAGATTTTGATGAAGACGAGCAGATTCAGCGAACCGCAAATCCTTGCCATCCTGCGCCAGGCGGAAGGGGGCATCCCTGTGCCAGATTTGTGCCGGGAGCATGGAATGAGCACAGCTTCGTTTTACAAGTGGCGAGCCAAATATGGTGGCATGGATGCGTCGATGATCAGCCAGATGAAGGCTCTGGAAGACGAGAACCGGCGACTGAAGAAGATGTACGCCGAGATGAGCATGCAAGCCGAATTGCTCAAAGAGGCTCTGGGAAAAAAGTGACGCGGCCATCTCAACGCCGGGAGATGGCCGGGAAAGCAGTGGCGTTGCGTGGAGTGAGCATCGCGCTCGCCTGCCGCACCTTTGGTGTCAGCGAGACCTGCTATCGGTACAGCGCCAAGCTGAACGACGAGAACGAGCAGATCGCCGATCTCCTGATCGGACTGACGCGGGCCAAGAAGAGCTGGGGATTCGGCCTATGCTTCCTATACCTGCGCAATGTCCGGGGACATCGCTGGAACCATAAGCGGGTCTACCGCATCTATCGCGAGCTGGAACTGAACCTGAGGATCAAGCCACGCAAGCGTCTGAAGCGAGACAAGCCCGATACCCTGACTGTGCCGGATGCGCCGAATATGGTCTGGTCCATGGACTTCATGGCGGACCGCCTTGAAGATGGTCGGCAATTCCGACTGCTGAACGTCCTGGACGACTTCAATCGCGAAGGATTGGGCATCGAGGTTGATTTCTCTTTGCCTGCCGAGCGAGTCATTCGCAGCCTGAACCAGATCATCGAATGGCGCGGCAAGCCCATGGCAATACGGGTCGACAACGGCCCGGAATATGTCAGTGGCAAGCTGATGGAGTGGGCAGAGACGCGGGGTATAGCGTTGAGCCACATCCAGCCAGGCAAGCCCCAACAAAACGCCTATGTCGAACGCTATAACCGGACGGTTCGACATGAATGGCTCGACCAGCACATCATCGAAAGCATTGAGGAGGCGCAAGAGTTTGCCACGCAGTGGCTATGGACCTACAACAACGAGCGGCCCAATATGGGCATCGGCGGCATCACTCCCGCACAGAAACTGAAAATGGTTGCGTGAAATTCTACGACTAAAGCCCGCTAAGAACGGGGGGATTACCCGGTCAAGCTTCCGATAGCTGAACCATTGGCGAAGAACATTCTTGCCGGATATCTCATAGTCCCACACCGTCTTCGGTACGTTGTCGATGTAGCCTTTACCAATCTTCAGGCGCTTCAGCGCCGGATCGTAATCGATTGTGTCTGGTAGCGGCTCCGGTGCGCCGGGTATCGCCCCGCCAAGCGGAATCGACGGCCCCTCACCCTTCGGCAAGCGGGGCGGGCCAGAAGGCCTCGCGGCTGCGGGATCAGCGAACCGCTCGCCATAGCATTGCAGCCAGACCACTTCGCGGCCGAGACTGACTGCTTCATTGAACAACGCCGCGTCCGCTGTCATCGGCACACGAAGGCCGGGGCGCACAAGATCGGAGGAAAAGCGTGTGATGAAACCTGGATGCGCCATGACAGCCCCAAGGTATGCTACCACGTCTTCAGGTATGACATGCACGCCGAGGGCGGTCGCAAGGTAATTACGGAAGGTCAACTTTACATTCGAGACATCGAGGCTCGATCTCTCCAGAGCGGAAAAACGCGGCCTCCGAATGATTCCTTTGTAATGATGGAGGTCGGGTATCTGGCCGGCAAATGAAACGGCGGGACCGGATGTAGGTGAGTGAGCCTCCAGGCCCGTCAAATAGACTTGCTGACTTGAATGAGCGTCCCAAAGCGTCGGATTTGGCCTATTTAATAGGCGATTATCTGGAATAATCCATTGCCTATCTAACGTGCGAAAAGCATACCGCACTGGCGTGACTACAGCGCTCGTGTCTTTTGCTACACTTTCCAATCTTTTTTCGTGTCCCGGCAAGCCTTTCGTTGAAGGCTTTATCGATGTCTTGTCGCCGTTTTGGTGAGGGTGGAATAAAATTTCTCTCTTCTCCGGAGCCTTCTCGCGGATCAATATTGTCCAGCGCTCTGCCAGCGACACTTCATCAGGAGCGATGACCCAAGTACGCCCAGGCATGACACCCGAGCCGTTGTAGATGAACAAATCTTCCAACATAGGGTAGTCACCCCATGCACCGCCAGATACAGGCAAAAACGGATCGCGCCAACCTGATGGCCCATCCGCCCACTCCGGTCCGTCCAGTGTGATCTCGGCCAGCGCCTTAAACTTTTCCTCACGCTTTCCTTCAGGCAGAGCATAAAAGCGAAGTCTCGCAGGAGCCGTCCGGTTCTTCGCTGGCTTTCGGGCGGCGAGCACTATGCAGACAGGCTGCTGTACACCCTCGAAAAGGCGAGTCGGAACGTCCGGCTGATATCCCTCGGGCGAGCAATCGATCACCCAAATCTCTGTGCAATCACGCCGCAGATCATCACGCATTTTTTCAAATCCGGGTCCGTTCAGAAACCCGGCAACCGTGATAAAGCACACAATACCGGCGCGGTCTTTTTCAACCTCGCCAGTCGTTTCTTCTACACCCGAACCGAACACTTTCCAGGTCGCCCAACGCCAGAAGTACACGTAAAGATTCTTAAGGTGCTTCGAGTGCGCTCCGACACCCCACGCCTTCGGCGGCGACCAGCGGTCCATTGGAGCGATGCGACCGTCGCTGCCCGCTTCGATCCAGCCGCCCCGCCCCTTGGCTTTTTCCTTATATGGGGGGTTGCCAATAACCACCGTAATGGGCTCGCCGCGCTTGACTGCATTCGCATCCCGCCTCGACTTGCCGATGGGCTGAAGCATTTGAGGCAGCCGTTCCTCTTCGGCGTAAGGATTTCCCAGAGTGTCCGTGATGAACAGACGTAGATTTGGAACCTGCGTGGAGTTCGTCAACGCGTGCATCTCGGCCAGTAGGCGGAGCTGTGCAACGGCAAACGGGCCAAATTGAAGCTCAAACCCAATCAGTCTACGAGCAGCTGCTTCGATCGCTGCAGGGACAGCGCCAGGACCTTGGTCATCTTCGATGATCGCCGCGATCTGACGCAGCACGCCGAGTAGAAACGTACCCGTGCCTACTGCGGGGTCAGCGACGATAACGTCGGCAGAGGCGAAACCAGAGGGGCGGTCGAATAAATCTGGGCTGCGCAAAGCGTCATCAACGAGCCGAACCATGGCGCTTACAACCTCTGGGGGCGTGTAGTATGAGCCGGTGCGCTTCCTGAGCGCGTTATCATAGACCTCAAGAAAATCTTCGTAGAAATACAGCCAAGCGTCCGTGTTGCCTTTGCTCAGCGTCGACCAATTCACCTCCTCAAGTACGCGGGTCAATGTTCCGAGGGATGTCTTTAAGGCGTCCTGGTTGGCAGTATCATCCGTCAGAAGACGCAGTGCCGTTCCGATGAGCGAGTCGGTTTTGCGGAGTTCTTGGGCCGCGTGATCGATGCCACCTGCCAAAGATATATCCTTGGCACGCGCGACCAGCAGACCGAATGTCACGGCTTGCGCATAGCCGTCGGCGAACTCGTCATCCGTGGCCTGAGGGAAAAGAAGAACTCGCCAATCCTTCGCCAGCTCTGTAAGAGCGACGCTTCCCCGCGCGATCTGTTCGACAACCTCATCTCGCAAAAGTCGACAAAGGCGGGCCGCAATTTCGGCGAGCTGTTTCGGATTTCGTGGCGGTACAGGATGCCATCCTAGAAAGTCCGAGATAAGTGGCAAAAGCGCTGTAGGAGCTGTAAGGGCGGAGCCGCTTGATTCTACGTCGCCTTCGAGACGAACGATTGATCCCTGAAGCTCACCGTCTCTCCAAATACTGAAAGCGTTTCCATCAGTATAAAGAAGGTTCGGTAAGGATTTCAGCTTCTTCCATTGATCTTTGTCGTGAGGATCATTGAAACGGCGAGGATCCGCACCCTTCCCCGGCGCCTTTACCTCGATGAAACCCACGAGAGCCTTGTGTGCCACGACCGCATAGTCCGGGCGGGTAGCGAGATCAGACAGTGACGTCTCGCCAACCATATCAATAGAACCGATAGGAAATCCCGCGATCATCGCCAGATCGTGAATGAGTTTTTCAAGGGGAGCACGAAGCTGATCTTCCGCAGCGCCGACCACGGCAATGTTGGAGAGCTTGGCTTTGGTAGATGTTCCGAAGGCAGAAACAGCCTCGACGAATGGATTGGTAACAGCCAAATTTCCCCCCAACAAAGCTATAGCAAATCAATGAGATGCACTATGGTTACTCAGGTGGCGAGAGACAAGCGAACGTTCAAAAAATCGTAGGGAAATACAATCTGAGAGCGTGCGCGAACACTGAAACCGACGAATATTAGGTATTTAGCAAAACGAGAAACGATTGTTTCGCCAGCACGCAACTTAGACCATATCTCCGATCTTCCTTCGCGATCAAACCGTAGGCATCGGGATAAACGCTACTGTATTCGTCGCCGACAGTCCGACCGAGGAACTGATGTGTTTCACCCAGAAACACGATCATCGGAAGATCGCGAAAAACATCGCTGCGCGCGCAATCGAGCAAGAAGCATCCGATGATGTTCAGCAGAATTTCCGGCGTGTGATGCTCGAACCGCACGTTCGTTCGCCATCGCACGCGAACGCCGAAGGCCCTACCAAAATAGTTTGGGTCGGGCCGTTGTCAGATTATCCCCCACGCCCGAAACCTCCCCCTCCCCGTCATCTCCCGAAGACCGAGCTCCAAAACAATCCGCCGCGCTCCCTGCGGCGTGACGTCGAGCGCTTTTGCCACCATCCCGGCCGACACCAGCGGTTTTGCCATCACCAGCTCGACCAGTTCTGGCAGCTTTGACGATGTCCGCCGCCCCTCCAACTTTCGCTCCATCAGTGTTTTCGCGAGCGCCAGCCGGTCATGCTCCTTCAATCCGATCTCTGCCGCCGCGATCAGACCGTGGGCGATGGCGAGCAGCCGGACCTCCCGATTGCGATGCCGGCGTCGATCGACGGGGATGGTTTTCAGGCCGAAATTGATCGCCGCGAGATGGATGCCAGTGGTAACACCACCCTGGCGCAGGATGGAGGCGGCGAGCAGCCGGCCCATCCAGGATGCATGTTGCAGCACACTGATCTCATTCCAAGCATCAAGGGCGACGATCGCCTGCAGCACCGCCGGCAAATCCTGGGCCTGGCGCAGCACGGCGCGCCATTCCTCCAGCCGCTCGTCCTCGTCCCAATCAAGATCATAGACGAGAGGGTCCCGTTCCCGGGCCGCGCCCGCGCCCGGGGCCCGGCCTGGCTTCTTTGCCTGTTCGATGGCGGCCTCCGAACGCGCCAGCAGCGCATCGATGGCGGCGAGCTCGGCATCCAGCGCGCTGTCGTGCTCGTCACCGCCGTCCTCGCCACGGCGCTCCGGCCCCTCCCCTCCCCCGTCAACAACACCCGCAAGGGTTTCGTCGGCCACACCGGCGCCTGCATCTCCCAAAGATGCTGCGGGCCACGCCTGCCGCAGGCCGCGCAGGCCCTCTTCCGACAGAGGCCAGCCTGGTTTCTGCGATGCTATGCGTCGGCGGGTGCGCAGGACGTCACGGGCGATGGTGAGTTCGTGGGTGGGGGTGCGGATATCTCTGGTGGCGTCGTGGAGGACGAGGTCTTCGAGGTGGACGAGTTCGCCGTCGATCCACAGCGATGCGCAGGCGTCGGTGAAATTTTGGCGTTCGATCCAGCCCGGGCCGACGGCTGAGCGGGCGATGCGCTCGTCGAGACGGGAAAGCGCGCTGCTGGCGTCGGCGACGGGTTTCAGCAGGGTGTGGATGGGCAGTTTCGCGAGATCGTAAGCCATTGTTTTCATGGTAAACAACATCTTAAACGAAAGCTACAGGGTCACTATGGTTCCACACATGGTATAAGAAAGCCCCCGGTGGCTCACCACCGATAAGTATCCCTTATCGGCGGTTAGCCATCTCAGGTGATTTCCTTGCTATCTGGCGCGTAGATCGCTATCTTGAAGGCGAGCAAATCCACCGAGGCCGCCATGTCCGAACCCCAGCTTTCTATTCGCAGCAGCAAAGCCAGAGATCTGGCGCATTCCCTGTCTCGCCGCACCGGCCAGCCCATCAACCGGCTCGTCGAACTGGCGCTCGAGCGTTATGATCAGGAGCTGCGTGCTGACAACACCCGCTATCCTATGGACGCCGTATGGGATTTGGCAGCTGAGGATCTACGCCATATCGCACCCGGCACGACGTCCAACCATGATGAATTCTACGACGAAAACGGTCTGCCGATATGATTGCCGTCGACACGTCGATCATTATCGCGATGTCGATGAAAGAGCCGGAATCAGAGACGTTCAGACCACTGATGGGACGCGAGCCAGTCATCATCGGTTGGCCGACCTTGTTTGAGACGAGGATGGTCCTGTCTGGCAAAGGTTTCGTGAGTGCCGCCAAGATCATCCGGCGGCTTGTCGAAACTCCGAATGTTACGACCGTCGCATTCGACGAAAAGCATTATCGCGCGGCCGAAGACGCGTTCGAGCGCTTTGGCCGGGGACGCCATCCAGCTGCCCTTAACATGGGCGACTGCTTCTCCTATGCCGTTGCCGCAATCGCTAACGCGCCACTCTTGTTCAAAGGGCACGACTTTGGCAAAACGGATCTCAAACTGCATCCCGCGTCTTCGATGACATGACAGGCGCTGGCACAGACCCGCTTAACCGTCGCGCCCTCGAACTCGACACGATCGCCGCCGTCCTGCCGATGGAGCGGCGCGATGAGCTTGCTGAGCTGCTCACCGACCAGGATGTCGAAACACTACGACACCTGGTCAATGAGGGCATGGGCGTCAACACATTGCGCGCGCTTGCCTCCGACCTCACCTATCTGCAGGCATGGTCGCTCGCTTCGACGGGAGCCTCCCTACCCTGGCCGGCGCCAGAAGCGTTGCTCCTGAAGTTTATAGCCCATCACCTGTGGGATCCGGAAAAGCGGCGGTCGGATCCACAGCATGGCATGCCAGTTGAGGTGGAGCGGATGCTCCGCGACCAGGCCCTTCTCAAGGTCGTCGGTCCGCATGCGCCCGATACGGTGCGCCGGCGCCTCGCCACCTGGTCGACGTTGACGAAATGGCGGGGGCTGAATGGCAGCTTTGCCTCCCCTGCCCTCAAGTCAGCATTGCGCTTGGCGGTTCGCGCTACGCCACGCCCCAGAAAGCGCAAAAGCGCCAAGGCGGTGACTGGTGACGTGCTGGCAAAGCTCTTGGCCACCTGCCGCACGGACAGTCTTCGCGACGCGCGCGACCGGGCAATCCTGATGGTGGCGTTTGCCTCCGGCGGGCGCCGGCGCAGCGAAATAGCCGGTCTGCGCAAGGAACAGCTGACGGTCGAGCCTCCCATACCTGTTGATGGCGCTCCTCCCCTCCCCTCAATGTCGATCCACCTCGGCCGAACCAAGACCAGCGGCGCTGACAGCGACGAAGTGGTTTACATGGCAGGTCGACCGGTCGAAGCCCTCAATGCCTGGATGACACACGCCAGGATCGACAGCGGCAGTGTGTTTCGGGCGATTGATCGCTGGGGCAATGTTTCCAAGCGCGCGCTGGACCCAAAGGCTATCAATGACATTGTCAAACAGAGAGCGGCACAGGCTGGCCTCGATGCTGCGGAGTTTTCGGCGCACGGCCTGCGCTCTGGCTATCTGACCGAAGCGGCCAATCGCGGCATTCCGCTACCAGAAGCAATGGAGCAATCCCGGCATCGATCGGTCCAGCAGGCGTCGGGATACTACAATAGCGCAACTAGGCGGAGTGGCAGAGCAGCCCGACTTCTCTAGGTCGGGGACCGACCATGGCCTACAAAGTCACAGATTGTCTAGATCGATGATAGGCTCCCTAAGGCGTGCAGACTGATTATTCCCAACCGGGTATACCTTCTGAGACAATCTGCGTGAGACACATATCAGTGTATCATTTGGGTTGATTTTGAAGTTATGAGACGCTACCCATTAAAGGTCTAGAACCTATTGAGACGTTTCATGGCAATTTACGGGTACGCGCGTGTCAGCACCATCGATCAGGATCTGGCAATTCAAGAGGCGGCTTTGAAGGCGGCCGGGTGCACGGTCATCCGGGCGGAAAAGAAATCCGGATCAACTAAGCAGGATCGGAGGGAGCTTAACACGCTTCTAGAATTCATGCGCGACGGCGACAGCCTGGTCGTGACGCGGGTCGATCGGCTGGCGCGGTCAGTTGGAGATCTGCAGGACATCATACGGCTGCTTAAGCAGAAAGGGGTGACCCTGAAGGCGACGGAACAGCCGATCGACACGAGCTCGGCGGCCGGCAAGGCTTTCCTCGATATGCTCGGCGTATTCGCTGAGTTCGAGACGAACCTTCGTAGAGAAAGACAGATGGAAGGCATCGCCGCTGCAAAAAGCAGAGGGGTCTACAAAGGCAGGAAGCCTCATGTTGATGTTGCTGGGATCCGCCGACTGAAATCCGACGGGATGGGACCAACAGAAATTGCCAAGACGCTGAACATAGGTCGTGCAAGCGTGTATCGCGCCCTCAGAGAAGCCGCATCATCGTAGGGCAAGAAGGCGGCTTCGCGCCAACAGCGGACATTGCAGTCCAACGCATACGGCTGCGTTGCGGCAATCTCTAAAGCGACACTCTCCGTTTCGCGAGCCGAACGCGGCCATTCCTGCCCCAGGATCACGGGTGAACCCGCTGGTGATGTCACCTGCGGATCAACCTGAAGTTCAACCTACGAGCAGATGGCTCATTGCCGGGTCGGGAATGACCACGATGCGGCTGCCATCTCTTACCTCGTCGTGAAGGTGAATCACGTCCTGATTGATGAGCCGGATGCAACCTGAGGAAACGGCCTTCCCAATGCTGAAGGCCTCAGGTGTGCCGTGGATTCGATATAAGGTGTCCCTCCCGTCCTCATGGATGTAGAGCGCCCGCGCGCCGAGCGGATTCTTCAGTCCGGGAGGCATGCCGCCATTTGCAATGCTGTAGGGTTCCAGTTCCGGTTGCCGCGCGACCATGGAATCGGGCGGCGTCCAGCGCGGCCATTCCCGCCTGTAGGCCATGATAGCCTGTCCCGCCCAGGCAAATCCTTCACGTCCGACCCCGATCCCGTACCGCATGGCACGGCCATCGGCCTTGACGTGGTAAAGATACTTGCCTGGCGTATCGACTACGAGGGTTCCCGGTCTCTCGCTCGTAGGATAATCGACCTCCGTCCGCCAGAATTGCGGGTCGAGTTGAGTGATATCGATTTCCGGGACCGGAAAACGCTCATTCGGCATGGCATAGTACATCGGCGGCACCACTGGTGTGGGCGCCGGCAGGGGTTCCGGGAGCGTCGCCAAAACGGGCGGGGGCTCGGTCGAGACGCAGCCTGAAACGGCGATTGCTCCAATCCCAAGGATAAATGAACGCCTCGGCAAGCTTGCGCCAATGCGGCTCGCGGTTGAGCAGCTAGTTCTTCTTTTGGTCTGGATCTCATTGGTCATGCGGCGACTCTTCGTTGATTTCTTCGACCTCTTCCAAGCCCGGCAGCCTTAAGGCACCCTGAAGGCTCTGCCGGTGCTTCTTGCAGAACAAGACCGGCTCCAAAAATCCGTCCACTCATGCCGCGCGGGCCTCTGCTATCGCGCCCTTCAGCCCTTTCTCGTCGAGGACGCCGGCGAAAGTCGTCCGCCCAATGACAAAGGAGGGCGTGCCTGCGAAGTTGAAGGCCAGTGCCTGACTGTAATTGCGGTCGAGCAGCCCCGAGATCTTGGCACTATGCTTGTTCACAGCGGCAGCAATCTCCTGCATGGTGAGGCCGGTGCTCGTGAGCGCCTTTTCCACCTCTTCCTCCGTCAGCTTTCCCGTCGTCTTCATCAGCGCTTCCATGGCTGGTTCGTACTTTCCCATCTGTGCGGCTCCAAGGACGGCCTGGGCGGCAAAGATCGATGCGCCGCCGAAGACAGGCCAGTCCTTCAGCACCAGCCGGACATTGCCGTCCTCGCGAACCACCCTTTCGACCATCGGATGGATTTTTTTGCAGTAAGGGCATTGGTAGTCGAAGAACTCGACGACCGTGACGTCTCCCTTCGGGTTTCCGAGAACGGGCGCGTCTGGGTCGTAGAAGACTGACTTTTCGGTGATCTCCTGGCTGAACGCCATCCGAGGCAAGATAGCGGTGTTGATTTCCGCTGAGAAGTGACCCGGGTTTTCCATCGAGTTTTGACCCGGCTGAAGTTTATGTTCTTGGGGTCACGCTGGGGTCAAGGGCCGTGGGTCCTCCTTCCGTTTTGTTGCCGCAGCCGAGCTTGCCTTGAAGCGGAAGCTGTCGTTTCCGGTTTCCAGGATGTGGCAGCGGTGGGTGAGACGATCGAGCAGCGCGGTCGTCATCTTGGCGTCGCCGAAGACGGTGGACCATTCGCTGAAGCTGAGGTTGGTGGTGATGACGACGCTGGTTCGCTCATAGAGCTTGCTCAGGAGATGGAACAGCAAGGCCCCGCCGGATGCGCTGAAGGGCAGATAGCCCAACTCGTCCAGGATCACGAGATCGAGGCGCACGAGGCTTTCGGCAAGCTGGCCGGCCTTGCCTTTGGCCTTTTCCTGTTCCAGCGCGTTGACCAGCTCGATGGTGGAGAAGAAGCGGACCTTGCGCCGGTGGTGTTCGACGGCCTGGACGCCGAGAGCAGTTGCGACATGGGTCTTTCCGGTTCCCGGTCCGCCGATCAGGACAACGTTGTGAGCATCCTCGAGGAACTCGCCGCGGTGCAGCTGGCGCACCATGGCCTCGTTGATCTCGCTGTCGGCAAAGGTGAAGCCGGACAGATCCTTGTAGGCCGGGAAGCGCGCCGCCTTCATGTGATAGGCAATGGAGCGCACCTCGCGTTCAGCGAGTTCGGCTTTCAGGAGCTGCGCGAGCATAGGCACGGCGGCATCGAAGGCCGGTGCGCCCTGTTCCATCAGATCGGTGACGGCCTGGGCCATTCCGAACATCTTCAGGCTGCGCAGCATGATCACGATGGCGGCGCTGGCGGGATCATGACGCATGACGGATCTCCTTCACATCATGGCCGCGCAGTCCGTCATATCGTTCGACGTTGGCCCTGGGCTCGTTGTTCAGGGCAAGTGCCTGTGGGGGATCGATGGGTGGTGCGACATGCGTCTTTGCGTCGATCAGCCGATGCAGGATGTTCAGCACATGGGTCTTGGTCGGCACGCCCGCCTGCAGGGCCAGTTCCACTGCCGTCAACACGGTCTGCTCGTCGTGATGCAATACCAGGGCCAGCACGTCGACCATCTCGCGGTCGCCGCCTGGCCGCCGCAGCAGGAGTTCCTGCAACTGCCGGAAGGCAGGCGGCATCTCCACGAAGGGAGCCCCGTTGCGCAGGGCGCCCGGCTTGCGCTGGATGACGGCCAGATAATGCCGCCAGTCGTAAATGGTGCACGGCGGCAGATGGTGGGAACGCTGGATCAGCCGCGGATGCTCGCACAGGATCCGCCCCTCGGCCGCCACGACGATCCGCTCGGGATACACCCTCAGGCTGACCGGCCGGTTCGCAAACGAGGCTGGCACACTGTAGCGGGTGCGCTCGAAGCTGATCAGGCAGGTCGGCGAGACACGCTTGCTCAGTTCGACGAAGCCGTCGAAGGCAGGTGGCATCTGCATGAGAGCCGCTCTCTCCTCGGCCAGAGCATCGGCGATGCTGCCCGGCAAAGCCCCGTGCGGAATCTCGTGCCATAGCTCCAGGCAGCGCCGCTCCAGCCAGGCGTTCAGCGCCGCCAGGTCCGGGAAGCTCGGGATCGGCTGCCAAAGGCGATGGCGGGCGTCCTGGACATTCTTCTCCACCTGGCCCTTCTCCCATCCGGCGGCCGGATTGCAGAACTCGGGCTCGAACACGTAGTGGCTGGTCATCGCCAGGAACCGAGCATTGACCTGGCGCTCCTTGCCCTTGCCGACGCGGTCAACAGCGGTGCGCATGTTGTCGTAGATGCCCCGCGCGGGAACACCGCCGAAGACCCGGAAGGCATGACCGTGGGCATCGAACAGCATCTCGTGGGTCTGCAGCAGATAGGCCCGCAGCAAGAATGCCCGGCTGTGCGACAGCTTGATATGCGCCACCTGCAGCTTGGTGCGCTCGCCGCCCAGAATGGCCCAGTCCTCGCTCCAGTCGAACTGGAAGGCCTCGCCGGGCGCGAAGACGAGCGGCACGAAGGTCCCGCGCCCCGTGGTCTGCAGTTCCCGATGCCGATCCGCCCGCCACTCTCGTGCAAAGGCGGCGACCCGGTTGTAGGAACCGGTGAAGCCCAGGGCGACAAGATCGGCGTGCAGCTGCTTGACGGTGCGGCGCTGCTTGCGCGACTTGCCGGCCTCGGTCTTCAGCCAACCCGCCAGCTTCGCGGCATAAGGATCGAGCTTGCTCGGCCTCTCGGGCACGGTGAACTTCGGCTCAACTGAGCCCGACCTCAGATACTTCCTGATCGTATTCCGCGACAGACCAGTCCGCCGCGCGATCTCCCGGATGGGCACGTGCTCACGCAGTGCCCAGCGCCGGATAATAGTCAAAAACGCCATGTCGATCACTCCGATAACCCCCGACGATGCCTGCCAGGGGAAGGGTCTCACATGGGTCAATTCTCAGTGGAAATCTTGCGCCCGCCCGGGTCACTTCTCGGTGGAAATCAACACCCACGCTCTTCATTGCGCTCAATGGTCTCGATCTCCGCGCGCAGTTCCGGATCTTCGTTGGCAACATCCCGGAGATAGCCGTTTCCGGTAGCGGCGAGTTGAGCTGCATGATGAAGCGAAGCCTCAAGGCCCTTCTCATACTGCTCCCGGTTTTCGTCTCCGAGCTCGCCGGCTTCGATATGGGCGAGGCCGGAGCGATAGTGTTCCACATTTGCCATCGCATCGTTACCAGCCTCAACGACAGCCTCTCCATGCTTGGCAACAGCCGCCTCCCACTGAAGGTTAGCATTCGTCTGCTCTAGCACCTCAGATGCCGTTCTTTCCGGCGCGACGCCACTTTCTCTGGAGACGTCGCCAGCAGCGTTGCGTCCATCCTGCTCATCAAGCCCACGCTCCTTCATTTCGAGCATCTGCCTGCGCAGATCGACGATCTCGCGAGCGAGGGAGGAAACTTCTTCGAAGCCTGACCGGTCCTCTGGACCAGCGCTGCGCTGAAGGTTGAATAGAGCCGTTTCAACAGTCTTTTCGTACGCTTCGAACTCTGGGCGTGTCTGCTCGCGCATGTCCTTTGCCTCCGACAACATGTCTCTGATTGCTACCATATTGGAGCGGTAATCACCGCCGAAATCTGCATGAATGACTGCACCAGCAGCCGATTGATCCGTTTGGGCAAGGCCGTTTTCCAGATAGGAGCGATGCTGAGCGGCGTAGGCCGCAACCACTGTGTCGCCGGCGTTGACTGCAATCTTCTGCCAGGTCTCCTGCGCTTTTAGGATGTACTGGCGGCTTCTCTGGCTCGTCGCCACCACGCGCCGACCAGCTCGCTTTGCGTCATATCGCGCCTGCGCCGGATCGCTGGTGCCTACATGCTCGGTTCGACCGTCATGCTTGACGGCGCGAACCTGATTTCGCGTGAAGGCTGGCGGCGTGGCGAACTCTCGCCGATCGGTCATTTCCATGTTGATGCCGTGGTCACGCGCCTTCTCGGCCATGACCTCACGCCATTGCCTGAAGGTGGCCGGAGTCGTCTCGATTCGGTCGCCCGATTCCGAACGCATGGTAACGATGGCATGAGCATGAACATGCGGCCGCTTGCCCCCCTCCCCTGCTTCTTTCGGATCGCTCTCCGGATCGTGCATAGCGAAAACGTACCGATGGCCCGCAAACTGCTCAGCCAGGAAGTCGCGAACAGCTCCTTCGAAAGCGACAGCATCCGTGCCGGCACGCGCCGACATGATCACGTGCATCACGTCACGGCTCTTGCGGCTGTGCAGCTCATCCCGCCATTCCTTTTGCACCAGGTCGCCCGCAGCCTTGTCATCGGCAATCGAGCGTCCCTGATCGTCTCGAACGTCGTTCCGCTGCGCGATCAGGTCTCGCAACTTGGCAGCGCCATATTCCACGCCATTGCCATAGCCTGTGAACGAGAAAGCCGCGGGGGCCTCTTTCGCAACGGCGCTGGCGTCGAAACGCTCCTGAACGATGGCGGCCGCCTTCGCGTCAGCCGTCAGCCGCTCGCCCTGCCCGCTGCGCAACACAACATAGCCCTCGACCTTCAGCGATCCGTCGCTACGGGTTTCGACAGAGTAAGCGTAGCATCGATCACCAAAGCCACTGCTGAGAATGTCCCGCACCTGCTCATGCGGGTTCGAGCCGCCGGAAACGCTCACGTCGACGCAAAACGCGCCGATATCGCGGCTCTCGGTCCTGTTTTGGAAAAGGTGATCCCAATCGCCACGGAGACGCGCCAGCTCCTCACGGCCACGCAACGTCTCGCCGTTCTCGTTCTCAACCTTCAGCTCCCCCCCTCTGGAAACATAGTTGAGCATCGAGCCGACGCGGACGCCACCACCGTAGGAAGCCAGTTTGACAACTGCTGGCTGGCTCCCTTTGGCAACGCTCGCAAGACGAACGTCCATTGATCGCATAGCACCCGAACCGGCAGCCATCGTTCTCGAAGGCGATGACACGTTGAATGCCGAAGTCCTCATCCCTCCCCTAGATCCCGACCCGCCTTTAGACATCCCAACCTGGTGCTGCAGATTCTTCAGTCTCTTCTCAAGCTCTTCCTCGACAGCCCTCCCACGGCCGCCGAGCGTCATTTCGTGCAATAGCGCCGCGCGCCTTTGCTCCCATTCGCTTGTGAAAGTGCCGAAAAAGAACTCCACGGCCTACACCTCGCCTCGGCGCTCATGCCCGGCACGGCGCGAAAGTGTCCGCAGCTCACTCATTACAGCCGCCTGAATCCGCTGGACGTTGCCAAGGTTGATGTCCAGCTCTGAGGGATGGACACCCTTTCCTGCATTCAGGGAGCGGGCTACCTGATTCAAATTGATGCCGATCATCCGCATGTCTTCGAGCAACGCGGCCATGATCAACCTGTCTTCCGCAGTCAGAATAGGTCGAACGCCAGCACCCTCGAGGAGCAGAGAACGGAAAAAAGCAGACACACTCATACCGGCCGACTTGGCCGCTTCTTCGATGGCCGAATGCTCTGCATCGCTGACGCGCACGTTGATTAGACGCCCCTTGCGTTGCTTGGCTGTCGGCACTTCGATTGTGTCCTCACTCATCAATCAACTAGGCCTTCCCGGAGCTTTGCGACCCTCATCGTGGGCTTGTCCCACGATCGCAATGCAAAATGTAAAACATTTTTGCGTATCCTGCCACTCCTAACCTAAAGCACTATCTCCTAATTTCAACCTAATTGCACCTCTCGACTGGCTCCGCTTCGCTTCGCACTCTTTCCGTTGGAACGCTCACCAGGGTTCACCGCCAAAACCGCTTCTGAAGGCCTTTATCTGTCCCTCGTACTCAGGCGAAAGGGACGCTTCGCTCTTCGCCCTTGCGCCCTCCGTGCGAGCGCCAAAGACGGCCTCACGCGGCTCCGGGGTTCACCACTCGACCCAGACAGTCGTAAAAGCCACACGACCAACTCGTGTGGTTTTATTGATGTCTAACAGCGTGCGATCACACGCACGTTTTGATCTTAACCTACGTATTTTTACATGGTAGGTGCTCTTCGATGTGAAGATCTTAACGACGATACTTATGTTCCGATCGAACACACGTCGGACCGCTAGGGGACGGGGTGAAGTCTTAGACAGGAAGTGGATCGTGAAATGGCAATTTGCATGTCGCTGGTAAGCGGCAAGGGCGGCGCGGGGAAAACGACCGCCGTAATCCTGATCGCCGGGGAATATGCGCTTCAAGGTAAGCAAGTGCTTTTGGTTGATGCAGACGGACGACAAAACCTGAATGAGTGGTGGTCCCGTTCAGAGGCGAAGGACAACAGGCCAGACGGCATTGAGCTTCGAACGGCGGTAACTAACGCATCACTTCAGCATATTCTGGAGAACGAGACCGCCGGGTTTGACGTCGTGTTAATAGACTCCCCCGGGCAAGACACCGTGCTACGGGACACGATCATCGCCGGCTCCGACATCGTTATGACCCCGATCCAGCCAAACCAAGACGAGATCCTTGCTGCCGGCCAGGCAGCAATGGACGTGGCTGACACCTGCGATCGTACCGGGCGAAACATTCCACATCTCAACTTCAGAACCCGGATCACTCTCCCCGGCCGCTCACTGGAAGCTTACCGCCTGATCCGCCCCTTCATCGCAAACCTGCAAGAGCAGGGATATGATTCACACCTCCTTGATACCGAGCTGTATGAGCGAAACCCCTATCGGGACATCAGACTGGGATATGGGACACTGCAAATGCTGGAGCTCAGCGACTCGGTCAGAAAGGCCCGGAGTGAGGTTATGGGCATGATGCAAGAAATTGAACGGTTCCTGACAAACGAGGAAAAGAGGGCGTAAGATGGCTAAAGGGACTTCCAGTATATCTGATTTTCCCGTTGCACCGCGACGGTCACGGGGGAATGTGCCCAATTCAATGTCGCAGCCGGCTATAGACAACGAAGCAGAAAACTTGGTGGCCAGCGATCATCCAGACCAGGTTGCTATCGAAGAAGCTCCCGCGAAGGTCCCTGACGTTCAAGTGCCACAACGGTCGAGCTTGATTCTGCCATCACCGGAGGCTCGCCGGGAGAGAGCGACGAGCAGATCGTTAGAGCGTGAGGCATCCAGAATACGACTGCAGGAGCTGAAGCAGAATAAAGCGCGGGAGAGCAAACACTTCGTCAACTGCCCCCTTGATTACGATACTAAGAAACGTCTGGAGCGAGCAGCCTCTGAAAACGACTTGAAAATGACGGTGATCGTCAAGGCCGCTATCGACCAGTTTCTGAAGGATAATGGTTATTGATCCTCGACCTTCGATTCCTGGGCGGGGTGGCGCTAGGCGCAACCCTTGGATTTTTGATCAACCCTGGAGCGACGGAGAAGGTCGGGATCGATATTCGCGCCATAAAGAGAACTTTACTCAGTGTCGGCGCCACTCCACCGGAGCCTTTCAAGCAAACCGACTGGCCAACGGACGATCGCGCCAAACGCGAGCTGTTCCGGTTTGCAATGTGGGACTTCGAGGAACACGGACCGAAGTCTGAGATCCGGATCACAAGATGCATCAGCATCGACCAGTTCTCCCTAGCTTGCGAAATGCGCGTGAAGTTGAGTTGGGTCAGCGAGGAGAGGATCCTTGAAGGCATTTTTCAACCCAATGCCCGAAGCTGGAATCTGATTGCTGCGAAGGCGGTGAACAGGAATGCTCGCAGTCAAACTTGACTCGAGGCACAACGCGCCTCTGAGTTGCGCATTTCGATCCCAAGAGAGCAATACTACAGATCATTCCCCCCAATATTGTTAGGTTTGTGTGACTGGCGCGCAGGATGACAGTGCCTTAATGGCACGTTATGGTGCGTGATATCTGCCACTGGCGGATTTGGGGACTGAGGGAATACCGACGGTGCGGAATCTATCCGACTATATCAATTCAAGGGAACTGGTTGAGACCACAGATCCAGATTTCCAGAGACCCTTGTACCGCCAGGAGGGCTTCGACGGCATTGTCAGCTTCGGGGAAATCGACGCAAAGCTTTCCGCATTCCTCTTAGACGAACGTGCGAAAACTGGTTTGACCCAGAGTGATTTCGCGACCTTGGCTGGTCTCGCACGAGTGGTTTATAGCCGCTATGAACTGAACATTTCGCGCCTTACCGTATCACGAATGATCCACCTTTCTGAGCTCCTTGGTTTCCTGCCAATGCAGATGATTCATGCTGCGGCACCTCATCTTTACGGCAAAGATCCTCAAGAGGCCGATGATCGGGTTGAATTGTTCAGACTTATTCATGACCTCCCCCACGACACCATACGCAGTTTGATTGGCATAGTTGGCCAATTGACGCCAAGCGATGTTCTTGAGGCTCGACAGAAAGCGGAAGCGGAGGCTGAAGCGCAAGCTGAGGCTGAACGCCAACGATTGAACCGAAAAGCTGCGAGAGCCAGCAGGAGAGGCCGTCCGCCTGGTCGCCCACCAGGTCGCAAGTCATCTACAACCGAAACACCTACAGACGAATGAGAGCTGAAACCGGTCGTAAGTGCTGTCAATGTAGGAAGGCTGAATTCAGGCCTTTTCCATCGAAACCTCACCCTAGTGGGGGTCGGTTCCGGCTGGGGGCGGAATGACACCCTAAGCGTTTGCCTCCGTGGGCCAAAGATATTCGCCGGTCAGCAGGATATGCGCCCAGCCCAGAGGAGAGATGTGGGCTAAAAGTTCGGGTGGCACATCGAGGCCTTCGTTTCGCCGTTCGGCGACGGCGTGGCCAAGGTGGACGGTATTCCAGTAGATGATGATCGCCGTCAGCAGATTCAGCCCGGCGATCCGGTAATGCTGCCCCTCAGTGGTTCGATCACGGATTTCACCTTGACGGCCGATGCGCAGGGCACTCTTGAGGGCATGGTGGGCTTCGCCCTTGTTGAGGCCAATCTGGGCGCGGCGCTGCATATCGGTATCGAGGATCCACTCGATGATAAAGAGAGTGCGCTCGACGCGGCCGACTTCCCGAAGCGCGGCCGCAAGATCGTTCTGTCGGGGATAGGATGCGAGTTTCCGGAGCAACTGGCTCGGTCTGATCTTTCCGGCGGCCATCGTGGCAGCACAGCGGAAGAGATCAGGCCAGTTTGACACAATCAGTTCTTCGCGGATTTTGCCGCCCACCAGCTTGCGTAAATCTTTGGGTGTCCCCGCGGGATCGAAGACATAAAGCCGTTTCGACGGTAAGTCGCGGATGCGCAAGACGAGCCGGTAGCCGAGCATGGCACTGGTCCCGAACAAATGATCGGTAAACCCCGCCGTATCGGCGTATTGCTCGCCGACCTGCCGGCCGACTTCATTCATCAGCAGGCCATCGAGGATGTACGTAGCTTCACTGACGGTTGCGGGAATAGTCTGTGAGGCGAACGGCGCGAACTGGTCATTGACGTGGGTATAAGCCTTGAGCCCAGGCTCACTGCCGTACTTGGCGTTGATCATGTTCATGGCCTCGCCCTGTCGTGCCGAAGGGAAAAACTGACCATCGCTTGATGCGGTTTTTCCCATGCCCCAGAACCGGGACATCGGCAGCTTGCCCTGCGCGGCCACGACCATCGCCAGCGCCTGGTTCATGCCCTCGCTTTCGACATGCCAGCGGGCAAGGCGCGAGAGCTGCCAGTAATCATGCGTGTTCGAGGCTTCCGCCATTTTTCGAAGGCCTAGGTTCAGCCCTTCGGCGAGCAGAACGTTCAGCAAGCCGACCCGATCGCTGCATGGCGCTCCGGTTCTGAGATGGGAAAAGGCGTCCGAGAATCCGACCGCCGCGTCAACTTCCAGCAAGATGTCAGTGATCCGCACAGGCGGCATTCGACGATAAAGATCGAGGACCAGTTCCTCTGCGCTTTCGGGAACGTCTGCGGTCAACCGGTCGATCCGCAACGTTCCATCTTCAATGCTACCATGGGGGATGGTCCCGTCGCGAGCGGCACGTGCCAGCCGCTTCAGACCATCCGCAAGGCGACCCTTGCGGTCAGCCAGCCAAGCTTGAGGATCGAGAGGAACAGCCATCCTGGCATTCGCCTGCGCCGAGGTCATCGGAACAAGCACCTGCTTGAGATCGCCGTAGCGGCGGGAATGATCCAGCCATATGTCTCCAGACCGGAAAGCATCGCGAAGATGAAACAGCACCGCGACCTCCCATAAACGACCATCGCCTCGGTCTTGCGCTCGGAGATGGCGATGCCATTTCGAATTCGGCCGCAGGAATGATATACCTGTTGATGTCGGCGCACGTGTTTCGCCGATGGCTTTCGCGGCTGCAATCAATGGCTCCGCCACCGACGCAGCCTTGAGCTTCAGGCATCGCAACATCCGCGGCGCATATCGGCGAAAACGATGATACCCTTGTCCGACGTGAGCCAACGGCTCGTCTGCCAATGTACTGGTGAATTGCGTCCCTACGGCAACCAGCTGTTCAAGCTGATGCCATTCGGCCGACCGTGCCAACACATTGTCCAACGGAACACCATCGTCGCGAGCTTCCAGCAAAGAGGCTCCCAATGCCGTGAAAGCGCGAAGCGTATCGGTGACTGCGGCCTTGGAACCGGCAATCCGCTCGTCATGTAGCCGTTTCGCCTCTCGCCAAGTTTTCCCAACGATGCGGTCGTGGGTTTCGATGATGGCATCGGCGATCGCGGCTTCCCATTCGACGACGCAAACGGCGAGGATCGCCCACCGCCGATCCGAACTGATGTCGCGCAGGCCATCCGTGAAGTAACGCTCGCCCTGCCGACGCAGGCGCGCGATGCGGTGTGGCGGTACGCCTAGGAGGATCTGGGGATCGACTTCCAGACCGCGCAGGAACTCCAGCCGATCAAGCAAGCGGTTCGCTGATGCGGAATTGCTGCCGACTTCGAACTGGCGAAGCCAGATGAAACGGCTGATGTTTCCGTCAACCATTTCGGTCAGAAGCCCGTCCAGTTGCTCGCGCACACTAAAGTCGAGCCTTTCCGCTATCCGTGTCTCAATGCATCGCTCGGCGGCAACAAGGGCATCGGCGCACAGACGCTCGATCGTTGACGCCGCCGGCAGGATGGTCACCATTTTCCTGCATTGCGCGACGAAGCGCCGCGCCAGATCTTCGTTCGACCTGGCATCTTCAGCCTGATCGAAAAGCCAATCCCGCAGATCACGGGCCCCGCGCCCCGTGAATGTCTTGTAGCCGTAGATCTCGCGCAACGCCTCCATATGTTGCTGGCGGGTCTGACGCCGGGCGGCATAGGTGAGAAGCGCATCGGCCGGAACGCCGAGCTGAGCTCCGATGAAGGAAAGGACTTCATGCGGAATCATTTCGCCCGGAGCCAGCGCGCGCCCTGGATAGCGTAGTGCACAAAGCTGCAGGGCGAAACCCAGCCTGTTTTCTGGTCTGCGGCGTTCCTGAATGTTTGCCAGATCGTCGTCGCCCAATGTGTAATGCTTCAGCAGTGATAACTCGTCCGTCGGCAGGTCGAGCAACGCCGAGCGCTGTCGCTCGGCGAGAATATGTCGTCTTGGCATGCGCGCGTTGTCCCTGTTGAAGTACAGTCTGTTTTGGACAACAATCGCCCCATGCAAATCAAGGCTTTGCGAGCCACAAAACCACGAGGGTTCAATTGGGACAGCGCGTGGCCATCTATTGCCGGGTTTCGACGGCTGATCAGTCCTGCGAACGACAGGAGCGAGATCTGACCGCCTTCGCCGGACGTGCCGGATATAAAATTGCCGGCATATATAAAGAGACGGGCTCGGGCGTGAAGCTGGACCGGGCCGAGCGCAAGAAGATCATGGCGCTCGCTCAGGCCAGACACATCGACGCCATCCTGGTCACAGAACTCTCCCGCTGGGGACGCTCGACGATCGATCTCCTCAACACGTTGCGCGAGCTGGAAAGCTGGAAGGTCTCAGTCATCGCCATGAACGGCATGACCTTCGATCTGTCATCTCCTCATGGCCGTATGCTGGCGACTTTCCTCTCCGGTATCGCTGAATTCGAACGCGATCTTATCAGCGAACGGGTCAAATCGGGCTTGGCCGTTGCCAAAGCGCGCGGCAAGAAACTCGGTCGACAGCGGGGGCAGCGCCCGAAGTCGGACCGTCTGGCTCCGCGAGTTCTGGCGCTCGTTGCTGAAGGCCGCAGCTATCGGCTCATTGGTCGCGAACTTGGGCTCAGCAAGAACACCGTCTCCGATATCGTGCAACGTAACCGCAACGCTATCGTCGCTCGCGAGCCAAATCGTTGAGCCCGATAAAGGTCCCGATGACATCGAGCGAGAACCGGAACGCCGGTTGATCGCCGGGCAACGCCGGCTCCATGACCAGAGATACGCCTACATCGTCTCCCGTTCGCCAAAAGCGAACTGATTGTTTCGGTGTTACCGGCTCCTTAGCTGGCGTACTCTGAGCCAGACATTGAGAAAACTGGCGGCGATCAAACCAGAGATGCCGACGTAGGCCAGGACAAGGCTTGGCATGAGACCGAGAAACACGACCGCTATCGCCAGCGTACTGAGCCCCCCGATGATGAGAGCCCACGGTTGATGATGGCTGCGTGTTCCAAGATATAGCCCGAGTAGGGTGACGGCCAGAAACGCTGCTAACAATGGGAACAGGATCGCATCTCTTTTGATGAAGCCAAGCCCGACGGCCGATACAATCGAAAGGAGTACCGGGGAACCGAGGCAGCAGAGCGCCGCGAAGACCGATCCGGCGGCCCCGAATTTGTCCAGGTGCCGTTTCCAAAAGGTACTTTGCTCGATGGTGTTCGCGGCCATAGCTGCAGTCTCCTACACACCTGCAACTTCGCACCCGCCGGGTGGATATTTTCGACGGCGCCGTTCACCCTTTGAGGCAGCAGCGTGCCGATGTGGAGCAGCGAAGAGAGGTGATACCGCTCTCCGCCCGCCGCCGCCAATCAGCCGGCGGCTATTGCGCCACATGCGACGGATAGCCGGCGTTGGTCGTCGCAGCAATGAGGGTCGGTACGCCGGTGACTGCGTCATCGAAAGAGACCGTGGCGACAGCACCCGACATTGCGTCGGCTTCCTTTACCTGGACCGCTGTGACACCCGAGACACGAGAGAGGGCCGTTTTGACGATGGGGGCGCAGAGCGCGCAGGTGGCGTTGTCAACGTTCAGTATAACAGTCTTCTCGCCGGCCACGGCGGCGAGCGGGGAAAGCAGAGCGAGGAGAACGGCAACTGCGACAGGGCGGATCATGGGATCATTCTCCTTTGGCTTAGAGGAACAGGGGCGCAAGTCTCGGGAACCCTAGTCCGACGATGACGAGGACGGTGGCAACCCAGAGGCCGGCTTTGGCGATCCGTCCCGACTTGGGCTGGGCGCAATAGGAGCCCTCAGCGCAGGCGACCTTTGGCTCGCGATAGACGAGATAGAACCCGTAGCCGAGGATACCGAACGTCATGGCGGCAAAAATCGGTTGATACGGTTCGAGGGCGGTGAGGTTGCTGATCCAGGCTCCGCCGATGCCCACGGTGAACAGGGCAAACGGGATGACGCAGCAACTCGAGACGGCGATCGCCCCGAGAATGCCGCCGGCGGCGAGCAGTTGCTGGCGTCCGCCCCGCTGGTGTTCCGATGTCACGTGGATGGCGGCGGTCGCCGACGTTCGGGATCCTTTGAGACCTGATGATGCCTCCATAATTGCTCACTTTCTGCATCGTTGAACAGCGATTTGCGAAGTAGCCTACGCCTTGTAGTCACTACAGACTCAAGGGGGATTTCAACGATTTGCGATCACGCTTCTGTGAGGGCGTTGGAAAGTGGAACCCGTTGAGCAGTCGCTGTCGTCTGAAGACCGTAGCTGGGGTTTTCAAGCATCATGAACCGTGGCGCTACCAATCTCTGTTTCCGCAGTGCCTACGTGGCCAAGCGATCAAGATTTTGTCTTGACCCTGTACCGAGTACAGGGTGTAACGAATCTCTTTGGCAGCGATCGCGTCATCGGGATACCCGACGCGGTCGTGCTTGTGATTAATGGACCGCGCCGCAGCGATGCTATGGATCTGCGATCAGAACGGAGAGCGCCTTGGACGACAAACCGACCGCCGGCATCGTGACCGCGATCATCATCGCGCCTTTAGTCGCGCTTTGCTGCCTTGGACCGGTAGTCATCGGCTCGGCGGTGGGCGGCGTTTTGGGCTGGTTCAGCGGGCAAGGTCTCGTGATAGGGGGTGTGCTGACACTCCTGGCTGGAGCCGCCGGCTATGCCCTCATGCGCTGGCGCCGGGCTTCATCTCGTCGGGAAGATGCCTCCCCGACATGCACATGTGACGAGCCCAAAGCACGGCCCGGCAGCCGCCAACCACCAACCATCCTTTGAGCCGGCACACTCCAATCGCGAAATACCCCGTACACTCGGAGATACGCCCTTGCCCATGACCACGCCGGCCGCGGACCTCGCGGAAACGATCGAAGAAAACTCCATTCTGACGCCGCAATTCAACGCGGATGGGCTCATTCCTGCAGTCGCCACGGATGCGGCGAACGGTGTGGTGCTAATGCTGGCGTGGATGAATGCGGAGGCGCTGGAAAAGACGATCGAGACCGGTCAGGCCTGGTACTGGAGCCGGTCCCGCAAGTGTCTTTGGCATAAGGGCGCGACGAGTGGGCAAGTCCAGCAGGTCGAGGAACTGCGCATCGATTGTGATCAGGACGCGGTGTGGCTCAAGGTGCGCGCTGGCGGAGACGGCGGATGTTGCCATACCGGCCGGGCGAGTTGCTTCTATCGCCGGATCGTTACGGCGCCGGGTCGCCCGACGCTCCGCCGGGTGCCGGATGCCCCGCCGAGATAGGTCCTCAGGGTAATATCGATGTTTTCGAGCGCGACCAGGCGCTCCAGTATCACGGTCAGAAGACCGACCAGCCGCCGAAAACCCTCCAAAGCCACCTCCGGAAAGCCGTTCCGCCGGCGTGTCGCGATGGAGAGAGTATTGATCGTGCCATCACCGAAGCGCAGCGGAACGATAAGATAGTCGGTAAAGCCGTCAGCCCTAAGTTCGCCGTAGAGGTCGCACCGAAACGCTCGGACGTCCTGCAGGCGAGGAACGCGGAGCTCCGTGCGCGTCGTGTGCACATGATGATCCGGGGAAGCGAGATAGCCCGGTCGGTTCTTCAGACCATGCGGCCAATCGATGACACGAACTCTGTCGTCGTCGGCAAGCCAGAGATAGGTCCGGGCACGGAAGGCCGGATGCAGCGGCTGCGCGCTCACAAAGATGCGATCGACGCGAAGCGTTGCCGCGGACAGCAACCGTCCGATATCGCGGATCACCGCACGCGCGTCGGTCGACGCAGCGGCGCTGTCGGAGAGACCGAGTGCGAGGCGGCCGAGATGCATGCCCGGATCGCCGTAGGGTGCCTCGGAATCACAGACCCGGCGCTTGGTCATGGGCGTAATCCTGCTGAACGGGCAGGACTAAGACGCTCGACCGTCGGGAATCGCTGACTGGGGGACATTCCTTTGCTCATGCTGTCCTCGATGGTAAGGCCGTTGGCCGTTCGAAACGATCGTGTGTCTGCCGGTGGGGCGCCTCCCAAACTCTGCTCCCCGTCGCGTCGAGCGTTTTCAGAGACGCCCGCAATCGAAATGCCAGCCTTGCCGCATCAGCTACACCATCGAACTGATGTCCGACGCATAGCTGGGATAGGCGAAGATGATGCCCTTGATCCTGTTCGCGGTCAGCCCTGCGCCCATAGCCATGGCAAAGAGATTGATTTGTTCCTCCGCTCCGGGGCCGATCAGATGTGCACCAAGAATATGGCCGGTCCCGTTCTCGACCAGAACCTTGTAGGCACTGTAGCGCGCCCCGACCCGCAGCGACGAGTACCAGCCGGCGGTCTTTTCGAAATGCGTGTCAAAGGCCAGCCCCTTGTCGCGTGCTGCGGCTTCGGACAGGCCGACCGAGGAAAGCTGCGGCAGCGTGAAGACAACGCTTGGGATCGGCGGATAACTGACCGCGCGCTCATCCTTTCCTGCGAGCAGGTTCTTGCCTGCAATCCGGCCTTCGTTGGCCGAAACCGGGGTCAGATTAGGCCCACTGTCGGCACAGTCGCCGGCTGCAAAAATGGCGGAATTTGTGGTCCGCATGTAGGGGCTGACCTTGATGCCTTTGCGGCCGTATTCCACGCCCGCGGCCTCCAGGTTGAGATGCTCGATGTTGGGCACGCGCCCGGTGGCATGAACCACCAGATCACAATTGATCGTCTGCTTTCCTTCCGGCGTCTTATAGGTAACGGTGAAATCCGACCCGTCTTTCTCGATCTTCAGAACCTTGGCCTCGGTCCGCAGGTCAATCCCCAGATCGGCGGTCGCCTCGGAAAGGATACCGACCAGGTCGGGGTCGAAATTGCCCAGCGGTCGCTCCATCATCTCCAGAACCGTGACTTCCCGCGCCCCTGCGCGTTTGGAGATATGGGCAAATTCCATCGCAATGAATCCGCCGCCGACGAACACGACCCGGTCCGGCCGTTCGGGCAGCTCGAGAAAGTCGGTGCTAGTCGCCAGCAACTCCTCGCCGGGGATATTCAGCGTCATTGGCCGAGCGCCGGTGGCGATATGAAAGTTCCGGGACGACAAGATCTCGCCATTCACCTCGATCTTGTCTCGCCCGGTGAAGCGTGCCTCGCCATGCAACACGGTGATACCGGCTTTCTCCAGCCCGCCCTCGATGCGACCAGGCATCGCGTCGGTGAACGTGCGCTTGAAGGCGATCATGTCCGCCCAGTCGACGGATGTCTGTGCTTCCAGCCCCTTGCCGCTCAAGTTGCGGGCCCAGTCAATGCCCTCAGTCACGGCGATCAGCATCTTTTTGGGATCGCAGCCTCGCAATGCACAGGTGCCGCCGAAAGGAAGGGCGTCGATGCTGGCGACCTTCCAGCCAGCGTCAGCGGCCATCCGGGCGACACCATTTCCACCCGTCCCACCTCCGATCACGATCAGATCGAAGCTTTTGTTATCGCTCATGCAATTCTCCTCTCCTAAAAGACTACTTTTCCCCCTGACAAAAAACCTAACCCCCACAGCAAGGTTTGCAACGCCCTGCCTGCAATAATACCCTTCTCAACATGACATCCGGCGACGCTTTTGAGCAGAACTACTTGCGCCGACCGTATATCGGTTGACCGACGGGGCCTTTGCCGTCGGTCTTGCCATTTGCCCGCGCGCGGTGCCGCCACAAGTAGATTCCGACAATGGCCAAGACGGCCGCTGCCAGCCAGAAGTAGCCGCCGCCGACCAGCCAACTGGCAAGGCCGGCAAAGCTGATCGCGCCTGTTGCTGCCAGTACAATCGCGCCGCAGCAGACGATCTTAGCCGCGAGCAATCCCGCAAGGCCGTATCCGTTCGAAGGTTCCATCGAAGCCTCCTATCCGGCGCAGCATGACAGCTTCGCCACGTCCTTGCCGAAGCCCTGCGCCGCCAGTTTCAACCCTTCGACCGTGGTGAGATAAGGGAAGATTGTCTCGCCGAGCGCCTTCGCCGTCATGCCGTGCTTGATGGCCAACACCACCGTCTGGATGCTGTCGGCGCCCTCGGGCGCGAGGATCTGTCCACCAAGCAATCGGTCGCTTTTGGCGTCGGCAACCAGTTTGATGAGCCCGCGCGTGTCGCGCGCGGCCAGCGCCCTCGGCACCTGGTCAAGAGATACGATCGAAGTCTTGGTCTCGAAGCCGGCGTCGCGAGCCGCCTGTTCGGTCAGGCCGACGCCCGCGACCTGCGGATCGGTGAACGTCACCCACGGCATGGCCGCATTGTCATAGACAAGGCTGTCACCGTTCAGTGCGTTTTGGGCAGCGAGCTTGGCGCCATAGGCTGCCATATAGACGAACTGGTCGCGACCGGTGACATCACCTGCCGCATAGACGCCAGGCTTTGAGGTGCGCATCCGCTCATCAACCAAGACGCCGCCATTACCGCATAGCTTAACTCCCGCCTCGGCAAGGCCAAGACCGCCGGTGTTCGGGGACCGCCCAGTGGTCAAAAGCACCTGCTCGGCCGCGATCACTTCGTCCGCTCCGTCGATGGCGACCGTCAGTTCGACACCGCGGTCCGTGCGCGCGATCCGGCGATAGGAGAGGCCGGTTAGGACGGTAATGCCCTCGTCGCGAAGATAACCGGTCAATGCTGCGGAGATTTCCGGCTCGGCTTCCGGCAACAGGCGGCGGCGGGTTACAAGTGTCACTTCCGCCCCGGCACGGGCGAACATCTGCGCCAGTTCACAGCCGATATAGCCACCGCCGATCACCAGCAGCGAACGCGGCAGCTCGGAAAGCTCGAGCGCGGTCGTGCTGGTGAGGTAAGGCACATCCCCAATGCCGGGAATGTCCGGCAGGGCCGGCGCTGATCCGGTAGCAATGATGATTTTGCCAGCCATGATCGGATCGCCGTTCACAATCAGAGCGCCCTGACCATTCAGGCGCGCTTTCCCTTCCAGATAGGCGACGCCGTTGTATTGTGGCAGAAGGTCGACATATTTCTTCTGCCTGAGCGTGGTCACCAGGTCGTCCTTGGCGGCGACCAAACGGCCCCAGTCAGCGACGTTGGCTTCCCCGGCAAGACCGGGAAAGCGATGCGCGGCGCGTGCACCATGCAGCGCCTCGGCAGCGCGGATCATCGTCTTCGACGGTACGCAGCCGACATTGACACAGGTGCCGCCGATCGTGCCGTGGCCGATCAGGGCGACATTCGCCCCCTGCTCAGAGGCCGTGATTGCGGCCGAGAACCCGGCCGAACCGGCACCGATCACCGCAAGATCGTAGCGGCCATTGCCTTTTTGGGGCGCACAGCAGTCAGACATGAAAATCTCCTAATGTTTCCTGGTATCGATGTGTGAACGATGTCGCCACAGCAGGTAACCGGCTGCGGCAATGATGAGGATGAGAATTGGCACCAGACCGTAGACCGCTGTTGTCAGCGCTCCCACGCCGATCAAACCTGCCGCCACCAGCAGGATCGGCACCAGACAGCACAGCGCCGCGATCAAGACGCCAACCACTCCGACGCCAAGCATGGACCGGTCAGGCACGGACTCAACTCCCGATCGCCTTGGCAGGATAGCCAACATTGGTGGAAGCAGCGGCAATGGCCGCGACCGTCGCGGTCGACGGGTCATAGGCAACCGTCGCCGTCTTGGCCTCGAAATCCACCTTGACCGACTTCACGCCCGCAACGCCTTCCATGGCCTTGCGCACGGTGACCGGACAAAGGGCACAATACATGTTCTCGATTGCGAAGGTCTGCGTCAGCTCCTTGACGGTAACCGTTTCCGACGCGGATTGTGCGGACGCGGGAAGGGCAAGTGGCAGCATAATAGTACCGCTCAAGCCAAGCGCAGCCGCGGCGACCAGATGTTTCGACAGGTATTTCACGTGGTTATCTCCTCGTTTCAATAGAACAGCGGCGCCCACCAGCCGATGGTGCTGGCGAGCACGATGAGGATCGTTGCGATCCAAAGCGCGGTCTTGGTGATGATGGCGGAGCGCGGACGGGCGCAGTAGGAACCCGGCTCGCACGCGGCTTTGGGCTTGAAATAGACCTGCCAGAAGCCAAACCCGAGCGGCACGAGTGTCGCCGCCGCGATATAGGGCTTATAGGGTTCGAGCATCGTCAGGTTGCCGATCCATGCGCCCGATACACCGAGTGTCACCAGGAGCAGCGGGACGATGCAACAGGCCGATGCCAGAAAAGCGCCGATAACGCTTATCGCCGCGAGCCCGCCCTCGCGCCGATCCGGTTCGGCGGCCGCCTTCGAAGAATTCAATGTCTTGCTACCAATTTCGTTCATCGCAAACCATCCTCGATTTCTGACTGAAAACAGGATAGGCTCTGTAGCCAGTACAGACTCAAGAGGTATTTTCACCATGAATTCTCTTCTTTCCGCCAAGGGACTGCAGCGCCACCAATTGGCCCGTGCGACCGGCTGCCATCTGGAGACCATCCGCTATTACGAGAAGATCGGCCTGCTACCCGACCCGCCGCGCAGCGCCAGCGGTTATCGCATCTATGACGAAACCGACGTCCGCCGCCTGCGCTTCATCCTCAGGGCGCGCGAACTCGGCTTTGGCATCGACGAGGTCCGCGGCCTGCTTCATCTTGTCGATTGCAGAAGCCAGACCTGCGCGGAGGTGCAGCGCCGGACCGAACCGCATCTAGCCGAGGTTCGCGCCAAGATTGCCGACCTCCAGCGCATTGAAGCGGTGCTCGTGACAATGATCTCGCAATGCTCTGGCGAAGACGTGCCGGAATGCCCGATCCTTAACGCGCTCGCCGCTTGACGGGCGCTTAGGGTGTCATTTCGCCCCATACCGGAACCGACCCCTAGTGCGTCAGCACAGCCCCTCACCCGGCTTTCCGGCCTCCGTTCGTATTGGCGCGCATCAACGACATCAGCATTGGTCCGAGCCCGAACTCCCCTGCCCTCGCTCGACGCGTGAGATCGCGGAGATATCCACCTGCCGAATTGATATGCCCTGCCCTCTCCAGGATTGCAGCCATAGCAACCGCCGCGTTCTCCGGCCCCATCACCTCACACGCTTCCTCATAAGCCGACGGGCTAACACCAAGCATTGATCGAACCACCACCGCGGCCCCCATCAGCTCCCGCCAATGGGAGATCGTCCCCCCGGGCCCGTAATCCAAAATCTGCGGGCAGGCTTTCAGGACCATCGACAGCGGGAACGCCTTCATCTGTTCCGGCTTTGCCAACGGCTGGGCAACCGCTTTGGGTGCTACTTCCAGCTCGACGGCTCCGCCCTGCTCTTTTCCAGAGCTAGGTTCAAGTTCATAGATGGATTCGGGTTTTGAATTCTGTATGTGACAGCCATTTTGAACAGCATTGCCGTCCATATTTTTAGAATCTAACTGATTTTCCAGAAGGTTGAGGACTTCGGTGCGCAAAAGCTGCATCTCGTCGAGGATTGCCTCCACCTGGCGACGGTCAGGATTGCGGGGGAGTCGGCTGACAATGCCGACATACATGTCTTCGATGGCTTCCCAGTCGCCGTCGGCCCCCTCCTCCATCGCGGCGGAAATTAGCTTGCGTACATCACGCCGGCAGATAGTCAGCGCTTCTTTGGCTCGTCTGAACTGCAGGCGCTCGGCAGCGACTTCCTGTGCCAGACCTGCAAGTTCCGCAGCACGAGCCAAAAGTGGAGAAAGATCGAATCCAAAAGCCTGCTCGATATCGCCACCCTTGTCACGGTGAGCGTAGCGCTTGCCGTTCGGACTATCCTTGCGCTGGATGAGCCCGGCTTCGACCAAGGCAGCCAAATGCCGCCGCAAGGTCGTTCCGGTTATGCCGTGCGCTCTGACAGACAGCTGAGCATTGGATGGAAAGACCACCAATCCACTATCGCAGTTGAGCTCGCTCTCTGGATAAAACGTCAGCAATGCGTCCAGCACAGTCAGCGCCCTGTCCTGGAGGCCAAGGCGTTCACGGGCCTCACAAGCGTCGCGAAACACTTTCCATTTTTCGACCTGGCGGCTTGGTTTCGTCTCGGACGTCTGGAGCTGCCTCTTTACAAGAGCAAGCACAGCCGGCCGCCGCCCAAAGGGCGTCGTCACATTTCCCGTCTGCATATTCCTTCACCTTTCTTCAGGCAAAAGAAATCCGCTCACCAAAACGATGCCAAAGACTCTTGACTGGGATTCATGGAAATGCGATTCTCGATCTTGCTAGGAATTGAGAGAGGCTTCCATGACGGAAACGTTTTGGGGGCCTTTTTCTTTTGTCGCGGTCTCTCCTCTTGACCAATTAATGAGTGTCTCGATCACACCTCTTTGTGAGTTGGATCTGAACGATTGTTGTATTCGCTTAGAAGATCAGGCATTCGGTCCGCGAGCCAGCGCGCGAAAGTGCGTTCCTGCTTCGGGATTGAGACCGTAGTTCCAGCCGAATTACTCTTCATGCGGCCAAAAACTCGGTCACCCACGGCGAAGTCAACAATCTCTTCAGCTGGCTCCGTAGTCACTTTGTCGGCCGCCGAACTTGCAGCACGTATCGCTTGGGCAATACGGCTGGAGCTGTCAGCGCCTCGAAACTCGACCGTGTCGATTATTTTACGAACACGTGCTGCGCTGCTCGGATCTTTCAGCAACTCGGCAAATGCGGTCCATTTCGGTCGACCAACTCCCTTTGCTCTTCCGATCGCAAGAATGATGTCTTCGGGTACCGCCTCCGTCACTCGAAAAAGATGCGATATTGCCGCTTCTGAAGCTCCCAAGATTGGGCACATGGCGCGATGGGAAAGGCCAGCACTTTTCAGCTGTACGGCCCACATTGCCTGCTCAATCCAGGTCAGGTTTTCCCGAACACCATTCTCGAGCGATTGCTCTTCAATCAACTGCCGATCGGAAAGTTCTCGAACATAGGCTCGAATCTTTATGGTCTCCGGGCGGTCCGATTCTGCCATTATGGCCTTGATCGCTGCCCATCGACGGTAACCGTATGCAAGCTGGTAATGATCCGCTTTCGTCGGATGCGGCCGAACAAGAACCGGAATTTTTTGGCCTTCACTTGCGATTGAAATCTTAAGCGCCTCGAGCTCTTTGGCCGCGTCCTCGTCGTTGCCAAAGCGATCTCTATAGGGGGAGCGGTCGATACGGTCAGGATCGAGTGAAATGACACTATCTTCTGTGAGCTGTGTCAGTGCCCGACCCACATTGGAAATGACAGGTGAAGAGTGCCGCCGCGCCAGCGAGGGCTTGTCGGACGCGTCCGAGGACACAGGAGATTCCGTCCGGGTTTCGGCGGCCGCCATTCGCTGAAGGATGCTTTTCTTCATGTGCTACGTCCCCAAACTTTGTGAACGAGGTCGAGGATCTCGGAGTTAACTCGGTCAGCGCTCTCAATTGCGCGCTTCAACGCCTCACGACCGACCTCACCCGACTCAAGCTCGTATAGGGTCTTCTTCGCTACCGCTGCACCGGCGATTGCCGTCGATTCGAGCGCCTCCGCCACGAGTACATCATCACCAAACAATCGGCGCATGACTCCGGACATGTACTTCTGCGGCCCGTCATTCGGGTTCACGCGCGTGAGCAGGAAGCGGAAAAAGTCATGCTCAAATTTAGCTCCAAACTGCCCCAGCACCTCCGATAGATCGGAGATCATGATCAGGAACTGATTGCACGATGCAACGTCGAGCATCGCCGGGTGAACGGTAATGATTAAGGACGTGGCTGCATAAAGAGCAGCGAGTGTCGAGTATCCAAGGGACGGTGGGGTGTCGATGATAACGATATCGTATCGATCATCGACGCGGGCCAGGGCACTGCTTAGCCGCTCGAAAAACAAACCCAGGTCATCTCTGGTTTTCGAGGTCAGATAGGACGGGGTATCAAACTCAAAGTCCATTAGCTCCAGATTGCCAGGAACTAGATCGACACCTGGGAAATAGGTTGGCCGGATCACTTCAGCGAGCGGCCGCCTCTCATTGTCATATCGAATGGCTGCATAGGCTGTCTGGTTCTCGCCGAGATCGAACTCGGGCTGAATACCAAATAGCGCAGTCATCGATGCTTGCGGATCAAGATCCAGACACAAGACCCGATAACCCTGAAGCCCTAAAAAATGTGCGAGATGGATAGAAGTGGTTGTCTTGGAACTACCACCTTTGAAATTCGCCGTAGCAATTACCTGAAGCTTTTCCCCTTTGCGACGATGCGGAAGCAGCTCGCCAGCTTCGTCAGGACGAAGTTCGGCCAGGAATCGCCTCAGTTCCTTGACCTGCTCTATCGTGTACGTTCGCCTATTGTTTTCTGCGCGCTCGGGCAAAGGCCCCTTCCCTTCCAGCGTCAACTGGCGAAGAGTACTTTCCGGAACCTTGAGTAGCCTCACTAGGTCAAGGGTTGAGAATGTCCGGCCAAATGTTTTCTGCGCAGAGGGTGGATAGACAGCTTCACGCATATCGTTCAGCTCCGCAGAGAGTTTCGAGGTGTAGACCTCGATCTTCGACGCAGTGTCTCTGACGCTCTGAGAAGCTGGCTGCAACATGCAATCCTCGTGACGGTTCTGATCACTTTACGAGATCATTTCCGTCAGGGATGCCAGACTGACTCCGATTCTTCAAGGCGTTTTTCGTTAACAAGAAGTTAACCCATCAAGGATGCCCGACTTTACAGTTGTAAAGTTTTGGGTCGATGCGCATGAGGCCCGACAGTTTTGCTAGGGCCCCTTCCCTGTAGAAGAGCTGAACTGTCGGAGATAGTCAGCGACTGCCTGAGCCTTCGCGGCGGCAGTGATGACTGCACGTGAATCCTGCTTCAGCACCTTGAGCCAGTTTTCAACGTAAGTCGCGGTGTTGTCTCGCGGATCATGCTCAATGCCAAGATCGGCGCAGACGAACGCGGCTGAGATTTCGGCAATAAGCTCCTCCATTGCGTAGGTCTCGCTCCCGAACCGCCCGCTAAGGTCACGATCAAGGCGTGATTTTGCGCCGCTCCAGTGCCCGAGCTCATGAAAAATCGTGCTGTAAAGATGAATCTCGCTGAGGAACCGACCGCGCTCCGGCATTTGGATGTCATCGGGGCCAGGCCGATAGCAGGCTTGCTTTCCGCCGTAGGCTATCTTTGCGCCTGTGGCCCGAATGAAGGTTTCGACATGATCGATAACCGGAACCGGCTCGATCGGCGCCGCCTCGGCCGGGCTCTTGAAGCGGTCAGGCAGGTTGTCGATCTGCTCGACGTTGAAGACGGTGTAGCCCTTGAGAAAGGGGATTGCACGATCGTCCGCCTCCTGCTCCTTCGGCGTGAAGGTGCCGTACTTGACGACGAGGGTTCCTTGTTCGCCCTTGCGGACCTGAGCACCAAGCTCCTGAGCCTGCCGGTAAGTCATCCATGTGTTTTCGTCGTGGCCGGCAAGTTGCCCGGAGAGCCACAGCATGACCACGTTGATGCCGCGATAGGCTTCGCCGGAGGCGCGGAGCGGCGTAGCCGACCTGCGGCTGTTTCCGCGCCATGGCCGGATCCAAGGCTTGGTGCCGGCCTCGAGCTGCTGAATGATGGTGTCGGTGATCCGCTGGTAGGTGTCCTTTACGCTCTGCATCGCCGTCTCCTGTTCGTTGGTTGACGGCAAAGATCCGAAGATAGCGAAACGACCCCATGCACCCGTAGGGCCGCAACGGAGTGTAGGACCGCGCAGCGGTTGAATGGGGGAGGGGCTATCGTAGTTTGTCCGTCAAATCATCCAACGGACAGGGGAGGGCGCAGAGCTCCGGCACCCCGGCCAATGACACAGGCCCTCACTGCAGCGACCGGGCCGCAGGTCAGCGCTCTCGGTCGTCTTGGTCGCGGTTTCGCTGGCGATCGGCAAGCTGCTGCGCTTCGATAGCCTTAAGCTCGGCGTTGATGTGCTGCGACTGAGGCTCTTGGGCCTTTTGCTGACCTGGCGGCGATTGAGCATCTTGGACCTGTTCCGGCCGCCCCAGAGTCTTGAAATCAGATCGAGCGGTGAACTTCACCTCCTCGTCGTCGGGAGGCATTCGCTCGGGAAGGTCAGCGCGGTCAACGGCCACAATCCCCCTGTCGGTCACGAGGCTCGCCACGCGATTGTCGTGCCCGAGAACCTGCCCTTCGATCACTTCGCCCGGGCGGGCCGTGCGGATGTTGTGCTCGAACGGATTCTCGCCAGCCTGCTCAAGATCTGACATGGCACTGCGGATAGCCTCGCGGCGGTTAGGATCCATCGCATCCTGGATGAGATGCTTCATCGCCGGACTGGACGGATCATTGGTGGTCTCAATGGATGCCTCGATCATGCGAGGCTTGGTGATGACGGTAAGATCGATGTCATGACCGTAGGTGCGGCCCAACGAGACCACTAGCGCCTCGTTTGCCCTTCCATTGCCTTCCCGAAAAGCGTGAACGTAATTCAGCTCAGAAAGGACGTGCGCGGCTTTCTCGGCAAATTGCTCAGGTGTCGCAGCTCTTAGGCCCTGATCGTCTCTGGCGGGCCTCAGCGCCTCGTTGAGACCCATTTCGATGCGCGAGCCGGGGAGGAAAGTTGTGTCGCCCTTCGAAAGCCCACCTACCGGCTCTACCCGCTGGCCATCGACGACAGGACTTTCATTTCGCGTATGTCCTGCCCATTCATAGACATCCTGAAAGATGTAGCCGTGCAGAGCCTTCAGATGCGCTGCGTCGTGATTACCGGTCGGACCTTTTCCCTCAGCCAACTCCGTTTGCCTCAAAGCCGTGAAAGCGTATTCGGCCTCACGCAGCGCCGAATGGCTTCTGATATCCAGCTTGTTCTTCAGAACATCCCTGAAATCCTTATCCTCTGAAGTGTTTGGATAGGTGTAGGAGCCTTTGGCTTCATCATCGCGGGCCAAGCGAAACCTCATGCAAAAAAGCCGCCTGAGATCACAGGCGGCCGCGAGAAATATCTAAGTGATGATCAAGCCCGCTTGAAGCGGGCCAACAACTCTTGGCGCATTTCCTCGGAAGTGATATCTCCCGCAACGTAACGGCCGTTTGCTTCTTCCAAAACCGGATCGCCAGTGTAACCCTGCCGCATATTGGCAGCACGAGCCTGATCGACGGCTTTCTGTCGGGCTGCAACAGCTTCCGGAGAGCGATCGGGGCGAGGGGCATGAACGTTCATTGGCAGAGCCTCCAGTTACTATTCAACTTAGCACAAAAAGAGCCGAATATCCAGCGAATGCGGGGTAAGCGGCTCTTTATGGTGGGAGCCCGATCAGAGATCGGGCCTCCCAGAGCGATCAATCGCGGGGTTCCCATTCGATGATGGCCTGCAGTGCCAGGTCATCTTGGCCGGGGTAGCGGCCCAAGTTGGCGTTGAAACCGAGGCGCTTGATGGAGAGGGTGTAGTACGGCTTCCCTTCTCCGTTGGTCTTCTTCCAGATGCCGCCAACTTCGATGTCGTGGCCGCGAGGTGACTTGGCATAGACGCGATGCGTTGGAGCCTTTTCGTTGGTGGAGTCGAACGGTGTAACCTTGATGTCCAGGTCCCGGTCGATGGTGGAGATGAGGCCGGTTCCCTTGGCGTTGTCGATGTCGTCTTTGTCGAACTGGATGAAGTTGGTCATGCTCATGTTAATCACTCCTCTATGGTGGTTGCGATGATCGTTCATAAGGCACGGCGTAAAGCGGTGCGCACCGTAGGCCGGAGCGCAGCGAAGGAGGCTGGGCGGGGACAAATTTTGTTTCGCGAGGAAGCCGAAGGCGGGGAAAATTTGGAGACGAACGGCTTTGCGCCAACCGCGTCCCCGTGCGAACGGGCATCAAGAGCAACCCCTTTGGAGGTGTGGGGCCTGAACGCTTGCAGCAATGCGTCACCTCGACAAATGGGACATCTACACTGGTAGCGGGCGGGATTGAGCTGAATGCAGCCGAACCAGCAGCCTGAAACAAGAGGCTGGGGTAACCGATGGTTTCGCCAAAACATGAGATCTCGCCATCTGTTGCCCATATGAGCGCCCCAGTCGTTCAGTTGCCGGAATGGCTGCGGCGATAGGAGGAGGGCGATTCAACCTGGGCGCCCCACAAGCCTTGGCCTCGCTGTCGGGCACGATCCTCGGCGTGGCGGTACTGGCTCAGGTCAATCGGGTGGGATCTTGGCAGATAGCGCAACAGGAGGCTGGCTTGGCCCGCCTTCACCATTTCAAGGCCAATATCCGAGCCATCGACGAAGCACTGGCCGACAAGGCGTTTGTACTGGTCTCGATCGACTTCAATGCAGCGGACATGCTTGCCATCGATCAAGCTGGCGAGGAACCGTCGTGCCTCGATGCCGCACCTCCATATCGCGCCATTCCTGAAGCCGGTTTGATCGCGCTCACAAGCATCAATAGCCGCAATGCGGATCCTCTGCTGACGAATGCTGAAGGTGTCTCCATCAATCACGCGCGCCTGGCCTGAAAAATCGGCCGACGCAGCGGAGGCAGTGAACAGAAGCGCAGCCAGCGCGGCTCCCACCAAGCGAATATTCATCAAGCGCGCGCCTCCATAGAATTGCGGGCTGCCAACCCAAATACCGAGCGGTTCAGATGAAGCTCTCCGCTCGCGGCTCGGTCTGTCATGGCCCGCAAATACCCGCCCGGCGAGCTGATTTCGGCGCGCGTGTATTTCTCAAAGGTCAGAGCGATCGCAACCGCAGCCGCCTGCTGGCCCATTCGTTCCACGGCCCGCTGGCGCGCATCCTCGGACACGCCGGCGATGCGGCAAAGTTTGGGAGCGATCCGGTCCAGGTCCGCCCAGCTACGCGGGGGCTGGTAGCCATATTCGGCAAGGCTTGGCGTAGCCCGCCACACATCTTCCAGCGCCACAAGTGAAGGCCGCACTTGCAGTTGCCTATTGCTTTGGCGCGAACGGCTCCCCAGGCTTTCCTCAAAAGCCCTCTTGCTGGCGGAGCCAGCCCTTAACGAACTGATCTGTTCGCCGTTAGGCGAACGCCGTTCATCATTACGAGCTTCAAAAGGTCTTGAGGTTGTAATCTGTATGTGCATGTCGTTTTCGACATCCGCGCATGTCAGATTTGCATCTATGTCGGGCGCTTGCGGGGACCGATTCACGTTGCGCAATCGGTCGGCAAGCCACTCCAAAAGCATTGTTGCCTTCCGGAGGACATGGGCCGGTGCGTGCTTGGCCGATCCTATGAAGGCCGCGATCTTCTCAACACGGGACCCGATCCGCCCGAGAATGGCTTCCCCTCGCTCGGTTGAGGACGCCAGAGCATATCTCGCGGCACGCAGAGCGTCCCGGAAGCGACGCGCCGCGCTGTCGCGCACTCGAATCTCTTCCCGCTTCTGGCGCACCAGCTGATCAAGTTCATGGTGCCGAGCGATCAGGACACGCAGATCAATGCCGCAGGCGTCGGCAATATCACCTTCGCCGTCACGGATCGGGTAGCGCTTGAAATTCGCACTGTCCTGCATGGTGACAAGGCCGAGGTCGTACAATCGGGAGAGAATCCGGCTTACGCGCCCTGGCGACTTGTTGATGTCATAGCCGAGCTGTCGGTTCGACTTGTAGACGATCGGCCGCCCTCCTTTGTCGAAGGCGTCTGCCTTGGCGGTCGTTATGATGGCTTCCAGCAACGCATATTCTGCGGTCGTAACCATCCCAATTGTCATCAGGTTTCTTGCAAGTACCGCCAGCTGGCCGCGCGTCACCGTTCCGATTTCCGTTGACTGCGCCAGTCGCCGGAATTCGGCTCGCTCCTTCGTCATTCTGCGACCTGTCGGCCGCTTGTGTTGTGTGGGTTCCCCCATCGTCCGTCTCCTGTCAGAGGCCAGACAAAGCTCCGCCGTTCACCGAAAAGGTGTTTTGATTATTGACATCGGAGGGGAGGTCTGCGAGAACGGTTTTGGCTTATTATTACCGAACTGCAGACCGCTTCCGGATTCTTCGGGAGCGGTTTTCTTTTCTGGGCCGGGTGTGATCTCCAAAAAGCTGTTAGAATGTGTGAGTCGGAATCGGTTACGGTTCCGCTCGTTACGATTTGTAGCCTGAGATACCGGATTGATGCAAGTTGACACATTTCCGCGCTGCTGCGCCGGTTCAGCCGACATCTGAAATAGCGCTTACGTTTCAATTTGTTAGCATGCTTTTCCGCGTCTTCCCTCTCTTCACGCTGAAATCTGGAACGTTTCCAGAGTAGGATTTACCCCCCGTTATTGTTGGGGAAATTCAACCGGGTGGGGAGGAGAGTTTGAGAGGAGGGGGCGCGGGCCTCCTCTCAACAAGCGGCCTGATGTGCCGTCCCCCGATACGTTTCTGCCTCCCAGGCACCTGCGAAAGCGCCCGCATTGGCTCGATGCCAAAGCGGGCGCTAAGGTGCGATCTTGCAGTAAACTCAGCCGCGCTGAATAGCCTCCTCAAAGTGGGTCGGTGGCAGATCGAAGGCCTTTAGCGCTGTATCGAGTGCCTTTTGCACGTCATCCCAATCAACATGCTCCGGATCGTTCAGGTAGGCGTTGATTAGCTGGCAGCAGCTTTTGGCGGCAAGGGTCGGATCAGGTACGGAATCAAGCATGGCTTGTCCTCTGGAATAGGGTAGCCGGTCACGCTGGAGGACGTGACCGGCGGAAAGCAGCGGCGGGATTATTCCGCTGCCATCGGGAACGAGTGTTCGTTCTTGTCCTCTGAGGTTTCAGCCTCACCCTCTGCGTCGGGGTCAGACGCGATCCGAACGTGAGGCGGAAGCCAACCGCTGTCCTTGATGGACTTGGCGGCATACTCCGCAGCCTCGCCCTTCTTCATGTTGCCGACACCAGCGGCGAAATCCTCGCCGCGCACCTCGGCAACAACGGCTTGAATGGTCGGCCTGTTGACGTGGCTGAAATAGCTTTCCGCCGTAGTCTCAAACCAGTCATGCATGTCCACGTTCAATGCGCGGCCCATCTGGTCGGCATGGGCCAGCGCTTGGCTGCGACTGCTGAACTTCTTCTCAACCGCATTGACGGAATGGGCGGCGGCATAGGCCAGAAGCTGCAACAATTCGCTTTGTGATTGATCCATCAGCCATTCCCAAAGGTCAGCAGGATCGCCGGGAAGCCGATGCCCATAGTTTTCCTCAAGGCTTCCCCACGCCTCAAGGGCCTTGTTCTCGGCGGGACGCTTCATCGAACCGTCCAGCACTTCATGGGTGACAGAGATTTCAAGCGCGCTCTGGTGGCTGGGAATGCCCCATGCCGTACGGTACTGCACCTTGAGCAGTATCGCGTGGACGACCGCCACAAGCGCAATGTCGGGATTGTTCGCCAGCTCGACACGAAGTGCCGCCGTCTTCTGAGCGGTCAGGTCTTCAATCAATGCGGCTGAATGGGTCAGCCCCGTAGATTTCGAAGCGCCGTCAGCCTCCTCGGTCGCCCCCCCTTGCTTCCCTTCCGTGGCCTCGGCCTTCTTCTTGTCCTCGTCGCGGACAAGGCCTCTCAGCACCGACAACTTGCCCCAATGGTCGATTGTGACGATTGCCCCTGCCATTGCGAGATCTTCGCTGCGATAGGCTTCTTCGCGCTTCTGCAGGACGGCGATTTCCTGCTCGACGGCGGACAAGGCGGCCTCTGCACCTTCATCCTCCTGATCCGCATCGATCTGCGCCGCCAGTTCGTCATAACGCTCAGTCAGTGCGTCAAGCTTGGCTTGATCCTCGTCGCTGAGGTCCACGCGCTGCGGGTAAACCCGGGCCATCTGATAGATGTTATCCGGCTGCTGAGCGCACCACTCGACCCATTTCCAGCCTTCGGCCTTCAAAGCTTCCGCCTCGACCTCCAACTTCTCGGCAACCAGCTTTTCAAGCAAGCCGCTATCGCATGCAAAGCCTCCTCCCTGCTCGGCAAACAGGTCGCGGCGCACTGGACCGCCAGCCGCCTCATAAACCTCTAACCCGCCGATCAGCGCGAGCCGCTTGTCGCTTGCGGGGACTTCATCCACGGCGAGACGGCGCTTGATTGTGTTGGCGCTGCGATCCCATGAGGGGAGGGCATTCCACACCTCTTCCTGTCGAGCGTGATCGTCGGTGATGGTGAAGGCGGCAAGCTGCTCAAAGGTCATATCCTCGGCGCGGAACGCCGCGAACAAGACAGGGGAAACCTTCGCCAGCGCAAGACGGCGGTTGACGATGATTTCGGTTGTCCCGAACCGGGCGGCGATGTCCTTGATTGACTTGCCCTCATTGAACAACGCTCTGAATGCCTCGAACTGGTCGGCGGGGTGGAGCGCTTAGGTTATGCGTCAAGTGTCCTGTTAGCTGGATGACGCTGATTCTAAGGACTTTTCAGCTGTGAGCGGTAGTTCGAGTGTATCTTTGGCTCCGC
>NZ_SNZF01000015.1 GCF_004363725.1 Aquamicrobium defluvii | reverse complement strand
GTAGCGCCAGACCCTTCCGCCGCAATGAACTGGCTTAAGAACAGACAGCCCGACAAGTGGCGCGACAAATCCGAGATCGACCACAAGTCGAGCGACGGCAGCATGACGCCAACCCGCATTGAGATTGTCGCGCCGGGGCATGACGACAGCACGCATTGAGCTTCCGCCAAAGCTCATCCCGGTCTTTTCAGGACCGGCGCGGTATCGCGGTGCATATGGCGGCAGAGGATCGGGAAAGACGCGGACATTCGCCAAGATGGCGGCGGTTCGCGGTTACCAGCTAAGCCAGGAAGGCAAATCGGGCGTCATCGTCTGCGGGCGAGAGTTCATGAACTCGCTCGATGAAAGCTCCATGGCTGAGGTCAAGGCGGCGATTGCTTCCGAACCGTGGCTGGCGGCGAATTACGATGTTGGCGAGAAATACATTCGCACGCTGGATGGTCGTATCTCCTTCGCCTTCATCGGCTTGCGGCACAACCTCGACAGCATCAAGTCCAAGTCTCAAATCCACGTTCTATGGGTCGATGAAGCAGAACCGGTTAGCGAAACGGCGTGGATCAAGATCGTTCCGACCGTACGCGAACATGGTTCTGAAATCTGGGTCACATGGAACCCGGAACGCAAGAACAGCGCGACACACAAGCGCTTCCGCGAAAGCCCGCCTTCCGGCGCAAAGATCGTAGAGATCAATTATTCGGACAACCCGTGGTTTCCTGAAGTTCTGGAAAAGGAGCGGCAGGAGGATTTCGTGCGCCGGCCTGACCAGTATGACCATGTGTGGGAAGGCGGTTTTGTGACGGTGGTCGAGGGCGCTTATTTCGCACAGGCGCTTTCAGCGGCGAAGGCGGAAGGCCGGATAGGAAAGGTCGCCGCCGATCCGCTCATGACCCTTCGCGCCTTTGTGGACATTGGCGGGACCGGGGCCAAGGCCGACTCGTTCACAATCTGGATTGTCCAGTTCATCGGGAAGGAAATCCGCGTTCTCGACTATTACGAGGCGCAGGGCCAGCCCATCGCAACGCATCTCAACTGGATGAGAGGCAAGGGCTACACGCCAGACAGGTGCCAGTTCTGGTTGCCTCATGACGGCTCTACGCAGGACCGCGTGTTCGATGTGTCCTACGAGAGCGCGCTGCGTGATGCTGGCTATCATGTGACGGTCGTTCCCAATCAGGGCAAGGGCGCTGCCAAGATGCGCATTGAGGCGGCGCGCCGACTGTTCCCGTCGATCTGGTTCAATGCTGACACAACAGAAGCCGGCCGCGATGCACTTGGCTGGTATCACGAAAAACGCTCACAGGATGACCGCAACATCGGTCTTGGGCCGGAACATGATTGGTCGAGCCACGGTGCCGACTCCTTCGGCCTCATGTGCGTCGCCTACGAAGAACCTGTGACGAAGAAACCGCGACCTGTCGTGAACTACGGCGCTGGCGGGTGGATGGGCTGATGGCTGATGACATTCTGAAAGAAGCCAAGGACGCCTTTACCGAGGCTGCCGACGCTGCCGATCACAACCGCGCGACCGCGATTGATGACATTCGCTTTGCGCGCCTGAATGAGCAGTGGCCTCCAAACATCCTTTCCCAGCGGGAGCGGGACGGGCGTCCGAGCCTCACCATCAACAAGCTGCCTGCATTCATTCGGCAGGTTGTCAACGATGCGCGGATGAATAAGCCGTCGATCAAGGTCCATCCGGTCGATAGCGGCGCGGATCCCGAGACTGCCGAGGTCATCAACGGCCTGATCCGCAATATCGAATACACGTCTTCGGCAGACGTTGCATATGACACCGGCGTCGAGTGCGCTGTGACGGGCGGCTTCGGCTACTGGCGCGTCGGCCTCGACTACGCCTTTGACGACACGTTTGACATGGACATCATGATCAAGCGCGTCATCAACCCGTTTTCGATCTACGGCGATCCATATTCCACGGAAGCCGATAGTAGCGACTGGAACACGGCATTTGTCGTGGATCGGCTGACCAAGGCGCAGTTCAAGGCGCAGTACGGCAATGCCGCTACGGTCGATTGGGACGATGATGCATGGTCCACGGTTGCCGAGCCATGGCGCTCCGAAAACGAGGTCATGGTGGCCGAGTGGTGGAAGCGGGACGAGGTGGACCGCACCATCATCCTGTTTCAGGACATTCGCGACGGCTCGTTTCAGGTCTACAGCAAAGACCAGATCGAAAAAGACGAGGATTTTGCCGCCGTCCAGCAGTTCCTTGAGCACAAACAGGAGCGTGTGACCAAGGCCATCAAGGTCACGCAATACATCATGACCGGCGCTGAGGTTCTGGAAAAGAACGATTGGGCCGGTCGATATATCCCGATTGTGCCGGTCTATGGCGACGAGTTCGATGTGCAGGGCAAGCGGTTTTTCCGCTCCCTGATCCATAATGCCAAGGATGCGCAGCGCACGTTCAACTATTGGCGCTCGGCAGCCACGGAACTTGTTGCCCTCGCCCCGCGCGTTCCGTTCATCGGGCCGAAGGGTGCTTTTGACAGCGACATAGAGCGCTGGCAGACGGCGAACACGCGCAGCCATGCGTTCCTTGAGTACGATGGGCAGCAGCCGCCGCAGCGTCAGCCGCTCGATACTGGCTCTGCCGCAGGAGCCTTGCAGGAAGCCCTTAACGCGTCCGACGACATGAAGGCCATTGTCGGCATGTACGATGCATCGCTCGGGGCGCGGTCCAACGAAACCAGCGGAAGGGCTATTCTGGCCCGCCAGCGGGAAGGCGACATTTCCACATTCCATTTCACGGACAACCTTGCCCGCGCCATCCGCCATACCGGGCGCATCCTGATTGATCTGATCCCGCACGTTTACAGCGCTGAGCGTATCATTCGGGTGATTGGCGAGGACGGCAGCGAGGACAGGAAGCAGATCAACGCGCCCTATCAGGTGCAGGACCCGAAAACCGGCCAGCCGATGCAGCAGCCCGTCATGGGGCCGGACGGCCAGCCGATGCAGGACGAGGGCGGAAACCCGCTCATGAAGCCGATCATGGCTCTGCACGATCTGACCACCGGCAAGTACGATCTGACCGTTTCGACAGGCCCGAGCTTCACCACTCAGCGGGAAGAGGCGGCCTCCCAGATGACGGAGATGATCCGCGCATTCCCGGCTGCCGCTCCGATTATCGGGCCGGAACTGGCGAAAAACCTCGACTGGCCGGGGGCCGACAAGATTGCCGAGAAACTGGACCAGATGACCAGCGGACAGGTGCCGCCTCAGGTCCAGCAGCAGATCGAGGAAGGCAAGCAGAAACTGCAACAGCTTTCGGAAGAAAACCAGAAGCTGAAGCAGGACCAGTCCGACTCCATGGCGAAGATTGAGGCCGACAAGCAGATCGCGGCAGCCAAGATCGCGGCGGAAAAGGAAATCGCCCTCGCCAAGCTCGCGTCGGAACAGGAGCTTGAACGCTACAAGGCGGAACTGAACGCCGCCGCGGTCGCTTCTCGTCCCGTCATCCAGACCCAACGCTTCCCGGAGCAGTAATCATGGCAGCACCTATCCAGGCTAACTCCGCAGGCGATGCCTTCGCGGTGACGCCGAGCGACAGCACCATCATCAATGCAGTTGCGCTCTATGTCGGCACCGGTGGCGATGTGGTGATCGAAACCCGAAACGGCAACCCGGTCACATTTGCGAACGTGCCGGATGGATCAATCCTGCCGGTGTTTGCGGTCAAGGTCATGGCCGCGTCCACCGCGACTGGCATTGTCGGGCTGACCTACTGATGTTCTTCATGCCGCCCATGTCGCTCGGCCTCACGCGGTATTCGCGGGCTGGTGGGAGCGGCATTCCCTTCGACCCCTCCATCTTCTTCGCCAACGGCGAGCAAGGCGCATGGTACGACCCGAGCGACCTGACGACGCTGTTTCAGGATGCGGCGGGTACGGTGCCTGTTACAGCGGATGGCGACCCGGTCGGCCTGATGCTGGATAAGTCGGGCAGGGGGCATCACGCCACACAAAACGATATTTCTCTGGCACCGATCAGAAGTCCCATCGGTTTAGGATCAGGGCTTCGGAATGGGCGAAATTATAGCGGATTAATAGCCAACACACATCTGATCGCTGATAGCCTTGCGGAGGACGTATATCGAGGCCCGGCATACACTGAACATGTCGCGTTCCAAGATATCTCGTCTGCGGCGATTGTCGCTTTATTCGGGGCGGGAAACAATGCCGTCGACAATAGATTTTCGTGGTTTGGACGTTCATCCAGCGCAGTGGTGAAAACGTACAATCCGGGCGGCAGCGTAATTGTCACAGGCCCCACGTGGACTGTCGGCAATATAAGGGTCATGAGCGCTCGCTATGGCCCTGATAGCATTTCCATATGGGAGAATGGAATAAAGGTCGCTGACCGCGAGCCGGGTGGGGTTGCTATCTCTGCGCTTAACCAATTCACTATCGGAGGGCTTAGGCGTACTTCGCTTGGCAATATTTTTAATGGAAAGATTGCCGAGATATTGATCTGTCAGGGCTATCAATCTGATGGAACCATTCAGACGGTGCATAACTATCTCACCCACAAGCATACGCTCCCGTCGAACGCAGTTTTTGACGTAGTGGTTTTGGGTGGTCAGTCGAACATGATTGCGCGCGCCGTTGGCTCGCCTGTGCATCCCAATAACGTCTATCAGTGGACGGGCTCATCTATAGAACTTCCCACAAATCCGCTTGCCCATGTGGGGCCTGTAGCCGGTCAGTTTGGACCGGATGTGTCTTTTGCGGAAGCTTATGTCGCGGCTAATCCGGGGCGCAAGCTCGTTTTTGTTCCTTGCGCCGATGGTGGAACAAGCTTCTCAACGGGATACTGGCGACAGGGCGGTAATGGTTACAATCGCATGAGGGACCGAGTTAATGCTCTGGTCGCTGCTTACCCCAATGCCAATATCCGTGCCGTCCTGATGCAGATCGGTGAAAACGACGCTCTCGCGGCGAACGGCTCGTTTGAGGCAGACGTGGATGCATTCATATCCAACATGCGAACCGATGCCTCGGCTACATCAGGAGCAAAATTCCTGTGGGGCGGCATGGTTCAAAGCTACGTCAACAGCCAGCCCGGATACCGTGCATTCCAAGACGTACTGGCTAATGTCGGCTCGCGGAACAGTAATTGCGCCTATGTAGATTCCGAAAGCCCCACTGTCTTGCTCGATAAGGGCGACGGTGTGCATTTCGACGCAGATGGCATCACTGAGATGGGGCGGCGATATTTCGATTCCTTGTAGTTGCATCGCGCCTGTGCTGGCTGGTCTCATTGTCGATGTTCGCCCGGCAGGGCAGGCCAGCGGGCATTTCGATGAGGCGGCGGAAGATAACAGCCTCCGTCGCATTGCTCCCGAGGAATTAGCGGCCTGACCGCAATCGACCGCGCCACGTAACGGCGCACCACAGCACCAATCCAGCTTGAAAGGAAGTGCGCACATGGACGGCGAACAGGAAGCCATTGCCGAAGTAGAACAGGAAATCCCTGCAATCGAAACGGAAATGGAGGCTGATGAGCCAATCAACATCGATGAAGCCGGCGATGAGCAGGAAGTCGATGAGGAGGACCAGCCCGAACCCGACCCGGAAGACGACTTTGAAGAGTTCGACTGGAATGGGAAGAAGGTAAAGGCCCCCAAGGGCCTGAAAGATGGCCTGATGATGCAGGCTGATTATACGCGCAAGACGCAGGAGGTTGCCAACACCCGCAAGGAACTGGAAGAGCGCGCCGCGCGTCTCGACCAGCAATTCGCTGCGAGTGAGGAATATCTCGATGCGCGCGCCGATCTTCGCATGGTTGCGAAAGAACTGGAGCGGTTTGAGGGGTTCGACTGGTCTGCATACCAGCAGGCCCGCATGACCGATCCATTGCAGGCGGATGAGGCGTGGAACTACGCTCAGCATCTGCGTGCGCAGAAAGCCCAGTTGGAGGGCGTTGTCCAACAGCACGAAAGCTCCCGTACTGCCGCTGTGCAGCAAGAAATTGCCAAGCGCATGCAGGAAACGCACGAGCATGTGAAAGCCAATCTCAAGGGCTGGACCCCGGATACCGACAAGCAGGTCATCGATTTTGCGCTCTCCAAGGGTGTGACCAGAGAGCAGATGCAGAACCTGATGAACCCGCTGGTCTACGAGATGCTTTATCTCGCCCGGATCGGTCACGAAGCCCTCTCGAAACCAGCCCCGAACCCGAAGAAGCAAGCCGCCCCAACTCAGCCGTCGAAGGCTGTGGGCGGTCGCTCGACGCCGGCAGCCAGCAAGTCTCTCTCCGAAATGAGCATGGAAGAGTACGCCGCGGCCAGACAGGCGGGCAGGGGCTAGACCTCATTCGTTGCCAGCAAAGGACATAGGCAATGGCACAGACCGTTTTGACTGCGGACATCATCGCCAAAGAGGCGCTGATGATCCTCGACAACAACCTCGTGATGGCGAAGCAGGTATTTCGCGGTTACGAAAACGAGTTCTCCAAGAAGGTGAACGGCTATGAGGTGGGCGAAACCATCTCCATCCGTCGCCCGACCGACTTCACCGTCCGCAATACTCCCGTCATGAGTGCGCAGGACGTGACGGAAGGCAAGACCACGATCACGGTCAATCAGCGCCGTGGCGTGGACTTCAAGTTCTCGTCTCAGGACCTGACCCTGAAGATCAGCGAGCTTTCCGAACGCGTCATCAAGCCCGCCATGGTGCAGCTTGCGAACGAGGTGGATCGCTCCATCATGGAACTGTACTACAAGGTTCCGTCTTGGGTGGGGACTTCGGGCAAGAAGATCGGTTCGTTCGCGGATTTCGCCGTCGCCCCCGAGCGCATGGACGAATATGCGAACCCGACCGATGGCCGTTCGGCGGTGCTTGCCCCTGCCGATCATTGGGGCCTGCTCGGGTCTCAGACCGCGCTCTACATTCAGGACGCGGCCAAGGGTGCCTATCGCAAGGGCTCGCTGGGCGAAATCGGCGGCGTGGACACGTACATGTCGCAGAACATCCCGGTCCACACGGCGGGCACCCGCACCAACGGAACCATCGGCGCGGCGATCACCTCCGCGACGATCACCTACGATGCAGTCAAGGACTCGATGGAGCAGACCATCAGCCTCGCCGGCCTCGGCACCACCAACACCGTCAAGAAGGGCGATGTGTTCACCATTACCGGCGTCTACGCCGTCAACCCGGTGACCAAAGCCCGCCTCGGCTTCCTCAAGCAGTTCACCGTTCTTGAGGACGCTACGGCTGCCGCTGGTGCGGCCAACGTCAAAATCTGGCCTGCGATGATCTGGACCGGCGCGTTCAAGAACATCGACACGTCCGATAGCGACCTGAACGGCAAGGCGGTGACGTGGAAGTCGGCGGCAAGCGCCGTGGATCGCCAGAACCTTGTGTTCCACAAGAACGCGTTCGCGCTGGTGTCCGTGCCGCTCGTCTCGCCTCCGGGCGCCGTCGATGTGTCGCGGCGCTCTTACAAGGGCACCAATGTGCGCGTCATCCCGGTCTACGATGGCGTCAATGACGTGAGTTCGTTCCGTCTGGATATCCTCTACGGTGTTCAGGCCATCGACCCCCGTCTGGCGCATCGCCTCAGCGGCAACACCAATCCGTAACGGCTGATGGAATGGGGCTGGCTCCGGCTGGCCCCTTTTCTTTCTTGGGGTGACGCATGGCGATTTCCAATTACACCCAGCTTCAGCAAGCCGTTGGCGATTGGATGGCCCGCGCTGATGTGCTTGGCAATGCGGCGGATTTCATTTCGCTGGCCGAGGCACGTCTCAACCGCGAGCTAAACCCGGTTGAGGTGGATGCCGCCCTTACAGGCTCTGTTGGCTCCCGGAGCATCAATATTTCGACGCTTCCCATGGTCGAGCCGATTGCCCTGTTCATCCTTCTCGCTGGTGGCGAGGCACAGATGCTGGACCGCGCCGCAGGAACCTTCACCTTTTCCGACAGCAGCGGCAGGCCCTCGATATGGTCGATTGACGGTTCGGACATCGTTTTCAATCGCCCATGCGATCAGGCATATCCGTTCCGGCTTCGATACAAGCAGAAATTCGCGCTCTCCGATCAGGTCCCGACGAACTGGCTGTTGATGGAGCACCCTGACGTATACTTGGCCGCGTCCGTCATGTGGGGCGGCGTGTTCGTGCAGGACGGCGGGTATGCGGCCAGCTTCAAGACGCTTCTGGACGAAACCATTCCCTCCATTCGCAGCGCCATCGCGCAGAAAAAGCGCGGAGTTCTGACCGTCGATCCGGCCTTGCAGAGTGCCGGACGCTATGACGACTGGTATTTCGCATGATCCCGTTCGCTCCATTCGAGCCGGACCGGACGCGCTATGCGATCGATGCATCGACAGCGCAGATCAATGCGATACCCGTAAAGGATGGATGGGGGCCGCTCCCCGATCTTGTCCCAGTATCGCAGGCGCTCAACGCTCCATGTCTGGGAGCATGGTCCGTCCGCAAGCAGGATGGAACCTATCGCATCATTGCCGCGACGGCGACAGACATTTTCGAGATGAGCGCCATCGATTATTCGTGGGCGGTCATCTCGGGGCCATCCGCTCCTTATGCGGTTCCTGTCGGGGATCGGTGGAGCGCTACGAAATTCGGGCAGTTGCTGATCCTGTGCAATCTGGGAGGCCCAGCGCAGTATCTGGACGTTGATGTAGGCACCGAATTTGCTGATCTGCCCGGCAGCCCGCCATGGGCGCGCTATTGCGCGACGATAGGCGAGTACCTGGCGCTCGGGTACATTGCCGGCCATCCCAACCGCTTCATGCTCTCTGGCATCGGGGACGCCGGTTTCTGGACGCTCGGGCAGCGTGGGTGTGACCTGCAAGACTTCGCAGACGGCGAAGAAATCATGAATATTCAGGGCGGGGAGCGCGGCGCGATCCTGTCGCACCGGACTGCCTTCACCGAAATCGCGCTGACCGCAGGCGGCGATTACTCGTTCACGACGCGGGTCATCAATCCATCGCGTGGAGTCTTCGCGCCTCTCTCGGTCGTCCCCATCGGGCCGGGCAATTTTGTCTACTATGCGCAGGACGGTTTCTTCATGGGGGTGGCCGGCCAGCCTATCGGGGCCGAGCGCGTCGATATGTGGTTTCAGGAACTGGCCGACAGCCAGTATCTCAATCAGGTCAGGGGATATCCTGATCCGTTCCGGAAAATCGCATGGTTTCAGGCTCAGGGCGTGACCGGGGAAAAGTTTTTGCTCGGCTACCACTGGCAACTGGACCGCTGGTGCTTTGCCGATAACAACGTCTCCGAAATGTGCATCATGGCGACGCCGGGCATTACATGGGATGGCATAGAGGCGCTTTTCCCCGATTGGGACAGCGCAGATATTCCATGGGACAGCGCGCTTCTGTCTGGCGGCGCGCTGCGTTTTGCTGCCTTCACGACAGACAATCGGCTCGGGTTCTTCACCGGAGAGCCGAGGGCGGCAAGACTGACCACGGCAGACGTGCAGCTAAGCACCAATTCCCGTTCTTTCGTGCAGCAGGCGAGGGCGGTTGCCGATTGCCCCGATTTCACTCTCACCGCCATCACAAGCGACAAGCACGGCGGCGCGCGGACGGAAGGGCAGCCAGTTCCGCCCTATCCCGCAACTGGCGTCTGTCATTTCCGATCAAGCGCCCTGCTTCATGCGTTCCGCATGGAGATACCGCAGGGGACCGACTGGAAACACGCAATCGGCATTGATCCTGTGGCGAGACCGGAGGGCAGACGATGAGCATCGTTGTCGCTGTACCCGGCAATGTTCAGCAGCCTGTTTCCCTGCTTTTGCCGGACACGGCGATCAATGACGTTCTGTCGCTCCCGGTGGACACGTCAGGAGGCGTGGCGACAGTGGTCGGCATCATCATCGTCAATCGGGACAGCGCGGCGCAGAAGGTAACTGTCTGGTGGAATGACGGTTCCGATCATGCGATTTTCGAGCGCGAAGTTCCGGCCAACGATACGGTGACGGTCGCGCTCGACGCGCCCATCGTCCTCTACACCAAGGTTTCGGCGCGCAAAATCAGGGCGCAGGCTGCGAAGGCCGGCGTGGTGACCATAACGGTGATCCATGCGCTCGCCAGCCAGAGGGCGCAGGCATGAACGTGACGCTCGTTCCGCAGCATATGGTTGATAATATCTGGCCGAACGTGAAGGACGGCTTCCAGCGTGCCTCCGACCGTTTCGGCGGCGATCTGACGGTCGGAGAACTCTGGCAGATGTGCCGGGGCGGGCAGGCGTTTTTGTTTGTCGTGCATGACGACCAGAAGATTGTCGCGGCCACGGCATGGAGGCCGGAACTGTGGGGCAGTGGGCCGAAATTCAGGTGCATGGCTCTGTATGGCAAGGGCATGTCCGAATGGATGCCCGCTCTGCACGAGAAGGTGCGCCAGACGGCCATCCAGTGCGGGGCGACGGCGCTCCTGTCCGAGGGCCGGCTTGGCTGGCAGAAGGTTTTCCCCAAGGCCAAGGTGCTGAGGGCTGTTTATGAAGAGGCTATTTGACCATGGGCGGTAGCAGCAAGCAGACATCGACCAGCACGGCGGAGCCCTACAAGGCTTCAAAGCCGCTCCTGGATCAGGGCATGGGCGATGCGCTCAAGCTCTACAAGGATGGCAATCTCGTCCAGCCGAACACCATGTCCACGGTCGTTCCCTACGCCGAGCAGACGATGCAGGGCATGGGCGACTTGACGAACATTGCGCAGAACAACATGGGCGGGCAGGGGCTCTCCGGCCAGCTTCAGGGCATCATCAACAGCGGCGGCTACAATCAGGAGCAGCAGACGGCGCTTGACGGCATCCGAAGCACTGCGACCGGCCAGTTCAACATCAATGAGGACCCCGGCTTCCAGCAGGTCCTCGACAAGACGCAGAACGCCGTCAACCAGAACGCGGCGGGGTTGGGGCGCTATGGTTCCGGCACCCATACCGGCGTGATGACGCAGGAACTGGGCGACCTCGGCGCAAGGCAGTACCAGCAGTATCAGGCGCGCAAGGACGCAGCCCAGCAGCAGCTATTCAATGCCGGCCAACAGGGCCAGCAGAACCTCAGCAGCGCCTACGAAACGGCGCAAGACCCGGCAAAGACGCTCATGGGCGTCGGCGGCATGTATGAAGATTTGTACGGGCGCACGCTGAATGACCAGCTTCGGATTGCGAACGAAACACAGAACGCGCCGCTCGCCAATATCCAGAGCCTTTTAGCCGTTGCCAACGGCGGCGGGCAATACGGCACCAACACGCAGACGGCGCAGGGGCCAAGCAATACTCTTTCAAACATTGCCGGTGCGGGCCTCGGGGCTATGAGCATGGGCACCAGTGGCGGAGGTAAACTCTGATGGGCGGTTCATCCAAGAAGAAAACCACCAGCGAGCCGGAACCTAAGGACATTTCCAACGCGGCTATCAGGCCGATGACGGAAGTACCGGCAGCAATGCCCGGCCAGCTTGACGCGCTTTCGCAGCAGCTTGCCATGGGTTACGGGCAGCAGCCTTCCGATCTGCTCAGCCTTATGAACCAGTATTATCAGCCGATGATGCTGCCTGATTATGGGCCGAATGCGGGGCCTGTCGCGCCTTCCGACAAGTCGTCTGGCGGCACTGGTACGGCAAACGCCCATGGCTTCACGCCGACCGTGCAGTCAAATTACGAGACGCTTCAACAACTGTCGCGGCAGATGCGGAATGGAGGTGCGTAATGGCACAGTTCTCCCAACCTCCCGGCAATCAGGGGGGTGGCTTTCTCCAGCAGCTTCTTGCGCCCGAGGTGGCCATGCCCATGGCGGCGGCTCTCATGGGCAATCAGGGCAACGCGGCCAATTTCGGCAACGCCTTCGGTGCCTATGGGCAGGCGTCGGCGCAGATGGCCGGCAAGAACAAGACGCTGGAATATTTCCGCCAGAATGCACCGGAGTTTGCCGCCATGGTCGAGGCCGGCATGCCGGTGAACGAGGCGTGGGGCACGTACACCAAGCAGCGCTACGCGCAGCAGGCCGATCCGTACAAGGTTGCTGGTGGCCAGATTTTCGACACGCGCAATCAGTCGTGGCTATCCCCGCCGAGTGACCCGAATGCACCGCCTGAGACTGGGCTGAACATGAATTTGATGCAGGATGAGAATGGCAATCTCATCTACGTGCAGCCCACAAAAGACGGTCGAGCCGTCCAGACCCAGACGCCGGAAGGGTATCGGCCTGTTTCTCCATACGATAAGGCCCTCGGCGCCAGTAGCGGTGCAGCGGTGGGCAAGGGCCAAGGCGAGGCGATGGTTTCCTACCGCAGCATGATGAGCAAGCTGCCGGGGCTTGAGGCGACCATTGGGGAGCTTAACAAGCTTGCCGACGAGGCCACCTATACCAACGCCGGTCAGCTATATGACTATGGCCGCACCCAGCTTGGGTACGAGCCTCGCGATGCTGCCGTAGCCAGAACAAAATACATCGCCACGGTAGATAACCAGATATTGCCATTGCTTCGCGATACTTTCGGGGCGCAGTTCACCGTCGAGGAAGGGAAGGCGTTGCGCGCCACCTTGGGCGACCCGAACAAGACGCCAAAGGAAAAGAAGGAAGTCCTTGACGCCTTCATTGCGCAGAAGCGGCGCGACGTCGAGGCGCTGGCCTTGCAGTCGATGGGCAGCCCCTCGCAAGGCTCCCTACCGGCACCGCAAGGCGGTCAACCGCAGGGCGGCTGGTCTGACATGGGCGGCGGCGTTAAAATAAGGAGAAAGTAATGACCTTTCCGGCAATCGACCCGAACTCTGGCGCAACTCGTCGCGTTGGCACTCTTGTGGGAAGCCTATGGCTGGAACCAGATGGCGTTTATCGCATCGATGGGCGGGTGATCCCAGTTGGACACGATGCCGCTCTCGGCGTTGATAACGGCCAGCTTGTCTCGGCTATCCATGACAGCAAGGACAATGGCGTAAGCCTCTGCGGGAGTGTGCTGGGTGCTCACATACCAGAATGAATATTGAAACTGGTGCCAACGCCCGAGGCTTTTGATCGCGTTGTGGACAGCTTCATAATTCTGCCCCGGCGGCAGCAAGTCGTACGCGATGAAAAGGTTGAATGCCATTTTCCCCTCCCTTGCATCCCCGCCAGCATCATTGAATCTTTCCGCCCCGGAGTCGAGCCATGGCACTGTTTGAAATCCAAGGCTCTGACGGCGCGGTCTATGAGGTAGACGCGCCAGACGAGCAAAGCGCATTGCAGGGCTATCAGCGTATGATGGCAGGTCAGCAGCCGCAATCCGAAGCCTATGCGCAGGCTGCATCCGATATGTCGGCCATGACGCGAGAACTTGGGGAAAGGCCCGATGATATCGACATCAGGAACCCTGATCGAGTGTCCTACGACCAGTTGCCCGGGTGGCAGAAGCCGATTGTGGCGGCTGGCGATACCCTTCAATTGTTCGCCAATGGCGCGACCTTCGGATATGGCGACAAGGCGGTTGCGGGCGCGCGCTCGCTGTTCACGGGGCAGTCGTATGATGATGAACTGAAAGATGCCCGCGCCTTGACGCAACAGGCCCGCAATCGGGCGGGCAGCGCCGCCACGGGAGCAGAGATTGCCGGCGCGGTTGCCGTCCCCCTCAAGGCGGCGAGCAAGGGAGCCACGCTGGCGGGCCGATTTGGCACGGCAGGAATGACCGGGGCAAAAGGCCTCGCAGCCAGAACAGCCCTGATGGGCGCTGAAGGTGCAGGTTACGGCGGCTTGACGGCTGCTGGCAACGATCAGGACATTGGCACAGGAACAGCCATTGGCGCGGCAGGCGGCGTCCTCGGCAATCTGGCCGGTGAAGCGATCAGCGCTGGCGTCAGCAAGGTTGCAAGCGCATTCAATCCGAAGGTGCCGCAGCCTACCGTTGCCGAAATCAAGGCGGCGGGAGGCGCAGCCTTCAATCGGGCCGACAAGGCCGGCGTCGTTTTCAACCGGGAGGCAGTAGGCCAACTACAGCGGAATATCATAGACGATCTGAGGGACTTGGCCTTTCATCCTCAGAATGAGCCTGGCGCTGTAGCGGCATTGAACACGCTGCGCCGTATAGGGCAGGGCAATGTTACGATGAAGGACCTGCATGCCGTCCGCAGGATGGCGCAAAATGGCTATATTCCCGGAAACAACTCGAACAATGCCGCCATCGGCAAGATTGTCGAGCGCATTGACGAACTCATCAATGCAGCCGATCCGGCTTCCGTTCTGATGTCCACCGGCAACCCGAAGGCGGCAGCAGCGGCTTTCAATGAAGGGAAAAAGCACTGGCATCGCGCTATGAAGCTGGAGACGGTCGAGAAGGCAATTCTGAGGGGCGAGCAGAACGCGGCGGCGCAGGTCAGTGGAGACGTTGGCCGCACAACCATGGGACAATTGAAGCGCGTCCTTCAAAGCGAGGCAAAGACGCGCGGCTTTACGCAGGCCGAAATGAAGGCGCTCGGGTCGGCGGCTGGCTATTCCATGGGCCAGAGAGCCGCACATGCAGTTGGCGGCTTGTTCCCGCGCGGACGATTGCTTTCCAGCATCCACGGCGCGCTGGCTCTTGGTACTGGCGGCGCATCAATCCCCATGCAGGCGGCTGGGGCGGCTGTCGGGTATGGCGCTCAGAAAACCGCAGAGATGATCGCGAGGAAGTCTGTCTCGGAACTGACCAACCTAATCGCGAATGGCGGCGTTCCGGCCCCGGTGATGAAGAATGCGATTCAGCTTCTTTCCGAGGCGAAACGCCAAGGACTTGCGCGCGCTCTCAGCGCTATCGCCGTCAACCAAGGGAATAGACGGTACAATCAGCCAGACCATCAGGAACAGCCATAACGCGACGAACGGGATATTGCGCCAGTCGTAATGCTCTCCCGGTCCCATGCGATAATAGGTCATGGAAACGAAGGCGATGATCAGGCTGAGGGCGAGAGTAAGTCGGGCCGACCAGATGGCGACCCAGATCGGGCGGCGGAACTCATCCGGGTCATGCTCGATATAGTCGCGGGGCGGTTCGTTCATGGGCGGATCATATCCGAAGGCGAAGGAGAATTGAAGATGAGCAGCGCCGAAGGGTTTTGGAACGCGACTAATGTTGAGACTGTCCGCCTTCAGCCAGTTCGCGCCACCGTGGCGCAAACGGCTATTGGCGACGGCTGGGCTCCATTGGAAGACTTACGTCCGGTGCCTTGCGAACGCCGTACTGTCTTCTCTGTTGCCGTGTCGCGGTGCCGTCGAACAGAAATCCTGGCAGTGGATCGGTTAACTGATATCGGAAGGGGGCCTTCAGGTCGTTGTGGAGCTGGTGGCGAACTGACTTTATCGGAAGCACGTAAACTGGCTTTCGTTGCCCTATCGACGGGTTTCCGATCCACTGCAAGACGGCTAGCGGCTCGCCTTCGTGCTCTATCCCTGTGATGACAGATAGCTTCCCGTCCACGAACACACCAACGAAAACAGGTATCGCGCCCAAATCCCCCTCCCACATCCCACCGTATCAAAGCAGGGGATAGAGGGAGAGTCGAGAGGGGCAGCATAACAGGGGAGGCTTCGGCCTCCCTTTTTAGTTAACCCAGAAGACGCGCGTGGAAAGATAGCACCAATGGCCGCGGTCAATGGAAAAGTTGCAGGTTCTAAAACTGAGCTTGAAACCAGCGCTTACCATGCAAGCATCAAGGTACTGGTCCATCTTCTCTTTCGGAATGGATGTCTCAAGCGACCTCATCTGGCATTTTCCGAACGATTGCTTGGGGTCTTTGTTCAGAAAGGCGAGGGCAGCGATTGCCAAAAAAAACAGAGCGACAGCAAGCACGAGTGCATATGCAAACAAGCGCACGATGGCTCTCATTCGCACGCCTCGATAAACTTTTCCGGGCCAACCCAGAACTCGCCGTCTGATTGGGATATTTCAACCGGCTCCGATCCATCGTCGGGGAACCCTATACGAATGCCGGTGCCGGTCCCGGCACTGCCGGTTTCATAGTGGGTGGTTGTCTGCCCTTCTTTGATGAAGAACGTAAAGCCCTCGTCAGTAAGAACCCGAGCCCCGGGCGGCTTCTCGGCACTTGTGTACGTGTCGCAGGCAACGGCGAACGCCGATGACCACGCGAGCGCCAATGCGGCAATGATTGCTGTCTTCATGAGCCCTCCGAATGCTCATCTTATCATGCGGTGACTCTTAATGGCAAAATTGAAATCAGCCGGATACTACGAGTCTTTGCTGTCGAACCCGAACGTGCAGCGCGGCTTGGCAACGATCCGTTATACGGAGGGTACGGCCCGCCGCGCTAACCCGTATGCTGTCGGCTTCGGCTTTGCTCCGATCAAAGACCTTTCATGGCATCCAGGCACCAGCCATGCATTTAGCACCAAGAGCGGCAAGAAAAGCCGAACTACGGCGGCAGGTGCTTATCAATTCCTGTCCAAGACATGGAATGGCGTCGCGGGAAAACTCGGGCTCAAGGACTTCTCGAAGAAAAATCAGGATATTGCGGCGCTTGCGCTCATCGACCAGCGCAACGGCTTGCAATCTCTTTTGGCCGGAGACGTGCGGGGGTTTGTCAATGCTGTGGGCAAAGAGTGGGCTTCACTCCCCTCCGCTCCGAAAGAGTATGACCAGCCGACGAAATCATGGCGAGATGTCGAGCGGGCTTGGTCCCTTGCCATGCCGCCCCTTCCTCCCCAACGCTTCCAGCCCATAGCCGCTGCTCCGGTAGCCCCAACCGCCCAGAACATGCAGACGGCTATGAACCTCGCCAACATACCGGCGCGAGGCCAGATGCCGTCCGTCCCACAGACGTTCTCAGCCCCATTGGGGCAGGTAGAGCGCGCGGCACTGCCGGATATACCGGCAACCCCGCTATCGCGCCCTGTGTCGCCCACGCCGCCCGCTGCGCTCGCTTCTGTCAACGCGCCTGCACCATCGCGCGGATTTGGCCTCGTCTCGTCGGCCCAAGCCGCTCCCATGCCGTCCATTCCAGCCGCGGCACTTGGTGTAGGACAGATCACGCCGCCGTCCTTTGCCTCGGCACAGATGACGGCACCCGCCACCGCAGCGCCCGAGCAAAGGCTTGGAGTGCCTTCCGTTCCGTCGATGCCTTCGCGTCCGGTCACGCCCACGCCAGCGGCGGCCTTGGCGGCGATGAACAAGCCCGCATTTGAAGCCCCGCCATCCGCGCTCACCGCACCCAATGCGCTTGGCGTCCCACAGGAACTTGCGCCGCCCAACAGCGTCATGCCGACATTTGTGCCGGCCCAGCCTGTCGCGCCACCGGTTACGCCTGTCGCGCCCCCCGCTATCCCCTCGGTGCCCAAGACGCCGACGCAGCGAGTTGCCGAGGCTCACATGGCATCGTCTTTCCCGAGCGCGCCGCGTGCCACGGCCATGGACGTTTACAACGGGCTGGCAACGCAAGGCGTGGCGAATGACGGCTCCATCGTCAGTCGTGACCAGTTCGGCAACACCAGCGTCACCAACCAGTATGGCGTGACCACCACCACCAATCCGCGCGGGATGCAGTCCACCTCGCGCGGCGTTCCCTCGGTTCCGTCCGCGCCTTCAGCCCCCGGCATCGCAGGGCCGCTTGGCAATTCAGGCATCCAGACACAGCCCAGCGGCGGTATGTTCGGCATCCAGCCGGCCAAGACCGAAACCGGGAACATCGCGCGCGGCGTCGTCGGCTCCATGGCCGGGAGCGCCATCGGATCGGCTGCGGGGCCCATCGGCTCTATCATCGGTGCGGCAATCGGGCGCTCGATTGCGCAGGGTCGGAACCCGCTCGACGCGATCACCGGCAACAGGTCGGGCATGATGTCGTTCAACACGCCTGCCTTCGGGAAGATCAACGCCTATGCGCCCCAGACTGGTGGAGCATTCGGCACATTCCCCGGCGCGCCTACGGGCGTCAAGGGCGCGCTTGGCGGTAAGCAATCCAATCGCGACGGCAAGAGCATGGCCGGCATCTCGCCCGGTGCCGCAGCGGCAATCGGCAAAGGCGTTGGCGGTCTTTACTAGACCCATTCCCAGCATTCGCGGCGTACGATAGCTGTGACGTGCTGGTGGCTGATGCCATACAACTTGGCAAGTTTACGTTGCGAGACAGAACCGAAAAGCGCGCGGATTTCTAACACTTGTGATACCTCCAGCTTCGCCATTGGGGATTTTTGGCCTCGGTTTGAAGTGCCGTGAACGACTTTATCTTCGCCGTTTTCCTTAGCTGTCTTCCAGGACAGGTGATGCGGGTTGACGCACCCTAAATGACCTTTGCCGCAAGAGTGTGCGGCATGATAGGCGGGGTCAGGCGGTGTACCATGGGCGCGCTCGCACACGACACGAGAGGCACGCCTTGGCCGTCCGCCAACGTTCATCTGAGCGCGACCGTCCGCAAAGCGGCCGTATGGCCAGATTAGGCAATCGTCCCCTGAATAGGGGAGTGCGACTTGCTCGATAAAGCGGAGCGGTTCGCCATTGGGGGTTCTGCCTGCCTGCGGGGCACCATAGCGCCGCCATCGCGAGTAATGCTTCAAACAATAGCCATGCCCATGTCTGGGCTTGCCGCAATCTGGAATCAAACATACACGACGGGTAGCCATTTCGACCTCTCATCAGGTTGGCTTGGTTAGAACCCGCTTGAGCGTTGGCGCGCTCGGCGGGTTCGCCCTTTCTAGCAAAAAACTCACTGGAATCAAAGACTAGAGTGGCTTTCGCCGCTCTTTTTCTGCGTGCAGAAGGGAAGTTAAATGAGCGGAATCTTAGAATACTCGACCACCCCAGCGTCAAATACGACCATCAATGGCATCGGCATCTCCGGTTCCAGTTCGATCAAGTATGGTGACGATGCGATCCGGCAGTTCATGGCGGACGTGCGATCTGCGGTCACCAAGTCATCGGACAAGGCTGCCGGGACGCACATGGCGACCAAGGCCGACCACAACCAGCTTTGGCGCGTGACCGGGAATGCGACGATCAACCTGACCGCTGCCGCCACGCTCACCGCCGGATGGGGGCTGTGGGTTATGGCCGATGGCGGGACGGTAACTATCGACCCGGCGAGTTCCGAGCAGATCAACGGCGCTGCCACGCTCACAATTCAGGACGGTGCGGCGGCATTCGTCGTCTGCACGGCAACAGGCTTTCGAGCCCTTCCCATCGGCACTGGCGACATGCAGTCCGCGACGTGGGCATCGCAGATCACGGCGTCGTTGAAATATGCCGGGGCCATCGGCGCATCGGAAGACCTCGATACCTACACCACGCCCGGCGTCTATGTGCAGAACCAGAGCGCGGGGGCGTCTGGCGGAACGAACTATCCCGTCGCAAACGCCGGCATGCTGGAAGTCCTCGACGGCGGAGGCGCTACCAACGTGCAGACGGTGCAGCGTTATACCGAATACAGTCAGCCGCCGGTGACCTGGCAGCGGATGAGGCGAAATAGCGGAAACTGGTCTGCGTGGCTCAATCTGTCGGAATGGTCGGCCGAAACCGTCTCTCAGTCCGAGGCGGAAGCCGGAACCTCAACAACGCGCAGGGCGTGGACTGCGCAAAGGGTTGCGCAGGCGATCGCTGCACTTACCCCGCCGCCGCCGCCGCCTGAAGTGGGGCTCTACACCGGCAGCGCTCGCGATCAGACTGATTTCCCAGTCGGGCATATTGTTGGCGTTTTCGAAAACGCCAGCTTGAATAGAAACCAGTCTGCAACCGTACGTTTGCCGAATGACCCGGCAGACCCTGCGCTACCGGGGTATACGACTTCGGGCACCGGAACCGCTTTAGCTGGAACTTGGCGTTCGCGAGGGCGAGTGGGAACCGGGGCTAGCGCAGGCACTATTTTTCAAAGGGTGGCGTGATCATGGAACTACACAACCTCATTTCCGTCACCGCCACATCTGAGCCGGACGTTTATTCGGTCGTGGTGGACCTCACTGACGCCAACAACGAACGCTATGAGGCTGAGCATATCAGCCGTGCAAGCGATCCGTATGGCCTCGGGCCGAATGTCCGCGCCGCTGTTGATCAATGGATCGCGGACGGCAAGCCAGTGCTGCCCTATACTGCCCCTCCAACTCTCGCCCCCGACCGGGTAACCGCCCGCCAGTTCAAGCTCCAGCTTCTCTCTGACGGTTTGCTCGATCAGGTCGAAGGCTGGATCGCCACGCAGTCGCAGGCGGTCCAGATCGCCTATGCGAACAGCGGCACCTTCGTCCGCGACGAGCCGATGATGCAGGCAGGCTTTGCCGCGCTTGGGTTCACGACAGAGCAGATCGACGCGTTTTTCACGGCGGCTGACAAGCTCTAACCGCCTCTCCCACATCTGAAAGGAACTGACATGACGAACGTGCCAAACGGTGCGGGCGACCGTTATCACGTGTACCGCCCGCTTCTCGACCTCATCGGGCTGTCCGAAGGCACCGACAAGGCCCGAGGCTACAACGAGACGCTGGCCTATGGTGCCTACACTGGCGGCCCGGTGGATCTGGTCAAGATGACGCTCAAGCAGGTCGATGACTTGCAGGGCAAGATGCTGGCTCACCCGAAAAACAAGTGGAATTCCTCGGCAGTCGGCCGCTACCAGATCGTGCGCACCACGCGCCGAACGATCCAGCAGGCCCTCAGCATCCCAGCAACGGCGCTGTTCGACCGCGACATGCAAGACCGCATGGCCTGTTATCTGCTGGGCGGGCGCGGTATCGATAAATGGCTGTCTGGCCGCCTCTCTCTGGAAACGCTGCTCGACAACCTTGCGCGCGAATGGGCATCGCTGCCGACCTCCAAGGGCAAGGGCTATTACAGCGGCCAGAATGCATCCGTCTCGATCATGCAGGTGACGGCGGCTCTCTCCGAGGTCAAGCGCCGGCATGAGGCGGGGCAGCCCAAGATTGAGGTGCCCGTCGAGGTCGAAAAGCCAGTGGTCCCCGAGACCGTCGAAACCAAGGTGAAAAAGGAAACCGGGCTATGGGGCTGGCTGACTACAGGTGCGGGCACGGTGGGCGGTGTGATCGCATGGCTCCGTGACAGCCAGGTGTCGGACATTGCCGCATTTGGGGGCGTGGCGGTCGTCGGGCTGCTCATACTGACTTTCCTCGGGCCAAGGTTGGCGGCGTCCATCCGTAAGATCAGGGAGGAACTGGCGTAATGGATGGTCAATCTTTCGGGAAGGCGATGGCAGGCGTAGCTATGATGGCCGGGTTTGGCATCGCATGTGCCTTGCTGATCTGGTTTTTCGCAACTCCGGCCCTGCTGATCGGAGGCCTTCATCTCGTTACCAGGCTGGCGTCTGGTGAATGGTATCAGGCTCACGATTTCTGGACGCTCTACAGCCGCATCCTGACGGTCTGGCTCGCCATTCACATGACAATCTGGCTTGTCATCTGGTGGCTGGATCGGCGCAAGGAAAAGAAGCGTGAGGCCAAACACGCGGATTTCATGCGCCTGCGCAAGCTGTTCTACCGCGACAATGAAGTTTGCCTCGATAGCTACGAGACGCTGAAGCGCCGGGCTGGAGAGCTTTGATGCTGTCCTTCCTGCTCTCTCCCCTCGGTCGCGTGCTGCTTGGCCTTCTGTTCGTGGCCGGACTTCTCACCGCCGCATGGTTCGATGGGTACACATCGGGCCTAAAGGCCGAGCGGCAGGCCGTCCTCACCAGATCAATCGACGTGCTGCGCGAAAGGACAAAGGTCGATGACCAGATACGCGACATGGATGCTGCTGGCCTGTGTGCCGCTCTTGGCGGCGTGCCAGACGAGTGCGCCGGCCTCGGTATGTGATGGGTGGAGACCACCACCGAAGGCCAACGACCCGGTGAGCCTCGTCCAGCGCGAGGAAGCAATCGCCCGGTATCTCGTATCGACTGACACATTCGGAAAGCGGCAGGGGTGCTGGTAGTGGAAAAGGCGAATGAGATGGATAGCGATCTGCGCAGCCGCGTGGTGAGTGTGGAGCATCGGGGGGCATCCCACGAACAGCGATTATCCGCCTTGGAAGCTTGGCAGCGCCAGCGTGACATTGATTCGGCCCGTCATGACGAAAAGTGGAACGCCATGGAGGCGCGTATCGACACACGGTTCTCCGGTCTGGAAAGTTCCGTGGGCGACATCAAGTCGGCCCTTTCCCGGATCAACTGGCTGATTATAGGCGGGATTATCGCCGGGGTGGTGGGGTTTCTGATCAGGGGCGGGTTTGCCCCGTAGGTTCGGTGAACCTAAGGGGAACTATGTGCACCACTGCTAAGTGATTGATCGGATGGTGGGCGTACCAAGGATCGAACTTGGGACCCCTTCGATGTCAACGAAGTGCTCTCCCGCTGAGCTATACGCCCATCCGATGGCGGGCTTACATCATTTTTGTTTCGGCCCGTCAATAGCGCGGGACGGAAATTTTGATCGTCTCACGCCGCCTGCAACATCTTTTCCACCTCGTTGACGAGGTCGCGCAGATGGAACGGCTTCGACAGCACCTTTGCGTCGCGCGGAGCCTTGGAATCGGGATTGAGAGCCACCGCCGCAAAGCCGGTGATGAACATCACCTTGAGGTCGGGATCGATCTCGGTAGCGCGGCGTGCCAGCTCGATGCCATCCATCTCGGGCATGACGATGTCGGTCAGCAGGAGCGAGAAGGGTTCTTCGCGCAGACGCTCATAGGCGCTTGCACCATTGTCGAAATCGCTCACCTGATGGCCGGCGCGCTCCAGCGCCTTGACCAGGAAGCGGCGCATATCGTCATCATCTTCCGCCAGCAGAATGCGTGCCATACTATCCCGTCCGAATCACCAACTCGGCCGGCTCATGCCAAGCCCGTTATCCGGATTGTATAAGAGTCCGGGGCGGTAAAGATCAAGTGAAGACAGACAGGCCCGCTCCTTCGGGATGTGTGTCGCGAAACGCTGGACTCGCTCCCCGGCGGATGGCAGTTTCATGAGAATGAAAGCGCAGTCTCCAAAGGTTCATCGAAATTGACGACAGCGGCCGAAGATTTTTCGGTTGTCCCCGCCTTCGAGGTGCGGTCCGCCGCAGAGCAGCGCGTGCCGTTCGTTTTCAGCTCGCCGCACAGCGGGCGCTACTATCCCGAACGGTTCCTTGCCATGAGCCGGCTGGACGGACGCGACGTGCGCCGCTCCGAGGACTGCTATGTGGACGAGTTGTTCGGAGGCTGCGTGTCTCTTGGCGCGCCGCTGCTGGCGGCCAATTTTCCGCGCGCCTATCTCGACGCCAACCGCGAGCCATGGGAACTCGACCCGCGCATGTTCGCGGAGCCGGTGCCACCCTACTGCAATATCCGCTCGGCACGGGTGGCCGGCGGGCTGGGCACGGTGCCCAGGCTCGTGGGAGAGGGCTTCGACATCTACGCCGGCCGTTTGCCGCTGGCCGAGGCGGTGACGCGGATCGAGAAGGTCTACAAGCCCTACCATGAGACATTGAAGCGGCTGCTCTCGCAAACCCGCGCCGGATTCGGCTTCGCCATACTGGTCGACTGCCATTCCATGCCGGCCGGAGTCCGGGTGAGCGACAGCGGGCTGCGGCCGGATTTCATCATCGGCGACCGTTTCGGAACCTCCGCGGCCTCGTCACTCAGCGCCACGGCAATCGACCTGCTTTGCGCCATGGGGTACACCGTCGCGCACAACAAGCCCTATGCGGGCGGCTTCATCACCGAGTATTACGGGCGGCCGCCACGCAAGGTTCACGCCTTGCAGATCGAGATCAATCGCGGCCTCTATATGAACGAGCGCACACTTGAAAAGACGGCCGGCTTCGACGCCCTCGCCGAAGACATAACGCGGTTTTGCGCGGACCTCATGGCCCTCAGCGATCATCATTTCCGGGCTCCTCCTCTGGCGGCAGAGTAAGGTGTTCTGTACCCCCATGACTTTGACGCATGCCTTGCTATAACAAGGATCGGGCCCGCCTCATCGACCAGGAGACCAAATTGCACATTTCACCCGAATTTCTTCGGCGGGTCGCCGGGGTTGCCGCGGCCGAGACCCTTCCGCGCTTCCGTACCCAGGGCGCTGTCGACAACAAGGAGGCGGCTGGATTCGACCCGGTGACGGAGGCCGACCAGCAGGCGGAGCTTGCGATCCGCCGCCTTATCAATGAGGAGTTCCCGGACCACGGCATTCTGGGCGAGGAGCATGGCAGCGAAAACCTTTCCAGCCGCCATGTGTGGGTGATCGACCCGATCGACGGCACCCGCGCCTTCATTTCCGGCTTGCCGGTGTGGGGCACGCTGGTGGGGCTGACCGTCGACGGCGATGCGGTGGCGGGAATGATGTCCCAGCCTTTTACCGGCGAGCTGTTCTATGCCGATGGCACGGGCTCCCGCTACGACGGGCCGGGAGGCTCCCGCCAGCTTGCGACCCGCAAGACGGTCAACCTTTCCGACGCGATCGCGTTCACCACGACGCCGGCCCTCTTCAAGGGCGACATGCGAAAACGCTACGACAGCTTCGAAAGCAAGGTGAAACTGGCCCGCTATGGCGTCGACTGCTACGCCTTCGCCATGCTGGCGGCCGGCTCGGTCGACGTCGTCATGGATCCGGGGCTGAAGCCATACGACATCGTGGCGCTGATCCCGATCATCGAACAGGCGGGTGGCGTGGTCACCACCTTCGAGGGCGGGCCGGCCGAAAACGGCGGCGACATTCTGGCTGCCGCCACGCCGCAATTGCACGAGGCCGCCATGGCTGCATTGCGAGGCTGAGCGGGTCAGGCAGCGGTGAAGATATCTTCCTCGTTGCCGGGCACGAAGGCATCGAACGCGGCCAGGAACTGTTCGCGGTAGAAGTCCGCTTCCTGAAGGATTTCGTGGCGGGCGCCATCGATGGTGAGCAGCGAAGACAGCCGCAGATGCCGTGTGAAATGCGCTATGGCGCGGGTGGAGACGATCCTGTCGGCCCCGGCGGCGACGATCAGCGTGGGAATGCGCATGTTTGCCATGAACTGCGGGTCCCCGATCTTGAGAACCGCTTTGCTCGCTTCGCGCAGCCAGCGCACGGTCGGGCCCTTGAGCGCCAGTTGCGGGTGCGTGTCATAGACGGAGGTGTTGCGCCGGAATCGCACCGGATCCGAAGTCAGATCGCTGATTCCGAACGGCGCCGCGCCTTTCTGGCCGCTGCTTCTGACATACATGCGGCCGAGCCCCACGAGCATCAACGCCGTGGTCATCAGGCGGATCGTCTTCATCGAATAGCGCTGGTCGGGAATGCCGAGGAAGGGCGTGAGCAGCACCATGCGCTGAACGCGGTTGACCAGCGCGGGCGAGGCCAGCAGGGCGATCAGCGCGCCGGTGGAATGGGCGAGGATGTAATAGGGACCGCGGCAATCGGGCAGCACGATCTGCCTGAAGAATATTTCCAGATCGTCGGTGTAGTCGCGGAAGCTTTTCACATAGCCGCGCCGCGGATCGCGGATCAGCCGGTCGGAAGCGCCCTGTCCGCGCAGATCGAAAGTTGCCGTGCCGAGGCCCCGGGCAGACAGGTCGCCAATCGTCTCGAAATATTTCTCGATGCACTCGTTGCGGCCCTGCAGCAGGATCACCGTGCCTTTTTCCGGTCGCCCGGACGGTGCGAAACGGGCATAGCGAATCTGCCTGCCGTCGCGCGTGCGAAAGAAGCCTCCGACGGCATTGTCGGGAAGCGGGTTATCGCTGGTTTGGAAAAAATGCTCTGTCATCCGGCCGCCGGGCTGCGCTGCGGTTTCGCCAAGGTGATAGGTAGCGTCGGCGCATATTGCAAAGGAAATCGGGCGCAATTGCCGGGAGGTGGAGCCGGAAGCCGCCTCAGACGACTTCCGGCCACTGGTCGGTGCAGGTGAAAGGGACGTTGCACCCGCACCGGCTCCGGTCTGGCATCCGCGCCGTTCCATCGCAGGGAAAGGAATAGAGGCTTCCACCTGAACGAGTTTTGAGCGTGATGTTCATCCGGCGTTCATCTGCCGTTTGGCGGGTCTTGAAACCGTTCCGGAAGGCACCCAAATGTACCTTGCGGTCGCCGATGTCGGGGCCGCGGCTCAGGAAGCGCCCGGTCAGGGCTTCCAAAGGGTCACAACGCAAACCTTGTTGCTCGACAGGAGAACACACCATGCGTCACGTCGATTTTTCCCCCCTCTATCGCTCGACCGTAGGATTCGACCGCCTGTTCACCATGCTGGATTCGCTCGGTCAGCCCGAAGGCGGCCAGTCCTATCCGCCCTACAACATCGAAAAGACCGGTGAGGATGCCTATCGCATTTCCATGGCGGTGGCCGGTTTCGCGGAAGACGAGATTTCCATCGAGGCACACCGCAATGTGCTGACTGTCAAGGGTGAGCGCAACGAAGAGGCACAAAGCGACGGCTCGGAGCTGCTTTATCGCGGCATCGCATCGCGCGCCTTCGAGCGCCGCTTCCAGCTTGCCGACCACGTCGATGTCGTCGGTGCGGCCCTTAAGAACGGGCTGCTGCACATCGACCTGAAGCGCAACATTCCCGAGGAGCTGAAGCCGCGCAAGATCGCGATTGCTTCGGTGAGCGCCGACAAGGCCCGGCAGATCGAGGCCAAGACCGTCAACTGATCTTCTCTCACTCCTCCCGAGGGAGAGGCGGCGCGGGGAAACCCGCGCCGCTTTTGCATTTGCGGCGGGTCAGCGGACCAGGTCGGCCAGTCGGTCTATGTCCTGGCTTTGTGTGGCGAAGCTGGTGACGAAACGGTAGATTTTTTCGCCCTCTCCCAATTGCCCGGTAAAGTCTCGCGGTGCCGGCCACTGGTGGAAGGTCGCGCCGGCGGCCTGCAATCTCCCGGCCAGTTCGTCGCCGAATATGGCGAAAACCTCGTTGGCCTGCGGCTGCCATGCAAGGCGCGCGGTAAGGGCCGCGTCGATGGCCCCTGCAAGGCGGGTGGCCATGGCATTGGAGTGACGGGCGTTCTCCAGCCACAGGTCGTCCTCGAAATAGGCGTCGAACTGAGCGGCGACGAAACGCGATTTGGAAAAAAGCTGCCCGGCACGCTTGCGCAGGAACGCCATCTCGCGCGCCAGATCGAGGTCGAACAACACGACCGCCTCGGCGCACCAGCAACCATTCTTGGTGCCGCCGAACGACACCACATCGACGCCGCGTTTCCACGTCATTTCCGCCGGGGTGCATCCCAGGGCAACCAGCGCATTGGCGAAGCGCGCGCCATCCATATGCAGCGGCATCGAGCGGCTTGCGGCGATGGCGGAAATCGCCTCGATATCTTCCAGCGAATAGAGGGTGCCGATCTCCGTCGACTGGGTGATCGATAGGGCGGCCGGGCGTCCGGAATGCACGGATTCGGGAAAGAAGCCGCCGAGAGACCGCTCCAGCGCGGCCGGATCGATGCGGCCAAGCGCGCCTTCGATGCCGAGCAGGCGTCCGCCGCCGGAAAGATATTCCACTGCCCCGCATTCATCTTCCATGATGTGCGATTCGCGGTGGCAGAAGGAGATGCCGCCGGGTTTGCCATAGAGGGCCAGCGACAGCGCATTTGCCGCTGTCCCCGTCGCAACGAAGAAGACCGCCGCTTCGCGTCCGAAGATTTCGCTGAATTTTTCATAGACGGCCTTGTCGAGTTCGCCATCGCCATAGGCCGTGCTGAAGCCACCGGCGGAGCCCGACAGACGGGAGGCAATGGCGGGGTGGGCGCCTGCCCAGTTGTCGGAAGCGAAGAACATTTGCGGCTCCGTTGCTGATGGTTTCCGGCGCGCAATTGATCCCTTTCGGCTGCCGCTTGCAAGGCGCCGGAAGACCGGAACGGACCGTGATGCCCGTCAAAAGGCCCGAATGCACGCAAGGATCGACTGAAAGTTTCCGTTTCTTGCGAGCTTCCGCAACTTTCTATCCAAAAGAGTGAATTTTTTTCATGAATCGGTCTTGTGCGCTTTTTTGATTTCTGCCATAGAAATTTAGGACAGCAATGCTGTCTTATTTATCCGCGCAAGGCAGTCCGGATCGGAGTATAGTGCGGTCGTCGATCCGACTGGTGGCGCAAGCGGCTTTTCCCGCCTGCCGGCGGGGCATGAAGAGTTATCGCCAGCGGTTAAGCATACCCAACCGGGAGCCGGATGCTCCCCAGGCAAACAGACGCCTCTCCGGCGCGAAAATGGAGGACGACAGCGATGACGCAAGTGACGCCATCTGTGACGACGGATTTCAGGCCGGCCGCACAGACCGGGGCGGCCACCACGAAACGCATCGCTAACCGAGGCATTCCTCCTTCTGCACAGGGCCTCTACGACCCACGCAACGAACACGATGCCTGCGGTGTCGGCTTCATCGCCAATATGAAAGGCGTGAAGTCGCACCAGATCGTCCGGGACGGCCTGTTCATGCTGGAAAACCTGACCCATCGCGGCGCGGTGGGTGCCGATCCGCTGGTCGGCGACGGTGCCGGCGTGCTCGTGCAGATTCCCGACCGTTTCTTTCGCGAGGAAATGGCGGCGCAGGGCGTCGAGCTGCCGTCGCCCGGCCACTACGGCGTCGGCCACTGGTTCATGCCTCAGGACGGGGCCGCGCGTGCCCATGTAAACGATGTGATCGTGGAATCGGCGCAGTCCGAAGGCTTCACCATTCTGGGCTTCCGCGCGGTTCCCGTCGACAATTCGTCGCTCTCCCGGGCGCCGGAGATCGTCGCCGCCGAGCCCTTCCACATGCAGGTCTTCTTCGACCGCCCGTCGGACGCCGGCGACGATGACGAGTATGAGCGCCGTCTCTATATCCTGCGCAAGGTGATTTCCGGCCGCATCTATGCCGAGAATGAGAATCGCGACGTCGGCTCCTATTGCGTGTCGCTGTCGTCGCGCACCATCGTCTACAAGGGCATGTTCCTCGCCAATCAGGTGGGCGCCTATTACCGGGACCTTCTCGATCCGCGTTTCGAATCGGCGCTGATCCTCGTTCACCAGCGGTTTTCGACCAACACCTTCCCGTCGTGGAAGCTGGCGCATCCCTACCGCATGGTCGCGCACAATGGCGAGATCAACACGGTGCGCGGCAACAACAACTGGATGGCGGCGCGCCAGGCGTCGGTGGACAGCGAGCTGTTCGGCAACGACATCTCGAAGCTGTGGCCGATCTCCTACGAGGGCCAGTCCGATACGGCCTGCTTCGACAACGCGCTCGAATTCCTGTTCCAGGGCGGCTACAGCCTCGCCCATGCGATGATGATGCTGATCCCGGAAGCCTGGGCCGGCAACAAGCTGATGAGCGAGGAGCGCAAGGCGTTCTACGAATATCATGCCGCGCTCATGGAGCCGTGGGACGGCCCGGCCGCCGTCGTGTTCACCGACGGGCGCCAGATCGGCGCGACGCTGGACCGCAACGGGTTGCGGCCGGCGCGCTATATCGTCACCGACGACGACCGGGTGATCCTCGCGTCCGAGGCCGGTGTGCTGCCGGTGCCGGTAGAGCATGTCGTCACCAAGTGGCGGCTGCAACCGGGGCGCATGCTGCTGATCGACCTCGAAAAGGGTCGCATCGTCTCCGACGAGGAAATCAAGACCGAGATCGCCACGAAGCACCCCTATGGCAAGTGGCTGGCGAACACGCAGCTCATCCTGGAAGACCTCAATCCGGTCGAGCCGCGCGCGCTGCGCAAGGATGTGTCGCTGCTCGACCGTCAGCAGGCTTTCGGCTACAGCCAGGAAGACCTGAAGCTGCTGATGTCGCCCATGGCGACGACCGGACAGGAAGCCGTGGGTTCGATGGGTACCGACACGCCGATTTCGGCCATGTCGGACAAGCCGAAGCTGCTCTACAACTATTTCAAGCAGAACTTCGCGCAGGTCACCAACCCGCCGATCGATCCGATCCGCGAGGAACTGGTGATGAGCCTCGTTTCCTTCATCGGGCCGCGGCCGAACATCTTCGATCTTGTCGGTTCCTCGCGCCGCAAGCGGCTCGAGGTGCGCCAGCCCATCCTCACCAATGCGGACCTCGAAAAGATCCGCTCCATCGGCCATACCGAGGAACGCTTCGACACCAAGACCATCGACATCACCTATTCGGTGACGGAAGGTGCCGAGGGCATGCCGGCGGCCATCGAGCGGCTGTGCGAGCGCGCCGAGGCGGCGGTGGCCGGCGGCTACAACATCATCATCCTTTCCGACCGCCAGATCGGGCCGGACCGCATCGACATCCCGACCCTGCTGGCCACGGCGGCGGTGCATCATCACCTGATCCGCAAGGGGCTGCGCACCTCGGTGGGCCTCGTGGTGGAATCGGGCGAGCCGCGCGAGATCCATCATTTCTGCTGCCTTGCCGGCTACGGCGCCGAGGCGATCAACCCCTACCTCGCCTTCGACACGCTGGTCGACATGCACGCCAGGGGCCAGTTCCCGCCGGAAGTGGACCCGCAGGAACTGGTGACGCGCTATATCAAGTCGATAGGCAAGGGCATTCTCAAGGTCATGTCCAAGATGGGCATCTCGACCTACCAGTCCTATTGCGGCGCGCAGATTTTCGACGCCATCGGGCTGCAATCCGGGTTTGTCGACAAATACTTCACCGGCACGGCGACACTGGTCGAGGGCGTTGGGCTTGAGCATATCGCAGCCGAGACGGTCGCGCGCCACGCTTCCGCCTTCGGCGACGATCCGGTGCTGCGCCGGGCGCTCGAAGTGGGTGGCGAGTACATGTTCCGCATGCGCGGCGAGGCCCACGCCTGGACGCCGGATGCGGTGGCGACCCTGCAGCACGCGGTGCGGCAGGGATCGGCCGAGACCTTCAGGGCGTTCTCCGAACAGATGAACGACGCCACAGCCAATGCCCACGCCATTCGCGGCCTGTTCAGGATCAGGACGGCCGAGGAAGTCGGCCGCAAGAAGGCAAGGCTGGACGATGTGATGCCGGCGTCGGAGATCGTCAGGCGCTTTTCCACCGGTGCGATGTCGTTCGGTTCGATCTCAAGGGAGGCGCATACCACGTTGGCCATCGCCATGAACCGTATCGGTGGCAAGTCGAACACCGGAGAGGGCGGCGAGGAGCCGGATCGCTACCTGCCGCTGCCGGGCGGCGGGGCCAATCCCGAGCGCTCGGCGATCAAGCAGATCGCCTCCGGCCGCTTCGGGGTGACGACCGAATATCTCGTCAATTCGGACATGATGCAGATCAAGGTCGCGCAAGGGGCCAAACCCGGCGAGGGCGGGCAGCTTCCCGGCCACAAGGTCGATGCGACCATCGCCAAGACGCGGCATTCGACGCCGGGCGTCGGCCTGATTTCGCCGCCGCCACACCATGACATCTACTCCATCGAGGATCTGGCGCAGCTCATCTACGACCTGAAGAACGTCAATCCGCGCGCCGATGTCTCGGTCAAGCTGGTGTCGGAAGTGGGCGTCGGCACGGTCGCGGCCGGTGTCGCCAAGGCGCGCGCCGATCACATCACCGTCTCCGGCTACGATGGCGGCACGGGCGCTTCGCCGCTCACCTCGCTGAAGCATGCCGGCAGCCCGTGGGAACTGGGCCTCGCCGAAACGCACCAGACGCTGGTGCTGAACGGCCTGCGCAGCCGCGTTGCTCTTCAAGTGGACGGCGGTCTGCGCACCGGCCGCGACGTCATCGTCGGTGCGCTTCTGGGGGCCGACGAGTTCGGCTTCGCTACCGCGCCGCTGATCGCGGCAGGCTGCATCATGATGCGCAAATGCCATCTCAACACCTGCCCGGTGGGCGTGGCGACGCAGGATCCGGTTCTGCGCAAGCGCTTCAAGGGCACGCCCGAGCATGTCATCAACTACTTCTTCTATGTGGCCGAGGAGGTGCGCGAGCTGCTGGCGGAAATGGGCTTCACCCATCTCGACCAGATCATCGGCAACACGGACCTGCTGGAGAAGCGCGCCCTCATCGACCACTGGAAGGCCAGGGGGCTCGATTTCTCGCGCCTGTTCCACAAGCCGGATGCGCCGGCCGAGAAGACGCACTGGACCGAGCGCCAGAAGCATCCGATCGACGATGTGCTCGACCGCAGGCTGATCGAGCTTGCCGGGCCGGCGCTGGAGGCGCAGCAGGCGGTGAGGATCGAGGTTCCGATCCGCAATGTCGACCGCTCCGCTGGCGCGATGCTGTCCGGCGAGGTGGTGCGCCGCTTCGGCCACAAGGGGCTAAGGCCGGATACGATCTCCGTCACGCTGACGGGAACCGCCGGCCAGTCCTTCGCAGCCTTCCTGTCGCGGGGCGTGTCGTTCGAGCTGATCGGCGACGGCAACGATTATGTCGGCAAGGGTCTGTCGGGCGGCCGCATCGTCATCCGCCCGCCGCAGGACGCGAGGATCGTGGCCGCGGAATCCATCATCGCGGGCAACACGGTCCTGTACGGGGCCATCGAGGGCGAAGCCTATTTCGCCGGCGTGGCGGGCGAGCGTTTCGCGGTGCGCAATTCCGGCGCCGTCGCCGTTGTCGAGGGCGTGGGCGACCATGGCTGCGAATACATGACCGGCGGTGTGGTCGTGGTGCTCGGACGCACGGGGCGCAATTTCGCGGCCGGCATGTCGGGCGGCGTCGCCTATGTGCTCGACGAGGAAGGCGATTTCGCGCAACGCTGCAACATGGCCATGGTCGAGCTGGAACCGGTGCCGGAAGAGGACGACATGCTCGAAAAGCTGCACCATCATGGCGGCGACATCGACCACAAGGGCAGGGTGGACGTCTCCGGCGACATGACCAGCCATGACGAGGAGCGGCTCTACCAGCTCATCCTCAACCATGTGCATTACACGGGTTCGCAGCGCGGCCGCGCCATTCTCGACGACTGGGCGAGCTACCGGCCGAAATTCCGCAAGGTGATGCCGGTCGAGTACCGGCGCGCCCTGCAGGAGATGGAGCGGGCCCGCATGAATGTGGCGGCGGAATGAGCGGGTCGCTCTTCCTGTACGGCGTTCCGCCGGATCTCAAACCGGAAGCGCGTTCGCGCTAGCTGCGGAGCTGCATGGATGTGGCTCCCGAACCGCCGGAGCGCGTGCGCGCCCGGAACCGTCAGCACCCGAACGGACGGCCCGCAAGCCATGCGCCTGCGTGCCGCACGAAAAGGTCAAGGAACCATAATGGGCAAGGTAACAGGTTTTCTGGAAATCGACCGGCAGGTCCACAAGTACCAGCCGGCTTCCGATCGCATCCGCCATTTTCGCGAGTTCACGCTGCCCATGTCGGACAGCGAGGTGGAAAAGCAGGCCGCGCGCTGCATGGATTGCGGTATTCCCTACTGCCACGGGCCGACCGGCTGCCCGGTGCACAACCAGATTCCGGACTGGAACGACCTCGTCTACAATGGCGAGTGGGAAACGGCGATCCGCAATCTGCACTCCACCAACAATTTTCCCGAGTTCACGGGCCGCATCTGCCCCGCGCCGTGCGAGGAAGCCTGCACGCTGAACCTCGAGGACATTCCCGTCGCCATCAAGACGGTGGAGCAGGCGCTGGCCGACAAGGCTTACGAGATCGGCTACATACGGCCCTATCCGCCGCTGATGAAGACCGGCAAGCGCGTCGCCATCATCGGCTCGGGCCCGGCCGGCATGGCGGCCGCCCAGCAGCTCGGCCGTGCCGGCCACGAGGTGCATGTCTACGAGCGCGAAAGCCGCCCCGGCGGGCTGATGCGCTACGGCATCCCGGATTTCAAGATCGAGAAGCACTTCATCGACCGGCGTATCGAGCAGATGCAGGGCGAGGGCGTGACGTTCTTCTGCGGCGTCAACATCGGTGTCGACAAGAGCGTCGAAAGCCTGCTGTCCGGTTATGACGCCGTGCTGTACTGCGGCGGTTCCGAAACGCCGCGCGCCGCCGGCATTCCCGGCGCCGACCTCGACGGCGTGCACGACGCCATGCCCTATCTGGTGCAGCAGAACCGCCGCGTCGGCGGTGAAGACATCCAGTCGGTGGCATGGGCAGCGCCGGAAATCCGCGCCAACGGGCAGCATGTCGTGGTGGTCGGCGGCGGCGATACAGCTTCCGACTGCGTTGGTACGGCCTTCCGGCAGGGAGCGGTGCGCGTGACCCAGCTCGACATTCGCCCCCAGCCGCCCGAGAAGGAAGACAAGCTTTCGGTATGGCCTTACTGGGCCACCAAGATGCGCACTTCCTCGTCGCAGGCGGAAGGGGCGAAGCGCGAGTTTCAGGTGGCGACTCTGGAATTCATGGGTGAGGACGGCAAGCTCATCGGCGTGAAGTGCTGCGAAGTGGACGAGAGGCGCAAGCCGATTGCCGGCAAGGAATTTATCATCCGCGCCGACCTCGCCTTCATCGCCATCGGCTTTGCGGGTCCGTTCCGGCAAGGTGTCCTGTCGGAGCTCGACGGGCGCATGAAGACGATGATCGACAACCGCCGCTCCACCAATGTCGCGGCCAGCGAGCGCGACTACCGCACCAGCATCGACGGGCTGTTCGCGGCCGGGGACGCGCGGCGCGGCCAGTCGCTGGTGGTGTGGGCGATCCGCGAGGGACGTCAGGCGGCGCGCGCCATCGACGAGGCGCTGATGGGGGCGTCGCTGCTGCCACGGTAAAAGCGGCCCGCCAATGCGCGCCGGTCAGTTTTCGCGTGCTACCGAGCCCGTCGTGTCCTTTCCGGGAGCCGCGGCGGCCTTGCGCTGCGGCGGCCAGGCGAAATCGTCGGCCCGGCCGGGAGAGGCGGTGACGGGTTGCGGTTTGTCCTGCGCTTTCCCGGTCTCGCTGGCCAGCACCGGCAGCGAGGCGCCGAGCAATTCCGTGCCGCCATCCAGCGCCGGATCGCTGAGCAGCATGGGCGGCGTGCGGTCGATGCTGGCCGGCGCCCGCGGCGCATCGGCAGAGCCGGGTTCGGGGACCAGCGGAGCGGGTACGGCCGTCGTTGCATTGGGTGAGGCAAGGCCGAGCAGCTTGAGGAGCGGCTTTTCGGTGTAGAACGCCACCTTTCGCTTGCCGGCGCGCGTCATGTTGATGCCATCCTCGGCACGCAGGGTTACCGGCTGGCCGTTGATGTCGGGGCCTCTGGAGATGAAAGCGCCGTTCTCGTCGACGAAGCCTTCCCAGATGTCCACGAATTCGCCCCCGGCGCTTTCGGCCGCATCGCGGTAGATCTCGTTCAGGGCGAGCATGTCCGAGGTCATGCTGCCCGGCCGGAAGGAGGGCATTCCGACCCACAGGAACGGCAGCTTCGCCTCGGAGAAGTGCTTTCCGAAGTTCACCGTGCGTTTCTTGTATTCCTGCGTCCAGCCTTCCGTTCGCGGCGCTTCGCGGGCATCGCCGACCTTCATCTGCTGGCGGTCGTTGGAGCCCATCATGATCAGGACGACGGCCGGCTTTTCCGCTTCCAGCATGGGGCCGATCTCGCCCGGCCAGTTGTAGTAGTCGTCACGGACGAAACCGGAGGAGCCGTTCGAGCGGTCCACCACGCGCACGGCAGGGTTTTCGGCGAAAACGGTCGTCAGCCCATCGGCGAGGCCGCTCGCCATGAAATCGCCGACGACCAGCACCACGCGTGCATCCGCCGCTTTCTCAACGACAGTCACCGGCGGCGAAGCCGGTTCGGCCGGCCTGCTGCGCACCGTGGTTTTCTTGCGCGGAGCGGTCGCCTTAGGCTGCCTTTTCTGGGGAACGTTTGCCGGAGGCTCGACACGCTCGGCGCGGCGGGGGGAAAACAGGTTGCGCAGCCATGGCCGCAATTGCAGGTCCTGCGCGAATGCCGGCGAGACCTGCAATATTGCGCCTGCGCCAAAGGCCAGCACGATGATGCCCGCAAAAGCGGGCTTCACGATCCGTCGGACCCTTTGCATCGTTGGCACAGCCAAGCCGACCTCTCCTTGCGGCCTTTCCCAGGGAAAGCGCCGGTTGCAAAACGACGCCCGGTGAGCAGGTGGTCGCTACTGCTTGCGCCGCAGCCGCGACAGCACTTCCATGCTGGGATGGCCGTCCTGCTGCATGCCGGCCTGCGCCTGGAAGGCGATGATCGCCGCCCTCGAACCGGATCCGATCTTACCATCGAACTTGCCGGTATAGTAGCCGTACTGCGAAAGCCGCTGCTGCAACTCCTGGCGCTCGACGAAGCTGAGCTTGGTGAAGGGGCGGTTCCAGTCCCGCACCAGCCCGCCATAGCCGGCGATCTCGTCGGCGAGCAGACCGACAGCCAGGGCGTATTTGTCGGCATTGTTGTAGCGTTTGATCACCGAAAAATTCTTGATGACAAGGAAGGCCGGCCCCTGACGGCCATCCGGCACCTTCAGCTCGGCCTGTTGCGATCCGTCGGGGAAGGGTTTCCCGCTCGCGCGCCTGACGCCGATCGACGCCCACTTGTCGAGCGACATGGTGCCGCTCGGGAACTTGCGGCCCGGCGGCAGAACCACCTCGTAGCCCCAGGTCCGTCCGCTCTGCCAGCCATTCTTCGCCAGAAGATTGGCAGCGGTAGCCAGTGCGTCGGGTACCGAACTCCAGATGTCGCGCCTGCCGTTGCCGTCCATGTCGACCGCATAGGCCTGATAGGAGGTGGGAATGAACTGGGTGTGGCCCATCGCGCCGGCCCACGAGCCGGTAAGATGGCTTTCGTCGATGTCGCCGGTTTGCAGGATCTTCAGTGCCGCAATGAGCTGGGTGCGTGCAAATTTGGCGCGGCGCTGGTCGGCATAGCCCAGCGTGGCGAGCGAACGGACCACGGAGCGCATCACGTCGTCGCGCTTGAGGATTTCGCCGTAGTTGGATTCCATCGACCAGATGGCCAGCAGGACATGGCGGTCCACGCCGAAGCGCTTTTCGATGCGGTCGAGCCATGGCTTCCACTTTCGCGCCATCTCGCGTCCCGTCGCGACCGACTCGTCATGGACGCGATTGTCGAAATAGTCCCATGCCGGCGCCACGAACTCGGGCTGGTAGCGGGCCTTTTCGAGGACGACCGGGTCGATATCGGTGATCCCCCGGAAGGCCCGGTCGTAGACAGCGCCGGAAACGCCGTTCTGAACGGCGGTGTTGCGAAAATCGGAAACCCACTTGCGGAAGCCGGCATCGGCAAAAACTGATCCTGCCGGCAGCAGCAAGGCGATTGACAGGCTTGCCACGGTCAGGGCGCGCAGGAAGGGGCGAGCTTTGCGATCGGACATCTGGTTCTCCTGAGATCTGCCGGAAAGCCGAACCATTGCCGGAATTGGGTTAGGATTTAGTTTACCATAGGCGTCGCGTGGAACGAAAATATGCACAGGCAGTTTAAGCCAGGACCGCCTGAATTTAGCCATTCAGTATTCCTCAATGTCGGCATGTGATTGTCCGGCCCGTTTGACGCCAGGCATTTAAGAGAGTGAGACGCTTAGATTATGAAGAAAGTAAGAAAGGCAGTCTTCCCGGTCGCCGGGTTGGGCACGCGCTTCCTTCCGGCCACCAAAGCCATTCCAAAGGAAATGCTGACGGTGGTCGACCGGCCTGTCATTCAATATGTGGTCGATGAGGCGCGGGAAGCCGGCATCGAGCACTTCATCTTCGTCACCGGCCGCAACAAGGCCGTGATAGAGGATCATTTCGATATCCAGTTCGAACTTTACGACACGCTCGAACAGCGCGGAAAGAGCGAGGTTCTCGAGCGTCTGCAACAGCTTCAGCCGTCTCCGGGGCAGACCAGCTTCACGCGCCAGCAGGTTCCGCTCGGCCTCGGGCACGCCGTCTGGTGCGCGCGCGAACTGGTGGGAGACGAGCCCTTTGCGCTGCTCTTGCCGGACATGATCATGCAGTCCCGCAAGAGTTGTCTCGCCTCGATGGTGGAGCTTTATGAAAACACCGGGTCCAACATCGTGGCCGTTCAGGAATGCGATCCGGCCGAGACGCACAAATACGGCATTGTCGGGCGCGGAGAGGCCGCACACATAGGGTTCCGCATCACCGGCATGGTCGAGAAGCCGGCGCCGGGCACCGCACCTTCCAATCTCTACATCAACGGCCGTTACATATTGCAGCCGGAGATTTTCGGCATTCTCGAAGGGCAGGAGCGGGGCGCGGGCAACGAAATCCAGCTCACCGACGCCATGTTGCGCCTGGCCAGGGACCAGCCCTTCTACGGCTATCGCTACGAGGGCCGGACCTATGACTGCGGCTCGCCTGAAGGTTTCGTGGAGGCCAATGTGGCGTTCGCGCTGTGGCGCAGCGATCTGAGCGCCTCGATGGCCGGCTCCATCCGTTCGTTGCTCGACGAGATCAAGCCCGTCTGATCCGCAGCCAAGGATCGCTCCCGCGAGCGGGCGGCTCATGCCGCCTGTTTCGCCGGCAGGGGCGGCGGCTCAGCGCCTTGCGGTAATGCCGACGAAGATGCTGTTGGTCTTCGCGTCACGTCCGGCGCGGTTGCCGTCCAGCGTTTCGTGGCGTGCGCGTATGGTGAGCCCCGCATAGCGATTCATCCACCAGGTAAGTCCGGCTTCGGCCGTGTAGATCAGATCACGGTCATCCGAGCCGCTGTACTCACGCCAGTCGAAGCCAAGCAGCGCGTTGGCCGTCAGGTTGGCGCGGATCTGGCGTTCGCCTGTCAGGCGCAGCGCGTACAGCACCGAGCCGCTCTCGCCGGCGGCGGTTGCGCCCTCAAAGGTGGTGGAGCCGCGCAGGTGCAGGTCGGTGCCGCGCTGCGGCGACCATCTGACAGTGCCATCGATGGTGGCGGCGGACAGGGCGGCGAGGCGGTCGTCATCGAAGCTCTCGCGCAACCAGCCGGCGGCGAGCTCGCCGCCGAATTTCTCGCCGAGATCGAATTGCGTGCCCGCTCTTGCGCCCAGCCGGTCGGATGAGCGGCTATACCCGCTCGGGTCGACGCGCTCGTCATAGATGCGCCTGCCGCCTTCGATTTCGACGAAGGGTGTCAGGGCCGGGGAAATCTCGTAACCGGCGCGCAGCCGCGCCGTGTAGAGCGTCGAACCGCGGTGCTTCTGGGAAAGTGTGCCGCCGGTGGACAGTTTCGCATCCTCATAAACGGTGCGCAGCGCTTCGCCTGTGAGGCCGAGCCGCAGCTTGCCCAGCGCCTTTTCGATGCCTGCGCTGCCGTCGAACTGATGGCGGAGCGGCTGTGAAGCCGTGCCGGCAATGGCAATCGGCGACGATGCCGATTCCGGCGATGCCTCGTAGCCAAGCCGGGCCGTCGCCCGCCAGTCGCGTTCGAGGTCCAGGTTGAGCGTCCCGTCAATCCGGCCTCGCACCTCATCCAGATGCTGCCCGGAGAGAGATTTGCGCCATGTCGTATAGCCGGTGATGTCGGCCGAATGCCGGCTCCAGTCCGAGGTGGCATTGAGGCGCAGCGTGGTTTCCGACAGCACGGCGGATTCGCCCGTGGCGCTTCCATCGGCATTGGAGGTGGCGGTCAGGCCCTGTTCGAGCGATGGCCGCAGCAGGAAAGTGCCGAGCCGCATGCCGGGGGCGGCGAACGGATCGTCCTCGGGTGCCCTGCGTATCTGTTCGATCGCCCCGGTGTGTTCCTCGCGCAGGTTCTGCCGCGTCGGCTCCTCCGGCAGGATGGCGCCGGCGCGCGGATTGGGAGAGGCTTCCGCGGCGGGCTCCTCCACCGTTGCGGTCCGGCGTCGAGGCTGGGGCACCGGCGGAGGCGTCGTCTCGTCCAGCGGGGCGTCGACAAGAGAATCTATGCCTTGCGCGGTGCCGGTCTCCGGAGGCAATTCTTCATCGGCCAGCGCGCGCAGCGTCTGCGTTGACCGCACGGGCTGCTGCACGCGGATATCGGGCACCAGCGGCTCGTTCATGTTGCCGCGCAGTTCCATTTCCTGGGCCTGGACAGGAAAAGCCGGCACCAGCATGCTGGCCGCAAGCATGAGCGTGCGCAGTTTTCCCACGCGCCGAACCGTTCCCGATATCGAGTTGAAACGCGGCATCACGACCTCAAAGGCGCGGGCGCGCCATGCTTACCGAACCGTAAATCGCGATGGTTAATGGAGGGTTGAAACGGGCATTGCCGTGGGGAAATGGATGCAAATTATTGGACACGAGAGGCCCGACGCGCTAATCGCACGCCCATGACCATGCCAAAGACCTCCGATCATCAGCACGCAGCCGTCGAATCGGCGCTGCGAACCCTTGCCACCGGGCAGGAAGGGCTGAACGCCCTTGCCCAAGCGTTGCAGAACGGGCTGGCGGCCCCGTTCCGCAAGGCGGTCGACACCATTTCGGCCATCAGGGGCCGCGTGATCGTCACCGGCGTCGGCAAGAGCGGCCATATCGGTTCCAAGATCGCGGCAACGCTCGCCTCGACCGGTACGCCGGCCTTCTTCGTCCATCCTTCGGAAGCCAATCACGGCGATCTTGGCATGATCGCCCCGGACGACGCCATCATTGCGCTGTCCTGGTCGGGCGAGACGGCCGAGCTGAAGGGTATCATCGCCTATTCGCGCCGTTTCTCCATTCCGATGATCGCCGTTACCTCCGGCGAGAACTCCGCACTGGCGCGCGCATCCGACGTGGTGCTTCTGCTGCCCCGCGTGGCGGAAGCCTGCCCGCACGGTCTCGCGCCCACGACCTCCACGCTGTTGCAGCTCGTCACCGGCGATGCGCTGGCCATCGCGCTTCTGGAGGCGCGGGGCTTCACGCCGGAGCATTTCCATACATTCCATCCGGGCGGGCAGCTCGGAGCGAATCTGATGCGCGTTGCGGAGATCATGCGCGTCGGGGACCAGATTCCGGTCGTACGTCCCGGCACCGGGATGCCCGAAGCGGTGGCGACGCTGGCGCAGAAACGCGTCGGCTGCGTGTGCGTGGTGGACGACGACGGCAAGCTGGTCGGCATCATCACGGATGGCGACCTTGCCCGCAACCTGCATCGCAACCTGGCCGAGACGGTGGTGGACGATGTGATGACGCGCTCGCCCAAGACCATCGATCCCGACATGTTCGCGGGCGCGGCGGTCGCGCTGCTCAACCAGCACTCGATCAGCGCGCTGGTGGTGGCCGAGGAAGGCCGACCTGTCGGCATCGTGCATTTCCACGACCTGCTGCGCGTGGGTGCTGCCTGATCCGCTTTCCTTCGGGCTTTCTCAAAAAGCCTTGACCTTCCAGCGCTGGAAGGTGGCAATCTGTGCCGTATCGACAATGGCCGGGATTGCTGGAAGGAAACCGTGATGAGCACACTGAACCGCCGCACCGTGCTGGGCCTGACCGTGGCAGGTCTGGGGTCCTTGCTGTTTGCAAGGCATGCGGTAGCGGCACAACCCGCCGTGGACGTGGCGCGTTCACCCGGTTGCGGATGTTGCGGCGCCTGGATCGGACATATGCGCGCGGAAGGCTTCACCGTCCGGGACCGCCTGACAGACGATCTCGCGCCTTTGAAATCCCGGCTTGGGGTTCCGGCAGATCTGCAATCGTGCCACACCGCGATGGTGGATGGCTATGTCATCGAAGGTCATGTGCCAGCCCGGGAAGTTCGCCGCCTGCTGGCAGAGCGGCCATCCGCAACCGGTCTCGCCGTGCCCGGAATGCCGATGGGATCGCCGGGAATGGAGACCGGCGGAGCGGCAGATCCCTATGAAGTGCTGCTGTTCGGGGCCGAACGCCAGAGTGTGTTCGCCAGATATTGACCGCCCCTATTCGACCTTTTCGACCGTCAGTTCCAGATCGGTGTCGGCGGCGCCGGTGACGCGCACGCGCGTTCCGGCCGGCAGGTCCGGGCCGCTTACACGCCATAGCGTATCGCCGAGCTGGACACGGCCGCGTCCGTCGCGGATCGGCTCCGTCAGCGTCGCGGTGCGGCCGATCATCTGCTCGCTGCGGCGGTTGAGAAGGGGCTGGTCGGTATTCCCCTGCCGTGAAACGACGTATTTCTTGCCGAAATAGGCCGAGGCGAGCGACAGGATCAGGAACAGCAGGACCTGTACCTGCCACCCCCAGAACGCGGTCTCCCACAGAAGCAGCGACACCGCGCCGATGATGAGCGCTGCAATGCCGATCCACAGCAGGTAGACGCCCGGCGCGAAGATTTCGAGACCGAGCAGGACGAGGCCGAAGACCACCCAGCTCCACGGTCCGAGTTCGGAAATGACGCGCGCGATCATGGTTTCCACCGATGTCGGTCAGGTGTCTGTCGAACGGACCACCGGCGGGCGGGCGCCCGGCTGGCGCGGCGCGCCACCGCCGGAGCCACCATTGCCGAAGACTTCCTTCGTGATTTCGCCGATGCCGCCCAGCGTTCCGATCAGCGAGGATGCCTCCATCGGCATGAGCACCACCTTGGAATTGGTGGCGGAGCCGATCTTCGCCAGCGCCTCGGTGTATTTCTGGGCCACGAAATAGTTCAGCGCCTGAAGGTCGCCCTTGGAGATGGCTTCCGACACGACCTGCGTGGCGCGGGCTTCCGCTTCGGCCGCACGCTCGCGTGCTTCGGCGTCGCGGAAGGCGGCCTCGCGCCGGCCTTCCGCTTCGAGGATCTGCGATTGCTTGAGACCCTCGGCGGTGAGGATCTGGGCGCGCTTGTCGCGCTCGGCCATCATCTGGCGGGCCATGGATTCGACCAGATTGGCGGGCGGATTGATGTCCTTGATCTCGACGCGGGTGACCTTGATGCCCCAAGGGTGCGCCGCCTCGTCGACGACGCGCAGCAGGCGCTCGTTGATGGTGTCGCGGTTGGAAAGCAGCTCATCAAGGTCCATGGAGCCCATCACCGTGCGGATATTGGTCATGGTCAGGTTGAGGATGGCGTTTTGCAGCCCGGCCACCTGGTAGGCCGCCTGCGGGGCGTTCAGCACCTGATAGAAGGCGACGCCGTCGACGGCGACGATGGCGTTGTCGCGGGTGATGATTTCCTGCGTGGGAACGTCCAGCACCTGCTCCATCATGTTCATCTTCGCGCCGATGCGGTCGATGAAGGGGACGATCAGGTTCAGGCCGGGAGACAGGGTGCGCGTGTAGCGGCCGAAACGCTCGACGGTATAGTTGTAGCCCTGCGGCACCGTCTTGACGCCTGCAAACAGCACCAGCAGCACAACGACAGCCAGCACCACTATGACAATATCGAACCCTGCGAGCATGGACCGTCACCTTTCGAAAGCATCCGCCGTCGAAGGACCATTAAAGCATTGGGCCTGAAAGTGGAAAGCGGTTTTCCGAAAAAACCGGATTACGGCCTTCCCGCAGGATGAAGGATCGCGGTGTTCAGGCCCAGCCGGCCAGTTCGCGCCGCACCAGCGTCTCGATCACCGCCATGCCCTCCGGAGTGTCGTTCAGGCATGGAATGTGGCTGAACTTCTCGCCGCCGGCATGGAGGAATTTCTCGCAGACCTCGCGACCGATCTCGTCCAGCGTCTCGATGCAGTCCGAGACAAAGCCGGGATTTAAAACGGCAATACGTTTCACGCCGTCCCTGGCCAGCTTCTCGACGGTGGCGTCGGTGTAGGGCTGGAGCCATTCCTGCGCGCCGAAGCGCGACTGGAAGGTGGTCATCAGCCTTTCCTCGCCCCAGCGGAGCTTCTCGCGCAGCAGGCGCGTCGTCTCGAGGCAATGGCGGCGATAGGGGTCGCCCTTGTCGGAGAAAGCCTTCGGAATGCCGTGGTAGGAAGCAAGGACGACTTCAGGCTCGAATTCGAGCGTGGCGAGATGCTTGCGGATCGAAGCGGCGAGCGCGTCGATATAGACCGGATCGTCATAATAGGGCGGTACGGTGCGCAGCGCCGGCGCGCGCCGCATCTTCATCAGGGCGCGAAAGAGCTGGTCGTTGGCGGTGGCGGTGGTGGTCGCCGAATATTGCGGATAGAGCGGGAAGGAGAGGATGCGGTCGCAGCCGCGCTCCACCAGCTTGCGGGCGACGGAGCCGGTCGAGGGGTTGCCGTAGCGCATGCCCCAGTCGACGCTGACATTGGCGAGGTCCCGCAGGGCCGCGCCGAGCTTCTCGCTCTGGGAGCGGGTGAAGGTGTGCAGCGGCGATTCGTTGCGCTCGCGGTTCCAGATGCGGGCATAGTTCTCGCCGGACTTTTTCGGCCGTACCGTGAGCACCAGCCCGTAGAGGATCGGGTACCAGACCAGCCTGTTCAGTTCCACGATGCGCGGATCGGACAGGAACTCCCGCAGATAGCGCCACATCGGCTTGAACTCGGTGCCGTCTGGCGTACCAAGGTTGAGCAGCATGACGCCGACCCTGGCGGGGCGGGTGGCGCTCTGGCCCGCCGGCGTCGCCGAAAGGGTGGCGATCCGGGCTTCGGTCTGGTCGGTTCTGGACATGCGCTCGCTTTCTCTACGAGCCGCAGAAACTAGCGTGGCGCCGCAAGGATGCAATGCTGCGTCTAGCCGCACCCCGCATGCGGCGGACGTCGCGCCGCATGCACCTTTCCGGGCGGGTTCAGGCCCTGCGCGTCAGAACGAAATTCTGGCCGGTGACGCTGGTGCAGTTGAGCTGGCTGGTGGAGATCATCAGGCAGTTGAAGCTGATCGGCGACTGACGGATCAGCGAGGTGCCGGAAATCTCGACCGAGGTGGGGCCCGTCATGCGGTAGCTGCCGTCGGAGAGCTTCTGCCCGGTATCCGTTGCCACGGTCTGGAAGACACCGCCGCTGAAGGTCGAAAGGCCAGTGCCCTGGGCATCGATCCACGAGCCTTCGACGCCGCTGCGCGCGACCCCACCGCCACCGGGAGGAGGGGGCGGGCTGGTGGTGCAGGCAGCGAGTGCACCGGCGGCCGCCAGAACGATGGCTGCCGTTACAAGTCTACGGGGGGTGTTCATGTTGCGCTTCTCCTCGATCCGCCCTTGTTCAATTGCGCGATTTCGGCGCGATTGCAAGCTGTGCGGACGGAGTACGCCCAGACCTATCGCACCAGTATGTTGCGGAACTGCCACGGATCGCTTGCGTCGATATTTTCCGGAAACAGGCCGGGGCGGTTCTCGAGCGGTGTCCAGTCCGTATAATAGCCATTCACGGGGCCAAGATAGGGCGACTGGATCTCGAGGCAACGCCGGTAGTCCATTTCGTCGGCCTCGACGATGCCGGCCTGCGGGTTTTCGAGCGCCCAGACCATGCCGGCAAGCACGGCGGAACTGACCTGAAGCCCGGTGGCGTTCTGATAGGGGGCCAGCTTGCGCGCTTCGGCCAGCGAGAGCTGCGAACCATACCAGTAGGCGTTCCTGTCGTGACCGTAGAGCAGCACGCCGAGCTCGTCGATGCCGTCGACCAGCTCGTTCTGCTCCAGAACGTGCTGTGTCTCCTGCGCGCGTCCGGCGGCGCCGAACATCTCGTGTATCGAGAGCACGGCGTCGTTGCAGGGATGATAGGCGTAGTTGCAGGTCGGACGGTAGTGCACCTTGCCCTTCTTGCCGCCCCCCTTCTTGCCACGCAGGGTGAAGAAATCGGCGATCGAGATCGCCTCGTTGTGGGTAACGAGGAAGCCATATTGCGGGCCGGGTGTCGGGCACCAGCTCCTCACGCGGGTGTTGCCACCCGGTTGTTCGAGCCAGATGCCCGCGCCGCAGCCCTTCTTGTGCCTGCGCGCATTCTTCGGCATCCATTTCTCATGCGTGCCCCAGCCGAGTTCGGCCGGCTGGAGACCTTCGGCGATGAAACCTTCGACGGACCATGTGTTCCAGAAGGTGCCGAGCGGCTTGGGCTTCTTCGCCCGCTGCGTGTCGCGCTCGGCGATGTGGATGCCCTTGACGCCGGCGTCGCGCATCAGTTTCGCCCAGCCGTCGCGGTCCTGCGGTGCCGGCGGCTCGCCGATTGCCATGCCGAGGTCGCCCGCCAGATTGAGGAGCGCCTGCTTGACGAGCCAGGAAACCATGCCGGGATTGGCGCCGCAGGTGGAGACTGCGGTGGTGCCGCCGGGCCGCTTGCGCTTTTCCCTGAGCAGCGTTTCGCGCAGGGCATAATTGGTGCGGGATGCATTGTCCGCCTTGTCGTCGAAATAGAAGCCGAGCCAGGGCTCGATCACCGTATCGACATAGAGGACGCCCAGTTCACGGCACAGCCGCATCAGCTCGACGGAGCCGGTGTCGACCGACAGGTTGACGCAGAAACCCTGACCTTCCCCCGCAGTGAGCAGCGGTGTCAGCAAATCCTTGTAATTGTCGCGGGTCACGGCCTCCTGAACGAAGGCGATGCCGCGCTCGTCCAGCAGCTTGCGGTTGGTGTCGCGCGGATCGATCACGGTCAGGCGCGATTTGTCGAAGCGGAAATGGCGCTCGATCAGCGGCAGCGTGCCGCGCCCGATGGAGCCGAAACCGATCATGACGATGGGGCCGGTGATCTCGCCGTGAACCGGCCACTTCGCATTCGCCATTCTTCGCTCGCTCCTGTTGGTGCGCTGTCGTCAGCCTTGCGCAGCCTGGCGCAACAATCACAGATATTTGTCACATACCAGTGAAACCCGCCAGGTTCGATGTCGTTGCATGCCAATCTGGCAATATGGTAAGCGGCGGAAGGCGCTTACGCTACGGCAGCAGGCGCGCCGGAATCAGGCCGCGCAGGGAGTTTCCCATGAAGATCGCGCGTGCGGAGCCCAGCGTTTCAGGCGTCATCACACCTTCCACGGCGCGGCCCTGATCGATCAATTCCTTGCGCAATACGCCTGCCAGAAGCCCACAGCCGAGCGGCGGGGTGACGAGGATGCCGTCGCCGAACTCCACGAAGAGATTCGTGATCGTGCCTTCGCAGATCTCTCCGCGCTCGTTGCACAGCAGAACCTCATCCGCTTCGGTCGCGGGATATTCGGCGCGGGCCCGTTCGTAGGTCTCGCGGCGCGTGGTCTTGTGGCGCAGCAGCCTGTCGGTGGAGGAGAGGCGTGCAGCCGCCAGCCGCAGCTTCCAGACCGCGCCTTCCGGCAGAGGCTGGAACGGCTGTGCCGTTGCCTCCGGCGAGCCGTTCGGTTCGAGAAGCAGGCGCAGGCGCAGCGGCATTTCTTTTCCGGCGACGGCATGTTCCAGCGCCTGCCGGGTCCTGCCCGGGTCGTAGCTGAAGCCAAGTTCCCGAGCCGAACCGGCAAGGCGGTCCAGATGCCGCCCCAGCCGCAGGAAGCCGCTCGCCGGCTCCCAGCGCAGCGTTTCGATCAGCTTGAAGCCGGGACCGTTCCCGTCGCGAAGCGGGCTTTCAGCAGGCATTCCCGATATTCCTCTTCGGCGGTGGAATCGAACACCACGCCTCCGCCGACATTGTAGATGGCCTCGCCGCCGGCAAAGAGCGAGATGGTGCGGATGGCGACGGAAAAGCGCATTTCTCCACCCGGCGCGACCCAGCCGATGGCGCCGCAATAGACGTCGCGCGGGCCGGTTTCCAGTTCGCGCAATATCTCCATCGCCCTGATCTTGGGTGCGCCGGTGATCGACCCGCATGGGAAGAGGGCGGCGAAGATGCGGCGCAAGGACAGGCCGGGCAGGAGCTTTGCGCGCACCCTGCTCACCATCTGGTGCACGGTCGGGTAGCTTTCGATGCGGAAGAGTTCCGGCACGTGGAGCGAGCCGACTTCCGAGATCAGCGAAATGTCGTTGCGCAGCAGGTCGACGATCATCCGGTTTTCGGCCTGATTTTTCTCGTCGTTGCGCAGGAAATCCTTCAATCGTTCGTCTTGCGCAGGTGTTGCCCCGCGCGGCGCGGTGCCCTTCATGGGATGGGTCTCGATCCAGCCGTCGGCGTCTACTTCGAAGAACAGTTCGGGCGAGCGCGACAGCACGACGGGGCCGGCGCCCAGCGAAGCCAGCGCGCCATAGCGCACAGGCTGGCGCCCGGTCAGCGCGTCGAACGCGGCCGCAGGCGTGCCCGTCCACTGCGCATCGACGCGGAAGGTCAGGTTGCCCTGATAGCAGTCGCCTTCGCGCAGATGCCGGTGCAGGCGGGCGAAGCGCTTTACATAGTCCGCGAAGGACCAGCTTGCCCGCGCATCGTAGATCGGCCCGTTGCTCGCCGCATCGGCAGGGGCGGGAATGCCCCGCTCCTGCGGCGCGTCGAAGATGCCCATGCAAAGCAGGGGCGCGCGCCGGCCCTCCGGCAGCAATGGCGCGAGCTTCGGTTCCAGCAGGTAGCCGGCCTCATAGGAGACATAGCCGGCCAGCCATTTCCCCGCCTCATGGGCGGCCTGAAGCCGCTTCCAGGCGTTATCGAACTCGGCTGGCCCGAAAGGCGCAACGATCTCCGAGGGTCGCCCGAACAGCGTTTCATCGCCGGCCGGGTCGTTGCGGAAGAGAATGAAGGGAGCGTCCGTCACGCCTGCCCCGTGTTCAGGCTGCTTTGTCCAGAGCTTCCAGCTCGTCGATCAGCGACGAGATGACTCCGAGGCCCGTCTGCCAGAAGCCCGGATCGGTGGCGTCGATGCCGAACGGCTTCAGGAGTTCCGAGTGATGCTTCGTGCCGCCCGCCCGCAGCATGTCGAAATACTTCTCCTGGAAGCCGCTTTCGGCATTCCGGTAGACGGCGTAGAGCGAGTTCACCAGACAGTCGCCGAACGCATAGGCGTAGACATAGAAGGGCGAGTGGATGAAGTGGGGGATATAGGCCCAGAAGGTCTCGTAGCCGTCGCGCAGCCTGATTGCCGGCCCGAGGCTTTCGGCCTGCACGTCCATCCAGAACTGGCCCAGCTGATCGGATGTCAGCTCGCCATTGCGGCGCTCGGTATGCACCTTGCGCTCGAATTCGTAGAAGGCGACCTGGCGCACCACCGTGTTGATCATGTCCTCGACCTTCTGGGCAAGCATGGCCTTGCGCTCGCGCCTGTCGGTCGTGCGGTCGAGCAGCGAGCGGAAAGTGAGCATCTCGCCGAACACCGAGGCGGTTTCGGCCAGCGTCAGCGGCGTGGCGGCCATCAGCGCGCCCTGTCCGCCGGCCAGAACCTGATGCACGCCATGGCCGAGCTCGTGTGCCAGCGTCATCACGTCACGCGGCTTGCCCATGTAGTTCAGGAGCACATAGGGATGCACGGACGGAACTGTCGGGTGGGCAAAGGCGCCGGGCGATTTGCCGGGCCGCGTCGGGGCGTCGATCCAGTTGCGGTCGAAGAACTGGCGGGCGATGCCGGCCATCTGCGGCGCGAAGCCGTGATAGGCGTCGAGCACCGTGTTCTTCGCTTCGTTCCAGCCGATGACCGCCTGCGGCGTCTCCGGTAGCGGCGCGTTGCGGTCCCAGTGGTTCATGGCTTCCATGCCGAGCCAGCGCGCCTTCATGGCATAGTAGCGGTGCGACAGGCGCGGATAGGCTTCGCGCACAGCTGCCGCCAGCGCGTCCACGACCTCGCGCTCCACGCGGTTGGCGAGGTGGCGGGAGTCGGCAATGTCCTGGAAGCCGCGCCAGCGGTCGGAAATTTCCTTGTCCTTGGCCAGTGTGTTGGTGATCAGCGTGAAGGTGCGGATGTTCTTCGAGAAGGTGGCGGCCAGCGCTTCGGCAGCCTTGCGGCGCACCTCGCCGTCGGCATCCTGCAAGCGGTTCAGGGTCGGCTCCAGCGTCTGTTCCTCGCCGTCGACCGTGAAGCGCAGGCCCGTCATGGTCTCGTCGAACAGGCGGTTCCAGGCACCGCGACCCGTGACCGACTTTTCATGGAAGAGCTGCTCGACGCGGTCCTCGAGCTGGTAGGGCTTTTCCTTGCGCAGGTCCTCGATCCACGGCCTGTAGTGGCCGAAAGCGGGGTCCTCCGACAGTGCCTTTTCGATCAGCGCATCGTCGATCTTGTTCAGTTCCAGCCCGAAGAACAACAGATGCGAGCCGGCATCGGTCAGCTTCTGCTGCACGTCGCCATAGAATTTGGCGCGGACGGGGTCGGAGGTATCGCCCGTATAGAGCAGTCCGGCATAGGAGCCGATGCGGCCTGCCAGCTCGTCGAGCGCTTCATATTCGCGCATGGCCTCGCCAAGCCTGCCCTGGCTGCCGCGCCCGGCCTCGGCGGCGAGCTTGCCCTTCCACCGCTCCTCGAAGGCAGTGGCGTCGCCGGTGGCCTTTTCCAGATCGCGCTTCAGCTCCGGCGCGTCGATGCCGGCGTAAAGGTCGGAGAGGTTCCATTCGGGCAGATCGCCGAGGTCCGCCTTCGCGAGCGCGGCAGCGGCAGATGGCGCGGCAAACTGTCTGTCCGGGAAGCTGGGCATGGGAAACCTTTCGGGTCTGCTTTGTTCGATGCGGGGCGAAAAGCCGGTCAAATGCGAAACAATTCGTTCACCGGCTTTTTTGAAACCTTATTTAGAACCCTGTGCCATGTTGATCCATAGGGGAAAACAGGCGGGCAGTTCGGGCATTCATGTCAGGTTCCGTGCTCATAGTCGATGACGATCCGGTCCAGCGCAGGCTGCTGGAGGCGGCGGTCTCGAAATTCGGCCACCGGGCCGTGGTCACCGATGGCGGGGAAGCCGGCCTCCTGGCGCTCGACGGGCAGGACGATATTTCGGTCGCCATACTGGACCTTGCGATGCCCGGCCTCGATGGCATCGGCGTGCTCAAGGCGATGCGCGAGCGCGACATACGCGTACCGGTCATCGTGCAGACGGCGCAGGGCGGCATCGATACGGTGGTGCAGGCCATGCGCAACGGCGCCTTCGACTTCGTGGTCAAGCCCGCTTCGCCAGAGCGTCTTCAGGCGGCCATTTCGGGGGCGCTGAAGGTCGGGGCAGCGGAGGGCAGGACACGAAGCGCCGCCAGGCGTGGCGCCGGTGTGCTGACCTTCAGGGACCTGCTGACGCACAGTCCGGCCATGGACCGGGTCGTGCGGCTCGGCCAGAAGGCGGCCGCCTCGCGCATTCCGATCCTGATCGAGGGGGAATCCGGCGTCGGCAAGGAACTGGTTGCGCGCGCCATACAGGGCAGCAGCGACCGTCGCAAAAAGCCGTTCGTAACGGTCAATTGCGGGGCCATCCCCGAAAATCTGGTCGAATCGATCCTGTTCGGTCATGAGAAAGGCGCCTTCACCGGCGCCATGGAAAAGCATGTCGGCAAGTTCGTGGAAGCGGACGGCGGCACGCTGTTCCTGGATGAAGTGGGCGACCTGCCGCTCGATGTGCAGGTGAAACTGCTGCGCGCGGTGCAGGAAGGCGAGGTCGACCCGGTTGGCGGACGCCAGACGGTGAAGGTCGACATCAGGCTGATCTCCGCCACGCATCGCGACCTGATCCAGCAGGTGAAGGAAGGGCGGTTTCGCGAGGACCTGTTCTATCGCCTCAATGTGTTTCCGATCTACGTGCCGCCGCTGCGGGACCGGCGTGAGGACATTCCGCTGCTCGTGCGCCACTTCCTGCGCACCGTGGGCGTGGACAAGCCGCCACGCGGCATATCGGAGGAAGCTCTGGCGCTGCTTCAGGCTTACGACTGGCCCGGCAATATAAGGCAGCTCGAGAACGCGGTTTTCCGCGCCGCCGTGCTCTGTGAAGGGGACATGCTGACCGAAGCAGAGTTCCCGCAGATCAGGGCGCAGGTGGAAGGCGGGATCAGTCTCGACGATCGTGACGGCGCCACCGCAGTGGCGGCGTCCGTTCCGGCGGCGGCGGCAGCGTGCCGCGAGCCGAAACCTCAGCCCGGCCTCGTTTCCATGCTGGACGAACGTGGCGAGGTGCGCGCACTCGCCTCCACCGAACTGGAAATGATTCGTTTCGCCATCGACCATTATAACGGGCGCATGAGCGAGGTTGCGCGCCGGCTGGGCATCGGCCGTTCGACGCTTTACCGCAAGCTCAGGGAATACGGGATCGACCCGGACGCTGTCCGTAATGTCGCAGGCACCGACGCCGCGAATTGTGGCGACTCGTGAAACTTTCGATAAGGTTTTGTTAAATCTGATTAAACTTCTGATTAACCATACACCGCCTTGCACCTTTTCGGCCTTCGGGCTGCCACGCTGTCACCGCATTTGGGCTTCAATAAGCGATGATTAACCATTAGGATTGATATTCGGATTTGGTTAATCCATATCCGTTTGCTCAAATCCGGGGACAAACGGCAGCCTGCAAGGCCTTTTGATTTGAACAGAAGCGAACGGCACAAAAACGGTCGGCATCCCTGCGGCAGCATCACCAGATGGCTGGTGGCGGCGGTATGCGCTTTCGGTCTCTACACGGTTTCCGCCCCCGCCGCGCAGGCGGAGGTGAGGGCGCTCAAGCTCCATAATCTGCACACCAAGGAGAAGGCGGAAATCGTCTTCAAGCGCAACGGGCGCTACGACCAGGCCGGGCTGAAAAAGCTGAACGTTTTCCTGCGCGACTGGCGTCGCAACGAGCCCACCAAGATGGACCCGCGCCTGCTCGACCTCGTGTGGGAAGCCTACCGGGCGACCGGCTCGCGCGAATATATCCACGTCGTCAGCGCCTATCGCTCGCCTGCGACCAACAACATGCTGCGCGGCCGCTCGAAGGGTGTCGCCCAGAAAAGCCAGCACATGCTCGGCAAGGCGATGGACTTCTTCATCCCGGGCGTGCCCTTGAAGAAGCTGCGCGATATCGGCCTCAAGATGCAGGGTGGCGGCGTCGGCTACTATCCGACCTCGGGCTCGCCCTTCGTCCATATGGATGTCGGCAATGTCCGCCACTGGCCCGGCATCAGCCGCAAGGAACTGGCAAGCGTCTTCCCGAACGGCAAGACGCTGCATGTTCCCAGCGACGGCAAGCCGCTGCCCGGCTACGAGCAGGCTCTCGCCGCCTACAAGTCGCGCAGCGCGGCAGGTTCGCCTGCGATCGCTCTCGCCGGCCCCACCACTTCCGGTTCCGGCAAGTCCGGCAAGTCCGGCGGCCTGCTTGCGGCACTGTTCGGCGGCGGAGCCGACGAGGAAGAGGATAACGGCGTGGCCGTTGCCGCCGCTCCGGCCCCGAAGAAGCCCGTCGCCACGGCTGCCAGGAAACCGGCTGCCGGAACACAGAGCAATCTGCCGGGCATCGCCGTCATCTCGCCTGATCAGGCAAGGCGCGCGGAAGTCCCGGAGCTTGCGGAGGAACCGCAGGAGACTCCGGAAACGATCATCGCAGCGCTTCCGGTGCGCAGCATTCCCGTGCCCGGCGCGGCGCCGCGCCCCAAGGCGGATGTGGGCGTGCAGACGCCCGATACGGTTCCATTCGGCGTGGCCGATGTCAGCCCGGTGCAGACCGCAGCGCTTCGCCCGACGCCTGAAGATGTGCCCTTCGCACAGGCGAGTGGCGAGCCGGCATCCCAGGTGGCCTCCAGCGAGGCTCCGGCGGCAGCGGTTCCGGTGCCGAGCTTCCGCCCGCAGCTTGCGCCTGCGTCCGACAATGCATCGGCGCTTCTGGCACTGGCATCCGATGAGGCGGTACCAACCGCCGATACGCTGGCGGTGGTGCCGAGCGCCCGTCCGGGTGATGAGGTCAAGGCCCTGCTCGAAGAAGCAGGCGACGAGGAATATCAGATTGCGGCAATTCCCACTCCGCGTTCGGCCTTCGCCGATCCGACGGGTGTCGATGCCGCTCCTGCATCGCCGCGCGCCGCAGCCATCGGGACACCGGCCGATCCGGCTGGCGCAATCGGCGGAAACGTAAAGACGACGCGCAAGTCGGCCCGCCCGACCGCCGAAGTCGCAAGGTCCGAACCGAGGGCCGTGGTCGTCTCGGCCGCGCCCGAGCGGGCGCGCTGGGCGCTCAACTCCGGCGACTATGTGGTGAAGGCCTCCAACGCGGCCACCGCGCCGCGCTATGCCTACAATCTGGTCCGCACGGCGCCGACCGAGGTCTATACCACCGGCTTCCAGGCCCGCAACGAAATGGCCAGGGCCAATCAGTTCACCGGCACTGCCGTGAACTTCCTGTCCGTCGCGCGCTTCGAGTCGAAGGTGAACTGAGGTCTCGGAGCGGATCCGCCTGAGGCCGACGACAAAGCCGATCTGAAAAGCGCCTGTCATGCAGGCGCTTTTTTTGTTTCCGTCGTCAGGCCGGCTTGCGCAGCTCGGCCGCCGCGCGGGCCAGATCCTCGATCCGGCTCCACTCGCCGTTGACGACGAGATCGTCCGGCGCAACCCATGAACCGCCGACGCAGATCACATTCGGCAGGCCGAGATAGCCGGCTGCGTTGGTCGCGCTGACGCCGCCGGTGGGGCAGAATTTCACGTCGGCGATCGGGGAGGCGAGTGCCTTGAGGAAGGCTGCGCCGCCGGCCTGCTCGGCGGGGAAGAACTTCAGGAAGGTCAGGCCGACCTGTCTGGCGGCCATGATCTCGCCCGGTGTGATCGCCCCCGGCAGAAACGGGATGTCGCTGTCGGCAGAGGCTTTCAGAAGCTCCTTGGTGATGCCGGGGCTGACGATGAAACGCGAGCCGGCCTGTGCCGCGGCGTCGTATTGCGCAGGATCGAGGATGGTGCCGGCGCCGACGACGGATTCCTCGACCTCGCCCGCCACGCGCCTGATCGCTTCAAGGGCGTCCGGGGTCCGCAGCGTGATCTCGATGGCCTTCAGGCCACCCCGCGCAAGCGCACGGGCGAGCGGCACCGCCTGCTTCGCATCGGCGATCCTCAGCACCGGAATCACCGGCTGGCCGGCGAGCAGGGAAACCAGTTTTTCGGACTTGTTCGACATGGCAATCTTTCGACAATGCAAATTTCAACCGATTTAACATGGGCCGGATTGCAAGTCCATGAAGCCTGAAATCAGGCTCTGCCCAGAATGCGGGCGAGGCCGCTTTTCACGGCGCTCCACCAGCGCGAGACTGGTCCGGGAACGGTTTCGGTCAGCGCGGCTCGGGTTTTTGCGCCGACGATTCCGTCCGCCGCCAGGCCCCCGTCCTTCTGGAAACGGCGCACGGCTTCCCGTGTCGCAGGACCGAATTGTCCGTCTACCTGAAGCGGATAGCCCAGCCGAACGAGGCGGTTCTGGATATCCGCAACCGCCTCGCCCTTCGAGCCCAGCCGCAGCAGCGGGCCGGTGCCGGCAGGTTGCTTCGCGCCGGACGCCCGGCGGGCATAGGCGGCAGCCAGTTTCTTGTCGTAGGCGTTCTTCGCGTAGCCGGGGCCATTGTAGCCGCGCGCGAAAGCCTGCCAGTCGTGTGAGTTGAGCGCTTTGATCAGCCCGGCCTTGTCGATATAGCGCACCATGAGCCTGATCTGGCCGCCGGCACCTGAACGGGCTTCGGCCACAAGGGCCTGGACGTTGGCGAAGCCGAGCCACAGCCAGTGTGCGCCCATGACCTGGCCGATGCCCCATGAGGTCGATTCATAGGCCGCCCTTGCATCGATTTGCGTGGCTTTGCCCAGCAGGGCCCAGCGTCCTGCCTGTGTGGAGGGGTTGGCGATCGCGCCAGCCGCGGGCGCGGCAAGGCCGAGTTCGCGGGCGCGTGCCTGCTTGCTGCCTGTCAGGCGGCGATCGAAATAATGCCCCTCGAAGCGGATGAGCGGTTCGTTGCGCCCATTCACGACGGCAAACAGGCGACCGCCGCTTTCAACCTCCATGACGGCAAGCAGGGCGGCCGGCTCGATCCCGGCCAGCGCTGCCGCGGCATTCGCTTCTGTGATGACGGCATCGTTGAACATCGGCCCGACCTCTTTGCTGAAAACATTTTTTGGCGGGAGAAGTTTCGGCCAGATTTTCAGGGCGGGCACAAATCTCTTGCCGCGACAGCACATGCGGGGCTTCAACCAGCGGAAACGCATGGCTTTTCCGCATTGGTGGCCGTGGCGTGTCGGCATCTTGAATCCACGGCCCGGAAACGTTACGCCCGGCATCATGAACGAGACCATCGCCCCTGCGTCTTTCCGTGTCGCCGCCCTCTACCGCTTCTGCCGGCTGGAACGGTTCGGGGAACTGCGCGCGCCGCTTGCCGCCTTCTGTTGCGGGCGGGGCATCAGGGGCACCCTGCTTCTCGCGCGCGAAGGCATCAACGGAACGGTTGCCGGCACCGAGGCGGCGATTGCCGAACTGGTCGCCTGGCTCACGTCCCAGCCGGAGCTGACCGGCCTCGAAGTCAAATACAGCCATGCGGCCGAAATGCCGTTCCACCGCATGAAGGTTCGCCTGAAACGCGAAATCGTGACCATGGGGGTCGATGGCATCGATCCGCAAACGAGCGTCGGCACCTATGTCGCTCCATCCGAATGGAACGAGCTGATCTCCGACCCGGACACGATCGTCATCGATACGCGCAACGACTATGAAGTGGCGCTCGGCACGTTCAGGGGCGCGGTCGATCCGCGCACGGCTACATTCCGCGAATTTCCGGAATGGGTGGAGGAACACCGGGGTGAACTGGAGAATCGCAAGATCGCCATGTTCTGCACCGGCGGCATTCGCTGCGAGAAGGCAACAGCCTTCGTGAAGTCGCTCGGCTTCGACGATGTGTTCCATCTCAAGGGCGGCATCCTGAAATATCTGGAGGACGTGCCGGCCGAAGAAAGCCTGTGGGAAGGGGAATGCTTCGTCTTCGACGAGCGCGTTTCCGTGACGCACGGGCTGGAGGAAGGCGAGGCGGAACTGTGCCGCGCCTGCCGGCACCCGCTCACCCCGGCCGAACGCGCTTCTGCGAAATACAGCCCCGGCATCTCATGCGATTACTGCCATGACAGCCGCTCCGAGGAGGACCGGGCGCGCTATGCAGAGCGCCAGCGCCAGGTCGAACTGGCGGCGAGGCGGGGCAGGGAGCATATCGGAAGCTGATCCGTTTTTTGTGCGGGCTTGCGTGACCCGCGTCATTGTAATGACATGGTCGCCGCCCTACCTGTCCCCGACAGGAAACCGCCGACCGGGATGAGGGCGTTAACGCAATTCCGAACGGAAACCGGGTTTCCAGATGTCCTGAAATTGCTCCAGCGGAGGTGCCGATGTTCGATCCCAAGAAACTTCTCGACGACCTTCTCGGCTCGCAAGTGCCCGGAACCACCGGTACCGTGCGCGACAAGGCCGGGCAGGCCGTGCAGATGGCCAGGGACAATCCACTCGCGGCCGGCGCAATCGCAGCGGTTCTTCTGGGCACCCAACCGGGCCGCAAGGTAGGCGGCGCGGCGCTCAAGCTGGGCGGTCTGGCCGCCATCGGCGGGCTCGCCTACAAAGCCTATCAGAATTACCAGAACGGCAGGCAGCCGGCTGAACCCGCACAGGCCGACGAACAGGTTCTGCTGCCCCCGCCCGAGGATACCGAATTCCATCCCTCGCAGGCCCCGCAGGGCGAGGCTGAGTTCGCGCTGACGCTGGTGCGCGCCATGATCGCGGCCGCCAGGGCCGATGGCCGGATCGATGACGACGAGAAGCGGCGCATCGGCGAGAAGCTCAGCCTGTCGGGGCTGGATGCCGAGGCCGAAAGCTTCCTCAAGGCAGAACTGGAATCGCCGCTCGACCTCGACACGCTGGTGGCGGCCGCCAGAACCGAAGCGCAGAAGGTGGAGCTTTACACCGCCTCGCGTCTTGCCGTCGATGCCGACACGCGCGCGGAACGCGGCTATCTCGATCTGCTGGCCGGGCGCCTCGGTCTGGCGGATCAGCTTGTCGATCACATCGAGGCGACGGTCACGTCGTCCGGCGCCCCGCAGCCGGCACCGGTCCCCGGCTCGCCCTGGTGACGTTGTAGCCGTTAAGGTATTGTTAACCCTGCAGGAGCAGGATTGCACACAGGCGAAGTGCCTTCCTCCTCCCGGGCGCTGTACGCAAATTGGGGCGGTCGCGAATGACCGCCCTTTTTGTATGCTTGCCTTGACCTTCGGCATTTGCGATTCCCTCTGCCAGTCTGGAGGAATTGGCATGACAATAAAGGGAACGGCCGTCGTCACCGGCGCAGGCTCCGGCATCGGCAGGAGCGTGGCGCAGGCTTTGTTGCGCGATGGCTGGAACACGGTGTTCTGCGGTCGCCGCAAGGAACCGCTGGACGCAGCCGTGCGTGAAGTCGAGGGCGCCGAGGCAAAAGGTCTCGCGGTTTCCTGCGATGTGACCGTGCCCGAACAGGTCGAGGATCTTTTTGGTGTCGCGGTCGAAGCCTTTGGTCGGATCGATCTCCTGTTCAACAACGCCGGGATGGGCTGCAAGGCTGCGCCCATCGACGAAATTCCGGTCGAAAGCTGGAACGAGGTGGTGGGTGTCAATCTCACAGGCTCCTTCCTGTGCGCCCGTGCTGCCTTCGGGGCCATGCGACGGCAAAGCCCGATGGGCGGCCGCATCATCAACAACGGATCGATCTCGGCTCACGCGCCGCGGCCGGGTTCCGTGCCCTACACCACCACCAAGCATGCCATCACCGGACTGACCAGGACGCTGGCGCTGGACGGACGGCCCTTCGACATTGCGTGCGGCCAGATCGATATCGGCAACGCCCTGACGGAAATGGTAGCGCCCATGGCGGCAGGCATCCCGCAGGCGGACGGCAGCATTGCCGTCGAGGCGGTGATGGATGTCGAGCGGGTGGCAGAGGCGGTCGTCTACATGGCCGGTTTGCCGCTCGACGCCAATGTGCTGTTCATGACGGTGATGGCGACGAAGATGCCATTCGTGGGCAGGGGATAAGCCCCGCTCTCCTGGGACATTTCTCAAGCCCCGCTGGTTCTTTCCCGCTGGCTGCTTTCCTGTGAGCCTTGTACGGTGAACAGGCAAGGAGAGACCATGGCCGACGAGCTGAGCAAATGGCAGCCGAGACCGCGCCCCGAGCGCCGGGTTCTGGAAGGCCGAACCGTGAGGCTGGAGCCGCTGGATGCCGCCCGCCATGGGGACGAACTGTTCGAGGCGTCTTCGGTGCCGGATGCCGCATTGCGTTTCGCCTGGCTGCCGGAACTGCCGCCGCAGGACCGCGCATCCTTCCAGCCATGGCTGGACAAGGCGGTGGCGAGTCCCGATCCGCTGTTCTTTGCGGTCATCGACAAGGCCAGCGGCAAGGTCGCGGGGCGTCAGACGCTGATGCGCATCGATCCGGCCAATGGCGTGGCGGAGATCGGCAATATCTATTGGGGGCCGCTCGTGGCGCGCAAGCCGGCGGCCACCGAAGCGCAGTTCCTGTTCGCGTCCCATGTCTTCGACGATCTCGGCTATCGCCGTTACGAATGGAAGTGCAACAACGCCAACGAGCCGTCGAAACGTGCAGCAGAACGTTTCGGCTTCCGTTTCGAGGGCATTTTCCGCCAGCATATGGTGGTCAAGGGCGCGAATCGCGACACCGCGTGGTATTCGATCATCGACAAGGAATGGCCGGCGCTGAAAGGCGCCTATGAGGCATGGCTCGATCCTTCGAATTTCGACGGGGAGGGCCGGCAGGTGAAAAGGCTGGAAGAGTTCCGCGCCGCGTCCGGCGCCTGAAAGGCATCGCTCCCATGGCGCATTCGCACGATCATGACGGCCACGACCATGGGACGCACGATCACGGAGCGCATGGCCACGGCCCGACCGACAAGCGCCGGGTGATGATCGCAGCCTGCCTCACCGGCGGCTTCATGATCGCAGAGGCGCTGGGCGGCATCTTCACCAACTCTCTGGCGCTGCTTGCCGATGCAGGCCACATGCTCACCGACACGCTGGCGCTCAGCCTCGCCTGGTACGCATTCCACCTTGCCGAACGGCCGGCCACCAGCCGCATGTCCTACGGTTTCGGGCGGGTGAAGACCCTCGTCGCCTATACCAACGGTATCGCCATCTTCGTCATTGCACTGTGGATCGTCTACGAGGCGTGGCGGCGTTTCATGGAGCCGCCGCCTGTTCTCGGTGCGCCGATGCTGGTCATCGCCACGCTCGGCCTGCTGGTGAACATCGCCGGCTTTCTGATCCTGCACGGCGGCGACCGCGAAAGCCTCAACATGCGCGGCGCGATCCTGCATGTGGTCGGCGATCTGCTCGGTTCCGTGGCGGCGATTGCCGCTGCGCTCATCATCCTCGCCACCGGCTGGAACCCGATCGATCCGATCCTGTCGGTGCTGGTGGCCGTCATCATCCTTTCGACCGCGTGGCGGCTGATGCGCGAGGCTGCGCATCTGCTTCTGGAGGGCACGCCCGAGACGCTCGACCGCGATGCGATTGCCTCCGATCTCAGGGCCAGCGTCGCCGGCGTGAGCGAGGTGCATCATGTGCATCTGTGGTCTCTGGACGGCTCGAAGCATATGGCCACGCTCCACGCGCGTCTGGACGAGGGGGCCGACCCCCATGTGGTCGTCGGCGCCATCAAGGCCCGCCTGGCTTCGGAGCATGGCGTGGAGCATGCAACCGTCGAAACGGAACTCGACCGCTGTGCGGACGGCGACGGCGATCATGACCAACACCATGGCCATTGCGGGCGCGACGTGGCAAAGCAGGCGCACCAACATTGAACAAGGCCGACATGCGTGCGGCCGCAGCCTGCCGAGGAACGACGATGGACCGTGAAACCAGACAGACGGCGCTCGCCACCTTTCTCATTCTCGCAGTATTCGGAACGTTCCTCTATTTCGTCCCGACCATCATGCTGGCGGTCGGAAACATCTCGCCGGTGCTCGGCGGCGTGTTCATGGGGCTGGTGCTGATTGCGCCGTTTGCGTTTTTCTGGCTCCGCTCCCGGAGCCGCAACGGCAGGTAAAGGCGCCCGATACGGGTCAGACGCTCAGGCTTGCCGAAAGCAGCGTCAGGCCGACAAGGAATATGAAGGCGGCCGCGCCGATCTCGATGGCGGTGTGAATGCGGTTGCCCAGCCTGCCGCCGCCGGCCAGAAGCACGGCCCAGTTCTTGGCCGTAACCGCCAGAACCGCCAGCGTCGAGACGGTGATGGCGGTGCCCAGCGCCATTGCCAGAACCGACAGGATTCCCGCCATCCACAAGCCGTTCAGCAGGGCGAAGGACAGGACGATCAGCGCCCCCGAGCATGGCCTGAGGCCGACGGCGGCCATGGCCGACCATGCGGTGCGCCAGTCGAACCGCTCGGATGCGAGAAGGCTGGGGTCGACGGCATGGGAATGGCCGCAGCTTGAGCACACCATTCCTTCCTCGTGATGATGTGCATGATCGTCATGACGATGCGCATCGTCATGATCGTGGTGGCCGTGGCAGCACTGGCCGTCAAGATGATGATGTCCGGTGTCGTGATCGTGATGCGCATGCGGGGCGCTTGCGGCGGAAAGGCTGTAGGCGGGGGCGGCGCCGATCATGCGCCTCACCACGGGACCGGCCTTCTTCCACAGGAGCCATGCGCCGAATCCGGTGACGAAGACGTAGCTCGCGATTTCGAGGAAGTGCGCGGCATTGGTCATGGACACGGACGTGCCGCGCAGCACGAAATAGGCGAGCAGCATGACTGCGATGGCAGTGGCCGCCTGAAGAAAGGCGGAGATGAAGGACAGGACGACGCCGCGGCGCAGCGCCACCTCGTTGGCCAGCATATAGGAGGAGATGACGGCCTTGCCGTGTCCGGGTCCGGCCGCATGGAACACGCCGTAGGCGAAGGACAGGCCGGCCAGCATCCACACCTGCCCGCTGTCGTCGCGCATGGCCTTCATGGCCGAAGACAGGGAGCGGTAGAATGCCTGCTGGTGCTGGTTGATCCACATCATCAGGCCGGAGAACATGCCGGTGGAGGGGATCACGGCTTCGTTGGCGCCGATGCCGAGCGAGCTTTGGGCATGGGCATGACCGGCGAAATGCGACAGCACGTAAGCGACGGCCAGCAGGGCGAAGGTCACGCGTATGAAGATCTTGTTCAAGGGCAGTCCTCACGCATGGCATTTGATTTCGAGCTTGGTCGCGAAGATCTTGCTCATGTCGGTGCCTGCCGGGTCGTTGAAGAATGCCTCGGTCAGCGTCTGCTGGTTCTCGGCCAGAGCGGTGTCGGGGTCGGGGCGAACCACCGTCCGCGTGCAGATGGAGGGCAGGCCGTCCACCGCCATGTTGGCGTCTTCGGTAAAGTCGATGGCTGTGTAGAAAGTAGGGTCGTAAACGCCGAGACGGATGTCCCCGGCAAGCTGGATCGGGGTCTCGGGTTCGGATTCGAACAGGATGATGAGCTGGTTGTTCTCGAAGTTGGCCATGATCGCGGCGGGCGGCTTCATCTTCACGTCCTTGCCGTCCACCGTGACGAGCTGGAAATAGTTGAAGTCGGCCAGCGAGGCGTGGATGGTGTTGGCCACCTCCTGCAACTCGTCGTCGTCGAGCCTGAGGTCGGCGTTGGCGTCGAATTCCATCAGCACGGTCGAGGAGAACAGGTCGTCGAAACGCCACAGGTGGCGCAGTGCCTTCACGGTCTGATGGTCGGCGCCGAGCACCACGTCGAGCCGGGCTTCCGCAAAGACATGCGGATGCACGCTTGCGGGAACGGTGCATGCGAGCAAGGCGGCCAGTGCGGCCCCCACCTTCGGCACTGTGCGTTCAAAGGGCATTTGAAGGTTCGTATCCCTGACTTGCTGCGAGCCCGAGGATTATCACAAAGCGGGCGAAAATGGGACAATGGCATGAAACCATGACAGAACCGTCATGGTGCTTCGCGTGTTCTGAACCAGTTGGCGAGATAGTCGACAAAAACCCGAACCTTGGCAGGCAGGTAGCGGCGGTGCGGATAGACCGCGAAGATGCCGCCGCCTTCCAGAACCCTGTCCTCCAGCACCGGCACAAGCCGGCCGGCTGCGATCTCCGGAGCGGCGATGAAATCCGGCAGGCCGGCGAAGCCGAGGCCGGAGACGGCTGCGGCGCGGGCGGCTATGGGGCTGTTTACCTCAATGGGCCCCGACACGGCCACGCTGATGGTGTCGCCGCCATCGCCCTTGAATGGCCAGTTGGACAGCCATCGCCCGTTGGTATCGATGATGCAGGGCATGCCGCCGAGGTCCTGCGGTTGCCGCGGGGTTGGGTGTGTGGCCAGCAGTTCCGGCGATGCGCAGATCATCACCCGGAACGGCGCAAGCTTGCGGGCGATGAGCGACGAGCTTTCCAGCCGCGAGATGCGGATGGCGAGGTCGAAACCCTCCTCGACCAGATCGACGAAGCGGTCGTCGAGCCTGATCTCCAGCACGATGTCGGGATATTCCCTGGCGAAGTCGATCAGCGACTGACCTATGGGGGCGTCGGCGAAGGTTCGCGGGGCGGACAGCTTGATGCGGCCGCGCACGTCACCAGATGTTTCGCGAACCGAATCAGCAAGGCTGTCGATCTCGCGCACGATCTCGGAGGCGCGCCTGTAATAGGTGTGGCCCGCCTCGGTGAGGGAGAACTGACGTGTGGTGCGGTTGAGCAGAAGCGCGCCCAGCTCGTCCTCCAGCTCGCGCACATATTTGGAAAGCAACGCCTTGGAGCGCCCTATCTTGCGGGCGGCTGCCGAAAAACCCTCGGCTTCCACCACATCTATGAATGCGCGCATGCGCGTAAGCGTGTCCATCTGGTCTTCCTTCCACCGGGGAACCCGGACAGCCATCGTCTCCAAACGTGAAACGATGATGGCAGGATTGTTCGATGCCGGTGATTTTTCAAGGCGGGCAAAGAATTCGGTTGATTGTGACAGGCACTGTTCCTATATCGCGCTTGCCCAAAGTCGCACGTGCCTGTGGGCGTCCCCCGGCTCCTCGAATGGCGAGGACAGTCGGGACGGTACCCGGGAAATAACGAGCCCGGTCGATCAAGTGGCCAACCGCATGATCGAGGACGCCTTGAAGCAACGACGGTGCGGGCCTTTCTGGTGTCTGCCGATCGTCCATAGATCGGGGTTACTGAAGAGGCACACCTTCATTGCCGGCAGTGCGGTTGGGATTTCCCATCCAAGCCAAGGCAGACAAAGCGAGCCGGAGCCGGGCAAGGCTTCAGCTCACCGCCGCGGAAAGGCGTTTCGGGGTTCCGGTGTCTCCACCGGCCGGCTCCCTGCGATTCCCTTCCCGCTTTGTCCACCGCGTTCATGCGAGGCCGCGCGCCCGCTCGACGCAGCCTTTGTGCGCGCCTTGTGGCGCGATGGAGAAAAGCCGATGGCCACCCAGCGTATCCTCGATTTCCTCGCCACCCGCCGTCCGAGCGGACCGTGCCTCGTGGTAGATCTCGATGTCGTGCAGGAGAATTATCGCGCCTTCGAGAAGGCGCTTCCCGACGCGCGCATCTTCTATGCGGTGAAGGCCAACCCGGCGCCGGAGATCCTGCGCCTGCTGGCCGGCATGGGCTCGTCCTTCGATACCGCCTCGGTCGCCGAGATCGAGATGGCGCTGGACGCAGGCGCCACGCCCGACCGCATCAGCTTCGGCAACACCATCAAGAAGGAGCGCGACATTGCCCGCGCTCACGATCTCGGCATCCGCCTCTACGCGGTGGACTGCGTCGAGGAGGTAGAGAAGATCGCCCGTGCGGCCCCCGGTGCCCGCGTGTTCTGCCGCGTGCTGACCGACGGCGAGGGCGCCGAGTGGCCGCTGTCGCGCAAGTTCGGCTGCGCACCGGCGATGGCCGTCGATGTGCTGCGCCGCGCCGCCGCGCTCGGGCTCGACGCCTATGGCGTGTCGTTCCACGTCGGCTCGCAGCAGACAGACCTCACGGCCTGGGACCGCGCGCTGGCCGATGCCGCCGGTGTGTTCGGCAAGCTTGCGGCCGAAGGCATCGTGCTCAAGCTCGTCAACATGGGCGGCGGCTTCCCGACCCGCTATCTCAGCGACGTGCCGGCCGCGCAAGCCTATGGGCAGGCGATCTTCGAGGCGCTGTCGAAGCATTTCGGCAACCGCCTGCCGGAAACCATCATCGAGCCGGGCCGCGGCATGGTCGGCAATGCAGGCGTCATCAAGTCCGAGGTGGTGCTGATCTCGAAGAAGGCCGACAACGACAATGTGCGCTGGGTCTATCTCGACATCGGCAAGTTCGGCGGCCTGGCCGAGACCATGGACGAGGCCATCCGCTACCCGATCGTCACCCCGCGTGACGGCGATGCGGTGGAGCCCTGCGTGCTGGCCGGTCCGACCTGCGATTCGGCCGATGTCATGTACGAGAAGAAGCCCTATCCGCTGCCCCTGTCGCTGACCATCGGCGACGAGGTGCTGATCGAAGGCACCGGAGCCTACACGACCACCTATTCGGCGGTCGCCTTCAACGGCTTCGAGCCTCTCCGATCCTACGTGATCTGACGGGCCATAAACCCGTCAGATCGTCCATACGCCGGTGAAGCTTCACCGGCGTATGGGTTCGCTCGTGGAAAATCTCCGCCTGTGAAGGATCGCGGACATGAACAACCTTGCCATCGCTACCCCTGATTTCGATCCCGCCGGTTTCGCCCGGAACCTGCCTGCATTCACCGTGGAAGCCGAACTGCCTGCCGACGTGGCGGCGCGGGAGGCTTTGCTCGACCGTGCCATGGGCGCGGGGCGCAAGCGCAAGTCTTCCGAGAAGCTGCGTCGCGGCCGCCTTCCGGCGGAAGGGCTGGCGCTGGTCGCCCGCTCGGCGGGCGGCATGCTGCTCGGCACCGTGCGCCTGTGGAACGTGACGCTCGGTCCCGGCGGCCAGCCGGCGCTGCTGCTCGGGCCGCTGGCCGTGGAGCCTTCGGTGAAGAGCGCAGGCATTGGCTCGGCGCTCATGCGCCATGCAGTCGCGCAAGCGCAACGTCTCGGCCATGGCGCGATCCTTCTGGTCGGTGACGAGCCCTACTACAACCGCTTCGGCTTTTCGTCCGCGCGCACCGGCGCGCTTGCCATGCCGGGTCCTTATGAGCGCCATCGCCTGCTGGCGCTCGAACTGAAGAACGGTGCGCTGGACGGTGCATGCGGGATCATAACCGCGTCCGGCCGCAAGCAGCGGAACGAACGGGTGCAGGCTGCCTGAACAAAAAAAGCCGCCTCGTCGGGCGGCTTTTTCTTTTTTTTTCGGACCGGCGTTTCGCGGGTCAGCCGATAAGCTGGCTGAGTTGCATGGCGATCGACATGTCGCCTTCGATCTTCAGCTTGCCGCTCATGAAAGCCATGGTCGGGTTGAGCTCGCCGGCCAGCAGCGACTCCAGATCGTCGAGCGACAGCTTGATGGTGCAGTCCGCCGGGCCGTCGGTGGTGGAGATGCTGGTGCCGTCGATGAGGATCACGCCGTCGCTGCCCGTGTCGAACTTGACGGAGCGGCTGAAGCCGGCGCTCTCGACCTGCGCCTTCAGCTTGTTTGCGATGTCCTGCACGCCCATGGTCTCTTCCCTTGAATTGTGCGCCTTTGCGCGGTTGCGTCTGCCGGGACAATGCCAGGCTCCATGCGGCGCGACCAGCGCACCGGTTGGCGCTTTTATAGGAGGTGTTTGACGTTTACGTCAACGTGATTTGAGCGGCGCGGGACGAAATCTCACGGCATGTCCGCGGTCGTTTCAGATGTGGACCCTGTCTGCGCTGCCGGTTTGCGACGGCGCCTGGAGTGATCGCGGATATCGTCCCTGGTCAGGAAGTCCATCTGTTCGATCAGCACCTCGTGAATGAGCTTGTCGCCGACACGCCGGTTGATGCTGTCGCGTATTCCGGCGCGAAAGCCGTCGAGATTGACCGCTGTGCGGTCGGACATATCGAATTGCGGGTTGGAATAGAGGTAGGAATAGACCTGATCGGCGAATAGCGCCGAAGGCGGCACCGACAGCCTGTTCAGCCTGGCCGGCTCGGCCGTGAACACCAGGCGGGCGATGAAGTATCCTTCCACCGCGGAATTGCGCACTATCGGAACGGTGATGAGGTCGGTTTTCACATAGTCGAGCCCGCCGAACATGGCCGGCGCCGGCTGGGCGTCTTCGGCCTTGCCGGAGTTCTGGAACGAATAGAACACCGCGCCGACCGTTGCGGCGCTGATCCAGAGAGCTGCGACGACAAACTTGATCATGATGACGGGATCGCCGGTGTCATGGCTGCGCCCAGCCGAAGCCGCCGGACGAATAGGTGCCGTCCGCCTCGGCGTTCTGGATCGCATCCTTCAGCAGATTGGCGACCTCGGTGACGGCATTGAGATGCGCCAGAATGGCCGCCTCGTTGCGCGCCAGTTTCTGGCGCAGGCGCTGCAACCCGTCGCGATGCTCGGCCAGATTTTCGGGGCGGCCGGATTTCATCACCCGGTTCAGCTCATAGAGATAGCGGCTCTTGCGGGCGTTCGATGCCTTGATGTCGAAGGCGGGGTCGGTGCGGATCGCGGCCGTTTCGGCTTCCACCGCCTCCTCGATGCGGCCGATGAGCGTGGCAAGGTTCCCGGCAGGGGCAGACATTCCAGGTCCGGGAGAGGAGGCAGGGGCGGGCAGGCCGGAAGTGAATTCGGAATATTCGTGCATGACGCGGCCTTACTTGCTGCGGGACTCTGGGAGGGTCTGACCGGCTTCGCCAAGCGAACGCACGACACGCATCTGGAGCTGGTGGACGAGCGACGAGGACATGTTGAGCTGGGCATTCAGCTCCGCCTTGTTCCGGTTCGGGGAAGCGGGTCCGGCCGCTTCGGCTCCCGCGCCGGAAAGATAGTGCGCAGAAGCCAGCGCTTTCGCTATACCGATGCCGCCGCGGTCGGCGACCGTGTCGGCAAGGCGCTCGGCCATCTGGGTCTTCCACATGTCGCCGGCAAAACCCTTGCCGTAGACACCTTCGGTGTCCTTCGGCAGCATGTTCTGGATGAAAGTCTGCAACACCATCGCCTCGAAGCGTCTGAAGCTTTCGCCGCCCTTTGCCGGTTCCGCTGCGCGCGCAGCCGGCAGGTTTGCGACCTCGAAGGAAGCTTCGCTGCCGCCGATGCGGTTCATCAGTTCGGCATGGGCTTTGCGGATGTCCTCGGGACCGGCCGCGCGGGCCACGTCGAGCACGATGTCGCTGGGGGGAGAGATCGCCAAGACAGGAGCCTTCTATCGTTGTTCCGATGCCGATCATGCCGCCGAAAGCTTGCCGCAGGCTGACGTGGCGTTCGTCACCTGCGCCTGTGCTTCTGCTCGATGAGGTCGAGCAGCATGCGTTCCGTGGACCGGCGCTCGTCCGTCTGGCGGGCGTCCCTGTAATCGCGCTGCACCATGTTGGCGCGCGCCGTGGCGGTTGCCAGCCGGGACGACTCGGCGCGGGCTTTTTCAAGCTCGGCATCGCAGCGGGCGAGGGCATCGGCGATCCGCCGGTGATAGACATCCGGAAAGAGCGCCGACAGCGAACCCGGTGCGTCGAAGCCGGCGGCAAGCTCCTCGGCTTCGCGTCTTGCCGAGGCGGCGTTGGCCAGATGCGTGGCGTGATGCATTTCGTGCAGCGCCCTGATCTGGTCCTGTACCCTGACGAGTTTCTTCAGGCGTCTGGTGCGCGGGGTCATGGATTATCTTGCCAGCGTCATGCCGAGGAAACCGTCGGCGAACAGGGAAAGCATGGTCGAGAAGGCGAAGTAGAACAGGATCAGCCCCCCGGCGATGACGAAGGGCAGGGAGATGAAGTAGATCGGTATCTGCGGCGTCAGCTTGTTGACGAAGCCGATGGTCAGGTTGACCAGTATGGCATAGGCGATGAAGGGGCTGCCGAGCCGCAGCACGAGGAAGAAGCTTTCCGAAACCGTATCGGCCACGTCGATCAGGGCCGATTGCGGGTTGAAGAAGACGTTGACCGGCGCGATCGAATAGGAGGCGACGAGCGCGCGGATCACTTCCAGATGGAAGTCGAATACGAACAGCAGGAGCAGCGCCGACAGCGAGATGAGAGCGGCGAGCGGACCTTGCGGGTCGGCTTCCTCGATCGCCGTGCCGCCCATGCTGTTGAAACCCATGAGCATCGCGATCGCCGTGCCGATGAAGCGCATCGCCTCCATGTAGAGCCGCGTCAGCGCGCCGATCAGCCCGCCGACGAGCAGTTCCGAAACGATCATCGGAACCATGACGGCCGGGCGCGTCCCGTCGACGAAGGGAAAGATGCGGTCCCACAGGAAGGTGAGCAGGGCCATGGTGACGGCGACGGCCGTGAACAGGCGCACCTGGACCGGCACGCGCACGCTGGACAGGCCCGGCATGATCATCAGGCAGGCGCCGATGCGGCAGAAGGCGAGGAATGCCGCCAGAATGGCGCCTTCGGCCAGCGCTGTCACGATATGGTCCCGAGCACCCTGATCTCGACGCCCCGCGCGATCTCGACATGGCTGAGCACCGGCAAGGTGGGGTAGAGGCGCTCGATGATCATGCGCACATAGGGCCGGGCGTCCGGCGCGGTGACGAGCACGAAGCGCTCGCCGGCCTCCAGATGCTTGCGGATCGCCTTGGTGGCATCCTGCCCGAACTCCTCAAGCTGGCGCGGGTCGATGTCGAACTCGCGGATTTCACCCTTGCCGTCGCGCTTGAGGCTCTGGTGAAAGGCGAGATCCCAGCGGTTGCCGAGCCGCAGCACCTTGAGCACGCCGCCTTCGGAGAGGTCGCCGCAGATCTGCTGCGCCATGCGGATGCGCACATGCTCGACGATCTGCTCGGTACGGCGCACATGCGGGGCGATCTCGGCGATGGCCTCGATGATGAGGTGCAGGTTGCGGATCGATACGCGCTCGGCCAGCAGCAGCTTCAGCACCGCCTGCAGACCCGGATAGGAAATGTGCGTGGTGCAGATCTCGTCGGCAAGCTTGCGATATTCCGGGTCCTGCCGCTCCAGAAGCGCCTTCATGTCCTTGTAGGACAGAAGCTGCGGCAGGTTGTTGCGAATGACTTCGGACAGGTGGGTGAGCAGCACCGACATGTTGTCGGCGTAATTGAGCTGCTCGCGCTTGAGGTCCTCGGCGAATGTTTCCAGAACCGAATAGGCACGCATGCCGAAGGCCGGTTCCTTCACCTCTTCTCCCGGTATGTCGGGCAGGTCGCGGCTGCCGAGCAGCACCATGATCTCGCCCACGCGCATCTCGTATTCGGCCACCACCGTGCCGTGGATCTTGATCTGGTAGCTTTTTGGCGGGATGGCGAAATCGTCGGTCAGCCGCACCTCCGGCACGACGAAACCGTACTGTTGCGCGAACTTCTTGCGCATCTTGCCCATCCGGAATGCGAGTTCCTGATGCGAGGTAAGCAGCCGTGTCGAAAGCTGCTTGCCGATCAGGAGCTCGATCTCGGCCGTGGCGAGCGACGACTTGACCGAGTTCTTTTCCTCGTCGGCCTTCGCGGCGGCTTCGCTCTGCCGGACGGCTTCCTCCGCCGCCTGCTGGCGCTTGTGCCGCTGCGGGATGACGTAACCGAGACCGGCCATTGCGCAGGCCAGAACCATGAAGGGAAACAGCGGCAGGCCCGGCATGAGGCCGAGCAGGGCAAGCAGCGATGCGGCGACGTAGAGCGCGCGCGGATAAGCGCCGAGCTGGCCGAATACGGCCTGGTCCGCCGATCCGCGCGTGCCGCCCTTGGACACCAGCAGGCCGGCGGCCAGCGAGACGATCAGCGCCGGAATCTGGGTGACGAGGCCGTCGCCGACCGAAAGCTTGATGAACACTTCGGCGGCCTCGCCCATGCTCATGCCGTGGCGCAGATAGCCGATGGCGATGCCGCCGACGATATTGATGGCGGTGATGATGAGGCCGGCGATGGCATCGCCGCGCACGAATTTCGAGGCGCCGTCCATGGAGCCGAAGAAGGAGGATTCCTCCTCCAGTTCGCGCCGGCGCAACTGCGCGGTCTTGTCGTCGATGGTGCCCGCGGACAGGTCGGCGTCGATCGACATCTGCTTGCCGGGGATGGCGTCGAGGGTGAAGCGCGCGCCGACCTCGGCGATACGGGTCGCGCCCTTGGTGATAACGATGAAGTTCACCACGATCAGGATCAGGAACACGATCAGGCCGATGACGAAGTCGCTCGACATGACGAGCCTGGAAAAGCCGGAGATGACGTGGCCCGCCGCGTGGGTGCCTTCGTTGCCGTGCGAGAGGATGACGCGGGTGGTGGCGATGTTGAGCGACAGGCGCAGCATCGTGGCGATCAGCAGGATGGTCGGGAACGAGGAGAAGTCGAGCGGGCGCTGGATCCACAGCGCGACCATGAGGATCAGCACCGACAGCGCGATGGAAAAGGCCAGCCCCATGTCGATGAGGAAGGCGGGGATAGGCAGGAACAGCACGGCGAGAATGACGACGATGCCGAGCGCGAAGAAGACGTCGCGCGCGTTGCGCGCGGGGGCGCCCGTCGAAATGCTTTCGCTGATCGCCATCGTCCGCCGCCGCCGTTCCCTGCACAAACTCTTCGCGAAGCTAGCCGCTCAAACTTGCGCGAAGATGGGGCGAACGGCGTCAGTGCAGGTCGATCGGACCCTTCGGGGTGACGATGGCCTGCTGGGCGCTGGTCTGGCGCTCGATCATGCGCCGCACGCGCGGGCGCTCGGCGCCGCTGTGCAGCGCGCGGATGCGTTCCGAAATCGCCGCATCGGCATAGGTGGCACGTGTGTTGTGGCGCACATATTCCAGCCAGGTCGGCGTGTGGTAGCTCTCGATCCAGATGTCGGGATTTTCGAGATCGCGCGCCAGCGTCCAGTTGCGCGCGCCGTCGCGCCGGCGGATGCGGCCACGCTCGGCCATCAGCTCGATGAACTCGGGCAGGTCCTTTTCCCCGATCACATATTCGATCATGATCGCAATCGGCCCGCTGCGGGGTTTCAGGTCCAGCGACAGCAGCGGTTCGGTCCAGCGGTTGAGCGGATCGAGGTTCATGGTGGTGAGTTGCGGCAACGGCACGGCGAAACCGATGGCGCCGCCGGCCAGCATCGAAATCGCGGCTGTAATCAGCGCGGCCTCGACGCCATGCGTTTCGGCCACCACGCCCCAGACCCAGCTTCCCAGCGCGATGCCGCCGAAGGTCGCGGTCTGGTAGATGGACAGGGCGCGGCCGACAACCCAGCGCGGCGTCGACATCTGCACCGTGACGTTGAAGTGCGACAGCGCCAGAACCCAGCAGGCGCCGCCGATCAGCAGGCCCGTGGCGGTTAGCCATGCATAGGAACTGAGCGCCGCGGTGAGGGAGCAGATCGAGAAGCCGAGGAAGGCGCAGCGCACCATGACCTCGCTGGACAGCATCTGGCGCAGGCGGCCGCTGATCAGCGCGCCGCCGACCGCTCCGAGGCCGAAGGCGCCCAGCATGATGCCGTAGGTCAGCGGACCGCCGCTGACCAGATCGCGCGCCACCAGCGGCAGCAGCGCCAGTATCGAGCCGCTGGTGAAGCCGAACACGGACGATCTCAGAAGCACCTTGCCGATATTGGGCGACATGGCCATGTAGCGGATGCCGGCGCCCATGGCGGCCCCCAGCGTCTCGCGCGGCAGCCTGGAGGGCGATACGTCGGGCTTCCAGCGGGCAAGCACGGTGAGCAGCGCGACATAGCTGGCTGCATTGACGGCGAAGGCGGCGGCGGCGCCGGCTGCCGCCACGATAATGCCGCCGATGGCGGGGCCGACGCTGCGGGTGAGGTTGAAGCCCATCGAATTCAGCGCCACCGCTGCCGGCAGATCCTCGCGCGGCACCATGTCGCCGACCGAGGCCTGCCATGAGGGGTTGTTGAGCGCCGTTCCGCAGCCGATCAGGAAGGTGAAGGACAGCAGCATCCAGGGCGTGATGAGGCCCTTGTAGGCGAAGATGGTGAGCAGGATGGAAATGACGAGCATGAAGCCCTGCGCAACCAGCATCACCTTGCGCCGGTCGAAGCTGTCTGCGATTGCGCCGGAGGCAAGCGAGAACAGCATGATGGGCAGCGCCGTCGAAGCCTGAACGAGCGCCACCATGTCGGAAGACGTCGTGATGGAGGTCATGAGCCAGGCAGCGCCGACGCTCTGGATCAGGCCGCCGAAATTGGAGGCGAGGCTGGCTGTCCATACGGCGCGGAATATTCCGTGCCTGAAAGGGGCGAGGGTTGAGCTTCTCTGCGTGCCGTTGTCGTCGTCGATCAAGCGTTTCGCTCCGCCGTGAGGCGGACCTTTTCACAATCGGGATTGCCCATGGTCGAATATATTGGGCGCAAATCGTTTCGGAGAAGTTTGTCCCTAACAAGGGTGCGTCGCGCCGCCGTGTCAAGTGTCGGCGCGAGTGAACCGGTGCGGGATGGTGTGCTGGACCAGAGCATTTTGCAGTCAGACGGCATCGCCTGACGTCGCACAAATGCGCCGAAAGCAAACAGATAGAGCGGCAGCCCGGATCTGTCCGGGCGTCCGCCGTTCTAGAAGCCGTGCTCGACGCGTTCGAAGATGACGTTGGCGAAGGCGGAGATCTGGCTGCCGACGAAGGGGCCGGACAGCGCCACCACGAGCATGATGGCGACGATCTTGGGAACGAAGGTGAGGGTGATTTCCTGAATCTGGGTCAGCGCCTGCACCAGCGCGATGCCGATGCCGACGACCATGGCGACCAGAACTACGGGCGCAGCGGCGACGAGCACCGTCCACACCGCATATTGCATGATGTCGAGCGCATCGGCCTCATTCATGGTCTAGCCGGCGCTCTCCGTGCCGGTGTCGCCCGTGGAGGGCGCGGTGATGGTGACGCCGGGGCCGACGAGCACCTGCTCGCCGCTTTCAAGGACCGCCACCATGCCGTCGGAGAAGATGCGCACCTCCTTCACGACGCCGGAAATGCTGCCGTCGAGCGCACTGATGTGATGACCGATCAGGCCCGTCGCCTGCGACAGGGTGGAAGCCTGCAAGATCTGGTCCAGCTTGGTGTTGGCCTGCATGGATTGCTCGACCTGCGAGAAGGTCGCAAGCTGCGCCACATATTGGGTGGAATCCATCGGCTGGGTGGGATCCTGGTTCTTCATCTGCGCGATCAGCAGCCGCAGGAAGGAATTGTAGTCCACCATCGCCTTCGATCTGGCGGAAGATGCCTGATTGGCACCGGCAGGAATGGCCGTGGTTGTATCGACGTTCATGATCAGCGCGCTCCCACCGCAATCGCTTCATATTCGCGCTGTTCCGGCTCGTGGCCTGCCCGCAGTGCTGCCTGCTCGACCGGATAGAGCGCGCGGATGGCCTTCAGCGCGCCGTATACGTCGCCTTCTCCCACCATGCGATCCACCTGCTTCAGGCTCGCCAGAATCCGCTCGTCCGTGAAGCTCGCCAGCATCAGTGGCAGGGACTTGCGGAACATCTCGCGCGCATCCGGTGCGCCTTGCGGGTTCATCAGCATCACTTGCAGGATGAAATAGAGCTGTCGCAGCGGCGTGCTGGCATCTTCGGGCTGGAGCACATGGTTTTCCAGCAGGAACTGAACGTCGTTCATCAGTTCGATGGTCACCTTGCGGTCGGGCCGGATCACGGCGCCGTTGATGTAGATCTTCTCGTTCGCCTTCAGGGAAAGCTTGAGCGTGCCTTTCATTGGATGCCATCCCTGATGATCTGCGAAATCTCGATGATGCCCTGAAAGTCGCGGGTTCGGGCCTGACGGATGTCCTCCGCCTCGCGCAGGACCCACAGGCCGATGGAGATCAGGTTGGCGCGCAGCTCCTTCGGCAGCACATTGTCGCTGGAGCCGAGGTCGTCCAGAAGTGCGGTCCATACGCGCATGGTGAAATGCAGCGCTTCCACCGCCTCGCGCGAGTCCGGCCCGGCAGCGGACGCCGCCATCAGCATGTCTATGGAGCGGCTCAGCAACTGGCGCTCGCGATCTCTGGCCTCGGCGACCGAGTCTGTCTGGATGTCGGCGTAGGAGAATTGATACATCGCGAATCCGCCCCGTCAGGTCACAGATAATTCAGCAGGCTGAGCTGCTGGATGCGCGCCGTCAGCGCAAATGAAGTCTGGATATGGCTCATCAGGTCGTTGACACGGTTGGCCGCCTCATAGGGATCGACGCCCTCGAGGTCGAGGATGTGCTTCTCGAACAGGTCGATCTGGGTGTTGATGCGCGTGCTGGCATCCGAAACGCGGTTCTGGATGATGCCGGTCTGCGACTGGAGCTGTCCGAGGTCGGCGACGGCTTCGCCGGCCAGAGCCTGCGCCCGCTGCGCGACAGCCTTTCTCGCCTCTTCGGACAGGTTGCCCGAAAACGCCTCGAAGGCCAGCGTCGCGGCCATGGCCACCTTGCGCAGCCCTTCGTTGTTGGCGCTGACGGAGGTTTGGGTCGTTTCGTTGAGCGCGATGCGGCTGACGATGGTCTGGTCGGTCGCGTTCGACCAGTTGGCCTCCCAGCCGGCGCCCAGGAACTGCGGCTCGACCACAGCGCTCATGAAGGTCCCGATGCCGGCCGCTGTGATGCCGGCTGCGGCCGGATCGTCCTTGGCGAAGCCGAAATGCGACAGGAAGGCCGCGTCGAAGGCTGCCCTGGCAGGCGAGGACGGCGACATATAGTCGTCGAGCGGGCGCACATCCGTATTGGTGCCGGCAAACAGATACTCGCCGTTCATGCTCGCGTTGAGAACCGTGGCCAGCGATTGCAGCGCGGTGCTGCCGCTTTTGGCGGTGACGCTGTCGGGTGCATCGCCGGCGACGGCAACCGTCAGCGCATTCACCAGAGATTGCGTTGCCGACACGATCTGGCCGAGCGAATCCTGCGTCGATTTCAGGCGGGCGGCCACCAGTGCGTTCGAATCGACGATAGCGTTCAGCCGGTCGAGATCGCGCTGGAAATTCACCGCCTGCGCGCTTCTGGCCCCCAGCGCGAGCCCGGTGTCCGCCACCTTGCCGGAATCCAGCTCTTTCTGGGCCTTGACCAGATCGACCTGCATGCGCGTCTGCGAATAGCGCATCGCATTTGAAATGGCGGCGGAGGAGACGGAGACCGCTTTCATGGCTATACCGCGTTCAGCAGGGTTTTGAGCATCTCGTCCACCGTGGTGAGCAGGCGGGCGGATGCCTGGTAGGTGTGTTCCAGATCGAGCATCAGCGACATTTCCATGTCGATGTTGACGCCGGTTGCGTTGGACAGGGCCTCGGCGGTGCGCGCCGCCAGCGCTTCTTTGGTGTCGGCCTGCGTCGTCGCCTGCTGGCGCGCATTTTCCAGCCAGCCAATCGCATTGGCGGAATAGGCCGTGACGCTGGAAGATGCCGTGATGCCGGTTGCCGGGCTGAAGCTCATCGGCTGGTCGAGCCTGTCGCCGAACGCAATCAGACGGTCGGCAAAGGATGCGGTTCCGGCCGTATTGGTCACATAGCCGGCCCCGTTGGCGCCACCGTCGCGCAACAGGCTGACGTCGCCGCCCTGATCGGGATCGAAAGCGGCGTTGACGGAAATCTGTCCGGCAAGACCGTTAACCAGCGTCGCGGGCACATTGGGGGCGCCCGACCATGTGAACAGCCCTGCCGCGTCGGGCAGCGGTGGCGCGGTCTCGGCAAAAGCGCTTACAAGCCCGCGGGCGATTTCATCGAGCTGCGCCTGCATGGCGACGGTGGTGCCGTCGCGCAGCTGAAGCAGCCCGGCGATCTTTCCGGAAACCTCGCCGCTGCCAACGGAGAACGGGACGTTGTCGATATAGAGCGCCGCGCCGGTCATGCCCGGCGAATAGGCGGGCGACGGCGAGAAACTGACCGGCCGCGCAACCGTCTCGAACATGGTGATGCCGCCGGTGGTGGTGATCACCATATCGTTGTCCGAGCGCATGTGCGCAGTCACCGGCACATATTCGGAAATCTTCTTCAGAAGCGCGTCGCGCTTGTCCAGCGCATCGGATACGTCGGTGCCGGTTCGCGTGCCGGAAACGATTGCCTTGTTGACGTCCTCGAACTGCGCAAGCAGGTGATTGAGATCGGAAGCGGCGGCTGCAATCTGGCTGTCGACATCGGCACGGAAGGACTGGATCGCCTGCGTGCCGCTGTTGAGGGAGCGCACCACCTGCCTGGCCGCATCGACCACCGTCGCGCCGACATTCGGGTTGGACGGCGTGGTGGCGTAGAGCTGAAGCGCGTTGTGCAGCTTGCCGATGGCGGTGGAGGCGGAGCCAGCATTGTCGACGCCATTCACGGCCAGTTGCAGCCGGTCCAACCCGCTTGCCACCGTCGCCTGCCCGCTCCACGAGGACAATGCGGAAAGATTCTGCCGGAAAAGCTGCTGGTCGACGACGCGCTGGATGGTGACCATGCGCGCGCCGGGCGCCGTGCTGACGACCTGGGCGATGCGGCGCGAATAGTCGGCATTGGAGGCATCCGCCACGTTCCGCGTGACAACGCTGGTCTGGCGCGACGTTGAAAGAAGCGCCGATTGAGCGATGCTGAGTGCGGATGACAGCGACATGCTAGGTTTTCACGGCTGGCGCCGCCTTATCTCTTGAGGTTGACGAGGACGTCCATCAGTTCCGAGCCGGTCTGGAACACCTTGGAATTGGCCGTATAGCTGCGCTGCGCGGCGATCATTTCGGTCAGTTCCTCGGCTATGTCGACGTTGGAGTTTTCCAGCGCGCCGGAAACGATGGCGCCACGCGTTTTCTGGTTGGCGAGGCCGATGGTGACATCGCCGGAGTCGCTGCTTTCGGAAAAGACGTTGCCGGGCAGGACGGAGAGGCGGTCGGGGCTCGGCACTTCGGCCAGCGGGATGGAGAAAAGCCTTTCAATCGTTCCATTGCCGTAGATGGCGGAAACGATGCCATCGCGGCTGATCTCGACCTTCTCGATGGCGCTGCCGGCATAACCGTCCGCGCTCTGCACGATGGTCGGCTGCGCCCCTGTTTCCGTCATCTGGGAAAAGTCGAGATCGATTGCCTGGCCGTTCGGCAGGGACAGCGAAAGGGGCGTGACAGCGGGATCGATCGCGCCCGTCACCGGGTCGAAGGTCACGTTCGCCGTTCCCAGCGGACCGGACGTATAGGGGAAACCGCCGCCGGGGGCGGCATCCGCCCGGTCGAAAACGGCGACTTCCCATGCGTTCGGGCCGGTATTGGTGAAATGGACATCCAGTATCCGCTGCGTGCCCTGGGCGTCATAAACGACGAGCGAGGAGCTCACCGTGGCTTGCGCCGTCACGCCGTTTGCCGATGGCAGGTTGGCGGGAGGCACGGGCGTCGAGCCGGTCGGCAGCCCGCCCTGAAAAGCGCCTTGTGTGCTGGCCTGCGCGGGTATCTCGCCTTGCGGAACGGCGACCGGCACGAGGCTGCCGAAATCGGCGGAGCCGACGGCGGGCGTGAAACCGTATGGATAGGCCATCAGCTGGAAGCCGGCGGCGTTGACCAGCCGGCCCTGGCCGTCCGGGACGAACGCGCCGGCGCGCGTCAGATAATCCTTATTATCGCCGCCCCGCACGACGAAGAAGCCGTTGCCGTCGACGGCAAGGTCGAGCGCGGAGGTGGTGTATTTGTGAATACCCTGCTGGCTTATCGAATTGATCACGGTGGTCGTGACGCCGCCGGACGTATAGTTGCGGCCGGTGTTCGGCATGACCATGGATGAGAATTCGGTCGAGGCGCGCTTGTAGCCGGTGGTATCGGAATTGGCGATGTTGTCCGCCGTCGTCGCCAGCCGGCTCGACTGGGCGGCCATGCCGGAAACGCCGGTCCGCATCATTCCGTAGAGGCTCATCGAGACGTCTCCTCAGGTCCACCTTGTGTGGGAAACAGGATAGGCCGTCTGTCTTGCGCGAAGCTGGTGATGTCAGGCAGTTGGCGACTGCCTGAAGCTGTCACAGCACGAGCCGGTAGCCGAGGAACCGCTTCGACTCGATCGGGTCGTGCCCCAGCCGCTCGCGCAGCTTCTTGCGCAGCTTGGAAATGTGGCTTTCCACCACGTTCTCCTCGACCTCGTCGTCGAAGATGCCGTAGATCGCGTTGAAGACCTGGGTCTTGGTGACGCGCCGGCCCCGGTTGGCGGCAAGGAATTCCAGAATGCGGCGCTCACGGCGCGGCAGCGGCAGCGGCTGGCCGTCGATTTCCGGGTCGCGGCCGTCCATGAAGATGCGCATGCGGCCGACTTCGGTACAGTCCGGTTCCGTCTCGGCACGGCGGCGGATGGCGGATATGCGGGCGAGGATCTCGCGGATGTGGACCGGCTTGCGCACCACGTCGTCGACACCGCTTTCGAACAGCTTCAGCGTGTTTTCCAGAGAGTTCTGTTCACTGAGCGCGATCACCGGCGCTCCGGTGCGGCCTCTTATGTGGCGGGGAGAAACGCTGCCGTCTCGGCAGTCGCCGATCAGGAACGCGCTGACCGAGCGCAGGTCGTCCTCGGCCGCACTGGAGACCCACTCGTCGAACTCACCGGGCGCAAACCCTGTGCAGGCCACCCCTTCACGATCGAAAAGTGAGTTGAAACCCGCAGTTACGAGTTCGCGTTCGTCTACGACCACGATCATCGGCCCGCCTCCGAATCATTTCGATAACCCCAAAAAAATGGTTAACGGCCAGCCGGAATCCTGACCAACCTTCAATTTTTGCGACCATGAATTTGGGGAGCGGGTAAACGCAGGGGTTGTATCTGTTTGTGAGGGTTCTTGTACGGTTTTTCCTCGTTTCGAGCTGGGGCGGCCAATAAGGATACAACTCACGGCCGGCAAAAAGAGCGGGCCTTGTCCGTCCATCTGCCGAAACCGACCGCCACCATGTTGGCGATGACGCGGCATACATATGCCTTCTGCGCGGGGTCGTTGTCGGGGCCGGCATGGTAGCGCGCCACCGCCATGGACCATGTCGAGTGACGGGCATGGAGGCTCGCCAGAAACCGCGCGGCATAGTCGACGTTGCGGCGCGGATCGAGCATGTCCTCCACGTTGCGGAAGTTCGCGGAGTGATAGTGGTAGTTCACCTGCATGCAGCCGAGGTCGATCAGTTTGCGACCCTCGCGCCTTGCATCGTGGAAGGCGGTCAGGGCCTCGGAGCGGTTTTTAGGAAAAACCGCTTTCCCTTCTATATTCAATGCGTTGGGTTGCAGGCTGCCTTTCCTTCCCGTCTCCGTCAGCCCGACCGCATAGAGGATGCCGGCCGGGATCTGGTAACGCTCCGCAGCCCGCAGGATCTCCCGTTCACATGCGTTCGTCGAGGCAGAGGCGGAGCTTGCCAGCAGGCTAGATCATTTCATCGTTTCTCCGAATCGATGAAATGATCTAACTATTTGTTTATACTGCATTTGTGCGACGCCAAATGTTTCCATTTGGCTGCAAAATGCTCTAGATATAAAGGCCGCCGCCACTATTCGCGGAAGCCGATGGCGACGAGCGGAGGGGTTGCCTGTTTTCCTGCGCATTGTTGCCGGATGCATGTCGTTCTCCCTGCGAGCCGCCTTCATGGCCTGACCCACCTGCATCGAGGGCTGGGCCGTCGCGGCCGGCGAGCGCCCCCGCATCGGTGCGGGAGGCTGGCGTTGCTGTGGCCGAAGGCGGCAGGACCGTGACCCTGGAGATTTCGAAACCCAGGTCCCGCATGGCGCGGGCAATCGTTTCGCTGTCGGAGGAAAGACGTTGCCAGCCCTCCTGCGTGTCGGGTCTTATCTCAACCGACAGTTGATCCCCGGCGAGAAGGAGACGCGCACTGATCATGCCGAGTTCCGCGGGATGCAGCTCGATCCTGAGGCTGTGGGCCGGGCCGGCGATCCTGTGCAGGCCTGCGCCGTGCGAAGAAGCGGCAATAGCGGTCTGTTTCAGCCCTTCGTCACCAGCCAGCGCTTCCACTACGCTGGAAACGGTCAGGTCGAGACCGGTATTGGCCGGTGCGGCGAAGCTTTGCATTGCGACCACCGAAATGCGGGGTGTCGGCTCATCCCGGCCCTGTTGCGCGCGCGGCTGCGGGAAAGACAGCTCCGCGACTTCCGTGGCAGACGCCGCTTTTTCCGGAGCTGCCGGGTCCGATGATGTCTCGGCACCCGCCGGCCGATCCGGGCCGGCGTCTCTATTCGCTTGCCACCCGACTGCGCCAGTGGCGATTGTATCGGATTTCGCCACACCCAAAGCAGCGGATTCAGCAGGTCTTGCCGATGACGGGAAGATCATGCTGGCGGGACCATGCTGGATACCGTGCCCTTCCGGCAAGGAGGCGGCTTCCTGTTCTCCAGTCGAAGCCGCAGCGGTCGGCGGGAGATTCAACGGCGACGGCGTGCCTTCCTTCAAAAGCGGCTGCATGGCGATGTGATGCGCTTGCAGTGGCGCTTCGCCTTCGATCCGCTCTCCGCCTCCTTCATCCAGCCCGATCCGTGCAATCATGTTTCCGGGTTGACGGATGGGGTGCATATGAAAGGCGTCTTTGCCACCGGCAGCGAGCCCGGCTTCCGTTTGCCCGTCGCTTTTGTCATCGAGGATGTTGCTGAAATCGGCCACGCCTTCCTGCCTTCCCTGCCGTTCGGGGGAAGGGTGGGAGGGCGTTCGTGTCAACACCTGGAGTATGCTGGTGATGCTCATAGGGGGGCGCTCCCGAGCAGCTGGTCGATCCTGTCGATCGTGCGGCGCATATTGGCGATGGTCTCGTCGGTTTCGTCGGGCTTCTCCGGCAGTGCCGGTTTTGCCGCCACCGGCGGGGCAGGGGCCACGTCGCTCTGTGCCGGCTCGGGCATGATGCCTTCCACCAAGGGCAAATCTTCTGCATCTTCCGCAGACACGGCCTCAACGACCTGCTTCGACGCCGCTTTGGCGGGCGCCTCCGGTTCCTGTGCGGGTGCCGGTGCGAATATGCCGGACGGTGGAGCGACAACCTCGCTGGTGACAGCGCGGGCGGCGTCGAGCAGCATCCGGTCGCCCGGCGACAATCTGTTGCGATCGATCTTTCCGAGCTTTTCCGCAAGTTCCTTCACGGGTTCACCGGCTATGCTGGAGAGGCCGGAATAAAGAAGCGTGCGGGGATCGTCGCTTCCGCCGCTCTCTCCCGCATCGGCTTTCGCCCTTGCGGCAGCGAATGCAGACAGGTCGCTCAGCCCGTCTATGGCAGCGCTGCGCGCTATGCGCAGCCAGATGACCCGCTCGCGCTCCGCATCCATCATCGAGACGATATCGACCAGGCCGTCACGGCCGATTGCTCCGTCGAGCGCAACGGCCCCGGTGACGAATGTATCTGCGAACTGGCTCGCATAGGGCGAATGCAGGAAGCGCGCGACATACTGGGTGGAGGCGCGCGCGAAGCGGTCGGCGTTGGAGGTGGTGACGGCGATGGCGATGGAACGGCGCAACGCGGCCTCTTCCACCAGCGTGCCGGGGGCCAGAAGTCGGACCTGATCGAGAAGCGCAAGAGCGGCCTCCGGCGCTTCCCTTGCCAGAAGCGAACCTTTCACCAGCGCGACAAAGGTGAAGATGTCTTCGGGAAGCGCATCCAGTTCGACATGTGCGAACGCGTTCAGCGCGGCGCCGGGGTCTCCCTCAAGATAGGCGATGACGCCGGCAGCCAGCGCCTTGTCGCGCTCATCGAGCTGCAATTGCGAGATGGCATTGTGCAAGGTTGCGGGATTGCCGCCGCTCATGCCGTAGACGAGGAGCGCGCGGAAATTGCGCGGCTCCCTGAAATCCTCGGTTGCGACCTTTCTCAGGCGTGCATCGGTGAGTTCGAGAAGCTTGCCCTGCATGGGCAGGGCAGCGTGATCGCCGCCGGCGATGCGGTCCTGCACCAGCTGAAGCGAGCGCACGAGCTGGTAGGGCTGCAAGCCCTCGTTCGATGCCACAGCCAGTGCTGGAAAGGTCAGGCACGAACCCGACCACAACAGCAACAGGCACGACAGCCGCCGCCTCATGGCTGCGTCTCCAGAAGAATGGCGATACGGCGGTTCACCGCGGCCATCGGATCGGCCTTGTTGCGCGGTTCACGGTCGGCAAAGCCCGAGACTTCCCTGATGCGCGCCTCGTCCATGCCGCCGCGCACCAGCATGTAGTAGGCAGCATGGGCGCGGGCGGTGGAAAGACGCCAGTTGTCATAGGTCGCGCTGCGGAACGGGCGGGCGTCGGTGTGCCCCTGAATGGAGAGCAGACCCTCTTTCTCCCTGAGAATCCTGCCGATCTTTTCCATGGCGAGCACGAGTTCGCGGCGCGGCAGTGCCGAACCGATCTCGAACATGCCGAAGTCGAGCTGGTCGGTGATGGTCAGCACCACGCCACGGCCCGTGGCTTCCACGGATATGCCTTCTCCTATCTTGTCGCCGGAGCCGAAAGCCTGCGCTATCTGCTGCCGGATTTCCGAGGCGGTTTGCCGGGCCTTTGCGTCGGGCGGGATGATTTCGGAGCGATCCTCCTGCCGATGTGGCTCCGGACTGCCTTCGCCCGCATTGGTGGCTTCGCCTCCCGAAGAAGCTTCGACCTGCCGGGCAGGGGATTCAGGATCGGTGTGGGGAGCTGTTTCCTGTTGCGTTTCCTCCTGCGAGGCGTGGGCGACGGTTTCCTCCCCGGATTTCGCGCGTTCGGCGCTGGCTTCCCCCGGCGGAACCGTCATCTGCTGCGACCAGAAGTCCGGAGCGAAGGGATCGCGATAGAACTCGCCGCCAGAGGCTCCCGACGAAGGGCCCGAATTCTGCGCGCCGCCGTCTCCCTTTTCGCTGACATTCTGCAAGCGGCCCGAATCGGCGGCTATCTCGGCCAGCACCGCGTAGGGGTTGGCAAAAAGCTGCTCATCCGGGGAGAGCGTATGAGCGCCCGCTTTTTCAAGCTCGTTCTGCTCGGCGACGGAGCCGGCATTGCCCTGGCCATCGGTCCCGGTTCTGGCAAGAGCCTCAAGCGGATCGCTTTCCGCCCGGCCGGAAGAAGCTGGCCCTTCGCCGAGATCCTCAAGGCCCTTGCGGCTGGAGTTGCGGTCGATCAGCTTGATCGGGTTGAAATAGCTGGCAACCGCGGCCCGCGTTTCTTCATTGGCGGCATTGATGAGCCACATGACGAGAAAGAAGCACATCATCGCCGTCATGAAGTCGGCGAAGGCGATCTTCCAGACGCCGCCATGATGCGCCTCCTCCTCATCGTGCCTGCGGCGGACGATGATGATTTCCTGTCTCGGCGCGGTGGCTTCGGTGTCGCTCATGACACGATCCCGGACAAGGCGGCCGACCATTCGCCCATCCGGGTTTCGATCACCGTCTCGTTGACCGAAACGGTGAGGTCGAAGCCGGGCGCCTCGACAAAGTCGAGCTTTTCGGCACGGTTGCCGAGCGTGGCGCAAAGCGCTTCGAACAGGTGCGCGGGGCCGCGTACCTGGATGCGGATGGCATCGGGGTCGTCGATTGCCGAGGCGATTGCGGCGGCCAGTGCCGCCAGCGAGCGTTCGCGCAAGGTGTCGCTCAGAACGCCGCCCAGAATGCGGCCTGCCGCCGCTCCCATCGTTTCGCAGATATGCTCCTGCAACCGCTCCAGGCGATCCGATATCAGCGCGCCGATATCCGACCCGAGGCTCTCCATGAGCGCTTGCGCGTCTGTGGCTGCGGCTTCGCGCTCGGCTGCAAGTTGCGCCTGATGGGCTTCGGAAAGACGCGCCGCGAGTGCCGCCTCGGCCCGGGCGACCGCCGCCTCGACCAGAGCGTCGACGTCGGGTTGGGCCGGCTTGTCAGGCGCCGGTTGCGCGGCCGGATGCCGAACGTGGTCGTTGGCTGCGCCAAAATCCGGCAACAGGTCCCAAAGCGCTGCGGCTGACATCACGCCGCCTCGGCGGAGGCGGGGGCAGCTTCCGCGGCAGCCCATTTGCGCAGGATCTGGGCCGTGCGCTCCTCATTGAGGTCGACCATTCGAACCAGACGCTCCTGCGGCGCCGGTTTCAGTCTGCGGCTGATGTCGTCGGCCTGGGCGACTGCGGGGTGGCCGGCACTCTCCAGCGCCGGTGTTCCCGCCGATTCCGCTGCCAGTTCCGGGGTGGGCAGGGAACGCTGCATTTCCTCGAAGCCGGGGGCGGCAATCGCCGGAGCGGACCGGGCAGACAGTGCGGCAGCCATCGGGCGCAGGCCGAAGAAGGCGACGAGGAAGGCGACGGTCACGAAGGCGGCTGCATTGATCAGCGTGCCGGTATATTTGCCGAAAGCATCCATCAAGCCGGGCTGCGGCAGGGCCACGCCGTCGAGCCCGTCGATGAATTCCACAGCAGAGACATCGATGACGTCGCCGCGCTTTTCATCGAAGCCGGTGGCGGAGGCGACGACCTTGCGAATTTCGGCGACACGGTCCGCGAGCTGCTGCGGTGTTGCGTCCTGGCCGAGAATGGAGAGAAGCCGCTGCTGGTTGACCACCACGGCAACCGACATCCTGTCCACCGTATAGCCGTTCGAAATGGTGGCGACGCGCCGGGAATTGATCTCGTAGTTGGTGATCTCCTCGCGGCGATCGTTCTGGGAGCTGGACTGGGGGCCATCGGAAGCGGCGGCTTGCGTCTCAGGCAGGTTCTGCTCGACGCTGGCGGGGCTTGCGGACTGGCGCTGGCTGCTTGCCTCGTTGTTGCGTACGCTCTGCACCGAACGTTCGACGCGCGATGCGGGATCGAAGATCGTCTCCTCGATCTGTCTCGTGTCTGTGTTCACATTCGCCTTGACGCTGGCGCGGAAATTATCCGGTCCGAGATAGGGGGTCAGCGCCCGCCTGATATTGTCCTCGATCTGGGTTTCGACCGTTTGCTCCACGTCCAGCGAACGGGCGGCGCTGGTGTTGGAGGGGTCGTCGCCGGCAGCAAGCAGGTTGCCGGCGGAATCGAGAACCGTCACCTTTTCGGCGCCGAGGCCGGGAACGGCGGCGGCAACGAGGTGGCGGATGGACTGGGCCGTCCTGGTGCTGTCCACACCGGCATATCGGATCACCACCGAAGCGGATGGCTGCTGTTCCTCGCGGCGGAAGTTGGCGCGCTCCGACATGACGATATGGACGCGCGCGGCCTTGACGCCGGCCAGCGATTGTATGGTCCGGGAAATCTCGCCTTCGAGGGCCCGTACGCGGGTGATCTGCTGCATGAAGGAAGTCAGGCCGAGCGAGCCGACATTGTCGAAAAGCTCGTAACCGGCATTGGCGCTGTTGGGCAGGCCCTTTTCGGCCAGCAGCATGCGCGCGCGGGCGGTGTTGCCGGCGGCGACCAGCACGCTGGTGCCGTCCGCCCCGATATCGAATTCTATTCCGGCCTCACCCAGCACCATGCCGATCTGGCCGGCATCGGAACGTTCCAGTCCGACATAGAGCGTCTCGTAGGCGGGCCGGTTCAGAAAGATCGAGCCGACAACGACCGTGGCCATGATCAGGGCGGCCATGCCTCCCATCAGGGCAAGACGTCTGGTGCCGAAGCCCCTGAGGTTTTCGATGATTGTCTGGATCTGTTCCGGCACTGCCACACGGCTCCCGCATCTTGGCCCGTTCACAGGCTAGCTGCCGAAGCTTGTGCGAAAATGAAATCGGGCCGCCGGTGGGGCAGCCCGATCAGAAAAGGGACGGAAGCGGTCCGGATCAGCCCTTGAACAGCGACAGGATGTTCTGCGAGTTGGTGTTGGCGATCGAAAGCGACTGGATGCCGAGCTGCTGCTGGACCTGGAGAGCCTGAAGGCGGGTCGATTCCTTGTTCATGTCGGCGTCGACGAGCTGGCCCACACCCTTGTCGATGGAATCCATCAGCTTTGAGACGAAGTCCTTCTGCATGTCGATGCGGGCCTTGGCCGCGCCGAGTTCCGCAGCGGCGTTGGTCATCTTGCCCAGCGCCTTTTCGATGTCGGTGAGCAGATTGTCGAATTTCGCGGCCTCGTCGGCACCGGTCACGCCCGAAAGATCGGTCAGGTCGATGTTGAGGATCGAAACCCCCGAGACGTTGCCCGCCGTGGTGTCCAGAATGCCGGTTCCGGCGACGGGGGGGGTGGCCAGCGGGTCGGCCGCGCTGTCGATCAGCCTGATGTTGGCGAAGGCGATGTCGATGGTGGTGGTCGAGACCGCCCCGCCCGAATCGCGGTTATAGGCCGAGATGATGCTGACCTGGGTAGGCTGGCCGCTGGCGCTGCTGGTCTGCAACAGGTTCGAGCCGGCATAGGAAGCGCCGCCGATGCTGTCGCGCAGCTGGGCGACATAAGTGTCGATCTCGCTCTGGATCTTGGCGCGCTCTTCCGTGCCGCTGGCCTTGGCGAGCAGCACCTTCTGCTTGATCTTGTCGACCACGTCGAGGGCCGAGTTCATGGCCGTGTAGGCGGTGTCCACCTTGCCGGCACCGAGGCCGAGCGCGTCCTGAACCACCGAGTTCGCCTGATTGTCCGAGCGCATCGTGGTGGCGATGGACCAGTAGGCGGCATTGTCGCTGGCTTCCGCCACGCGATAGCCGGTCGAGATGCGGGCCTGCGTCTGCTCGAGCGCCTTGTTCGTCGCGCTCAGGCTTTGCAAAGCCGTCATTGCGGATGCATTCGTCATGATGCTCGACACTGGTGCCACCCCTCGGTCAACAAGCGTTCGGTCCGCCACATGCGAAACCTTCGGTTAACCATAATTACAAATTCGTGGTTAACAGACGATTAAAGCCGGCAGGGTGGGGTGGCAGAAAAAGAAAGACCGCGCTTCCGAAGAAGCGCGGCCTTTCAGTTTTCATGGTTCCGGCTGGGACCGGACTGCTTTTAGCGGAACAGCGACAGGATCTGCTGCGAGTTGCCGTTGGCGATCGACAGAGCCTGGATGCCGAGCTGCTGCTGGACCTGGAGAGCCTGCAGGCGGGTCGATTCCTTGTTCATGTCGGCATCGACGAGCTGGCCCACGCCCTTGTCGATCGAGTCGGAAAGGCTCGACACGAAGGAGGACTGGAGGTCGATGCGGGCCTTGGCGGCGCCAAGTTCGGCGGCACCGGTGGACATGGAGCTGAGAGCGGATTCGATGTCGGTCAACAGCTTGTCGAAGGCCGCGCCTTCGTCGGCGGCCGAGTAGCCGGTAACACCGGTCACGTCGCTGACATCGATGTTCAGGATCGACGCGCCGGAAGCGCCGCCGACCTTGTCCAGAATGCCGTTGCCGGGGGTGCCGGGGACAGCGGGCGTCACCACAACAGGGTTCAGAGGATCCGTGTTGTCGATAACGGCCGGAGTGCCTTCCGTCGCGCTGCTGTCGATGAGGCGCGTCTTGCCGAAATTCACGTCGATCGTGCCGGTGCTCACATTACCGGAGTCGTCGCGATTGTAGGAGGTGATGACGCTCAGCTTGGTGCTGCCGGTCGAGGTCGAGTCGGTCTTCAGCAGGTTGGAACCGGCATAGTTGGCGCCGCCGATGTTGTCCTTGAGCTGTGCCTGATAGGTGGCGATCTCGGCCTGGATCTTGGCGCGGTCCTCGGTGCCGGCGGTCTTGGCCAGCAGAACCTTCTCCTTGATCTTGTCGACGACCTCGATGGCCTTGTTCATGGCCGTGTAGGCGGTGTCGATCTTGCCGGCGCCGAGGCCGAGAGAGTCCTGCACGACCGAGTTGGCCTTGTTGTCCGAACGCATGGTGGTGGCGATCGACCAGTAGGCGGCGTTGTCGGAAGCGGTGGCGACGCGGTAGCCGGTGGAAATGCGGCTCTGGGTGGTCTCGAGCGCCTTGTTGGTGGCGTTCAGGCTCTGAAGCGCGGTCAAAGCCGATGAATTGGTCATGATGCTGGCCATGGATACACGTACCCTGATTTTACTGGAAATCTGACATACCGGCTCGACCGGTATGACGGTACGGCATCATGCCAATGATCTGCTAGGTGCGATCAACCGCCATTTCCGGGATTATGGCGGGAACTTGCTTCGAAAAGCATAAGCAACATGGTTAATGGACGGTAAAAGCGGCTTTTTTCGCGCTTTCAGGTGAAGGAGCGCACCAGCGAGCCCACCAGCAGGTTCCAGCCGTCGATCAGCACGAAGAACATGATCTTGAAGGGCAGGGAAACGACCGTCGGCGGCAGCATCATCATACCCATGGCCATGGTGATGGTGGCCACGATCAGGTCGATGACGAGGAACGGCAGCACGATCAGGAAACCGATCTCGAAACCCCGCCTGATTTCGGAAATCATGAAGGCCGGCACCAGAATGCGCAGGTCGACCTCTTCACGAGAGACGGTCTGGCCGCGTTCGCGGGCCAGATCGGCAAACAGGTCGAAATCCTTCTCGCGGACATTGTCCAGCATGAAGGTGCGGAACGGGTCGGCGATCTTCTCCACGGCTTCGGACTGCTCGATCCTGTTGTCCATGAGCGGCTGCACGCCCTCGCTCCAGGCGCGGTCGAAGGTTGGCGCCATGACATAGAAGGTCATGAACAGCGACAGCGAGATGAGGATCAGGTTGGCGGGCGTCGATTGCAGGCCGATGCCGGCTCGCAGGATCGAAAACGCGATGATGAAGCGGGTGAAGCTGGTCACCATGATGAGCAGGCCGGGCGCCACGGACAGAACCGTGATGACGCCGAAGAGCTGGATGATGGTTCCGACCGTCGAGCCGCTCATCTGGCCGAGGCCGCCGAGGTCGAGTTGCTGCGCACCGGCAGCGCCGGTCAGTGCCAGCAGAATGGCGCCCGCGCCCGCTGCTATTCTCATTCGTACACCAGCGTTCTGATCAGCACGTCGCGCACCTTGCCGCCGCTGCGCATCGAGGCCCGTTCGCGCAGGTCCGCCTTCAGATGGCGGAAACCGCTCGGCCCTTCCACCTGGTGCATCCTGACCGAGCGCATGAAAGCCAGAAGATCCTGATGGACGGCGCTGGCCAGTTCCGTTGACAGCGGTGCCTCAAGCAGCAGGGACAGGTCCATCCGTACCCAGGTTTCGGTAGGCGCGGCCATGTTGGTGGTGATCGGCGGCAAATCCTGCGTGACGAGCCTGAGGCCGGAACCTGCCGCCACCGGATCGGCGGCGGCAGCCGGTGCCGGTTTGGGTGCGGCTGCCTGCTGGCTTTTCAGATAAGCGCCGGCTCCCCAGCCCATGCCGAGCGCGGCCACGGTGAGGCCAGCCAGCATCGCGATCTGGACGACGATCGACGGCCCTTTTTGCACCGGTGCGGTTGCGGCATCTGCCATCGCCATGTCCCGGCCCCCTAGAACGGCAGGACCTGATCCAGAACCTGCTGGCCATAGGCCGGCTGCTGGATCTCGGAGATGCGCCCGCGTCCGCCATAGGAGATGCGGGCTTCGGCGATGCGCTCGTAGGAAATGGTGTTCTTCGCGCCGATGTCGGACGGACGCACGATGCCGGCGATATGGAGCACGCGCAGCTCGGCATTGACGCGCACCTCCTGCGAGCCCTTGATCATCAGGTTGCCGTTGGGCAATACCTCGGTCACAACGGCTGCCACGTTGAGGATGATGTTTTCCGAGCGCTCGGTCGCGCCGTCGGCATTGGTCACGGTCTTCGATTTCAGGCTGCCGTCGCCGGCGCCGCCGGTGGAGGAGCCGTCCCAGCCGATATTGGCGTCGAAGCCCAGCGTGCGGCTTGCGGTGCGGCTGCGGTCGTTCTGGTTCTTGAAGCGGGCGCGGTCGTTGATCTTGATGTTGACGGTGAGGATGTCGCCGGCGCGTAGCGCGCGCGGGTCGGTGAACAGGCGGCTCTGGCGGTCGTCCCACAGGGAGAAGCGCTTGACGGGTTTCGCCGGGGTCTCCGGATACTGGTAGACCGAGACGCTGCCGCCCTCGATGCCCGAGCCGACCGGCGACAGCGCCGGTTCCTTGTTGACCTCGCGCAGGTCGGTCGCGCAGCCGGCCAGCGCCGCACATGTCAGAACGAATGCAAATCTGCGCATCATGAGGGGTCCGTCCTGCGTGCCGCGCTGGCCATGACGCTTGTCAGGATGGCGGCGGCCTTCTGGTTCATTTCATTGAGGATCGTGCTCGCCTTGCGGGTGTCGAGCTTCATGAGGATGGCGGCGGCCAGCTCGGTTTCGACCATGGCCAGCCGTTCGGCCGCGGCATCCGGCTTCATGCCCGCATAGATCGAGACGACGCTTTCTTCGGCGCGGGCCAGGAACAGCTCCCGGCGCTTGAGCCAGGTCTCGTATTCGTTGCGCTTGTCTTCGAGCGCCTTGATGCGCTTGTCGACCTCGCCCTGCAACTGCTTCAGCTCTTCCGCTTGCAAGGCGTAGCGGCGGTCGCGGGCGGCATCGGCGATGTTGGAGCAGAAGCGCTGGACTTCGCTGGCATCGGGATCGAGGGCGGGAACGGCTTCGCGGACCAGTTCCTGTGCGGGGACCGGTTCCGGCGCGCCCGGCAACACCTGACGGACCTCGCCGGCGCGGACGGAGACGGCAGCGCTTGCCACGAGAATCGCAGCGGCGAAGAGTTTGCGGCAATTGCGGAGGATCGACATGGTCATTGCACCACGAGGTCGGCCTGTAGGGCACCGGCGGTCTTGATGCCCTGCAGAATGGCGATGATGCCGTCCGGCTTCACGCCCAGCCTGTTGAGGCCGGATACCAGCGTTTGCAGGTCGGGACCGTCCAGAAGCGCCACACGGGCATCCGGCTGGACGACGTCGATGGCCGTGTCGGGTTCGACTGCCGTCACCCCTTTGGAGAAGGGCTCCGGCTGGACGACGCGCGGCGCCTCGGTGATGCGCACGGTAAGCGTGCCGTGGCTGATGGCGACGCGCGAGATGCGGACCTGATTGCCGATGACGATGGTGCCGGTGCGTTCATCGATCACCACCCGTGCCGGCGTATCGGACTGGATGACGAGGTTCTCGATCTCGGCGTAGAAGCGGGCGGCCGATATGTTCTTCGGCTTGCGGATCGAGACGGTGCGGGCATCGCGTTCAGCCGCCACCCGCTGGCCGAAACGCTGGCGCGTATAGGCGTTGATGGCGTCGGCGATGCGCACGGCCGTCGAGAAATCCGGATTGCGCAGTTGCAGCGTCAGCTCCGCCTGATCGCCGAATTCCGCCGAGACCGAGCGTTCGACGATGGCCCCGTTGGGAACCCGCCCGGAAGTCGGGACGCCCTGCATCACCTGCTCGGCCTGTCCCTGCGCGTTGAAGCCGGACACGATCACCGGACCCTGGCCGACAGCGTAGATTTCGCCGTCGGCCGCTTTCAGCGGCGTCATGATCAGCGTGCCGCCCGCCAGCGAGGTGGCATCGCCCATCGAGGAGACGGTCACGTCGATGCGCGCGCCGGACTGCACGAAAGGCGGCATGTTGGCAGTGACGATGACAGCGGCCACGTTGCGGGCGCGCGCGCTGCCGCCCTCGGTGGCGATGCCGAGATTTTCCAGCATGGCGCGGATCGACTGCTCGGTGAAGGGCGAGTTGCGCAGGGAATCGCCCGAGCCGGCCAGCCCGATGACCAGACCGTATCCGACGAGCTGGTTGTCGCGGGCGCTCTGCAACTGCGCCACATCCTTGATGCGGGCGGCGATCTGGCCGGGAGGCAGGTTGCTGGGCGCAGGCGCGACCTCGAACATGCGTGCGGCGGTGGCCGGATCGTAGTCGGTCTCGACGAAGCCGCCCTTTTCGGCTGCGATGGCGCGCTTCTGCCTGTCGGTGAGGCCATCGGCCAGCACCGGCTGCAACGGCATCAGGGCCGCAAGGACAAGGGCGAGCGCGCGCTTCATGTGCCGACCCTGACGGTGCCGTCTTCCATCACCGTTCCGGTCAGCACCTTGCCGCTGTCGACATTGCGGACCCTGACCATGTCGCCCGGCGCCCCCGCTTGCAGCGTCACGGCGGTGGCCGAAATCGTCAGCCCGCCGGTGATGAAATAGACCTGCACCGAGGCACCCTGCTCGATCAGCCAGGCGCTGCGTACGGCCGCGGAGGGAATATAGCGGCCGGGCAGAAGCGTGCGCCGCGCTACCTTGCCGTCCAGCTCGGGCAGGGTGGTGGCAACCGCGTCCGGCTTCACCTTGCCGGGAACGAGCTTCACCTGTCTGAGCGCGCCGGCGGTGATGGTTTCGCCCGGATAGATGACGCGATTGGGGATCAGCACCGCCTCCTGCGCGAGGGCGGGCGTGCAGATGTCCGCCACCGTGACGATGGCCAGCCCGGCGCGACGAATTGCGGCGATGAAGGAGACGGCGGTCATCACGCTACCTGAGGTTTCTCGACACCGTGGACGCCATCTCGTCGGCGGCCTGAATGACCTTGGAATTCATCTCATAGGCGCGCTGAGCCGAGATCAGTTCGGTGATCTCCTTCACCGGATCGACATTGGAGCTTTCCAGATAGCCCTGCTCTATGGTCGCGAAGCCGGGGTCGCCGGGAATGCCCACGATGGCCTGGCCGGAAGCGGCCGATTCCTGAAAGAGATTGTCGCCGAGAGGTATCAGGCCGGCTTCATTGGCGAAGTTGGCGATCTGGAACTGGCCGAGATCGCGCACCTCCATCTCCCCGTCTATACGTGCGGAAACCTGGCCGCTTTTGCTGATGAACACCTCTACCGCGTCTTCAGGAACGGTGATTGCGGGGATCAATGCGGCTCCATTGATCGTGACGAGCTGGCCCTCCGCATTGGTGTTGAAGGAGCCGGCGCGGGTGTAGAGCGTGCTGCCGTCGGCGGCCTCTATCTGGAACCAGCCCTTGCCGACGAGTGCAAGATCGTAAGTGTTGTCCGTATTGGCGAGCGGACCCTGTATCTGCACGTTGCGCACGGCGGCGAGCTTGACCCCAAGGCCGACGGACGCACCCTCCGGCACGATCGAGGCGTTGGCGCGGTTGGATACGCCCGGCATCCGCTCCATCTGGTAGAGCAGGTCGGTGAACTCGGCGCGGGCGCGCTTGTAGCCGGTGGTGTTGATGTTGGCGATGTTGTTGGCGATGACTTCCAGATTGTTCTGCTGGGCGTTCATGCCGGTGGCGGCGATGGCGAGTGCTTTCATGTTCAGATACTCATCCGGCTGACTTCGAGATAGGCGCTGACGATCTTGTCGCGGATGGCCACGGCGGCCTGCAGCGTTTGCTGGGCGTTCATCACCGCATCCACAACCTGCCGCGTATCGGCATTGCCCCTGAGCGCCTCCATCGACAGGGTTTCGGCGCTTTCCAGCTTTCCGACCGTGCGCGAAGCGGCCTGCGCGAGAGCGTCGGCGAAGGATGCGCCGGCGTCCGATGCCTGCTGCACGGGGGAGGCGCCGGCCGCTTCGGTGCCGATGGAAGGGGCAAGGCGCAGGGAGCCGACGGGGCCGATCATCATGGCGTCCTCATCAGGTCGATGGTCATGGAGATCAGGTCGCGCGCCTGGCGGATGACCTGGAGGTTTGCCTCGTAGGACCGGTTGGCCTCGGTCATGTCGGCCATCTCGATCAGCACGTTGACGTTCGGCAGCTTGACGTAGCCATTCTCGTCGGCGGCGATGTTGCCGGGCTGGAATTCGAGCGGAAAGGCGCTGCGGTCGCGGTCGATGGCGCCGACTTCCACCAGCGATCCGCCCGACAGGCGATCGAGCTCAGATACGAAGGAGACGGTCTTGCGCTGATAAGGGTCCGCGCCCGGAAAATTGCCGGTCGACTGGGCGTTGGCGAGGTTTTCCGAAACGACGCGCAGCCGCTCCGACTGGGCGCCGAGGCCGGATGCGGCGATCTTGAGGCTGGCGGTCAGTGCATCCATTGCGATCAGCCCTTGGACACGGCCAGCAGCATGCCGTGGAAAGCCTTGACGATGGCCGTATTCAGCTCGAAGGCGCGGCGCACCTCGCCGGCCTTCATCAGCTCGGTTTCCATGACGACGGTGTTTTTCGACGGCATGACCGCCCCGTCGAATTCCTGCGCTCTCGTCCGGAAGGCCGCCTCGCTGGCGCCGAAGCCGAGATGCCCTTGCTGCGTCGCGTTCAGCGAAACCGTGGTTCGCTCCAGAACGCGCTCGAACGGCTCCACGTCATGCGCCAGATAGCCCGGTGTGTTGGCGTTGGCGACATTGCCGGCGATGGCGGTCTGGCGCACGGCCAGCCATTGCGACTGCCTTGTGGCGAGATCGAAGAGGTTGACGGGCTCCATGGGCTTCTCCGGTATCCTTGCCCATGGTAGGCGGCCAGTCTTGCGCGGGCCTTGCGCCGGTCCCGGCCCGCCGTCATTCGGAGAGTTCGATCACCTGCTCCCTGCTGGTCACCAGCACCCATTTTCCGGCCCGTTGCTCGATGGCGGCGACGCGGCTGGAATCGGGCAGCCTGGAACCGTTCTGCACGATCCACAGGCCGGCATCGTCCTCGATCATCGCGCGGCCGTTGGCGACGTGGACCAGCCTGTATTCTGCGGCTGCGCCGGGAAAGGGCTGCTCGTCGGCGCCCGGCGGATCGCGGGCCGGTTCGTCGGCGATATTGCCGGTGCTGAACAGATCGAGTTCGCCCGGAAGTTCCGGAAGGTCGCGTATCCGGGCGGGCGGCGGCAGGCTTTCGGCGACGACGCGGCCCGAGTTGGCGCCCTGTCCGCCAAGCCTCATGGCCCGCACGCCGAACTGCTCCTGATTGAAGAAGATGTACCATGGGAACAGCGCGCAGATCAGCCCGAGCGCCACACCGAGGCCGGCGACGACGAAGTCGCCGCGACGGTCGGGCCTGTCGATCTTCGGAAACGGGGCCGAAGGCGGAGCGGGCCAGCTTTCCGGGACGGGTGCGAGGGCCTGCCGGGGAGGGCGGGTTTTGCCGAAGAGCCCGGAGAGCAGCGAGACGCGGGCTGCCTCCGCTTCTTCTTCGGCGCGCGCTTTCGCAAGCAGGTTGTTGAGCAATGTTTCCGTGCGCTGGCGTTCAGTGGGCATGGTCGCCATTCCTGCCTCTCAGATGGCCGGCCAGATCGGCGAAGGCATCGACCGACGCCGGATCGACAGGCGATTGCCTGAGGGCTTCGTAGATCAGCGGCACCTGTGTCACCGCCACATCGAGTTCCGGATCGCCGCCGGGCTGATAGGCGCCCAGAAGGCGGATGTCGCGGGTGTCCTCGAAGCGGGCGATCATCGCTTTGAGTTGTGTCACCAATGCGCGCTGTTCCGGTGTCCAGGCGCGACCGGCAAGGCGCGAGATCGATGCGAGGGGATCGACCGAGGGCAACCGGCCCTGCTCGGCAATCGCGCGGTCGAGCACGACATGGCCGTCGAGGATGCCGCGCACGGAGTCGGCCACGGGATCGTTGTGATCGTCGCCATCGACCAGCACGGAAATGATGGCTGTGATGGAGCCGGCGCCTTCCGCCCCCGGGCCGGCGCGCTCCAGCAGTCTTGGCAGTTCGGTGAAAACGGAGGCGGGATAGCCGCGCGCCACCGGCGGTTCGCCCGTGCCGGTCGCCACCTCGCGCAGCGCGTGTGCGAATCGGGTGATGGAATCCAGAACCAGAAGCACCCGGTCGCCGCGGTCGCGGAAATATTCCGCCACCCGCATTGCGGTATCCGGGGCGCGGCGGCGCATCATGGCGCTTTCGTCGCTGGTGGCGACGACCGCCACGGTCTTGGCCATGTTCTTCTCGCCCAGCGTATCCTCGAGGAACTCGCGCACCTCGCGGCCACGCTCGCCGATCAGGGCGACGACCACGGTGTCGAAGGCATCCGCCCCGGCCAGCATCGCCAGCAGCGTCGACTTGCCGACGCCCGACCCGGCAAAGACGCCGAGACGCTGACCGAAGCAGAGCGGCGTGAAGATGTCGATGACGCGAACGCCCGTCCGGAACCCCGTGCCGACGCGCTGGCGCTCCATGGCGCCGGGCGTCCTGTCGGCGCTGCCGGATTCCTCCGCGCCGCGCAACAATGGCGCTCCCGCGTCCATCGGGCGTGCCAGCGCGTCAATCGCGCGGCCGCGCCAGGACGGGTGCGGCGCAACCGTCAGCGGGCCGCGCCTGAACACGGAATCGCCGATGCCTGCATCGGCATTGCGTTCGAAGGGCGCGATCACGATCCCGTCGCGGGCGATATGGACGACCTCGCCCAGTGTGCCGCCGCCATGACGGCTGCGATGCTCGACCAGATCGCCGAGCCGCGCCAGTTCGCTGAGACCGCTCACCTTGTAATGGTTGGAGGATACTTCAACGACCCGCCCGCCGTGCTTGAGAAGGGCCGAAGGCTCCCCGAAGCGCCGCCAGACATGTTCGAGCAGCGTCAGCCGGTCCGGGGCAGGGGCGCTGCGTTCGGACAACCTGACGAGCGTGGTTTCATCCGTCATCGCGCGCGGCCGTTACTTCGAACCCAGCGTCTTGATCGCCTCATCGACGGAAGAGCCGGTGTCGCGGATCAGGGCCGACATGTTCTCGAATGTGCGCTGCACCTGGATAAGATGCATCATCTCCAGCATCGGATTGACGTTGGACTGTTCCACGAAGCCCTGCGAGACGCCGACATCCTGCGTATCGACCTGCGGCTCCAGCCGGTTCCGGTTGAGAATGCCGGAGTTGCCGTAGCGCTGGAAATCGAGGCCGGGCTCGAATGCGAACAGGCCGATGGCGCCGACCAGCCTTCCGTCCTGTGTGAGGGAACCGTCACTGCCGGCCTCGGGCGGACCGTCGTTCGGATCGAGCTGGATCGGTGCACCGCCGGCGTCCAGCACCGGGTGCCCCTCGACGGTGACCAGTGCGCCCGAATTGGCCAGGGTGAAGCGGCCGTCGCGGGTCATGACCGTGCCGGCAGGCGTCGCCACCGCGAACCAGGCGTCGCCCTGTATGGCGAAGTCGAGTGGATTGCCGGTCTCGAGCATGCTGCCACTCACGGGGGAAAGATATGTGGAGCCCGACGACGCGAAGGAGACGGCGCGCGGACCGGTTCCCGAAACCACATCCTCGAACTTTACGCCGGTGGCGCGAAAGCCCACGGTGGTCGAGTTCGCCACATTGTCGGCGACGGTGTTCAGCCGCCGTTCCAGCGCGACCTGGGAGGAGAGGGCGACATAGAGGCTGTCCTGCATGGCCGGGTCGCCCCTTATTTCGACTTGAGTTGCTGCATTGCCATCAGCAGGTTCGTGGAGACGCCTGCCGTCATCGGCTGTGAGAACAGGATGCTGGCTGCATTCAGGGCCGGTGAGGTCGGGTTGCTGATCTCATAGAGGCTGGTGAAGCGGGTGATGAACTTCTCCAGCTTTGCCGGGTTGGCAAAGTCCTCGATGTTCATCTTCGATTCGAAGAGTTTCACCTGCTTGTCGATGTCGGCCTTGGCGAAGGAGTCCGGCAGGCCGAAAGCCGTCCGCACCACGGTGGCCAGCGCCTTGTCGGCCAGCACCTGATACCAGTCGGTGATGTCGGCGGCCTTGCGCTGGAAGTAGAGCGCCAGCCGCACGCCTTCGTTGCTGTTGCCGGCATCTTCCTCAAGCGTCTGCCGCAGATACTTGTCGACCACGTTTTCATGCGTGGGCGTCCAGGTCGTGGCCTTTTCGCCAAGGCCGGCGAAGTCGAAGGCGCTGGCGAAGGCTGCATAGCGCTTGTCTTCCAGCGTATTGGCGAGGCTTTTCGGGTCGGACATGCCGCCTTCCAGCACCTTGCGCATCGTCTCGGGGCTCTCCGTTTCGGGATCGAGCGCATAGGCGCGCATGGCGTAGTTATAGAGCCGGGCATCGCCGAACAGGTCGTCGATCGACTTCACGCCCGCGATCCTGCTCATGTAGTAGTCGGTCTCGGCCTTGACCGTCGCCGGATCGATTTCGTCGATGGCGGCCTGGATGGCGTAGTTGCCGGTCGTCGCCTGCTGGGCCTTGTTGTAGATCGTGGCCGCGTCGCCATGCCTGGCGAAATCGAAGGTGGAGACGAATTCCGCGTAGCGCTTGTCGGTCAGCTTGTTGGCGAAGCTGTCCGGGTCCGTCACGCCTTCCTTGAGCGCCTTGACCATGAAGGCCCTGGCGTAGCTCATGTCCTGAAGGCCGAATGCCTTCATGGCGTATTTGAACAGGCGGTCGTTCTTCACGAACTCGTCGATCGAGCTGACCTTGCCGATATTCTCGAGGTAGTATTTGGTTTCGCGGTCGACCATCGGCTGGCGCTCGATGCGGTCGATCGCCTTCGGGATGTCCCGTGCAATCAGCTTGTAACTGACGAAAGTGTTCAACACGCGATGCCTCCGGCCGAAGCTGAAGGGAAAGAATAGGCCGGCTTGCTTGCGCGAAACTGAACCGGACGTTGCGCGCCGGTCGCCGGATTCAAGCCTCACACAAGGCACGCGCGCTATTCACATTGTCTGATACGAGATGCGGAAGGACGGAACGTGGGCATTCTGATCGGATTTGTGGTCACGCTCGGCTGCGTTCTCGGCGGCTTCATGGCCATGGGCGGTCACCTGCATGTGCTCATGCAGCCGTGGGAACTGGTCATCATCGGCGGTGCGGCGCTGGGCGCTTTTCTCGTCGCCAATCCGATGAAGACGGTGAAGGACACCGGCCGCGCCGTCGTCGAGGCGATCAGGCAGGCCGTGCCGAAGGAGCGCGAATATCTGGAGACGCTGGGCGTCCTGCACAGCCTGATGCGCGAATTGCGCTCCAGGTCGCGCAGCGAGGTCGAGGCGCATATCGACAATCCGGAAGAGTCCGCGATCTTCCAGGCATTTCCCACCGTGCTGCGGAACAAGGACCTCACCAATTTCATCTGTGACTACTGCCGCATCATCATCATCGGCAATGCCCGCCCCCATGAGATCGAGGCGCTGATGGACGAGGAAATCCAGACCATCCGGTCCGACAAGCTGAAGGCGTATCATTCCATGGTCGCCGTTGGCGACGGCCTTCCGGCGCTGGGCATCGTCGCGGCCGTCTTGGGTGTCGTGAAGGCGATGGGCGCGCTCGACCAGTCACCGGAAATCCTCGGCGGGCTGATCGGGGCCGCGCTTGTCGGCACCTTCCTCGGCATCTTCCTTTCCTATGCCGTCGTGGGGCCCGTGGCCTCCAAGATCAAGACCGTGCGCGAGAAGCAGAGCCGCCTCTACGTCATCGTGAAGCAGACACTTCTGGCCTATATGAACGGTTCTTTGCCGCAGGTGGCCATCGAGTTCGGCCGCAAGACCATTTCCGCCTACGACAGGCCGTCCATCGATGCCGTCGAGCAGAGCACCATGAATGCGGTCATCGCCGAGAAGAAGGCTGCATGACGATGGCTGTGGAGGCTTGCGCATCATGAGCAGCCCGGCCAGCCCGGCGGGAACCCGTTCCCTGATCATGGAGCGACTGCTGGGCGACAGCGGCGACGCCGGCCAGGTGATCGGCGCCGGACGCTCCATGGCGGAGCGTGCGCTGCCATTGCTCATGAAGCGTCTGGCTGAAGAGATCGGCGCCCCGGTGCGCGTCGACCTTCAGGGCGTGGAGATCATCCGGGTGGCGGAAGCGCGTTCGCTTGCCGGTGACAGCTTCGCCATGACCATCGTCGCCTCGACGATCTCGTCCGATGCCATGACGCTGGTCATGGATGCGGCAGCGGTCTCCGTCATGGTCTGCACGCTGTTCGGCGGCGATCCCGATGGGCCCGTCTCCACGATCGAGCGGGATTTCTCTCCCGTCGAGATCGATGTGGCGACGCTGGTGTTCCAGGAGTTCGCCGACGTGCTCAACGGCTCCGGCAGGCGTTCGCTCGATCTCAGGCTTCCCGTGCAGCGGGCCATGGCAGGGCTGGAGGCGAAGCGCCATGTGCTGCGCGACGGTCCCGCTGTGCGCATCGTCTTTGCGCTGTCGACCGCGACCGAGCGTGGCACTGTCGCGATCACGATCCCCCAGCGGGTGATCCTGGCGCGCAACGGCGCGGATGCCGATGCGGAAGATACCTCCCGCTGGCAGACGCATTTCTCGCAAGAGGTGAAGCGTTCGACGATTTCGCTGACGGCAACCATGCCTCTGGCGAAGATGTCGCTCGGCCAGCTTGCCGGTCTGCGCGCCGGCGACGTGATCGAACTGGGCGACATGGCCCAGAACCATGCGCGGCTTGGGGTGCGGGACCGCACATTGTTCGTGTGCGAGCTTGGCAAGCTTGGCAAGCACTACACGGTGCGCATCAGGCAGCCGCACGATGAAGCGCAGGATTTCATGGATGGGCTTGCGCCGGGTTGACCGGGCGTTGGCAACAGGAGAGTAGCAGTATGAGCCATTCCAATGCGGAAGCCCTGGGCGAGGACCGGGACGAGCAGCTCGACCGGGCCATCGAAGAGTTGCGCGGCGTACTCCAGCAGGAGGAAAAGCGCCCGCAAGACGCGGCCCCCGAAACCGCTTCGTCCGGCAGCAGCGTCATCATGGATATCCCGGTCGATGTGCAGATCGTGCTCGGCACCACCGAAATGGCGGTATCCGATCTGATGACCTTGCAGAAGGGCTCAACCGTGGCTCTCGACCGGCGCATCGGCGAGCCGATCGACGTGATGGTCAACGGTCGCCGCATCGCGCGCGGCGAACTGACCGTGCTGGAAAACGATTCCTCCCGCTTCGCGGTCCGCCTGACCGAGATCATCACCGCAAAGAGCGCCTGATGCCGGGCCGGACGGGCGCGCAACGGGAGCAGGGGAGAGCCGCATGACGACATCGCTGACGCTGACCCGGCCGCAGAAGGCAGCCGCCATCCTTGTGGCCATGGGCAAGCCGGCGGCGGGTCGCCTGCTCAAGTTCTTCAAGCAGGAGGAACTCAAGTCGCTGATCGATGCGGCGCGCATGCTGCGAACCATTCCGCAGGCCGATCTGGAGAAGATCGTGGCCGAGTTCGAGGCTGAATTCACCGAAGGCGCCGGCCTGCTCGATTCCGCCGACAAGATGGACACGCTGCTCAACGAGACGCTGTCGCCGGAAGAGGTCAGCGCCATCATGGAAGGCAGGCAGAAGAAGCCCGATGCCGGTCCCCTGCCGGTATGGCCGCAGGTGGAGAAGCTCGACGCCGCGCGCATCGGCGGCTTCCTCGCCGGCGAACATCCGCAGACTGGCGCGCTGGTGCTTTCGAAGCTGTCGTCGCAGCTTGCCGCGCAGGTGCTGCTGACGCTGGAGAAGCCGCTGCGGGCGGAGGTCATGAAGCGTATGGTGACGATGGCCAGCGCGCCGCAGGCGGCAGTGCGCATCGTGGAAAACCAGATCCGCGCCCGCCTGCTCGACGGCTCTTCCTCAAAGGACACCTCATCGGGCCAGGCGCGTCTGGCGAGCGTCCTCAACGAGATGGACAAGGCCCAGCTCGATGAGGTTATCCAGGATCTGGAATCCGTCGGAACGCCCGATCTCGCCGGCGTGAAAGCGCGGGTATTCTCCTTCGATGACATGCATCTGCTGTCGCAGAAGGCGCGTGTGCTGGTTTTCGACGGCCTGTCGACGGACGTCGTCACACTGGCGCTGCGCGGGGCGCCGGAAGAACTGACCGAGGCGGTGCTGTCCGCCATCGGCGCGCGGGCGCGGCGCATGATCGAGTCCGAGCTTTCCATGGGTTCGGAGGGCATTGCGCTTGCAGACATCATGCAGGCCCGCAAGACGGTCGCCTCGGCCACGGTACGCCTTTCGCGCGAAGGCGCCTTCGAACTGCCCGGAGCGCAGCCAGCCTCCGAAGCGGCATAGCTGGCTGAGCCATGTCCGAGGCCGTCGACAAGGATTCGAAAACAGAAGAGGCGACCGAGAAGAAGATCCGCGACACCGTCGAGAAGGGCAAGCTGCCCCATTCGAAGGAAACCGCGATCTTCGCCTCTTTCGTCGCCATCCTTGCCTACACCGTCTTCTATGCGCGCGACGCTGCGGTGGAGCTGGGGCTCTTCCTGTCCATGTTCCTCGAAAAGCCCGACGTGTGGCCGATGGCCAACGAGACTGACATGATCGCGCTCTATCGCAGCGTCATGGTCGAGATCGGCCGCGGCGTCGCCGCCCTGCTGGTTTTGCTGGTGGTTGCCGGGATAACGGCTTCGGTCGCTCAGAACATGCCTCGTTTCGTTGCGGAGCGCATTCGGCCGCAGGCGTCGCGCATTTCCATCGTGCAGGGCTGGAAGCGCATGTTCGGCGTGCAGGGTTTCGTGGAATTCCTGAAGTCGGTCGCCAAGGTGGGCTTCGCCATACTGGTGCTGATGATCGCGCTTTCGGACAGCGTCAGCCGCCTGCTGGCCGGCATGATCACCAATCCGGTGGAATTCGGAGGCGTGATCCGCGGCTTCACCGTCGATATTCTTGTCGTGATCGTCTTCGTGATGGGCGCCATCGCCGCGGCCGACTTCATATGGCAGCGCTTCCACTGGAAGCAGGACCTGCGCATGACGAAGCAGGAGGTGAAGGACGAGCTCAAGCAGTCCGAAGGCGATCCGATCGTCAAGTCGCGCATCCGGTCCGTGGCCCGCGACAGGGCGCGCCGGCGCATGATGGCGGCCGTTCCGCGCGCCACGCTGGTGATCGCCAACCCGACCCACTATGCCATTGCGCTCAAATATGTGCGGGAGGAGGATGCCGCCCCGCTCATGCTCGCCAAGGGGCAGGATCTGGTGGCGCTCAAGATCCGCGAACTGGCCGAAGCGAACGGCGTTCCCGTATTCGAGGACGTTGCGCTTGCCCGCTCCATGTACAAGCAAGTTTCGGTGGATAGCGTCATCCCGCAGCAATTCTACCAGGCCGTCGCCGAACTGGTGCGGATCGTCTACTCGAACAAGGTCAAACGCCGGCAGGTGACATGATAAGGCAGCCGCACGCAGAAACACGCGAGAGCATCGTGGCACGCGCCATCGAACAGGTGGTGGGAGAATTGCGGCTGGTCGATGTGGCCGACTACATCGCCTTTATCCGGCTGGAGCATTTCGCCTGCCTTGCCGACCTCGTGGATTCGGCGGCCGAGCTCTATTTCATGCCCGGCACCCTCAGGCTCGGCCATGGCGGCGAAGCCTATATCGACTGGGGCGGCAGTCCGCGCATCGTGCTCGACCTCGAACTGAGGCCAGCCGGGGTCGCTGTCTACTTCCAGCTCACGCTCGAAGAGCATCAGGCTTCCGTGGTGGTCAACTACGTCACCTTCGAGACGCCGCGCGAGGACCCGCAGATGAACACGGCGCTGCTGCGTCAGGCGATCGAACAGTCGCGAATCCGGCCTGCCGAGACGATGGGGCTCGGCCGTTCTACTCTATGAGGCCGAGGCGAAGCGCCTTGGCCACGGCTTGCGTGCGGCTCACCGCATTCAGCTTCTGCGCCGACTGGGTGAGGTACTGGTTGGTGGTGTGCACCGACAGCCTGAGCAGACGCGCGATCTCCTCGCTCGTATAGCCGTTGGCGGTGAGCTTCAGGCATTCGAGCTCGCGACGGGTCATCGCCCGTTTCAGCCCCGGATTGTCGGAGCGGATGCGCGATACGGCGGCGAACAGCGAAAAACAGCGCCCATGGATATCGTAGAGCATGTCCTGGGAAAGACTGATCCCGTCGCCCGCGAAGACCATCAGCCCGCACTGGTTGCGTTCCGCATGAACCGGGAACGCGATGCCGGCTTTGTCTTCGACCAGCGGCGAGATCCGCGTGACCCACGACAGCGAGCCAGGAGCGGTGTCCGAAGCGCAGTCGCCTGCCTTGCTCCACCACAGCGGTTCGGTGGAGGAGCGGACATGCTGCACCACATGTTCCGTATCGGCGTCGATTGTTTTCGAGAAGCCTATGCCCGGATGGTCGGAATCGAGGCAGGGCACGAGGCGCGCGCGCTCCTGTGCCGGGGGCGCGAGAAGCAGCGCGAAAGCGTCCGCGTTGATATCGAGCGCCATCCAGCGGCAGCGGCGCACGGCATCCGCGAGAGTGAGCCCATGGCTGCCACCCTGCGGCCAGACCTGTCCGAAGGTGGCGCGCGGCTGGCCTGGGTCCACATCCTTCAAGGCTGGCCGGGTCAAATGATGCCGCTCCTGATTGCCGTTGCGATGGCCATCGCCCTGTTGCTGGCCGAGAACTTCTGAATGGCGTGGGTGATGTAGCTGTTCACCGTGTTGGAGGACACGCCGAGGATGACGGCGACCTCGTCGGTGGTCTTGCCTTCCGAAACCCAGAACAGGCATTCGCGCTCGCGGTCGGAAAGCGGGTCTTCGGTGGCGGTTCCGGCGATGAGATGGGGCGTGCGCGACAGCGCATAGCAGCATTCGATCTGGGCACGGGCCAGCGTGGAAAGGTCGATGCTTCCTGCCTGCGCGGAAGAAAAAAGGATGAACAGGCGCTGGCGGCCCACATTGAGCGCCAGCGAATAGACCTCGGCATGGCCGAGCACGTGAAGCAGCCTCGCTTCCTCGCCATTGATGAGCGCGTCGGTGTCGGGTGCGCTGCTGACCGTCAGGGCGGCGGGAAGCGTGCCCGGTGAAGCGGTCCACGGCCCTTGGGCAAGCGTCGCGATGAGCTGGCGCCCGATCAGCTCTATGGCGTCGAACTGCCAGTTGGAAGCAACGATGCGGGCCTGATTGCGGGCTTCGCCGTGCACGATGGCGACCAGCATGTAGCTGTCGGCGCCGGTATTGGCGGTCATGTTCATGAGGAAGCCGGTAAGCTCGCCCCGTGAAGCGGGCGGGTGTTCCGGGCCGCGGTTTTTCGTGTCTGATGCGAGGTTGTTCATCGGAGTCTTGGAGCCACAATCCATGGTCCACCGCAGGCATGACGCCCATGGCAGGGGAAAACGCATCGAATTCACGCTGGAACGCGCAAAGTTTTTGGGAACGCAAAATGCCGGAAACGCACGGGACGCCGACAACGCCCGACCGGACGATTCCGTCAGGGAACGCGAAACCATCGCGTCTTGCCTCGATCGTTTCGTCGAAGCTTCAGACCTGGAAGTTTTCGCCCCGCCCCCGCAGGATCGACTGATTCGGACTTAATCTACCCTCACTCGAATCCGACATCAAACGGGAATTGACAAAAATCGGATTCGGAGTCCATGCGCGACTCGGTTTCTGCTCAGCGACCCTCGAAGCCGGTCAGGACACCCACGGCGTTGATGCCGATTTCCTCGACCGCATAACCGCCCTCCATGACGAAAAGCACAGGCAGGCCAAGTTTGCGGATGCGTTTGCCGATGAGGGGATAATCGCTGCTTTTCAGCCTGAACCGGCTGATCGGGTCCTTCTCGAATGTATCGACACCGAGCGAGACGACGACCACGTCGGGGCGGCAGGCGCCGATTTTGGCGCAGGCATCCTCGAGCGCCAGGCTCCATTCATCCCACGCCGTTCCGGCGGGCATCGGATAGTTGTGGTTGCAGCCTTGCCCGGCCCCGCTGCCATGTTCGTCGGCGTGGCCGAGGAAAAAGGGATATTCGGCCATCGGATCGGCGTGCAGGTTCAGCACCTGCACGTCGGCGCGCGAATAGAAGATTTCCTGCGTTCCGTTGCCGTGATGATAATCGATGTCGAGCACGCTCACGCGCGCCGCGCCGTGGTCGCGGAACCACTGCGCGGCAACGGCCGCGTTGTTGATGTAGCAGTAGCCGCCCATGAAGGCGGAGCCGGCGTGGTGGCCCGGAGGGCGGCAAAGCGCGAAGGCGGCACGTTCGCCTGTGTTGACCAGACCGGCTGCGGTCAATGCGACATCGCAGGAGGACTTCACCGCCTCCCATGTTCCTTTGACGAAGGGCGCTCCGGCATCGAACGAGTAGTAGCCGAGCTGAGCTTCGATGGCGCGCGGCCTCCTGTCTGCACGCAGGCCGCGTGTGGGCCACACATAGGGCAGCGCCGCCGGGCCGGTATGCCCGGCCGCTTGCCATTGCGACCAGACGGTCGACAGGAAATCGATATAGTCGGAGGCGTGAACCTTTCTGGCCGCCGAAAGGTCGTGCTCCTGCGGCGGCAGGATGTCGCCGAGCTTCTCGCTTTCCACCCGTGCCCTGATGAATTCCGCCCGCGATGGCTTCTCGAAACCGGGCACCAGCTCGCCGGCAACAAGTTCGAACGTATCGGCGTGCCCGGCGTGCAGCGGCGAAAAGACGGTTTTCATGCGGTTCTGCCCCTTGTTTCGGGATGCAGCCTAAACAGCGGCCGATAGGGCTGGCAAGTTGTGGTTCGTGTCTTCCAGCGGGGTGGCGCAAGCGTTCCGGAACCGTTAGTCATAGGCAAAATCCCTGCTTCAGGGCCGGGTATGACGGCTGCGGCCGTCGAACGTGTTTCGATTTCCAAAGGTGATCTGATGTCCATAGCAAATGAGACGGCCGAACTTCTCTGCGGGCTTGGAGTTTTGCCGGCTTCGGTTTCGGGCGGAACGCTTGTGGTGCGCAGCCCTGTGACGGGTGAGGAGCTTGCACGGGTTGGCGAGGTTTCGGG
>NZ_SNZF01000014.1 GCF_004363725.1 Aquamicrobium defluvii | reverse complement strand
TTCGGCGGCGAGAAGGAGACCGGCGGCGGGCGCGAGAGCGGCTCCGACGCCTGGAAGGCCTATATGCGCCGCGCAACCAACACCATCAACTACTCCAAAGCCCTCCCCCTCGCCCAGGGCGTCTCCTTCGATATCGAATGAGGGGCCGGACAGGCGGAAACGAAAAGGCGGCCATTGCGCCGCCTTTTTCATTCCAGCCGGTAGGGCACCGGCGAGCGCAGATCGTGGTCGACCAGCAGGCGCCGCTTGAAGGGCGGGCTGGCGCGCTGGTCGCAACTGGCGCGCTCGCAGATGCGGCAGGAAATGCCGATCGGATCGAAGGCGGCGCGGTTGGTGAGGTCGAGCCCGTCAGCATAGACGAAGTCGCCCGCATAGGCGATCTCGCAGCCGAGCGCGATGGCATAGCGACGGCGCGAGGCATTGAAGCCGCCGCCCGACTTGGCGATTTCGGTCGCCACGCACAGATAGCGCACGCCGTCCGGGGTCTCGGCAAGTTGCCTGATGATGCGGCCGGGCAGCTCGAACGACTGATGCACGTTCCACAACGGGCAGGCCGCGCCGAAGCGGGCGAATTGCAGCTTGGCGGCGCTGTGGCGCTTGGTGATGTTGCCGGCCCGGTCGAAGCGGGCGAAGAACACCGGCACGCCCTTCATGCCGGGGCGTTGCAGGGTCGAGAGCCTGTGCGCCACCTGTTCGAGGCTCGCACCGAAGCGGGCGGCGAGCAGTTCCAGATCGTGGCGCAGCTCGCGGGCGGCGCTGAGAAAGGTCTGGTAGGGCAGGGTGACGGCCCCGGCGAAATAGTTGCGCAGGCCGATGCGGCAGATCTCGACCGATTCCGGCGAGCGGAACTCGGCGCGGCGCGCGATGGTGTCGATCTCCGTCTTCAGTTCCAGAGCGGCGATCTGGTAGGCCATCTGGAAATGGCGCGTCGATGCCGGCGAATAGGCGTTGAGATAGAGCAGCTTCGAGGCGGGATCGTAACGGCGCAGAACGTCCTCGCCTTCCGCCGCCTTGAGGATGCGCACGCCATGCCGCATCTCCAGATGAGCGGTGAGTGCCGCACCCGTTTCCGCATCGGGAATGCCGATTGACTGCGCCAGCTTCTCGCCGGCCATGTCGATCTCATGGATGTAGTTGTCCATGAAATGGAAGAAATCGCGCACTTCCTCGTATGGGGTGGGATCGGTCAGCCCGCTGGTGCGCGACATCTGGTCGAAGCCGGCAAGCTGCTCGCTGTTGCGGCGGTAAGCCTGATGGCAGGCGATCAGGGCATGCGCGAGGCCGGGTGCGTTCTGAACAACAAGCTTGAGCTCCTGCATGCCGGGCGAATAGTTTTCGAACAGCGGATCGGCCAGCGCTTCCGAAAGCGCCGACAGCAGGCGGTCGCTGCTGCCGGCCGAAAGCTCGGACATCTCGATCTGGAATTTCTCGGCCAGCGCCAGCAGCACCGTGGCCGAAACCGGGCGCTGGTTGTTCTCGATCTGGTTCAGATAGGAGGTCGAGATGCCCAGACGCTCGGCGAAAGCGGCTTGCGTGTGGCCATGGGCGAGGCGGGATTCGCGCACCTTGCGGCCGATATAGAGCTTGCCTGTTGACATGTTCGCATTCCCACAATTCGCAATTTGCAAAATTCTATACTATGCAAATCCACCCGTTCCAGCATTTTCTTGGGCGCCGCTTCCGTCTAGGGGAGCGTGAAAGAAGCCGGCTCACTGTGCCGGTCAGGGAGAGACCATGCCGATACTGCTTTTCGTGCCCGTTCTCCGATCCGTTGGGGAGAGCCGCTGATGCGCAACGTTCTCGAGCAACTGGAGGCGCGCCGCGCCGAAGCCCGCCTCGGCGGCGGCCAGCGGCGCATCGACGCCCAGCACGCCAAGGGCAAGCTGACGGCGCGCGAGCGCATCGAGGTGCTGCTGGACGAGGGCTCCTTCGAGGAGTTCGACATGTATGTCACCCACCGCGCCACCGATTTCGGCATGGCGAGCCAGAAGGTGGCGGGCGACGGCGTGGTGACGGGCTGGGGCACCATCAACGGCCGGCTGGTCTATGTGTTTTCTCAGGACTTCACCGTGCTCGGCGGTTCGCTGTCGGAGACCCATGCGCAGAAGATCTGCAAGATCATGGACATGGCCGTGAAGAACGGCGCGCCGGTGATCGGGCTCAACGATTCCGGCGGCGCGCGCATTCAGGAAGGCGTCGCCTCGCTCGCCGGCTATGCCGACGTGTTCAAGCGCAATGTCGATGCGTCGGGCGTGGTGCCGCAGATTTCGGTGATCATGGGGCCGTGCGCGGGCGGCGCGGTCTATTCGCCGGCCATGACCGATTTCATCTTCATGGTGCGCGACTCGTCCTACATGTTCGTCACCGGGCCGGATGTGGTGAAGACCGTCACCAACGAGATCGTGACGGCCGAGGAACTGGGCGGCGCGCGCACCCATACGCAGAAGTCTTCGGTGGCGGATGGCGCGTTCGAGAACGACGTCGAGGCGCTGGAGGGCGTGCGCAAGCTGTTCGACTACCTGCCGCTGAACAGCCGCGAGAAGCCGCCGGTCCGCCCCTTCCATGACGATCCGGCCCGCATCGACATGAAGCTCGACACGCTGGTGCCGGATTCGGCCAACAAGCCCTACGACATGAAGGAGCTGATCGCGGCCATCGCCGACGAGGGCGATTTCTTCGAGATTCAGGAAGCGTTCGCGAAGAACATCGTCACCGGCCTGATGCGCATCGAGGGTCAGACGGTGGGCGTCGTCGCCAACCAGCCGATGGTGCTCGCCGGCTGCCTCGACATCGATTCATCGCGCAAGGCCGCCCGTTTCGTGCGCTTCTGCGACGCCTTCAACATTCCGCTTCTGACGCTGGTGGACGTGCCCGGCTTCCTGCCCGGCACGGCGCAGGAATATGGCGGCGTCATCAAGCATGGCGCCAAGCTTCTGTTCGCCTATGCGCAGGCCACCGTGCCGATGGTGACGCTGATCACCCGCAAGGCCTATGGCGGGGCCTATGACGTCATGGCTTCCAAGCATATCGGCGCCGACATCAACTATGCCTGGCCGACCGCCGAGATCGCGGTGATGGGCGCCAAGGGCGCGACCGAAATCCTCTACCGCTCGGAACTGGGCGATGCGGAGAAGATCGCCGCGCGCACCGCCGAGTATGAAGAGCGCTTCGCCAATCCCTTCGTGGCGGCCGAGCGCGGTTTCATCGACGAGGTGATCATGCCGCATTCCTCGCGCCGCCGCATCGCGCGCGCCTTTGCCGCGCTGCGCACCAAGCGCGTGGAAGGCCCATGGCGCAAGCACGACACGATGCCTCTGTGAGAGCGGGGCCGGAGGAGCGATGAACAAGCCGAAGCTGACGCCGGAGGAGGCCCGCAAGGACCACTGGCAGATGCTGCGCTTCATGGCGCTGAACGCAGCGCTTGGCGCGCTGATCGGGACGCTGACGGCCATCGCCATCATCTGGCTCGATATAGGAGGCATCGGCGCGCGCATCGAGCGGGCGGCAAATCCGGTCATTCCGATATTGCTGCTGGTTGCGCCTTTCGCCTTCGTGTTCGGCGGCGTGGTCACGGCTTCGGCGCTTCTGACGATGCCTTACGAAAAGAAATTCAAAGATTGAAGTTTTGGGGACTGGAGACGGGCTGATGTTCAAGAAGATCCTCATCGCCAATCGCGGCGAAATCGCCTGCCGGGTCATCCGCACCGCGAAGAAGCTCGGCATCAAAACCGTCGCCGTCTATTCGGACGCCGACCGCGACGCGCTGCATGTGCGGCTCGCCGATGAGGCAGTGCATATCGGCCCTGCGCCTTCGTCGCAGTCCTATATCGTCATCGACAAGATTCTTGAGGCCATCCGCAAGACAGGTGCCGATGCCGTCCACCCCGGCTACGGTTTCCTGTCCGAAAACGCGGCTTTCGCCGAGGCGCTGGAGCAGGAGGGCGTCGCCTTCATCGGTCCGCCGGTCAAGGCCATCGAGGCGATGGGCGACAAGATCACCTCCAAGAAGCTGGCGGCGGAAGCGGGCGTTTCCACCGTGCCCGGCCATATGGGGCTCATTGAAGATGCCGATGAGGCGGTGCGGATTGCCTCCCAGATCGGCTATCCGGTGATGATCAAGGCTTCGGCCGGCGGCGGCGGCAAGGGCATGCGCATTGCGTGGAACGATGCCGAGGCGCGCGAAGGCTTCCAGTCGTCGAAGAACGAGGCGAAATCCTCCTTCGGCGACGACCGCATCTTCATCGAGAAGTTCGTCACCCAGCCGCGCCATATCGAGATTCAGGTGCTGGGCGACAAGCATGGCAACATTCTCTATCTGGGCGAGCGCGAATGCTCGATCCAGCGCCGCAACCAGAAGGTGATCGAGGAGGCCCCGTCGCCGTTCCTCGATGAGGCGACGCGCAAGGCCATGGGCGAGCAGGCCGTGGCGCTGGCGCGTGCAGTCGGCTATTTTTCGGCCGGCACGGTCGAGTTCATCGTCGATGGCGAGCGCAATTTCTACTTCCTCGAAATGAACACCCGCCTTCAGGTCGAGCATCCGGTGACGGAACTGATCACCGGCATCGATCTGGTGGAGGAGATGATCCGGGCTGCGGCCGGCGAAAAGCTGCGCATCGCGCAGGGAGACGTGAAGCTGAACGGCTGGGCCATCGAGAGCCGTCTCTATGCCGAGGATCCCTATCGCAACTTCCTGCCTTCCATCGGCCGGCTGACGCGCTACCGTCCGCCGGCGGAAGGCGGGCAGCCGGATGGCACCGTCATCCGCAACGACACCGGCGTGTTCGAGGGCGGTGAAATCTCCATGCATTACGACCCCATGATCGCCAAGCTGTGCACATGGGCCCCCGACCGCATTGGCGCTATCGACGCCATGGGCCGCGCGCTGGACGATTTCGAGGTCGAGGGCATCGGCCACAACCTGCCGTTCCTGTCGGCGGTGATGGATCAGCAGCGTTTCCGGGACGGGCGGCTGACCACGGCCTATATCGCCGAGGAATTTCCGGACGGTTTTGCCGGGGTGACGGCAAGCGAGGGGCAGGCACGCCGGCTGGCCGCAGTCGCCACCTTCATCCATCTGCGGCTTGCACGCCGCGCGGCGCAGATTTCCGGCGTGCTCGCCAACCATCCGCGCAGCATCGGCGCAGACTGGGTGGCGACTGTTGCCGATCACGAATTTGCGCTCGCCGTGACGGAAGGTGCGGCCAGCGACACGATAGCCTTCGCGGATGGTGAGAATGTCTCTGTTTCGAGCGAGTGGCTGCCCGGCGCCAGCCATGCAGCCTTCGTGGTGGATGGCGAGGCTATGGGCGTCAAGGTCACGCTTAACGGTTCTTCGATGCGCCTGCGCTGGCGCGGCATCGATGCAAAAGCCTATGTGCGCAGCCCCCGCGTCGCGGAGCTTGCGCGGCTGATGCCGGTCAAGCTTCCGCCCGATACGTCGAAGATGCTGCTGTGCCCGATGCCGGGCGTGGTCACCTCCATCGCCGTTCAGGAAGGCGACGAGGTGCAGGAAGGACAGGCGCTTGCCACCGTCGAGGCGATGAAGATGGAAAACGTGCTGCGCGCCGAAAAGAGCGGCAAGGTCAAACGCGTTGCCGTCGAGCCGGGCGCCAGCCTTGCCGTCGACGAACTGATCCTCGAATTCGAGTAGGCAGGGAATTGTGATGAACGATCCGAAACCCGACCCCAATATCCAGAAGTGGCGCACGCTGGCCGAGAAGGAGGTCAAGCGCGATCCGGACACGCTGGTGTGGAATACGCCGGAAGGCATTCCGGTCAAGCCGCTCTACACGGCCGACGATCTGGAAGGTGCCACGCATCTGGACAGCCTGCCGGGCTTCGCGCCGTTCGTGCGCGGGCCGCGCGCCACCATGTATGCCGGGCGTCCGTGGACGATCCGCCAGTATGCCGGCTTCTCGACGGCCGAGGAATCGAACGCCTTCTACCGCAAGGCGCTGGCGGCGGGCCAGCAGGGCGTGTCGGTGGCCTTCGACCTCGCCACCCATCGCGGCTATGACAGCGACCATCCGCGCGTCGTCGGCGATGTCGGCAAGGCAGGCGTCGCCATCGATTCCGTCGAGGACATGAAGATCCTGTTCGAGGGCATCCCGCTCGACCAGATTTCCGTGTCGATGACCATGAACGGCGCGGTCATTCCCGTGCTCGCCAACTTCATCGTCGCCGGCGAGGAGCAGGGCGTGCCGCGCGCCAGGCTGTCGGGCACCATCCAGAACGACATCCTCAAGGAGTTCATGGTCCGCAACACCTATATCTATCCGCCCGAGCCTTCGATGCGGATCATCGCGGACATCATCGAATACACCTCGAAGGAGATGCCGAAGTTCAACTCCATCTCCATCTCCGGCTATCACATGCAGGAGGCGGGCGCGACGCTGGTGCAGGAGCTGGCCTTCACGCTGGCCGACGGGCGCGAATATGTGCGCGCGGCGCTGAAGAAGGGCCTCGACGTCGACGAGTTCGCCGGACGGCTGTCGTTCTTCTTCGCCATCGGCATGAACTTCTTCATGGAAGCCGCAAAGCTGCGCGCTGCGCGCTTGTTGTGGACCCGCATCATGCAGGAGTTCGAGCCGAAGAAGCCTTCCTCGCTGATGCTGCGCACCCATTGCCAGACCTCCGGCGTGTCCCTGCAGGAACAGGACCCCTACAACAACATCGTGCGCACCGCTTTCGAGGCCATGTCGGCGGCGCTCGGCGGGACGCAGTCGCTGCACACCAATTCCTTCGACGAGGCGATCGCGCTGCCGACTGAATTCTCGGCCCGCATCGCCCGCAACACCCAGCTCATCCTCCAGCACGAAACCGGCGTGACCAGGGTCGTCGACCCGCTGGCCGGTTCCTACTATGTCGAGAGCCTGACGAAGGAACTCGCCGACGCCGCCTGGAAGCTGATCGAGGAGGTCGAGGCGATGGGCGGCATGACCAGGGCGGTCAATGACGGTCTGCCGAAGCGCCTCATCGAGGAGGCCGCGACCCGCAAGCAGGCGGCCATCGACCGCGGCGACGAGGTGATCGTCGGCGTCAACAAATACCGCCTCGAAACCGAGGACGAGATCGACATTCTCGACATCGACAACAAGGCTGTTCGCGAGGCGCAGATCGCCCGCATCGAGCGCACCAGACGCCAGCGCGATCCGAAGAAGGCCGGGGAGACCTTGGACCGGCTGCGCGAGGTGGCGCGCTCGGGGCAGGGCAACATCCTCGAAGCCGCCGTGGAGGCGGCGCGGGCCCGCGCCACGCTCGGCGAAATTTCCGATGCCATGCGCGATGCCTTCGGCGACCATTCGGCGGTGCCGAAAGTGGTGAGCAAGGTCTATGGCCCCGCTTATGAGGGCGAACCCGAATACGAAAATCTGGTGGACCGGCTCGACCAGTTCGCCAGGGTGCTCGGCTCCGCGCCGCGCATCATGGTGGCCAAGCTCGGCCAGGACGGGCACGACCGTGGCGCCAAGGTCATCGCCTCGGCCTTCGGCGACCTCGGCTTCGAGGTGATCGCAGGCCCGCTGTTCCAGACGCCGGAAGAAGCGGCCGACCTTGCGGTGAAGTCCAAGGTGCAGGTCGTCGGCATGTCGTCGCTGGCGGCCGGCCACAAGACGCTGGCGCCGCAACTGGTCGAGGCGCTGAAGGCGCGGGGTGCCGACGAGGTCATCGTCGTGGTGGGCGGCGTCGTCCCGCGTCAGGACTACCAGTTCCTGCTCGACCATGGCGTGGCCGCCGTCTTCGGTCCCGGAACCAACGTTCTGGACGCCGCGCGCGCCGTGCTCGACCTCATGGAAGGCAAGCGCCGCAACATATAAGGAGAGATTGCCGCCCCCCCCCTTCCGGAGGCTGCAAGCGGGTGTCTTCCTTCACAGCGGGCAGGCCGTCCGTCCGTTCGCCTGCATGAGCGTGCGGAACCCGCAGGCAGGTTGCACACTGCCTGCGCATTCTGCTGCCGGCCATGTCCCGTATCGTGCGTCTGCGTCACGATATCCTTTCCATTATGGGGCATGACGAATGAAGCATTCCCCGTGGCGAGCGCAGCTTTTCAGAGCCCCGGACGTGTGTTCACTCGCCATATCGCTGTGCAAGGAATGGCAGTTCCTGGGCATCAAACGCTGTTCGGCGGAACTGCTGTGGATCGGCTCCGGCATCAGCCTGATTGCCCTGGCAAGCGGCATGAGACGGAACGGTTCATTCGCTCCGCAAGAAAACCGCTTCCATGGCGGGCGGCCTGATTAGGAGCCATTGTCGCGTATGGCGGCAATGGCGCGCCTGCTGTTTCTTTTCTCGATGCCGGCCGTCCGGGATCATACGCCCACAGGTCGCCACGCCATTTGTTGGTTTCATCGGACAGACAGCGGAAGGAGGCACCCATGGCCCGTCTTTTCCCCATTCTCGATCTCTCGTCCTTCGAGCAGGACCCGGCGGCGCGCGCCATGTTCCTGCGGGACCTGCGCTATGCGGCGCGCGATGTCGGCTTCTTCTATCTCGACGGGCATGGCATTTCGCTGGACGAGATCGAGCGCCTGTTCGAGCTTTCCCGGCAGTTCTTCGACCTGCCGGTGCAGGAGAAGCAGCGCATCGAAATGGTGAATTCCTCGCAGTTCCGCGGCTATACGCGGGTGGCGGGCGAGCGCACGCGCGGGCAGGCCGACTGGCGCGAGCAACTCGACTTCGGCATCGAGCGGGACCCCGTGCCCCAGAACGGCAGGCAGCCGGCCTGGACGAGGCTGCATGGCCCGAACCAGTGGCCGCAAGCGTTGCCGCAACTGCGTCCCGTGATCCTCGACTGGCAGGTCAGGGTGGCCGAGGTGGCGATCCGGTTGCTGAAGGCGTTCGCGCTTTCGCTGGAGCAGCCGGAGGATGTGTTCGAGCCGATCTATGGCGAGGGCGCCAATCACCGCATGAAGATCGTGCGCTATCCGGGCCGCGAGCAGACGGATGACGACCAGGGGGTTGGCGCGCACAAGGATGGCGGCTTCCTCACCCTCCTGTTGCAGGACAATGTCGGAGGGTTGCAGGTCGAATATGACGGCAAATGGGTCGATGTGGAGCCCGTTCCGGGAACGCTGGTGGTCAATATAGGCGAGCTTCTGGAACTGGCGTCCGACGGCTATCTGCGCGCCACGCTGCATCGGGTGGTAACCCCGTCGCGCGGTGCGGAGCGCTATTCGGTGCCGTTCTTCTTCGGGGCGCGTCTTGACGCGACGATACCTCTGCTCAATCTGCCTGAAGAACTGGCGGCTGAAGCGAAAGGTCCGGCCAGCGATCCCGCCAATCCGCTGTTTCGCGATGTCGGAGTCAATGTGCTCAAGAGCCGCTTGCGTTCGCATCCGGACGTGGCCGAGCGGCACTATCCGGACCTTCTGAAAGCTTCGTGACGCCTTCAGGGAGCCGGAAGGGAAACAACCGTGCACGGTTGCGGTTCATTCCGGAGCAGGGCGATCAGTCGCGGGCGGGCGTGAGGCGGATCAACTCGCCATTCGTTTCGTCGGTGAGGATCATCACGGCCCCGTCCCTTGCGACGGCAACATCGCGCACGCGCGCATATCCCTGCAGATAGCGCGCTTCTCCGGTGACGCGATCGTTCTCTATCGTGAGCCGCACCAGCGCCTGCCCGCGCAGGGCGCCGATCAGGGCGCTGCCCTTCCATTCGGGAAAGACGTCGCCGTCGTAGAATACGAGCCCGCTGGGGGCGATCACCGGGTCCCAGTAATAGATCGGCTGCTCCATGCCTTCCTTCTGCGTCAGGCCCTCACCGATCGGGCCGCCCCGATACTCGATCCCGTAGTTGATGACCGGCCATCCGTAATTCCTGCCGGCCTCGGGGCGGTTCAGCTCATCGCCGCCGCGCGGCCCGTGCTCCACGGTCCACAGCGCGCCGTCGGGGCCGATGGCCGCGGATTGCAGGTTGCGATGGCCGTAGGACCAGATTTCCGGCCGGCCGCCGTCGATGGCCGGATTGCCCTGCGCAGGCCCGCCTTCGGGATCGATGCGCAGGACCTTGCCGATATGCGTGGCGACGTCCTGAGCCAGTGGCCGCGCATCCGTCACCGACCGGTCGCCGGTCGTCACGAAGAGTCCGCCCTGATCGTCGAACACCAGCCGGGAGCCGAAATGGGCCTCCGACCGCCATCCCGGCTCCTGCCGGAAGATGACGCGGACGTCCGTCATCTCGCGCCCGTCGGGCGACAGCGTGCCGGTGGCGACCGACGTTCCGTTTAGCCCGTCCGCCCGCGGTTCGGCATAGCTCCACCACACGCGCCGGGTTTCGGCGAAATCGTCGCGTATCTCCACATCCAGAAGCCCGCCCTGTCCGGTTGAAAACACGTCCGGCAAGCCTGCGACGGGATCGGAGATCGTGCCGTCCGTCCCAACGATACGCAGGCGTCCCGCCTTCTCGGTCACCAGCCAGCGGCCGTCCGGCAGTTCGGCCATGCCCCACGGATTTTCCAGACCTTCGGCGATCACTGTGCGGTCGAGCCTGATCCCGTCGGCGATGACCGGAGCCCGCGTCTGGCCTTCGAAGGCAGGGCGATAATCGGTGTTCGGTCCGGCAGAATTGAAGTCGCGGGTCCACACAACCGCACCGGAGGCCAGAACGACGGCAATCGCGGTCGAAAATGCCAGAAGAAAGGGCCGGCGAAGGATGAAGAGGCGGGTTGAACTCATCGGATCTCTCCTTCTGCGGTCATCTGGGTCCAGACCATAGCTTCTAGACGATGCCGCGCAAAAATCTCCCTGTCCCACGGCCACATTTGCGTGAACGGCGAGGCGCTGGTCCCGCGCATTCCCGCGACGCCGGGGAACCTCGAAGCCGCAATCCCCGTTTCATCGGGATGCCAGCCATGAAATCGGGGAGACAAGGCATGACGATGACACGCGAGGAAATCATATCCGTTGTTGGACCTGCGGACGAGGAAGTCATCGCTGACCTGATGGCGACGGGTGCGTCGGTTGCGGACCTCAGGGAAGCATGGGCCTGGCTGCACAGCGACGAGGCGCTGATGGGGGCGGGCGGCCCCTGCCGGGCTCACGCGTTGCGGCGTTGATCGATCTGCTGGAGCCCGACGGCGAGGAGGCGTGAAGCCTGACGGGCCGCGGCAGTGGCGGCGAGGCCCGTCATCGAGGGCAAGGCGGCGCTGCCGCACGGCATTCAGTGGATGGTTATGATGCCTTCAACCGCGCGCCATTCCGAGGGTCTGATCAGATGGTGGTGGGCGACGCGCACGGAATGGAGCGGGCCATCCAGTTCCTTCGTCCAGTAGTCGAGAAAGCCTTTCAACTCGGGAAAGTGCGGCGCGAGATCGTATTCCTGCCAGATGTAAAGCTGAAGCAGGCTGGGATGATCCGGCATATGATAATGGATTTCAGCCGTGGTGAGCCCGTAGCCGTTCATCTGAAGCTGGAAATCCCTGCTGGCCGTGGTTGCCATTTGCGCATCCTTCCACATGGCCGGGGCTGGTTCCGAAGAAACCGCGCCTGCACCCCGGCCGCCAGGCGACGGTTGGATGCGGGCGGTGCGAAGCCCCGGTCCCGCGACGCTCCGGAGCGGTCGCAGCGTTCCATATGCCCCTTGCGCCGCCTGTTTGCACGCGGCCACCCGCATTTCAAAAAGGTGCCGCCGGCATCCCGTAAAATCAAGTGCCGAATGGTTTGGCGGATAAAAAACTTCGTGATTTCATGGCACTAGCAGTGATGTGCTGCGAGTGCCAAAATTTTTGCCGATCCCTCTTGAAACCGTGAAACGGCGAAACCAGATCGATAGCCGCGCAACGCCGGAAAGGGTCGCGCGTGCCGTTCCGCTCTGCACGATCCGGGTGGAACGGCGCAGTCCGTTTGTCCTTGAGAGGAGAACAAAGACATGACATTCCGTCCCCTGCATGACCGCATTCTGGTGCGCCGCATCGAAGCCGACGAGAAGACGGCCGGCGGCATCATCATTCCCGATACCGCGAAGGAGAAGCCGCAGGAAGGCGAGGTTATCGCCGTCGGTCCGGGCGCGCGCGACGAAAGCGGCAAGCTGGTCGAGCTCGACGTGAAGGTGGGAGACCGCATCCTGTTCGGCAAGTGGTCCGGCACCGAGATCAGGCTCAAGGGCGAGGACCTTCTGATCATGAAGGAAGGCGACGTAATGGGCGTGATCGAGGAGACCGCCGCCGTCAAGAAGGCCGCCTGAGCGGGGCCGTGAGCAGAAACAGTCCCCGAGCGGGGCCGTGAGCAGAAACAGTCCCCGAGCGGGACGCGAAAAGAAACAGTCCCTGAGCGGGACGCGAAAAGAAACAGTCAAAGTAAGCTGCCTACTGAAGGAGTGATCCAATGGCTGCCAAGGAAGTCAAGTTCAACACCGAAGCCCGCGAGAAGATGCTGCGCGGCGTCGACATTCTGGCCAATGCGGTGAAGGTAACGCTGGGTCCCAAGGGCCGCAACGTGGTGATCGACAAGTCGTTCGGCGCACCGCGTATCACCAAGGACGGCGTTTCCGTCGCCAAGGAAATCGAGCTTGAGGACAAGTTCGAGAACATGGGCGCGCAGATGGTGCGCGAGGTTGCCTCCAAGACCAACGATCTGGCCGGCGACGGCACCACCACCGCGACCGTTCTGGCACAGGCCATCGTCAGGGAAGGGGCCAAGGCCGTCGCCTCGGGCATGAACCCGATGGACCTGAAACGCGGCATCGACAAGGCCGTGGATGCGGTCGTCGCCGAACTGAAGGCCAATGCCCGCAAGGTGACGAAGAACGACGAGATCGCACAGGTCGGCACCATCTCCGCCAATGGCGATACCGAAATCGGCCGCTTCCTGGCCGAAGCCATGCAGAAGGTCGGCAATGAGGGCGTCATCACCGTCGAGGAGGCCAAGACCGCCGAGACCGAGCTGGAAGTCGTGGAAGGCATGCAGTTCGACCGCGGCTACCTGTCGCCCTACTTCATCACCAATCAGGAGAAGATGCGGGTGGAACTGGAAGAGCCCTATGTCCTGATCCATGAAAAGAAGCTTTCCAACCTTCAGGCTCTGCTGCCCGTGCTCGAAGCGGTCGTCCAGTCCGGCAAGCCGCTGCTCATCATCGCCGAGGACGTCGAGGGTGAGGCGCTGGCCACGCTGGTGGTCAACAAGCTGCGAGGCGGTCTGAAGATCGCTGCCGTCAAGGCCCCGGGCTTCGGCGACCGCCGCAAGGCGATGCTGGAAGACATAGCCATCCTCACCGGCGGTCAGGTCATCTCCGAAGACCTCGGCATCAAGCTGGAGAACGTCACGCTGGAGATGCTCGGCCGCGCCAGGAAGGTGGTGATCGAGAAGGAGAACACCACCATCGTCGACGGCTCCGGCAGGAAGGAGGAGATCGAGGGCCGCGTCAGGCAAATCAGGGCGCAGATCGAGGAGACCACTTCCGACTACGACCGCGAGAAGCTCCAGGAACGGCTCGCCAAGCTTTCGGGCGGCGTTGCCGTCATCCGCGTCGGCGGCTCCACCGAAGTCGAGGTCAAGGAGAAGAAGGACCGCGTCGACGACGCGCTGCATGCCACCCGCGCGGCGGTGGAAGAAGGCATCCTGCCCGGCGGCGGTGTCGCGCTGCTGCGCGCCGCGACGGTGCTGGACAGCGTGAGCGCCGACAATGAGGACCAGAAGTACGGTGTCGAGGTGGTGCGCAAGGCCATCGAGGCGCCGGTGCGCCAGATTGCCGAGAACGCCGGCGCGGAAGGTTCGATCATCGTTGGAAAGCTGCGCGAGAAGCCGGAGTTCTCCTATGGCTGGAACGCCCAGACAGACGAATATGGCGACCTGTTCGCACAGGGCGTCATCGATCCGGCCAAGGTGGTGCGCACCGCGCTTCAGGATGCGGCTTCCGTCGCCGGCCTGCTGGTCACCACCGAGGCGATGATCGCCGAGAAGCCGAAGAAGGAGGCTGCCCCGGCCATGCCTGCCGGCGCCGGCATGGACTTCTGAGCGGCCGACACAAAGCCCGCTCCCTGACCGGGAGCGGGCACGGCTTCAGACGACAATTCGGGAACTGTCATGACGATCATGCCGGGTTTCGATACCGTTCCCGCGCCAGAACACCCGCCAAGCGAGTTCATGGCGCATGAATCGGAATGCAGGAAAGTGTTTCTGCCGCTTCTGGAGCAGCTTCTGGACAAGGCGGCGGAGGCGGGCTGGAGCCGCCGGACAGTGGCATCCACGCTCATGTTCCTTGCCGCTTCGCAGGTGTCTGCCTCCAACGGCAATATCGGCAGGCAATGAAAAGGCCCCGCCTCCGGGCGGGGCTCGCCGTGCAGGAGGCCGGCCTGCCGGGCGCTCTCACGCACTTCCGGAACATCCGGCCGGCAAGCGCCGCCCCCTGTGGCGGAGCTATTGTCCGCCCTTCTTGAACAGATCGATCTGTCCGGTCAGCCAGTTGCGAAAATATCTCACGCCGGCGTCGGCGGTCTTTTCGTTCGGGGTGACGAAGTAGTAGGCGCTGGCGCTCTCCACGGGCAGGTCGAGCGCCTTGACGAGCTGGCCGCTGGCCAGTTCGCTGTCGATGAGGAAGGACGGCATCAGCGCGACGCCGAGCCCGGCACGGCAGGCTTGCGAGACGTTCATGAACTGTTCGAAGCGCATGCCTTCACGGTAGTGTTCCGCTATGCCGAAATGTAAAAACCAGAGTTTCCATGCATGAGGGCGCGAGGCCATTTCCAGCAGCGGCACCTTCAGCAGGGAGGCCGGGCCGGAAATCGGGTTCTGTGAGAGGAAATCCGGGCTACAAACCGGCACCACCATTTCCTTCAGGAGCAGACGGCAGTCGCATCCCGGCCAGTCCGCCGTGCCGACATGAATGGCAGCGTCCAGATCCTCCTTGTCGAAATCGAAATGGCCGATCCGGGTCGAGAAGCTGAGCGTCATTTCCGGATGGCTTCGCACATAATCGGGGATGCGCGGCAGCAGCCAGCGCGTGCCGAAGGTTGGCGGAAACGCCAGCCTCAGGACGCTTGAAGCGCCTTGCGCCATGGCTTGCAGGGACAGCACGCGCATGCGTTCGATGATATCCGCGACGCCTCTTGCGTAGCGTTCTCCGCGCCCCGTCAGCGCCACGCCCTTGTTGTTCCTGACGAAGAGCGTCACCCCCAGCTGCTCCTCCAGCGCCGCGATCTGGCGGCTGATGGCGCCGGGCGTGAGGCTGAGCGCTTCGGCGGCCGCGGAAAAGCTGCCGAGCCGCGCCACGGCGTCAAATGCGGTGAGCGAAGCCGTGGATGGTATGAGGCGGCGTTGCAGATTGCTCATTCGGTTTGCATAAAACTCAAAGTGGCTTGAGTAAATATGGCTTGTGCGCCAGTTCGTCAAAGTCCAGTGTCGCCGGCAAAATCGCGCACGCACATAATCGGGAGCAGCCATGAGCAAGACATCCTTCATCTGGAACGATCCGTTCCTTTTCGACGATCAGCTGAGCGATGAAGAGCGGATGATCCGCGACACCGCGAAATCCTTCGCCGACGAGGAGCTGCGGCCGATCATCGAAAACGCCTATATGGAGGAAAAGACCGACCCCGAGCTGTTCGCCAAAATGGGCTCGACGGGTTTGCTCGGCGTCACGCTGCCGGAAGAATATGGCGCTGCCAACGCCAACTACGTCTCCTACGGGCTGGTAGCGCGCGAGATCGAGCGCGTCGATTCCGGCTTCCGCTCGATGATGAGCGTGCAGTCCTCGCTCGTCATCTATCCGATCTATGCCTACGGCTCGGAAGGGCAGCGCAGGAAATATCTGCCGAAGCTCGTTTCGGGCGAGTGGATCGGCTGCTTCGGCCTGACCGAGCCGGATGCCGGCTCCGATCCGGGCGGCATGAAGACCCGCGCCGAAAGGATCGACGGCGGCTATCGCCTCAACGGCTCCAAGATGTGGATTTCCAACTCCCCGATCGCCGACGTGTTCGTGGTCTGGGCGAAGCTGAAGGGCGAGGACGGCAAGGACGCCATTCGCGGCTTCGTGCTGGAAAAGGGCATGAAGGGCCTTTCCGCCCCGAAGATCGGCGGCAAGCTTTCGCTACGCGCCTCGATCACCGGCGAGATCGTGCTTGAGGATGTGGAAGTGGGCGAGGATGCGCTGCTGCCCAACGTGTCGGGCCTGAAGGGGCCGTTCGGCTGTCTCAACCGGGCGCGCTACGGAATTTCGTGGGGCGTTCTCGGCGCCGCCGAAGAGTGCTGGACGCGCGCGCGCCAGTATGGGCTCGACCGGCATCAGTTCGGCCGTCCGCTGGCGGCAACGCAGCTCTACCAGAAGAAGCTGGCCGACATGCAGACCGAGATCGCGCTGGGCCTTCAGGCCTCGCTGCGCGTCGGCCGCCTGATGGACGAGGGCAAGTTCGCTCCCGAAATGATCTCCATCGTCAAGCGCAACAATTGCGGCAAGGCGCTGGACATCGCGCGGCTGGCCCGTGACATGCACGGCGGCAACGGCATCCAGATCGAATTCGGCATCATGCGCCATGCGCAGAACCTGGAGACGGTCAACACCTATGAAGGCACGCATGATGTGCATGCCCTCATCCTCGGCCGCGCCCAGACCGGTCTGCAGGCATTTTTCTGAGAACAGGCGGGGCCGGCGCCATGACGGTGCCGGCCCCCGCGTTTCAACCGGGGCAGGCAGCATGAAATATCCGCTCGAAGGTGTGCGCGTCGTTGAGCTGGCGCGGATTCTCGCTGGCCCGTGGGCTGGCCAGACGCTGGCCGACCTTGGCGCCACGGTGATCAAGGTCGAGGCGCCCGAGGGCGACGACACGCGCCGCTGGGGCCCGCCCTTCATAGAAGCCGGCGACGACAAGGCCGCTGCCTATTTCCATGCCTGCAACCGTGGCAAGAAGAGCATCACCGCGGACTTCAAATCGCCGGAAGACCTTCAGCGCGTGAAGGACCTGATCGCCCAGGCCGATGTCGTCATAGAGAATTTCAAGGTCGGAAACCTCGCGAAATTCGGGCTCGATTACGAAACGCTGAAGGCGGTCAACCCGCGCCTGATCTATTGCTCGATCACCGGTTTCGGCCAGAACGGCCCTTATGCGCACCGCGCCGGCTACGACTTCATCATTCAGGGCATGGCCGGTCTCATGCATCTGACCGGCGAGCCGGACGGCCAGCCGCAGAAAGTGGGCGTCGCCTTCGCCGACATCTTCACGGGGCTCTATTCGGTGATCGCGATCCAGTCCGCGCTGATCATGCGCGAGACCACCGGGCGCGGGCAGCACATCGACATGGCGCTGTTCGACAGCACGGTTGGCGTGCTGGCCAATCAGGCCATGAATTATCTGACTTCCGGGGTTTCGCCGAAGCGTCTCGGCAATGCCCATCCCAATATCGCACCCTATCAGGTGTTTCCGGTTTCGGACGGCTACCTCATCATTGCCTGTGGCAACGACAGCCAGTTCGCCAAGCTCACCGCAACGCTCGGAGTGGGCGACATCGCTGCGGAGGAACGGTTCTCCACCAATCCGCTGCGCGTCCACAATCGCGCGGCGCTGACGGAGATTCTTGAAGCCCGGACCGCAAGCTGGAAGCGCGACGAGCTTCTGGCGGCGCTGGAAAAGGTTGGCGTTCCGGCCGGGCCGATCAACACGCTCGAAGACGTGTTTTCCGATCCGCAGATCGTCCACCGGGCGATGGTGGTCGAGAACGACGGCGTGAAGGGCGTGCGGTCGCCGATCCGCTTCTCCGAAGCCGAACTTTCCGTGTCCCAAAGGTCGCCGCATCTCGGCGAGCACAACGGGAGCGGGTTCGAGCGCCGCTGAACAGTAATGCCTGCTTGAAAGCCGGTCGGAAATTGCCGGGTCGCCGGGAGGGTTCGCACGTCAGCACGGCGTCGGCGCCAGCAAGCTGAAGCGCTATTTTTTTCCTCGCCTGCGAACCCCTGTCGGCGGGTTTGCCAGCACACAGCGCCAGAGCCTTTCTGCTCATGGCGCCTTTATCCTCGCAATGGCGGGCAGGTCGGGAAGCAGGAACCGGTGCGAAGCTCACCCACAGGTGAGGGCGCCGGTCAGCCGGCCTGTCCATTCAGGAAACCATCGCGCATCCAGACGGGCGCGGGGAGCGCTTTCAGCGCCGCAGCCACCCGCGATCATCGGGTCTGCCTGAATGTGGATTCTCTACCCGTTGCCTCTCTGCGGCTTCGCGAGGGATTTTCTGTATAGAATAAAAATAATCCGTAATATTTTCGAATGGAAAAATTTGAATTGACATTCGTTGCATATTGAAAATAGGATTGATCGGATAGCGAGGGGGCCGGCAATGCGTGCATTGCTCGACAAGATCGACAGGAAGCTGGTGAAGCTTTTGTCGGACGATGCGCGGGAGGGCGCAAACCAGATAGCGGAGCGGCTGGATTTGAGCCCCCCGACCGTCCGCGCCCGCCTGAAGGCGCTTATTGAAAGCAAGCTTTTCCGGATTGCCGGTGTCGTCAATGTGGCGGAGCGGCCCGAGCTGATCGTCGCCATCCTCGGTATTCATGCCAATGGGCACGGCCGGCTGAACGAAATTGCGAAGAAGATGTCGGAGCTTCCTTTCGTCACTTCGGTCAGCATCGTGACCGGCAGGTACGACCTCATCTGCGAAGTGTTGTTCGAGGGGGACATGGAGGAGCTCTACCGGGTTACGAGCGAGGTGCTGCCGGGGCTGGCGGAGCCAGGCGTAATCAGGGGCAGCGAAACTTTCGTCGTGATGAAGGCGCACAACAAATGGCTCAGCCTGCCGCGCGGTGTGTGGGAGGATAAGTAATATATGGAATCATAAGTATATATGATTCCTTGATGGATATTATTGCATTTCTTTACTCAAAGGGAGGACGATAGAAATGATCGGTAAAGTTAAGGCTCTTCTGGCATCCACGGTGTTCCTTGCGCTGGCCGGCAATGCCGCAAGCACTGTGAGTGCCTTTGCGGGAACGCTCGACGATATTCTGGCGCGTGGCGAGTTGCGCGTCGCCGTGCAGACGCAGGGCCCTCCGTTCTCGTTCATGGACAAGAACGGCAAAAGAACCGGCAGCGCCATCGAGCTGACTGAACTGATGGCCAAGGAAATGGGCGTCAAGATCACCTATCTCGATTTCGACTGGGACGGCCTGATCCCCGCGCTGCTTTCCGGCAAGGCCGACATTCTCGCCGCCGACATGACCGCCACGCTGGCGCGCGCAACCAAGGTTGCCTTCACCAAGCCATGGATACATGTCGGCGCCGTTGCCTTCGTGAAAACCGGCGGCGAATTTGCAAGCCTCGAGGACTGCAAGAAGCCCGGCACCACAGTTGCGGTTCTGCTTGGGTCGACCGCCGAGAAGAGCGTTCCGAACTTCTTCCCGGAAGCGGAAGTCAAAGCCTACAAGGGCGGCGGCACAATCGTGCTGGACGCCGTGGCTTCAGGCCAGGCCCAGTGCGGCGTGAACGACAACACCGCCGTGGCCGGGCAGGTCCTCAACTATCCCGAGGGCACCTTCACCGTGTTCGACGAGATGCTGACCGCCGAGCCGCTTGCCTATGCCGTGCGCTATGACTCGCAGGATCTGCTGAACTGGACCAACCTGTTCATCGACACGATAGAGCTTGATGGCCGCCTGAAGCAGAACCTCGACTACTGGGTGAATTCCAGCAAATGGCAGGCCGACCACTGAGGCCGGCAGGGGCGCGGGGCTCATTGCCTCCGCGCCCCGTCGCCATGCACGGGAGGTGATGGGCTGACTATGCTCGGCAATCTGAATATACGCGTCATTTCGGAGTACCTGCCCGATCTGTGGGAAGGCTTCCTGAACACGCTGATGCTTTCGGCAGCCGGTTTCACCGGGGCTTTCATCATTGGCATCATCGCCTGCGGGCTCAGCATACAGCCGGTGCGCTGGCTGCGCGGCGTGGGCGTCGCCTATATCGATCTGATCCGCTCGACGCCTCTGCTCGCGCAGCTTTACTTCCTCTATTTCGGGCTGCCGCGCCTGGGCGTTCTGCTGCCGGAATTCACCATCGGTATCATCGCGCTGGCGTTGAATTCGGGCGCCTACATCGCGGAGATCATCCGCTCGGGCATATTGTCGATCCCGCGCGGACAATTCGAGGCTGCTCTCAGTTCGGGCTTCACCTATGTGCAGCGCATGAGGCTCATCGTGCTGCCGCAGGCGATCCGGCCAACCATCTCGCCGCTGATCGGGCAGGCCATCGTGCTCGTGAAGGATTCCTCGCTGCTGTCGCTGATTTCGGTGGTCGAACTGACCCGTGTCGGCCAGAAGATCGCGCTCGACCGCTTCATGCCCGTCGAGGGGCTGGTGGCCACGGCGGTGGGCTTTCTGGTGATCTACTATCTGCTCAAGGCGCTGGCCGCGTCCTGGTCGCACTTCAATCGCACGAACTCGCAGTGAGGGGGGCGGCATGATCTGGTTTCAAATCGAGCGCCTGTGGAACTACTGGCCCGTTCTGCTGAAGGGGCTCGGCATGACGGTGTCCCTGTCGCTGCTGTCGCTTGTCGCGGGCATGATTGTCGGGCTGATTTTCGCCCTTGCGCGCACAAGCGGCAACCGGTGGCTCTCGGGAATCTGCGGCTTCTATATAGATCTGTTCCGCGGCACGCCGTTTCTGGTGCAGGTGTTCATCTGCTTCTTTATCCTGCCGGCCGTCGGGATCGAGCTTTCCGCCTTCAGCGCGGGCGTTCTGGCCCTCTCCAACCTTTCGGCCTGCTTCATCGGCGAGATCATCGCCGCCGGCATCAACGCCGTTCCGCGCGGGCAGAATGAAGCCGCAATCGCGTCGGGCTTCACCCATTCGCAGAAGCTTCGGCTGATCATCCTGCCGCAGGCGCTTCAGATCGTGCGCCCCACGCTGGTCGGCCAGTTCATCCTGCTGGTCAAGGATTCGTCGGTTGTCTCCGCGATCGGGATCATGGACCTGACCCGCTCGGGCTGGATGATCGTGCAGAACATTCCAAACGGCCTTCTGGTATTCGGCGTCGTCGGTCTCGGATATCTGATCGTCTGTTATCCGATGATCTATCTTTCGCGCCGCATGGAGCGCGGCACGCAATCTCCCATTCTCTAACCGGACAGTGCGATGATCGAATTTCAAGGTCTGAACAAATGGTTTGGCAGCGCATTGCATGTGCTGAGAGACATCGACCTGCATGTCAGCAAGGGCGAGGTCGTGGTCGTCTGCGGTCCCTCCGGTTCCGGGAAAAGCACGCTGATCCGCTGCGTGAACGGCCTGGAGCCGTTTCAATCGGGCAGGCTGGTCGTCGATGGTGTCGATCTTGGCAGCAAATCGCCACCCCTGAGAAAGCTGCGCATGGAGGTCGGCTTCGTTTTCCAGCAGTTCAATCTTTATCCGCACAAGACCGCATTGGAAAATGTGACGCTGGCGCCCATACATGTGCGCGGGCTGCCGAAGGCCGAGGCGGAAGCGCGCGGCAGGGAGATTCTTGCCAAGGTTGGGCTGGCGGACCGGATGCAGAACTATCCCGGCCAGCTTTCAGGCGGCCAGCAGCAGCGTGTCGCCATCGCGCGATCCCTGTGCATGCAGCCACGGGTCATGCTGTTCGACGAACCGACATCCGCGCTCGACCCCGAGATGATCAATGAGGTTCTCGATGTCATGGTCAGCCTTGCAAAGGAAGGCATGACCATGATCGTCGTCACCCACGAAATGGGTTTTGCCCGCAAGGTTGCCGACCGCGTCGTCTTCATGGATCGCGGTGCGATCATCGAAAGCGGCAAACCGGAAAACTTCTTCAAAAACCCTCAGAATGAGCGCACGCGCGATTTCCTGAGCAAGATTCTTCACCACTGAAGCCGTTGCCCAAGGCAGACGAGCAAGGCACATCACACCATGGACCATCGTGGGCAAAACGATGCAGGGCTTTCTGTCGCCATTGTGGGGGCGGGTATAGTTGGATGCAGCACGGCGCTGGCTCTTGCGGCGGAAGGACATCGCGTCACCGTGTTCGACCGCGAGGAGCCCGCGTCGGGCACCTCCTATGGCAACGCGGGAGCCATCGTCACCGGCTCGGTGCTGCCGATATCGACACCGGCCGTCATCCGCTCCCTGCCTGCATATCTGCTGGATCGCCAGGCGCCCGCAACCCTTCGGCTGGGGCATGCCTTTGCCGCGCTGCCATGGCTTGCCCGCTTTGTGGCCGCCGGGACCCCGGCGCGCGTCAACCGCATCGCCGCAGCCATGTTTCCTCTCGTTTCCCGCGCGCTGGCAGCGCATCGGCAACTGGCGCAGATGGCATCGGCCAGCGATATGCTGACGCAGGAGGGCTGGCTGAAGGTCTATACCGGCGAGCGCGATTTCGCCAACTCCGCGCTGGAGCGAGAACTGATGACGAGGCTGGGCGTCGTTCATGCCGTGCTCGACCGGGCGGCCCTGCTCAATCTCGAACCTGCCCTCAATCCGCATCATTGCCATTGCGGCGTTTATCAGCCCGACGCGGGCAATGTCCGTTGTCCCGGCGGGCTGGCCAATGCCTATCTGGAAGCCGCCTGCCGGACCGGGGCAACATTCGTTCGCGACGAAATCCACGGTGTGAAACCTGTGGCGGCCGGCGGTGTCAGCCTGTCCGGCGCAACCGGCGACCATCGGTTCGACCGGGTCGTCATAGCGGCGGGAGCGTGGTCCGCGATACTGGCAAAGCAACTGGGCGACAGGGTCAGCCTTGAAAGCGAGCGCGGTTATCATCTGCGTTTCCGGCCCGAATCGGAAAAGCTTCTGCGCGGACCGGTTGTATTCCCCGGCAGTGGCTTCGTGCTCTCGCCCATGCATGATGGTTTGCGCCTCATCAGCGGCGATGAACTGGCGGGCCTCGATGCAGTTCCGGACTACCGGCGCATCCGCGCCCTGCTGCCCGAGGCGGCGAAAGCCGTGCCCTCGCTTGAGGGCGCGCATCCGGTGTCGGAATGGATGGGGCACCGCCCTTCAACGCCGGACACGCTGCCCGTCATCGGTCGTGCGCGCTCGTCGCCGCACGTCGTCTACGCTTTCGGGCATGGCCACCTCGGCGTTACCCTGTCCGCGGTAACGGCGCAACTGATCGCCGATCTCATCGGCGGGCGGCCTGCCGCCATCGATCTCCATCCCTATCGTCCCGCGAGATTTTGACTGCCCATGTCCGTCTTTCCAATCAACCTGAGCAATCCTCCCCAATTCGACGGCACGCTGCCTGAAGCCGTCGATGTCGTCGTCATCGGCGGCGGGATCATTGGCGTGATGACCGCATGGGAGCTTGCGCGGCGGGGGCGCAGGGTCCTGGTTTGCGAAAAGGGGCGCGTCGCCGGCGAACAGTCCAGCCGCAACTGGGGGTGGGTACGCCAGCAGGGGCGCGATTATGCGGAATTGCCGATCATGATGGAGTCGCTGCAGATCTGGAAAGGCCTGCCTGAAAAGCTGCGCGCGCGCATCGGCTTTCGCCAGAACGGCATCACCTATCTGGCCCGGAATGCCGCAAAGCTTCGCGAGTATGAAAGCTGGCTTGAAGGCGCGCGCGCTTACGGCGTCGATACGCGCATGCTTTCCCGAAGCGAAACCGAAGCCATGCTGCCCAATGCCGCCGGCTGGCTGGGAGGCATGACGACGCCTTCCGATGCCATGGCGGAACCGTTCGCGACCGTGCCGGCACTGGCGCAGGCCGCCACGGAAGACGGCGTCATCATTCGCGAGAACTGCGCGGTGCGGGCGCTCGAAATCGCCGGGGAGCGGCTGCAGGGGATCATCACCGAGAAGGGCAGGGTGAACTGCGATCGTGTGGTCGTGGCGGCCGGAGCATGGAGTTCACTGTTTCTTGCCGCGCACGGCATCCGGATCCCGCAGCTTTCGGTCCTGTCATCCGTGATGCGCACCGAACCCATGGCGGAGTTTTCCAATGCTGCGGCCGGAGACGGCCGGTTCGCATTTCGCCGGCGGGCAGACGGGGGCTACACGATTACGCCATGGGAGGCGCATGACTTTTTCATCGGTCCCGACGCCTTCCGGAATTTCTTCTCCTATCTTCCTGCGTTGAAGGAGGAGTTCGGAAGCACGCGGTTCAGGCTTGCCGCCCCGCGAACCTTTCCCGATGCATGGCAAACCGCGCGGCATTGGCGTTCCGACGAAACAACGCCGTTTGAACAGTGCAGGATTCTCGATCCGGAACCGAACCGCAAGGAACTGGAGCGGGTGCTGACCTTCTTCGCCGAGGCATTCCCGGGCGCGGGCCGGCCGGGGATCAGGCAATCCTGGGGAGGCATGATCGACACGATGCCGGACGTTGTGCCCATCGTCGACAAAGCCGCGATCGCCGGCCTGACGATTGCGACCGGCATGAGCGGCCATGGCTTCGGCATCGGTCCGGGAATGGCGGCGGTCGTGGCCGATCTGGTTGAGGAAAAGCGCCCGAAGCACGAGATGCGCTCTTTCACACTGACGCGCTTTCGAAAAAGGTGACGCGGAGCGTTCCGCACAAGATCGCTTTTAAAAGAGCGTGCATAGCCCGTCGCGCAGCGGAAGACATCTTTCGCGGACGGTGGGCGATTTGAGTTATGGAAAAGCGATACCCGATAGTGCAAGGCGCTGTCAGAATCCCGGTGGGACCATGTCGCTCTTTTGATCCATCGGGTGAGAATTGCACGCCGATCCCGCAGAGAAACACGCGCCGCAAAAGGCTGGATAACCCCCCATCAATAGGCAACCGCAGCGCTGCGCCGGAACGTGGAATTTTTGCCTTTGCAGGCGCCCCGCTCGCTCGATGACTGCCTTTCAATGAAAGCAACTTGCCGCGAGATTTGCACCGAATACGAAATTATTCAATAAAATCAATAATATATGGCAACAGATAACCGTATCGGCCGTTACGCACACTCATGAACGGGGACCGTTGGTAGCGGAGGACGGATTCGAACCGCCGACACAAGGATTATGATTCCTCTGCTCTAACCGACTGAGCTACTCCGCCCCGGCGCGCAGGATTCGATTTGCGGCCGGTTGCCGCCGAACCCTCGCAAGGTCGGGCGGATATAAGGGGGGCATGGCTGGCCTGTCAAGCACGCAAACGACTTGTTCTACAGGCAAGACAACCTATTTTTTGTAATGTATTGAGCCACGCCGCCGTGAATGCGCGGGGTTGAGTTCGGATCGCCCCGCCGCTATGTGTCAGCCACGAAAATTTCGAGTCCACGATTGATGAAACCGCGTATTGCCGTCCTTGGATGCGGATACTGGGGCAGCAACCATGTCCGCACCCTCAAGGCGCTCGGAGCCCTTTACGCGGTCTCCGATGCAAATCGCGATCGCGCCGAAGGCTTTGCCAGCGAACAGGAATGCCTGGCGCTCGCTCCCGACGAGCTTTTCGAACGCGAAGAGATCGACGCGATCGTGATGGCCCTGCCGCCGCAGTTCCATGCCGAGACTGCCATCCGCGCCGTCGAGGCGGGCAAGGATGTGCTGGTCGAGAAGCCGGTGGCGCTCACCGTCGAGGATGCCGGGCGCGCGGTGAAGGCGGCGCAGGACAATTCCCGCGTCTACATGGTCGGCCATGTTCTGCGTTTCCATCCGGCTTTCGAAAAGCTCAAGGCCCTCGTCGATGCCGGCGAGCTTGGCGAGGTGCGCTACATCCATTCGCACCGTCTCGGACTCGGCAAGTTCCACACCGAGAACGATGCGCTGTGGGACCTCGCCCCTCATGATTTGTCGATGATCCTCGCCATAACGGGCGCCGCCCCGGTGGAAGTTCATGGGGAAGGGGCGGCGGCGCTCGATCATCTGAGCGATTTTGCGCATCTGCATATGCGCTTCCCGGGCAATCTGCGCGGACACCTGTTCGCCTCGCGCCTCAATCCCTATCGCGAGCGGCGGCTGACGGTCGTCGGCACGAAAGGCATGGCGGTGTTCGACGATGTCGAGCCATGGGAGCGCAAGCTGGCTGTCTATCATCACTCCATCTGGCAGGACAGCGGCCAGTGGGCGTTCACTGCCGATGAGCCGCACTACATTGCGGTGGAGCAGGGCATGCCGCTGACGCGCGAACTGGAGCACTTCATCCATTGCATCCAGACGCGGGAAGAGCCGCGCACGAATGGCGAGGAGGCCATCCGTGTCCTTCAGGTGCTGACAGCGGGCACGGTGCGCCACCAGCGCGCATCGTAGGGAGCGTTCGTTCCCCGGCTCCCGGCGTTTGCGTGTGCGGTCAGCCGTGCGCCTGTGCCGGTACGGCGCCAAGGCGCGACAACATGGCCTCGGCTTCCGCGCCGCGTTCGGACCGGCCGATGAAGCCACCGCCCAGAACCCGCGCCTCGTTGCCGTCGTCGGAATAGAGCACGCAGGCCTGACCGGGGGCGACGCCAGATTCGCCGTCGACCAGTTCGACCATGACCGCGCCTTCGCACTGGCGCAGCACGGCCGGGCGGGGAGGACGGGTCGAGCGCACCTTGGCGAACAGCTCCACGCCCTCGGCCGGGATTTCCGCCAGCGGTGTGTCGCCCAGCCAGTTCATGTCGCGCAGGTAGACCTTGTGCGTTTCCAGCGCCTCGCGCGGTCCGACGATGACGCGCGAGCGCTCGGAATCGAGGTGGACGACATAGAGCGGTTCACCGGAGGCGACGCCTATGCCGCGGCGCTGTCCGATCGTGTAGCGCAAAATGCCGTCGTGCCGGCCAAGTACGCGTCCGTCGATATGGACAATGTCGCCGGGGCTGGCGGCTCCCGGCTTCAGCCTGGCGATAATGTCCGAATATTTTCCCTGCGGTACGAAACAGATGTCCTGGCTGTCCTGCTTGGTTGCGACAGACAGCCCCATTTCCTCGGCCATGGCGCGCACAGCCGGCTTGGGCAGGTCGCCCAGGGGAAAGCGCAGGTAATCCAGTTGCTCCTGCGTGGTCGCGAACAGGAAATAGCTTTGGTCGCGGTCGGCGTCGAGCGGGCGGTAGAGCGCGCGATGGGAGCCGTTGGGGCGCGAACGGATATAGTGGCCGGTAGCCAGCGCGTCGGCGCCCAGTTCCCTGGCTGTCGTCAGAAGATCCGCAAACTTGACGGTCTGGTTACAGGAAACGCATGGAATCGGCGTTTCGCCATGTACATAGCTTTCGGCGAAGGGGTTGATCACCGCTTCGCGGAAACGCCGTTCATAATCGAGCACATAATGGGGAATGCCCAGCGTTTCCGACACCCGGCGGGCGTCGTCAACGTCCTGTCCGGCACAGCACGAGCCCGGCCGGTGGGTGGCTGCGCCATGATCGTAGAGTTGCAGCGTCACGCCGATGACATCGTAACCTTCGCGTTTGAGCAGCCCGGCCACCACCGAGGAATCGACGCCGCCGGACATGGCGACGACGACGCGCGTGTCCTGCGGGCGTGCGGGAAGGTCAAGGCTGTTCATCTCTTCATTCCAAACAGGATACGAGGGCATTGCATTCCGGTTCGCCGGATACGGGCCTGGCACGCGAATATAGGACAGGCATCGATGGCTTGCCAGACCGGTTTTCCCACGAACCGGGGATCGGGCAAACAGCTTTCACGGCATTTGAACCATCTTTGAAATAAATGCCAGCGTATTCCCTAACGTGATGTTCATGTTCGTTACCTATCCATTAGGAACTGCTTAGGCAATTTTTAAAGCTGTGGCGGTAGTGTGGCAGCGATTGGTTCTTGCGTGTTTTTAGTAGAGAGTATGATGACCGATCTTGTTAGACCGCGAGTCAAATACGTAATCGGGCCGGACGGCAGCCCGCTTACAATTGCCGATTTGCCGCCAAGCAATACGCGGCGCTGGGTTATCCGGCGCAAGGCAGAGGTGGTGGCAGCCGTGCGCGGCGGCCTGCTGAGCCTTGAGGAAGCATGCCAGCGTTATGCCCTGACGACGGAGGAATTCCTGTCCTGGCAGGCGTCGATCGACGAATACGGACTGGCGGGCCTGCGTACCACGCGCATCCAGCAATACAGACATTAACGCATTTTGAAGTCAGGCGATCTCGGCTGAGGTCGCGACAAAATGCGATGAAAGCAAACGAGCTGAGCCGCAGCCCGGACTACCCGGCTGCGCGGCGCTCTCCGGTCATCGGTTTTTTGACGGGCAGAGTGGGCGAAATTCGCCTTTTGCTGGCGGGCAACCCGCATCCCCGGGTTCCTGGGGGAAAGAGGATTGGATTGAAAGGCCCCGGCTGAAAGGTCGGGGCCTTTTTCCGTCCCGGCCGGACCCGAAGGGGTCGGCCCATCAAGGCTGTTGCGCCGCCACCTTGTCCCTGAAATGCAAAGCGGCCCCGCAGGCTGGCTGTGGGGCCGTTGAAATCGCAGAGGATTTCCGGGATCAGCCGATCATTGCGCTGCGGGGAGGTGCTTCGGCCTCCCGGGTCTTGCCGTCGCGCATTTCCAGCAATTCGGCCTTGGCAAGCTCCGCTTCAGCCTCGGCAAGTAGGGTTTCGGCGGTGCTGCGCTGCTTTGCCAGATCGGCCTGTGAATCCCTGAGATTGTCGCGGCGCTGGCGCGCGGCCTTGGCGAAGGTTGGGTAGGCGAAATGATTGATATCTGTGATGCCGGCTTTCTTTTCCTCGGCGGTGATCTGAAGCTCCAGTTCCCCGGCCATGCGATCGAATTCGGCGATCATCGCGTCGAGCTGTGCCAGCTGCCGCCGTTTCTCGTTCACCTGGAACTGTTTCAGACGAACGAGGCTTTCACGTGACTTCATGACCCTCAACTCCGCACATACTCTTAACGCTCACTGCTGTGGCGGAACGGCCCGGGCCCTCCACCAGCTGTTTTCCACCGGACCACGCCAATGGAAAACAAAGTCCTAAGATTTTTTGCGCCCGGTAACCATTCGTTTACGGGCATTGTTAATCATACGCGGCAGGGCTTAAGACCCGGTAAAAATTCCGCTTCGGATTTTGTGCCGGCGAGAGAGTCCCATGAGTCACTTACGGCAGTTTTCTGACGTAGTGGATGAATTTGGGCTTTCCCCGAATCATCTTTGGATTCAACAGGGTGTGGAAAGAGGTTAAAAATTCTGATATCGTCCGAAGCACGAAATTAGGATTTGTTAACCATTCGGTGGCAGTTTTCGATTCAGGCAATCGCTGCCGCGGACCAGGACGGGTCGTGAAGAGGTTCGGCGGCAGAAAAGGGGAATGAGATGCGCGTTCTGCTGATAGAAGATGACAGTGCAACGGCACAGAGCATCGAGCTCATGCTCAAATCCGAGAGCTTCAATGTCTATACCACCGATCTCGGTGAGGAAGGCGTCGATCTCGGAAAGCTCTATGACTACGATATTATTCTCCTTGACCTGAATCTCCCCGATATGTCGGGCTATGAGGTCTTGAGAACTCTTCGTCTTTCCAAGGTGAAGACGCCGATTCTTATCCTTTCCGGCATGGCCGGCATCGAGGACAAGGTTCGCGGACTCGGCTTCGGCGCCGACGATTATATGACCAAGCCGTTCCATAAGGACGAACTGGTCGCCCGCATCCATGCCATCGTGCGTCGTTCGAAGGGCCACGCCCAGTCGGTTATCACCACCGGCGATCTCGTGGTTAATCTCGATGCCAAGACGGTCGAAGTCGGCGGACAGCGGGTGCATCTGACCGGCAAGGAATATCAGATGCTCGAGCTGCTTTCGCTGCGCAAAGGCACCACCCTCACCAAGGAAATGTTCCTTAACCACCTTTACGGCGGCATGGACGAGCCGGAACTGAAGATCATCGACGTCTTTATCTGCAAGCTTCGCAAGAAGCTGGACGCGTGCTCGGGTGGACAGAACTACATCGAAACGGTCTGGGGCCGCGGCTATGTGCTGCGCGAGCCGGAAGATATCCGCGAAAGCGCCTGACCTGGCGCTTTTCCGTCAAACCGAAAAAGACCCGGCAATGCCGGGTCTTTTCTTTTCTCCGGGCTTGTCTGCCCGTGAAGGAAGCTGTCGTGAAGAAAATAGAGGCGTAAAAACAATCGCCTGAAGCCAACACTGGAATCTGGAAAAGGCCGATGGCCTGCCAGCGCGAATCAGGCGGCGATCTTCATCGTCTGGAGGCAGCCCAGCAGATGGTTGCGATCGAAGGGTTTCAGCAGATAGCCCTCGGCACCGGCGCGCCTTGCCCGCATGATCGTGCCGACATCCATTTCCACCAGCGAAATCAATATCCTCGGCGTCAGGGCATTTTTGATCGCGCGGATTTCGCGAATGAGGTCGGTGGCCTCCATATCGGGCAGGTTGGTGGACACGACGACGATGTGCGGCATGGTCCTGCGGCAGATTTCCAGTGCCTCAGCGCCCGTTCCGCTTTCCAGAACGGTGAGTTCAGGAGTGGCGAGGATGCGTTTGGCGACGCGACGGATCACATTGGACCCGTCAGCGAACATGCAGAATTGCTTCATTTTTCTTCCCGAACCGCGCTTCGGCGCTTAAGGCCATGGCGAGCTTTGGCACATGGTAGCGGGCAGGGGTAAAAAAGCGGGAAATTTGTCAAATAAAATTTTCTTCAAAATTTCCCGGTCCGCAACCTGCGCGCGAAAGCTTCTCCGGCATGCGTGCCCGGAGAAGCTGTCGCGCAAAGATAAGGTTCAGGTTGCGGTCAGGGTGATTTCGTCAGCGGTGGCGTGGATCGAGATCGTCATGCCCGCCTCGCGTGCCATAAGCAGTGTGTAATAGGGCTGAACGGCATGGGCATCGATCGGTTCTTCGGGCTTGTTGCCGGAATGAAGCTCAAGGAATTTCGGCGGCACGCGCAGCATCGGGCCGCTGGACGAGATGACGAAGCGCGGTTCCGTTTCAAGTTTTTCCAGCGTCACCGAAATCCTGCCGCCGCGCGGGATGGCCGCGTTGGCGATCAGGATGAGGTTGAGCAGCAGCTTGACCTTGTTCTTGGGCAGCAACGCGCGCCCGCCCGTCCACGTCAGTTCCGGCTTCTCGTTCTTGAGGAAGGCCGTCGCGACGGCCTCGGCATCGCCGGTATCGATCTGCATTCCGGCGGAGCCGGCCGCACCGAAGGCGATGCGCGCGAATTGCAGGCGGGCCGAGGCGTTGCGCGCGCTCTGGCGGATGAGGTTCATGGCGTCCTCGTCGGCGCCGCCCTCGTCGAGCAGTTCCAGCCCGTTGTTGATGGCACCCACCGGGGAAATGATGTCGTGACAGACGCGGCTGCACAGAAGGGCGGCGAGATCAGGCGCGGAAAGCGTGAAAAGGTCTGTCATGAGCGGCGGTCCCTGCAAGAATCAGTCTGTCGACGTGCATACGCCACCTTGCGCCAACACCATATACCCTGCGGAATCGCTGCCGGCCGATGCGCCGTCGTGACCGCAAATCCTATCGTGCGCGCAAGGCGGATGTCCCCAAAATGGCAGTTTTAGCCTTCGAACTGCCATCTTCATCTGAAAGGTTAATGGTTGAAAAAGGATTACGGCATAGTTTGCCGTGACAGGCATCATAAGCGGTCGGCACAGAATCGCGGATGCAAGAGGCGCAGGCAAGGTGCTCCGTTACGGAGATTGACTGCATGTTTTCCCGAATCCGCGAGCTGGGTTTCATCCGGGCTCTGGCTACGACCATCATCATCGCGAGTGCGCTCGCCGTTTCGGTGTCGGCCTCGCGAGCTCAGGAATACACGGCTCAGGAGATCGTGGATTCCGGACACCGCTTTTTCGGTTCCACTTCTGGCGGCCTCGCCAGCGTTGTCGAGAAAGTGTTCTCGTCCTACGGGTTGCCAAACGGATATATTCTGGGCGAGGAGGGGTCCGGCGCGCTGATCGGCGGGCTTACCTATGGCGAAGGTACGCTCTACACCAAGAATGCGGGCGACCATAAGGTGTTCTGGCAGGGCCCCTCGCTTGGCTGGGACTTCGGCGGGCAGGGCTCGCGCGTCATGGTTCTGGTCTACAATCTCGATGACATCAGCAACCTCTACACCCGTTTCGGCGGGGTCGCCGGCTCGGCCTATGTCATCGCCGGCGTGGGGTTCAATGTGCTGAAGTCCAACCAGATGCTGCTTGTGCCGATCCGCACCGGGGTGGGCGCCCGGCTTGGCATCAATATGGGCTATCTGAAACTCACGCAGTCGCCGACCTGGAATCCCTTCTGAACCCGTTTCCTTCCGGCAAGACGCGAATCGATCTTGCCGGGCCATGGGAATTGGTTCATGCCTAGCGCAGCGGGCGTTCTGACGAACGCTGCGTCCGCTGCTCCGGCTTCTTTTACTGGCCGCATTTATGCGATGTCAGACGGTTCTGTCAGACTGCAAGATGCTCCAGGCACGTCACCGGAAGCGGGAGCCGGTTTCGGTGTAACGACACGCGTGGAAGCGATGACCTGAAGAGCGGGATGCGAATCCGAAGGATCGCTGCTCCTTGGGCCGCTGCCGGCGGAATTTGGAACGGATAGCGCATCTTGGTCCAGTCGATCCTTTTCTTCCTGCTTGGCTTTCTGTGCGCGGGCTTCATCGCGCTTCTGATCGCGCCGCCCATCTGGCGGCGTGCGGTGAAATTGACGAACAGGCGTCTGGAGGCGGCGTTGCCTCTCACCCGCGCCGAACTCCAGGCCGACAAGGACAGGGTGCGTGCCGAATTTGCCATGCAGGCGCGGCGTCTGGAAATGACGATCGCGGCCTTGCAGGAGACGGAGGCCGGTCAGAAGGTCGAGATCGCGCGGCTGGAGCAGCGGGCCAGCGCCATCGATGCCGACAAGGCCGGGCTGTCGCAAACCATTTCGGCGCTGGAAGACCGTATCGGGGAACTGACCTCGCAGATTGGCGACGAGCAGGCGAAGGCGGCGAAGCAGGACGCCCTTCTGGCCGGGATGCGCGAGAAAATCCGGGAGCTTGAGGAAGAGATTGGCAAGCTGGCGCGCCAGTATGAGGAAGCTTCGTTCCTGGCCAGCAGCCGTCAGATCGAGCTGGTGGGGCGCGAGTCCGAACTGGACAAGCAAGCCGCGGACATTGCCCAGCTTCGCAGTCAGATGAGGGACATGGAACAGCGCGCGCGCGAGGCGAAGGCGCAGGCTGACAGCGCACGGGAGGCGCTCAAGGTTGAACGGGAACGTTCCGCCGGACTGGACGACAGGGTCCAGCGACTGCTTTCCACGGTTGCCGACCGTGATGAAAAGCTGGAACGGCGCGAGCGTGAGCTTGCACGGATGCGTGACAAGGGCAAGGCTGCGGAAGTGACGGGGAGCAAGCGTGCGCCGGCCAGAGCCTCCACAAAAAAGCGGAAGTCCGCGCAGGCGAAGGATGAAGCGCAGTTCGCCAGCCTCAAGGCCGGCAGCGAGCGGCTCGAGCGGCAGTTGATGCAGGAGAATGTCTCAGGTGCCGGCAAGGACGCAGAATTGCGCGAGCAGATGGCGGCATTGGCGGCAGAGGTGGTGCATATGACTGCCGTTCGCGAAGGAACGGCATCGCCCATCGCCCAGCTTCTTTCCGCAACGGAAAACACACAGTCGGGAACGCGCAGCCTGGCGGAGCGTGTTCGCAGCTTGCAGGAAACCGGGACTGGCAGCTGACCGGCCTGTCAGGGAAGCCGCGGCTTCTCCGGCGCGATCCTCGCAAAGCGATGCAGGGCGATGGCGGAGGCGGCAGCGACGTTCAGGCTGTCAAAGCCCGGCTCCATCGCGATGCGGGCGGTCCTTATCCTGGACAGGATCGCTTCGGGGAGCCCTTCGCCTTCGGTGCCGAGATAAAGGGCCAGCGGGCCTTCGCACACCGCATCGCGAATATCCAGTTCGCCGCGCGGTGAAAGCGCGAGCTGGGTGAAGCCCCCGGCATCGAGCGTATCGGCCAATGCCGCCGCATCATCGAAGATGGCGAACGGCACCTTGAACACCGCCCCGACCGACACCCGTATCGCCTTGCGGTAGAGCGGATCGCAACTGGTGCGGTCGAGCAAAACGGCGCCGGCTCCGAAAGCCGCAGCGTTGCGGAAGATGGAACCTACATTGTCATGATTGGAAATGCCGACCAGCACGGCAACGAGCGCGTTGGCGGACAGGGTGCCCAGCAGATCGGCCGCAGCGGGCAGTTCACCGCGCTTGCCGATCGCCAGAATGCCCCTGTGCATGTGGAAGCCGGCAATGCGGTCCAGAACATCCCGGCCGGCGACGTAGACGGGAACATGCGGCGGCAGGCGTTCCAGTATCGGTTGCAGTCCGGCCAGCCGGTTTTCCAGCACCAGCACCGATTCGATCCCGAACCGGCCTGTTGCTGCCAGCGCTTCGAGAACGACCTTGCCCTCGGCGACGAAACGGCCCTGCCGCCCGACGAGATCGCGCTCGCGAATGTCGACATAGGCCGCGACGCGCTCGTCTTGCGGGTCTTCGATGCGGATCGGGTTCATTTCAGTCTTCGCGGTTTCAATGATGGCATAAAGCCGTGGGGCTGGAGCGGGGAACCCGGTCTGGCGCTCGATCAGGACGAGGTGGCAAGGGCGGTTCCGGCGGCAGCCTCGACAAACAGATCCTCGAGCAGGCACAGAAGGCGCGCCACCGCCTGGGAGGGACAGGAATAGTAGATTGTCTGCCGATCGCGGCGTGTCTCGACCAGCCCGCTGCTGCGCAGCTTTGCCAGATGCTGGGAAAGTGCCGACTGGCTGAGCCCCACCAGTCCGGCGAGCGTGTTGACCGAAAGTTCCTCGTGCACGATGAGCTGAAGAATCTCCAGCCGCTTGCTGTTGGCCATGAGCGCCAGGAACGCCGCCGCCTGATCCGTCACGATCCTCTGTGTCGAACGCATGCGCCCTCCCTCGTGCCGGCCCTGCCCACCGGGCTTGGGCTCGGCAAGAACCCTGCCTGCAACTTCAGGACGATCAGTTCCAGGCCAGCCCGGTTGCAGTGGCAGCCTAAGCCATCCGCGTCAAATCTCAAGCTTGGCCCTGATCCTGTCCGGTCTCGCCCTGAGCCGTCTCCGCCGCGCGACCGGCCCTCGCCATTTCGGCCAGAACGCGGCGCAAATCCTCTGCGGCGCCCAGCGGCTCGGGGAAAAACACCCGCAGGCACTTGTCGCCCGAAACAAGGTCCATGCCTTCACAATCGAGGCCGCTGATGGTCCAGTCGCCGTCCTTTGCCATTGCAAAATGACGGGCATAAACCGCGATGGCATCGCGATGGTCCTCGTTCATGTGATCGATCGCGGACTGCTCGCGGGCCGCAAAGGCTTCGTTCACCGCATTGTCCGCGATGATGTCGGCGCGATCGAGCAGGTAGGCTTTGCCGAAGCCGCCATTCATGCTGGCGCGCTCGATTTCGAGGCGAAAGAACGCGAAATCGCCCAGGCCGGCATAGAGCTTCGCCTTGGGATTGCGGTTGAGGTAGCGGCGCTCAATGCGTGCGTGTTCGTGCGTGCCGCGCTCGATGCGCCGCGCCCGGCAGACGAGGCTGATGCGTGGGTGAGCCATGGCGTCGCCCTTGCCGGGTTCGCCCACGAGCAGGGCGCATCTGGGGTCGGCATCCAGCGCCTGCGTGTGTGCGGAAAGGCCGGAAATCAGCGTGACCGGTGTCCCGTCGAGGTCGGTGGCCAGACCGATACGGCTGACCATCGGTACAAGAGTGTCCTTTTCGTTGAACGCGAGTGCGGCGAAGCGGGCGCTGCGGACCAGCGCCTTCGCCAGCCGGCGAGCCTCGTCATCCGTTTTCCGGATGACGTCCTTTTCCTTTTCTTCCAAAGCCAGTCTCCTGCAACAGGATTGTGCGTCAGGAAATGCCTTTCGGCTTTTCCGTGCGCAAGGGGCATCCTGTAAGCGGGCCGGGGCTTTTGAAGACCCGGTGCCCGCCTGTCTGCGGCGCGATTATCTGGGTGCCATGCGGATTGCGCCGTCAAGCCGGATCGTCTCGCCGTTGAGCATCTGGTTCTCGACGATGTGGAGCGCCAGCGCGGCGTATTCGGACGGCTCACCCAGGCGTGACGGGAAAGGCACGGCGGCACCGAGCGAATCCTGCACTTCCTGAGGCATGGCCGCCATCATCGGCGTCTTGAAGATGCCGGGCGCGATGGTGCAGACACGGATGCCGGAACGGGCAAGGTCGCGCGCGACCGGCAGCGTCATGCCCACCACGCCGCCCTTGGAGGCGGAATAGGCCGCCTGTCCGATCTGGCCGTCATAGGCGGCGACCGAAGCCGTGTTGACGATGACGCCGCGCTCGCCGCCGTGCAGCGGTTCCAGCTTCGCCGCCGCATCGGCGAAAAGCCGGATCATGTTGAAGGTTCCGACAAGGTTGATCTCGATTACCCGGCGATACTGATCGAGCGGGTGCGGGCCTTCCTTGCCGATGGTCTTTACCCCGATGGCGATACCCGCGCAGTTGACCAGAATGCGGGCCGCGCCGAGTTTCTGCTGCACTTCGGCCATTGCCGCAACGCCGCTGTCGGCGTCGCTTACGTCGCATTTCACCGCGATTCCGCCGATATCCGCCGCAACCGCCTGCGCCCGCTCCATGCCGACGTCGAAGATGGCGACGCGAGCGCCTTTTGCCGCCAGCGCGCGGGCGGTGGCTTCGCCAAGGCCGGAGCCGGCACCGGTTACGATTGCGATCTGGCCTTCGGCATTCATGGGCAGGCTCCTCTCTGTCAAGAACTGCGTCTGCTTTACGAGGTCCGCCGCGCGGCTGCAACCATATCAAACACTATGCTACCAAAGCATGTGTTGGCCGGGCAGAGATTGATTTGCAACTGGCAGCAGACCTGAAAATGGATGCGGGTTTCAGGGTGGCGCCATCGCGGCGTGAACGACATCGCCGGTCAGGCCGCTCGCCGAGCCCGGAACGATCTCATGGATCAGCAACCGGTCGGGATCGACGGGGCGTGGCATGGAAATCTGCCCATACGGTATTCTGGTGAAGCCAAGCGGGCCGTAATAGGGCTGGTCTCCGACCAGTATCACCGAGGGCCATCCGGCCCCTGTGGCGGCCTCCAGGGCCATCGCCACCAGCCGCCGGCCAATGCCGAGGCTTTTGTATGCCGGGCGAACCGCCAGCGGGCCGAGCATCAGCGAGCGGCCCTTTCCCGCAGCGATGGGCGTCATGCGGACCGAGGCAATGACCGCGCCTTGCCTGACCGCCACGAAGGAGAGGGCGCGTTCATGCGGCCCGCCTTCGCGAATCTTGTAGGCGGCGCGCGCGAAGCGGCCGGGCCCGAAGGCTTCGTCATTCAGGGAATCGATCTCGAGGTCATGCGCCGGGGTTTCCGGCAGGTATGCGACGTCGGCAAGGCTCATGTCTTTGCAGTCCGGTATGCGAGAAAAAGGCGCTGCCAGGGGCAGCGTTCGCCAATGCGCTCAGGCGCGGGCGTCCTTTCGTCGTCGGTCGAACCGTATGGCTGCAAAGAAATCCAACATGGTGGCTCCGGCTAGCATCAAAAACCGGCCTCTGCAATCGGCCTTTTGCAACCCCGGTGCGGTTGACGCACTGTTTCGGGCCCAGCACGCTGCGGATTGCGTTTCCGTGCTCTAATATCGGGCCAGCGAAAGGATATCTCATGGGATTGCTGGTCGAGGGAAAGTGGCAGGATCGCTGGTACGATACCGGCAAGAGCGGAGGCAGGTTCGAACGCGCGCAATCGCAGTGGCGCGACTGGATCACGGTCGACGGCGCTCCGGCACAGGGCCGCGAGCGCGGTTTCAGGGCAGAGCCCGGACGCTATCATCTCTACGTTTCTCTGGCCTGCCCCTGGGCGCACCGCACGCTGATCTTCCGAACGCTGAAGAAGCTGGAGGACGCCATCTCCGTCTCGGTCGTCCATTATCACATGGGCGAAAACGGCTGGACGTTCCAGACCGGCGACGGAGCCACGGGCGATACGCTGTACGGGCTCGATTTCCTGCACCGAATCTATACGCGCGCCGATCCGTTCTACTCGGGGCGGGTGACGGTGCCGGTGCTGTGGGACAAGACGCGCCAGACCATCGTCAACAACGAGTCGTCCGAGATCATCCGGATGCTCAATTCGGAGTTCGATGAGTGGGGCGATGCGGGCGTCGATTTCTATCCTGAACCTCTGCGCACGGAAATCGATGTGCTCAACGACGAAATCTATCCGGCGCTCAACAATGGCGTCTACCGGGCCGGGTTCGCCACCACGCAGGACGCTTACGAGGAGGCATTTGGCGAAGTGTTCGCCATGCTGGACAAGCTGGAAGAGAGGCTTTCAAGCCAGCGTTACCTGACCGGCCAGCGCATCACCGAAGCCGACTGGCGGCTTTTCACCACGCTGGTGCGTTTCGATCCGGTCTATGTGGGGCACTTCAAATGCAACCGGCAGCGCATCGCCGACTATCGCAACCTGTCGAACTATGTGCGGGATCTGTATCAGGTTCCGGGCGTGGCGGGCACGGTCGATATGCGACACATCAAATGGCACTATTACGGCAGCCACAAGACGATCAACCCGAGCGGTATTGTGCCGCTCGGGCCTGACGTCGACCATACGGCGGCGCATGACCGCGACCGTTTCGGTCCCCGGCCTACCAGTAGGGAGAGGGCGTGACGCCTTCGAAAACCTCTGCGATGCGCCGGCGTGTGGCAGGCGTCGTCATTTCAGGCAGCGCATGAAGCGGGAAGAAGCCTGCTTCGGCGATTTCGCTGTCAGGCAGTTTGGGTGCCGGCTGGCTGAACTCTTCGACCAGATAGAGCCCGACATGGTCGCGCCGGCTTGCCTGGCGGTTGTGGTGCATGGATTTCAGGACCGGTACCCCTGAAATCGCGATGTTGCCTTCCTCCGACAGTTCGCGCCCCAAAGCCGCTTCCATCGTTTCGCCGACCTCCACGCCCCCTCCCGGCAATTGCCAACCGGGCAGGTAGGTGTGGCGGATCAGGAATACGGTTCCCGCCTTCCGGTCATGCACGAGCCCGCGCACGCCGAGCGTCATCGGCCTGCGCAGCATGAAGAAGAAATGGAAAAGCCGGACCCGCAGGAGCGGGCGGCTTTTTTCTTCCGTGGCGCCTTTCGGACTGGAACCCTGCATCGTGCTTTCCGTTTCCTGCGGGGCCGTTTTTCGGGGGCACTCTATGGAAAGAGGCGCTGGCCTCGCTTATGAAGGCGACCATGTTCAGGCTTGCGCATCTGTCCGACGCCCATCTGGGCCCGCTTCCCGATGTAACCTATCGCGAACTCGCCTCCAAGCGGGCCGTCGGCTATATAAACTGGCAGCGCAATCGCCGCCGCCACATGCACGATGCGGTCATCGACACCATTGTCGGCGACATGAAGGCCATGATGCCCGACCACATTGCGGTGACGGGCGATCTCGTCAATCTGGCTCTCGACGGCGAGATCGAGCTGGCGCGGCAGTGGCTGGAGACGCTTGGCGCGCCGGAAGATGTCTCCGTGGTTCCGGGCAATCACGACGCCTATGTGCCGGGCGCTTTCGACAAGACGTGCCGGGCCTGGGCACCGTGGATGAGCGGCGACGGTCAGTCGCACCCGGTGGACAGGCACAGCTTTCCCTATCTGCGGGTAAGGGGACAGGTCGCGCTGATCGGGGTTTCGACGGCGCGCGCGACGGCTCCCTTCATGGCCAACGGCTATCTGCGCGAAGGCCAGGGAAAGCGGCTGGCGGCGCTGCTGGAAGAAACTGCGGCGAGGGGGCTTTGCCGCGTCGTGATGATCCATCATCCGCCGGTGCGTCACGCGGTGCCGCAGCACAAGCGGCTGTTCGGCATCAGGCGCTTTGGGCGGCTCATGGCGCGCCATGGAGCCGAACTCGTGCTGCACGGCCATTCGCATATTCCGAGCCTTTACTATCTTGAAGGGGCCAATGGCCCGGTGCCCGTGGTCGGCGTTGCGGCAGCCGGGCAGTCGCCGGGCGGAAAGCGGCCGCCGGCCCAGTACAATCTCATAGATATCGAGACGGACGGCGCGGGATGGCGCCTCAAACTGACGCGGCGCGGGCTGGAAGGCGCTTCGCTGCCGCCCGTCGACTTCGAGACCCGCGATCTCACGGCATCTTCGAGCGAAAAGGTGGTTTCGCTCAGAAGATGAGGCCGAGAGCCCTGATCCGGTCCCAGAACAGGATGAGCGACAGGACAAGTCCCGCCACAGCCCCGGCTCCCACGAAGGCGAGGCCGGACAGAAACGCCGGCCAGCGGCTGCGCTTCGCTGGAATTTCCATATCCTGCCCGCTGGTTGCGACACCGGATGAACCGGCCAAAACGCCTGTTTCTGTGCCGGCATCCAGCATGCGCTGGCGCTCGACGATCCGCTCGGCGATGTAGCGTGTCACCTGGTTCGCGACCGGTTCGATGGCGGTGGATTCGGCCAGCACCACCCGGCCTTGCCGCGTGTCGCGAACGAAGCGATAGGTGCGGCGGTCACGCCCCATGGCGACATGCGCAACCGCGTCGATCCAAAGGCGCGGCTGCAAGCCGGACGATATCGCGAAATCGAACATGTCGAGATCGTCAGGGACATCTTCGAATACGCCCGCGAGTTCCGCAGCCATGAGTTCGAGGCGCATGCGGTGCGCCTCGCGCATGTCGACGACGACATCGTCACGGTCGGCAAGACCGTTCTTCACCTCGCGAATAGCGGTCGCGAGCTTGCGCGGCGCGGCGTTTTCGCTGGCATCCTTCATGGGCGTCCGCTCCGCGCATGGTTAAGCTGCCGTTAACATAGCAATTGTGCGTCGAAAGCGGAATGGGTGCGGCAATATCGACGCGCTTCAGCTCGCCTTGGCGAGGCCCGCCACCCGCAGGGCTTCCACGAGCTTCTCCACCATGTCCGGCGGATATTCCCGCTGTTCAAATACCCGTCGCGGATTGGCGACGAAACGCGGATATTTTTCGGAAAGGGTGGCGATGAGCTGGTCGCGCGTCCTCGTGTCTTTCATATAGTCAGCTGCAATCAGCCGTGCCGCCAGATAGTGCGAGCGGGGCGAGGCCGGCTTGAGCGATTCAGCCGCATTGGCGGCCATTTTCTTGTTGCCAAGCATGAACTGACCGAGAAACAATCCGAAGTCCCACCATGACGGCCGCGAGCTGGAGCCGTCGACAGCACGCGCCATGATCGGGGTGCCCTGCGTGTAATCGCCGGCAAAGATCAGGCCGTATCCATAGGCTGCCGCCATCGACAGGTCGTAGGTGTTGAGCTCGTATGCCTTCCGCATCCAGCGTATGGATTCCTCGGTGTTGCCGAGGCGTGAATTCAGATAGCCATAGGCCCGATGGGCATAGGGGCTGGTGGCGCCCATCTGCACGGCGCGATGAGCCATGTAGAGCGCCTTTTCGCGGGATGCGTTTTCAGGATAGTCGTAGCGGCTGGTCACCGCCTGCAAATGCAGCACCGCCATTTCAGAGTAGATGAGCGGTGATTTCCCGCCTTCCCCGACCAGCCTTTCGAAGCAGCTGTAGGCAGCCTTGTGCACCGAGGGTATCGGGTCCTGATAGTAATCGTCATTCAGAAGCAGACAGCGTGTGAGACCGGTCTGGACGCCGGCCTGCTCGATATAGGCATAGATCGTGCCGGAAGCCGTCGTGGTGGTGCTGAGCAGGGCCGCAACGCTGTCCTCTATGCGTGAGGAACTGATCTCGTCGGCATCGAATGTATGGGAAAGCAGCACGCGGTCGTTTCCGATGTTCTGCAGCTCCACGGTGACGCCGCCTGGCTGGCGCGCGGGCCCGATCCTGAACACGAAGCTCATCGCCTGTGACACCGGATCGGATTTGCCTTCGAAATCGCGGCCGATGAAGTCGATGGTGTCGAAGCCGGACAGGCCGCTGCGCAGTGTCGCCAGCATGGCCGCCTGCTCGGGTTCGTCACCGGTCGTGCTGATGTAGATCACAGGAAGCGTGTCCGGCGCCCGCGTGCCGATGCTGCCTGTCAACGGCACCTCCGGCTGCGTGCCTGCCGGCTGTGTCTGGCGCAGATACAGCGCCGCCAGCAAGACCACGACCAGGCCGATCGCCGCCCACATGAAATTCATCTGGCGCGAAAGGGAGGGGCCAGAGCCGGCTGCCGCGGCTGGTTCCGGGTTCGAAACCTGCTCCTCTTCCGGGTCGGCCGGGCACGGTTCGGCTCCGTTCGGCACATATTCGGGTATGTAGCTGCCGCGCGGAATGACGATGCGCAACGGGTCGGATGCGCCCTCGGATACGGAATATTGCTGGAGGAGGTCGCGCAGGCGCCCTGCCTGAACACGAACCACCGCATCGGTCGAGGGATCGAAATCAGCATCCTTGCCGAAGACGTCGACGGCAATGGCGAAACCTTTCAGGCGATCTGCCTGACCGGCCTGCTCACGTTCGACGAGATAGCGAAGAAGGTCGCGCGCGCGCTCCGAGCGGCTGAACGCGTTGCTGGCTAGCACCCGTTCAAGCGTCTTGCGCACTGCGGGGGCGGCAGGCGTTTCGGATTGCAAATGTCGAACCTCTCATCGGCCGGCGAGAAGGTCGATCATATAGAGTTCCGGCCAGTTCGGACAAGCACTGGCTAACGAGACACGGCAGGAAAGGCGGCCGGTTACCCAGTGGTAACCGGCCGGTTGGTTAACGGTTACTTACCCGCCACGATACGATTTGCGGCCGATACGATCGCTTCGAGCGAGGCAGCGACGATGTTCGTGTTTATCCCGACTCCGAACAGGCGTCCTCCGGGATGCTCCATCTCGACATAGGAAATGGCGGAGGCGTTGGAACCGCTCTGCAGGGAATGCTCGGAATAGTCGAGCACCGACATCTCCACGCCGACATGGCGCGAGAGCGCATCGACGAATCCGTCGATCGGCCCGGTGCCGACGCCCTCGATCTTCGTCTCCACGCCGTTGTCGTCGATTGTCGCCTCGAGGATGCGCCGGCCCTTCACCTCGGTGTCGGGGTAGGTGTGATGGTCGACGAACCTGAAGCGGCCGCCGGGCTGGTCGACATAGATGCGCCGGAACTCGTCGTGAATCCGCTTGGAGGGCAGTTCCTTGCCTTCCTCGTCGGTGATCTCCTGAATCACGTCGCGGAACTCGACCTGGAGGTTGCGCGGCAGGTTGATGCCGTAGTCGGTCTGCATGATGTAGGCGATGCCGCCCTTGCCCGACTGCGAGTTGATGCGGATGATGGCCTCGTAGGAACGGCCGACATCCTGCGGATCGATCAGCAGGTAGGGCACTTCCCAGACGGGGGAATTGGCCGTCTTGAGCGCCTTCATGCCCTTGTTGATCGCATCCTGATGCGAGCCGGAGAAGGCGGTGTAGACCAGTTCGCCGACATAGGGGTGGCGCTCTGGAATCCGGAGCTGGTTCGAATATTCGTAGACGTCCTTCATCCGGTTGATGTCGGTGCAGTCCAGCTCCGGATCGACGCCTTGCGTGTACATGTTGAGCGCCAGCGTCACGATGTCGACATTGCCGGTGCGCTCGCCATTGCCGAAGAGGGTACCTTCGACACGGTCGGCGCCGGCCATCAGGCCGAGCTCGGTGGCGGCGATGCCGGTGCCGCGATCGTTATGCGGATGCAGAGACACGATCAGACTGTCGCGGCGGTCGAGGTTGCGGCACATCCATTCGATCTGATCGGCATAGATGTTGGGCGTGTTCATCTCCACCGTGGACGGCAGGTTGACGATCAGCCTGTTGTCCGGGGTCGGATCGACGATCTCGATCACGGCGTTGCAGATCTCCAGCGCCACCTCCAGCTCGGTGCCGGTGAAGCTCTCGGGAGAATACTGGAAACGGTAACCGCCGCCCGCCCTGGCGGCCATGTCCATGATCATCTTCGCCGCGTCGGTGGCAATCTGCTTGATGCCGGCGACATCCTTGGCGAACACGACCCGGCGCTGCAACTCGCTGGTCGAATTGTAGAAATGGATGATGGGGGTCTTCGCGCCTTCCAGCGCCTCGAAGGTACGGGCGATCAGCTCGGGCCGGCACTGGACCAGCACCTGCAGATCGACGTCGTCCGGCACGTTGCCTTCCTCGATGGCCCAACGGCAGAAATCGAAATCCGTCTGCGAGGCGGAGGGAAAGCCGATCTCGATTTCGGGAAAGCCCATGTCCAGCAGCAGCTGGAACATGCGCGCCTTGCGGTCGTGTCCCATCGGGTCAATCAGTGCCTGATTGCCATCGCGCAGGTCGACCGAACACCAGATGGGGGCCTTCTCGATGCGCTTCGAGGGCCAGGTGCGATCCGGCAGGGCCGGAACCGGAAAGGATTGATATTTGCGTGCCGCGTCAGGCATGCCCTTGCGGGCGGAAGTTGCGCGGATGTCCTGTCTTGCGTTCATTGTCTTCTTCTCCGGTGCCCGCTGACCGTGCCTCGCGGCTGTCATCAGATCAGGGGTGCCTTACTAAAAAAATCGGGTCGTCGGATACAGGTTTGCCAAGGAGCATCTTGCCGGACGGCTCTATCGACCGCCGGGCGCTCCTTCAGCGGACCCGGCGATCGCCGATAAGGCCGAGAAGAAGGACAGTGGAGGCAAGCGCGCGCAACGTCTCGCCGGAGATCCCGGCCGGACGGTTGGAAGCGGATGCAGAGCGCCTGTTCATGTGCGATCTCTTACAGGAGCCGTTCGCCAGAGGCAAGCGTTTTGCTGGCATGTGACATCGTCTGGCCCTGCGCGGCCGCAGGTTTACGTCGTCATTCTTCGGGCGAACAGCCGTGTCAAGGGAGGGCCCGCAAGAAGCACGATCATGAACCGTGTCGTCTGGAGTGCCATGACGAAGGCCACGTCGACATTGTCGGTGGTTGCGGCGATGATGGCGATGGTTTCCATGGCGCCGGGGCTGGTGGCGAGATAGGCCGTCATTGGATCGATGCCGAGGGCGCGGCTCATCAGCCATCCAAGCGCTCCGCAGAAGGCAAGCAACACGGCTATCGAAGCGAGTATCTGCGGCAAGGCGCGCATGGCGTGCTGAAGCGCCTGTCTGGTGAAGCCCAGCCCGATATGCAAGCCGATCAGCGCATAGCTGAGGCCAAGCAGCCAGGGCGGAAGATCGAACACCAGCCCTGCGCCGAGATGAAGCGCCATGCCGATGATCAGCGGGCCAAGGAAGAACGGAGAGGGCAGGCGCAAAATCTGGCCGAGACTCGAACCGACAGCCGCCACCGCCAACGCCGCGAGAAGGGTTGGACCTGGCGTCGGAAACCAGATGACATCCGGCGCGGCCATCTGCGAGGTGTCGATCCACAGACTGGCGACGAGTGAGGCCGATACGGAAATGATGATCACACGCAGATATTGCATGACGGCGACGAGGCGCTGGTCGGCTCCGAAAGCGCCGGCCATAAGCACCATTGCCGCCGCCGCGCCGGGGGCGGAGCCCCAGAGCGCGGTCGTTCCGGGCAGGATACGCCAGCGGCTGATCAGCCAGCCGAGAAAGACCGATGCGGCGAGGGTAGCCATCACCGCGCTCAGGATCGGCAGCCAGTGTGTGTACAGCAGTCCGAAAATGTCGGCGGAAATGGAGTTGGCGATCAGGCAGCCGATAACCCCCTGCGCGATGCCGAAGGCCGGCCTCGGCACCCGCACGGTTGACCCGCTCACACCCGCCGCTATCGCGGCCAGCATCGGCCCGATCAACAGCGCGGCAGGAATGCCTGCAAGTTCGAGGACAATGGCCACAATGGCCGAGGGGATCAGGATGATCACCCATTGCGTGGCCGGTTTCGCCCGCGCCATGCGCGGCGTTCCGGTTTCATCCTGCGATCGTCTGGTGACCTGATCCATAATCGATTGCGGGCAACGAGATAAAAGGACGTGGCGACAGGCCGCGTCCGCGCGATTGTCAGCCGGTTCCGGTTGGCGAAACGGTGATAGAATCTTTTCGCTGCGAAAGCGAACCCGTAATGGTGGGCGGCTTCAGGTAAGGCCGACGCCGCCCGCCGGTTCCGTCTCGATCTGGAATTCGAACCCCGTCACCAGCGGCCGTGCCCTGGCGATCGTTTCCTGAACATGGGGCAGTTGCAGTGACGCCTTGTGGCTTTCCGCGTCCGTCCAGACTTCCGTCACCCACAGGGCCGAGGTGTCCGCCGGGTCACGGGCAACGACGTAGCTGAGGCATCCCGGCATGGCGCCGGTGGCCTGAAGAATGAGTTCAAGAAGCTGCTCGCGCTTGCCGGGTGCCGCCCGCAATTTCCCGATCAGTCCATACATGGAAGCCTCCTCAGCCGGTCCACTCTCCTGCCATGCCCCGCTCGTCACAGGATCGTGCAGCCTGACGGAATGCGCAAGCATAACCCTTGCCAGACATAACCTTGCAGGGCTCCGCCGGTTCCGGCGGGGAAGACGATTCAGGCGAAGGGAACCGCAACGCTGCCCTTTGGCAGCTTCGCCTCGTCATCCGGCTCGACATGGATGGTGACGCGTACGGAGGGGTTTTCTGCCTTCAGCGCATCCTCGATGCGGTCGCAGATGACATGTGCATCGCCAACCGGCATGTCAGCGTCCACCACCATATGGAACTCGATGAACGTCGCCCGTCCGGCGATGCGGGTCTTGAGGTCGTGAACCTCAAGTGCGCCTTTCGAATTGACCGAGATGATGTCGCGGATGCGCATCTGCTCCTCCATGTCGACGCTGCGATCCATGAGGCCGTTCAGCGAATCCCCCATCACCTTCCAGCCCTGATAGAGGATGTTGAGCGCCACGATCAGAGCCAGCAGCGGGTCGAGCACATGCCATCCGGTGAAGACCGAGGCCACAAGGCCGGCGATGACGCCGACCGAGGTGACGACATCGGTCATGATGTGCTGGCCGTCCGCCACGAGCGCGGGCGATCTGGCCTTGCGGCCGGATCGGATCAGGAGCATCGCCCAGGCCGCGTTGATGGCGGCGGCGCCGCCATTTACCGCAAGACCCTCCCACGGCTGCTCCATGGGTTGCGGCGCGCGGATCGATTCCCAGACCTGCGCCACGATGAGCAGGGCGGCCACGACGATGAGGACGCCCTCCAGCACGGCGGAGAAATATTCCGCCTTGTGGTGGCCGAAGGGATGGTCGCTGTCGGCCGGCTTGTGGCTGACGCGGATGGCCCACAGCGTCGCCCCCGCGGTGATGACGTTGACGATCGATTCCAGGGAGTCGGAATAAAGTGCGACGGAGCCGGTCATGCGCCATGCGACGAATTTCAGTCCCATGACGCCGAGCGCGACCACGATCGACCAGAAGGCGAGGGTCTGCACCCTGCGCTTTGAAGCTTTCGTGTCGTGATGCACGCGTTCCATCTCCATTCCGGCGGCCTTCGGTGCGGGTCAGGCCGCTTTTTCGCGGGCCTTGCGGGGAAGGTGGGCCACAACGTTCTCGATCATGCGCATGCCGGCATCGCCACCCAGCGTCATGATCGATTCGGGGTGGAACTGAACGGCCGCGACCGGCTCCTTGCTGTGCTCGAAGGCCATGATGGTGCCGTCCTCGCTGGTCGCCGTCACCTCGAATTCGCGCGGCAGGCGGGCCGGATCGGCGAAGATCGAATGATAGCGCCCGACCGTCACCTCCTTCGGCAGGCCGGAGAAGATGATGCCCGGTTTCGATACGCGGATGCGGGACGGCTTGCCGTGAACGGGGACGGCGAGCTGGCGCAACTCGCCGCCATAGGCTTCGGCAAGCGCCTGAAGGCCAAGGCAGACGCCGAAGATCGGCAGCTTGCGCTGGCGCGCCTTTTTTATGGTGGAGGCGCAATCGAAATCCTTCGGCATGCCGGGGCCGGGCGACAGCACCACCAGATCCGGCTTCAGCTCATCGAAGAGCGTATCGGCCACAGGCGTGCGCACCGTGGAGACATTGGCGCCGGTCTGGCGGAAATAATTGGCCAGCGTATGGACGAAGCTGTCCTCATGGTCGACCAGCAGGATGTTCAGTCCCTCGCCGACGCGGGCGGTGGTCCGTTCGGTCGCGGTGGCGTTGCCGGCTTTTGCGTCGCGGATGGCGGAGAGCATGGCGGATGCCTTCAGTTCGGTTTCGGCTTCCTCGTCCTCGGGGACGGAATCGAACAGCAGCGTGGCCCCGGCGCGCACTTCGGCGATGCCGTCCTTGATGCGGATGGTGCGCAGGGTAAGGCCGGTATTGAGGGCGCCGTTGAAATGCACCATGCCGATGGCCCCGCCATACCAGGCGCGGGGGCTCTTCTCGTTGTTCTCGATGAAGCGCATAGCCCACAATTTCGGCGCACCGGTGACGGTAACGGCCCATGCATGGCTGAGAAACGCATCGAAAGCGTCCATACCCTCACGCAGCCGGCCCTCGATATGGTCGACCGTATGGATGAGGCGCGAATACATCTCGATCTGGCGCCGGCCGATGACGCGCACCGAACCCGGCTCGCAGACCCGGCTCTTGTCGTTGCGGTCGACGTCCGAGCACATGGTCAGCTCGCTTTCGTCCTTCTTGGAGTTGAGCAGGCTGATGATCTGCTCCGCATCCTCGATGGCGTCCTTGCCGCGCCTGATGGTGCCCGAGATCGGGCAGGTCTCGACACGCCGGCCGCTGACGCGAACGAACATTTCCGGCGAAGCGCCGACAAGATATTCCCCTTCGCCCAGATTGATGAAGAAGGAATAGGGGGAGGGGTTGATGGTCTTGAGCCGGCGGGCGATGTCGGATGGCTGCGTTTCGCAGCGCTCGTAGAAGGTCTGGCCCGGCACCACCTCGAACAGGTCACCGCGCTTGAAGCTCGCCATGGCGCCGCGAACCAGAGACGCATATTCGCCGGGCTGGTGGTCGCCGCGCGGCGGAATACGGTCGGAAGGTACGAAAGGCGCGTCCGGCGTCTCGCGCGGCAGGCCCTCGGTCGAGAATCCATTGCCTGCGTAGTCGTAGCGGTCGGTCCATGCCCTGGCTGCATGATGGTCGACGACGAGGATTTCGTCCGGCAGGAATAGCACGAGATCGCGCTGGCTTTCCGACCGCTTAAGTTTGTACTCGACCGGATCGAACTGGAAGGCGAGATCGTAGCCGAAGGCACCGTAGAGGCCGAGACTGCTGTCGTCGGCCGTATGGAAAAGGGCGGTGACGGCACGCAGAACGGTGAACACGGAAGGTGCGCGGCTGCGCTCTTCCTCGGTGAAAATACGATCCGGCTTGTTCACCTCGATGAGGATGAGATCGCCGGTCGACCGCGTGATCCGGACATCGGAAAGCCCGGAAACGGCAGCCTGGAGGACCGGCAGCAAAGCCTCGCCCCGCTTGTTCAGCGCCTCGATGCGCATGGCGCGGCCGCGCGCGGAAATGACCAGCGGCGGGTCGATGATGGCGGTGTCCCAGCGTGTGTAGCGGCCCGGATATTCGTAGTTCGAGGAGAAGACCGCGCCGCGCCGTGAATTGAGCCCGTCGATATAAGCTTCGATCGCGCCGGCATAGGGCCGTTCATGCCGCTGGTGGGTGATTGCGATACCCCCTGCCGTGGTGAAGCGCTCTGCCCCGTTCTCGAGAATTTCCACCGTCATTGCCTTCTCCGTTTGTTGTCTGGCAACGGACCTCGGGGGCTGAAACGTAAAATGGCCGCCCGGACTTCCGTTGCGGCCACCCACCATTTTCACGCGCACGCGCTCAGAAGGCCGCTTTCAGCAGGCCCACCACCAAGCAAAGGTCGAGAAGTGCGTGTTCATGCGCATTCCATAGCGGCCTTCGCGGAGCCCGGCAAGCGGATTCGCGATGGTTCAGGCTTCAAGGGTTCCGGAGCGGGCGTCGGCGCTGCGCTCGCTGCCAATGAGCTTGAGCAGGTCTTCGCCGCTGCGCGTGATGCGATGGCCGCGCCGGGTGAGGATATAGCCCGCCTGCGGTGCAATCACTTCCGTGCGGCCATCCGGTTCGCCCGGCGCGTGCACGATGGTGGCGAGCCTTGCGCCGCGCTCCACCCGGTCGCCGGGCCTCACGTGATACAGGACCGCGCCGGCCTTCGGCGCAGCCGTCATCTCGACGTTTTCCAGAGGTGCGACGATGCCCCCGAACGGACCGGGAGGCGGGAGCGACGCGTCCTCGATCACACCGCGTGCGACGAGCAGGCGGTAGAGGCCCCCGGCATCCTGCCGGGCAAGACCGGCATCGACATCGGCCATGCCCCGATACTCGACCGTTGCGACGACCTTGCGTTGCAACTCGGCCCTGTTGCCGCCAAGATAGGGATTGATCGAGGCTTCATCGAAAGCCGAGCCGCACTCGTCCTGCCACAGAAGCACGGCCTCCACGCCCATGGTGGCGGCGCAGTCCGCCATTGCCGGCCATAGCGGTTCGGGCACGTAGAGATAGGGCACGCCTTCGTCGTCGCAGTGCAGGTCGAGCACGATGTCGTGACCGAGCGAGAGCTTCAGCAGCCGTGCCTTCAGCCGCTGGTCGGTGGTCGAAAGCGTCGACTCATCCGGCAAAAGCGCCGGGTCCGGTTTCTCCAGCAGCAGGAAATCCCGGTTGAAGTTGGTGCGGGTGCCGAGATGAAACCGTCCCTCATGGGCGGCGAAGTGATATTGCGCGCGGCCGACGGGGTTGGCCCATGGCACGAGGGTGATCGCACCGCGAATGCGGCCCTCTTTTTCCGCGGCTGAGAGCAGAGGCATCAGCGCATCAATGGCGACGGTGCCGGGCAGTTCGCCAGCATGAAGGGCGGCCTGAAGATAGGCGGAAGGCGCATGCCGTGCCGAACCCTCGAACCGATAGACCGGGAAATCGTAGGATACCCCTTCCGTGTCCGCCTCTATCCGTTCGATCGACTTGCGCATGTATCGTCTCCATCGAAAGAAAGCCGGCGCCTGATGGCACCGGCTCCGGAACCTTGCCTGATGCGGTTATGAAGCGGGCGCAGGAACCTCAGCTCAGGCCCTCGATCTCGCCATCCTCATTCAGGTAGATATTGTCGGACGATGGCTTCGAGGGCAGGCCGGGCATGGTCATGATCTCGCCGCAGATCGCCACGACGAAACCGGCCCCGGCCGACAAGCGAACCTCGCGCACCGCAACCGTATGTCCGGTCGGCGCACCGCGAAGATTTGGGTCGGTCGAGAAGGAATACTGCGTCTTGGCCATACATACGGGCAGGCTGCCGTAGCCCTGGCTTTCCCACAGGTGGAGCTGGTCGCGCACCGACTTGTCTGCGATTGCGCCGGAGCCGCGATAGATGCGCTTGACGATGGTGTCGATCTTGTCGAACAGGCCGAGATCGTCGGCGTAAAGCGGCGCAAACTGGGAGCGCCCGGATTCGGCCAGTTCCACGACCTTGTGCGCCAGCTCCTCTATGCCGGCCGAGCCCTGCGCCCAGTGCCTGCACAGCACCGCTTCCTCGCCCATCGTCTCGACGAAATCCTTCACTGCCTGAATCTCTGCGTCGGTGTCGGTGTGGAAGTGGTTGATCGCAACGATGGCCGGCACGCCGAACTGCTTCACATTCTCGATATGGCGGCCGAGATTGGCGCAGCCCCTGACGACCGCCTCGATGTTCTCGGCGCCGAGATCCTCCTTCTTCACCCCGCCGTTCATCTTCAGGGCGCGCACCGTGGCCACGATCACGGCAGCCGCCGGCTTCAGCCCTGCCTTGCGGCACTTGATGTCGAAGAATTTTTCCGCGCCGAGATCCGCGCCGAAGCCGGCCTCCGTCACCACATAGTCGGCGAGCCTGAGCGCGGTCGAGGTCGCCATCACCGAGTTGCAGCCATGGGCAATGTTGGCGAAGGGGCCGCCATGCACGAAGGCAGGGTTGTTCTCGAGCGTCTGCACGAGGTTGGGCTGGATCGCGTCCTTGAGCAGCACGGCCATGGGCCGGTGGGCTTTCAGGTCGCGGGCGAAGACCGGGCTCTTGTCGCGGCGGTAGGCGATGATGATGTCGCCCAGCCGCTGCTCGAGATCCCTCAGGTCGCGCGCCAGGCACAGGATCGCCATCACCTCCGAAGCGACGGTGATGTCGAAGCCCGCTTCGCGCGGGTAGCCGTTGGCCACGCCGCCCAGCGACACCACGATCTGGCGCAGCGCCCGGTCGTTCATGTCCATGACGCGCCGCCAGGCCACGCGGCGGGTGTCGATGCCGAGTTCGTTGCCCCAGTAGATATGGTTGTCGATCAATGCCGACAGGAGGTTGTGGGCCGAGGTGATGGCGTGGAAATCGCCGGTGAAGTGCAGGTTCATGTCGTCCATGGGCACGACCTGCGCATAGCCGCCGCCGGCGGCGCCGCCCTTCATGCCGAAATTGGGGCCGAGCGAAGCCTCGCGGATGCAGACGATCGCCTTCTTGCCGATGCGGTTGAGGCCATCGCCGAGGCCGACGGTGGTCGTGGTCTTGCCTTCTCCCGCTGGAGTGGGGTTGATGGCGGTGACGAGGACCAGCTTGCCAGTCTGGTTGCCCTGAATGGACTTGATGAACCCGGCCGAAATCTTGGCCTTGTCGTGCCCGAAGGGAAGCAGGTCCCCGGCCGGGATGCCGATCTTCGCGCCCACCTCCTGGATCGGCTTCTTGTTTGCGGTGCGCGCGATCTGAATGTCGGATTTCACTTCGGCCATAAATGTGTCCCCGTTTTCTCTTCTCACCGAGACCGGCTGCCCGGAGCATGGATAGAAACCCGCGAGAGCCGGCTTTCGCCATTCCAAAACAGGCGCGCAATAAACAGAAAACGACAGGGCGGCGACGCGCCCCGCCTGCCTTACCTGTCGAGGATCGAGCGGAGTTCCACGATGTTGGAGCGCACCTGCAAGAGGTTGAACCCCATGGTCGCCAGATGGGAGGGGAAGAAGGCGCTCGACTCGTTGCCGTTGGAGATGATCCACGGTTGCACGTTGAGCGAAGCGCGCAACTGGCCTTCCATGCGCGTCCACAGCGCCGTCAGGTTACGCTCCGCGATTACTGATCCGAAGTCCGAACGGGCAGCGACGAGAATGCCGTAATAGGCATAGAGCTGGCCGTATGCGAACCAGAAGCGGTCGTCGGCGCGCAGGTCGAACCAGCCGGCATCCGACGCTTCTATGCGCTGGCGCAGGATGTCTGAGGTCGAGCCGATGTCGCCGGCGATACGGTCGAGGAACTGCATGAGGTTGTCGGCGCGCGCATCGAAAGTTGACTGGCATCTCTCAAGGCTGGCGTTGAAGGCGCGCAGCTTGGTGATCGCTTCGCGGTAAACGCTGGGGGAGGGGCGGGTCGGCCCGCGCCAGCCGATGTACCAGGCGGTTTCGCTCCAGGCGAGGGCGGTGCGCGCATCCTGCAGGTTCTGGTCGATCTGAGAGGTGCCGCGCACGCGGCCGAGCGTGTCGACAAGCTCCGTGCTGGTGCGGCGCAGGGCATTGTTGATGCCAAGCTGGAAGGCTGCCTTGTTGTCGAGGAAAGGTGTGTTCTTCCACTCGATGCCGAACAGGCCGATCTTGGACAGCACCATGGAGGAAATCCAGGCATTCTGGTTGACGTTGAAGTCGATCAGATCTGCCGAGGTGGCGGCGATTGCAGACGGCTTGCAGGTGGGGGCAGGCTCGCCACCGACCGTTGCCGAAATCGCGGCGGGGGTAACCGGATCGCCGGCACCTGTGGTGCCGCGGGCATCGACAAGCGCTGCCGGATAATCCGGATCGAAATTGGTCCAGAACTGGGTGACGTAGAAGAAATAGCCATACATGGCCACGATGATGGCGAGGACGCCGCCGAGCACGGCCTTCAGGATCAGGCCGCGCTGGAGATACCAGCGTCCGATCCACATGAAGGGCCACAGGATGATGCCGATGACGAAGCCGATGCCTCGTCCGATCCAGTGGAAAATCTGGGTTATGAAGTTCACGACCGGATCGAGCATGCGTTGCACCCTTCTGCGGTTCAGTCGGTCAGACCGTAAAGGCGCGCACGGAACGCCGCCTTGTCCTTGAGATATGCGGTTTTCAGCACGTCCACAACATGGGCGCGCCAGTTCTGGCTGTAGCCCTCGTAATCGGCGTAGAAGCCCTGCTTGTTGAAGACGTAGCGCGAGACGAAGTCGGATGGCACGAAATCGGAGATCAGCCGGTTGGTGAGCCACGCATCCGGATGGTCCGGCCTTGCCCGCACCACGAGGAAGCGCTGCCCTGGCGACACCTCGTCAATGCGCAGCTGGCCAAGCTGGTTGATCTCGCGCTTGGCGGCATTCAGGAAAGGAAAGTTGCCGTCCTGATTGATCCGCTCGGCATTGTTGTGAATCCAGGTCTGAAGCCAGACCTTGTCCACATTCGAGAGGTTCCGGTTGGGTTCGGACTCGCGGATCAGGCCCCGCACCACCATCTCGGCGCGGTGCTCCAGATAGCCGGAGGCCTCGACCCACGAGGCGCGCGGCAGTTCGAGGCGGCCGGTTTCGGCAAGGAAGCGGAACACGCGTTCCGCGTCGAAGATGGAGAGGTAGCTGACCTGCCACGGTCGCGAGCGGCGGAAGCCGGGCGCGGACGGATCGCAGATCACCGTGGTCGTGTCGGGGTCGATAAAGACGTAAAGACCGCCGAAATGGCTGGTCCAGTAGGCGTTGTGGCGGAAGATGACCTGATCGGGAACCAGCGCGTTCTCGCGGATGTCGCCGCATACCTTGGCAAGCTCGACCATGCGGTGGAGCATGTCGTCGTAGCGCCAGGCATCGGGCTCCTGCTTCAGGCGGTCGACCAGCGTGCCGAGTTCCGCCGCCTTGCCGAGCACGTCCTCGGCCGAAAGCACACGGAACTCGACCTGACTGATGGACAGCAGGTCCTCGATGTCCTCGACGGTCGAGACCGTGTCGTCGATCTCGCCGTAGATCACGTCCTTGATGGTGAGCGCGTTGATGGCCCGCTGGTTGCGGCTCATGAACTCGAACATCAATTGAGACGTGTTCGAAAATGCGGTGTGAACGACCGGCAGGTCGATCTGCGCCGGGGTGAGGATGATGAAGCGGCGGTTGATGCCGTGGGGGTCGAGGTAGGACAGGTCGCCCAGTTCTTCCGCCACCTGCGGCGAGAAGCCGGTGCGGTCGATCTCGAAGGCTTGCAGGTCGGTGGGCGGCAGGCCGAATGCCTTCAGCGCCTTGTTGTAGCGTTCGATCAGATGCGGTTCGTCCACGGTCAGCAGTCGCCCGTAAATGAGGGCGCTGTCGCGCAGCAGCGGGAAGCGGGACGGCATCAGCCCTTCACCTTCGGCAATGGCAATGCTGCGCATATGTCACGCATTCCACAGGCCCTTCTTCTTCAGTTCTTCCATCTCGCGGGCGGCGCGCTCGCGCAGGCGGGCATCGCGCAACAGCTTCTCCACCGCCGCATCGTCGGACTTGTCGGCGTAGCGGAATTCGGAATCGGCGTAGCGGTTGATCTCCTGCATCACCATGTCGAGCGAGAACGGCCCGCGCAACTCCTCGATCATGGCCTTCTTGTCGCCGTAGGGCTTGTGCATGAAGGTTTCGGGCTTCTCGAACCACTCGTCCGGCAGTTCGATGTCCATGGCGCGCATCTTGATCGCGTCGGTGACGTTCTTGATGGCGCGGCCGGTGAAGCGGGGTTCTGCCTCCTTGATGCGATGCAGGTAGTCGCCGATATCGGCCAGCGTTTTCGGCTCGCCATTCTCCTCCAGGTAGCGCTCATAGACCCGGACGAGCCCGTCTTCCTGTGGCCTGGCATGTCCCTCGTAGGCTTCCGCAACCGCGCGCTGGATCTCCTGCGCGGCGTAGAGCTCATGCTCGCCCAGCGGGATTTTGTGATTCTTTCCAGCGAGTAGCACGAAGATGTCGATGTAGTCAGCGCGCGTCTGCGGCCCGTCCACCAGCCAGCGCGCGCCGGCCCGCTGGCGCAGCGCATCGTCGACATTCTCGGGATAGTTGGAGAACATGCCGAAGGAACAATTGCCGCGCACCACGGTCGCCGCGCCGGCGAAAGCGTCCATCAGCACGCCGGTGATTTCCTGCTGGCCGGCCGAGGCACGGTCGTCGGAGCGCTTCGCCGCCACCTGATCGATGTCGTCGATGGTACCGAAGCCGATGGCGCGCGGATTGAGCACGTTGTTGATGAACTGGCGGCAATTCTGGCCGGACTTGCCCTGATAGGACGAAATCTGGTCGACGCCGAAATTCTCGTAGACGAAAGGGTAGCCGGCGATCTGGCAATAGTCGTTGACGAGGCCGGCGATCATCTGGATCAGGGTCGTCTTGCCGGTGCCGGGCGCGCCGTCGCCGATGAAGGTGAACAGGAAGCCGCCCAGTTCCACGAACGGGTTGAGTTCGCGGTCGAAGTCGTAGGCCATCAGCATCTTGGCGAGCTTGACCGACTGGTATTTGGCGATGTGGTTGCCGACCACTTCCTCCGGCTTCCTGAAGGTCATGACCAGCGGCTTGGCGCGCTTGCCGGGCGCAACGTCGAAGCCGTCGAGGGTGAAATCGTCGGCATCGATGCGGATGTGGCTGCTCTCGAATGGTCCGAGCGCGCCGTCGAGGCGGGTCTTGCGCTGCAACAGGCCGTCGATGGCGACACGGGCGAAGGAGCGGGCGCGGGCCATCAGGTCGGCGTCGTCCTTCGCGCCGGCGAGCGCCCGGTCGAGCCCGGCCACGATCGATTTCACCGCATCCTGCGGCGTGTCGAACAGGAAGTCGGGTTCGGCGATGTCGTTGGGAGCTTCGCCGTCGCTGTCGATGAGCTGGTAGAGATAGGCGGCGAAGCTGAAAGCCGCGATATAGGCGGACGATGACAGAAGTTTCCTGAAACGCGCGGCATCGTCGCCCTGCAAGGGCGAGCGGGCATTCTGCGCTTGCAGGGCCTCGAGGTCGGTGCCCTGCGCGAACACTTCGGCGATGGCCAGCGCTACCGCAATGCCGCGCCGCGCGCGATAAAGCAGGGTGTGCTGGGGAATGGACAGCAACTGGTCTTCTGGATGAACCGCGCCGACGGTCTTTGCCAGCTCCACCTCACGCGTGCGGCGCACCGGGCCGGTGGAGACGGTGGAGACGAAGCGGCGGTTGGTGCCGGCCAGCGCCGTGCCGGCTTCGCGCGCAGGGTCTTCCAGCACCACCACGCGGGTGATGAAGCTTTGCGCCGTGGCGCGATGCTTGCCGATGGTGGCTTCGGGAATGGTGGTCAGGCCGGCGTCCATGGAGCCTCCGCTTGGCTGGTCTCAGACATCCGAAATCACCTGCCCGTTGGACAGGATATGGACCTTGTAGCCCGCGAAAATCTTTTGCGTCTCGCCGGCCGCGTAAAGCGCCTGATACGCTTCGTGCGGCACCAGTGCATGGTTTTCATAGGCCGACACGCCCTGCCGCGTGGCTTCGAGGTCATCGGTTTCGATGTGGAATTCCTGCGTCGTCTTGGAGGACGAGAACAGCCCGCGGCGGCCCGGCTTCTCGCCCTTGGAAAACACTTCCTGCACCGTCCAGGTAAGCAGCCAGGCATTGTCGGGCATGCGCACCCGCCCCAGCACCTCGTTGACGATGGAATTGTTTTCGGTGATGCCGGCCGAATAGAACGGACCCAGCACAACGCGGCGCAACTGCTTGGGGTGCAGCGTCTCGAAGTCCTTGTCGAGATTGCTGGCGATGGTGATCGGCGACAGAGAATAGGCCGAGTTGCGTTCGGTGAAATCGTCGAACCGATGCGCCAGCTCGGGGTTGAGCAACCCGTCGACGGGCAGGGGGATTTCAACCTTGCCGTTCAGCTTGCGGTCCTTGTCGACAAGCTGGCGAACCATCGACTCGGAAGAATCTTCCACCGTCGCCATATAGACCAGCGGCAGGTTCGCCGTTCCATCGAAGCTTGCCCAGTGAACGAGATAATAGGGCAGGCCGGATTTCGGGTTGACCGAGACCTTGACCGTCTGGGCGAGCGTGAAGGGCCCGAAGGTCTCCTTGCTTTCCACGTCCTCCAGATAGAGGCGCTCGGCCATGGAGCGCTGCAACGCCTCCGGAAACTCCTTGTTGCGCAGGATGAAATCGGCCATCTCCTGCCGCAGTTCGTTGGCCTGCGGGATGGTCGCAAGGCGCGCTTCCGCCTGCTTGCGGTCGTTCTCCAGTTCCAGAACGTTCTGGAATACGGGAAAGCCGCTTTCGGCGCGAGAGATGCGGAAGCTTGCCTGAAAGCCCAGCCGGTTGCGCCAGCAGGAAAAGGATTTCTCCAGCCGGGCGATGTATTCGGCCACGACGGAAGCGACGATGTCGTGCCGGTAGAGCGGCGAGCGATCATCGCGCAGGAACACCTCCAGCCCGCTCAGCGCCGCCGCGATGGAGGAGAAATAGCGTGCGGCGGCGTCGGTCTCGGCGTTCATGTAAGGCCCTGTCCTATGCCTTTATCCCGCCCTATGCCTTCACATAGTCCGCGGCATTGTGCTTGCGCAGCACGTCGTCGAAGCGGCGGGCGAAGGCGTCGTCGGCCAGCTTCTTGCGGCGCTGGATGTCGGCGGTCGCCACCATGTTCTTCTCGTGCAGTTCGAGCAGGTCGCCGATGTGCTTCTGCGCCGCCGCGCCGATGCCGGCCATGGTTTCCTCCGCCGTAGTGTCGACACGGGAGCCCAGCGTGTTGATTTTGTGGGCGACGTCCTGCTGGGCGGCTGTCTTCAGCGAATCCTCCAGCGCCTTGTAGAGCACGATGCGCTGCTCGGTATCGATGGTCAGCTTGTTGATCAGGGTCGCCTGCGCCGCGATCTGGTTGTTGAGCGAATCGACGAAGGTCTGGAACATGGATGTGTAGCGCTCCAGCGTCTGGCTCTCGGCCAGCAGTTCCTGTTCCTTCGCCTGCCGTTCATTGTATTCGGTCGCCAGCTTCGAGCGTTCGCCTTCAAGTTCGGTGCGCTCGGTCTGGTTGGTGGAGGCGGCGATGCGGTTCTCGATGTCGAGCAGCAGCGGGTTCAGTTCCTCGATGCGCTTTTGCGTGGCGGTGAGGTTCTCGATGGTCGCCTTGCGGCGCTCGATCACCGTGGAAAGGCTGGCCTCCGAGGTCTTGTAGCGCTGGTCGAGCACTTCCCTCTGCGCCTTCAGGATGCCGACGATGGTGTCGGACTTTGTCAGCAGCTCCTGAAGGTTGCCGGCGAGCGACATGTTGCGCACGCGCTCGGAGCGCATGCGCTGCTGGCGCTGGCGCGAGAAAATGCCGATGAATTTTTCCCAGCCCGAATAGTTCTTCATGCTCTCGAACTCGGTGCCGAAGACGTTGGTGGCGTCCTCCAGCCCGATGATGAGGTCGGCGATATTGGCTTCCATCACCTTCTGCTGGTTGAGCACGTCCTGGATTCGGGCGTTCTCGATGTCGAAACTGGCATCGCCGATGGTCTTGTCGGCCTGGGCCAGCGTTTCGAGCACGGAACCGGACTGCTCGATGCGCGAGCGCATGTCCTCGACGGCCTGCTTCGTTTTCGCAATCTCGGCGTCGAAATTCTGCAGCGTCGCCATTCGGCCCTCCAGCGTTCAGGATGAAATTCGCAGTTTTGCGAGCGGCGAATATAGGCAGGGGCCTTGCGCATGGAAAGGCGCAAGACGGCCGCTTCCACGAAAAATCGGAGATCCGGTCATGCGTGTCCGGCCCCGTAGAAACGAAAACGCCCGCCTGCGGTTTGTGCGAGGCGGGCGGGGAGTGAACGGGTTGCGCTCAGGATGCGGAAGCGGGGGCGGAGGTCTCCGGCCGCGCCGGGCGCGTCTGCGGGCGCGGCTTTCTCACCGGGCCGGCAATCAGACCTTCGCGAATGGCAAGCTTGCGAGCGGCCTTTCGGGTGCGGCGGACGGCTTCAGCCTTTTCACGGCCGCGGCGCTCGGATGGTTTCTCATAGGCGCGGCGCGCCTTCATTTCACGGAAAACGCCTTCGCGCTGCAATTTCTTCTTGAGGACCCGGAGGGCCTGATCGACGTTGTTGTCACGAACGAGTACCTGCAATGAACTTCCTTCTTTCTGTAAATGTTGAAAACGATGGGATTTGAATCGGTTCGGCTGAAAAGATGCAGCGAAACATCCCGGCGGATTGCCTCTATATAGGATAAAATCGGCGATTGTGCACGTTTCCACCGATTTATTGTCGGTTGTGCGAAATGTGCCCGTGCCATACGGCGCAAGAATTTTTCCGGCCCGGCTTCGGGCGGATGTCGTGAGTCGGCCAGCGGGCGGCGTTAACGGCAATGTGTTACCGGTTGAAAGGAAATGAGAATAATGTTTGGCTTGAATAAATCATAACCCCCCGCGGGCCGTCCGGCACCGCTCACGAGCCAGAATGGGAGAAGAGAATGCCCAGCTTGAAATCGATCGTGCTTTCGCTTGCCTTGTCGGTGGCGGCAGGCGGCGCCGCATTCGCGGCAGAACCCGGCAGTTGCAAGGCCGTCCGCTTCGCCGACGTCGGCTGGACGGATATCACCGCCACCACCGCCACCGCCTCGGTCATCCTCGAAGCGCTCGGCTACCAGCCCGACACCCAGGTGCTGTCGGTGCCCGTTACATACGCTTCGCTCGCCAGCAAGGATATCGACGTCTTCCTCGGCAACTGGATGCCGACCATGGAAGCCGACATCAAGCCCTATCAGGAGAAAGGCACCGTCGAGACGGTGGTGACCAATCTGGAAGGGGCGAAGTACACGCTGGCGGTGCCCAGCTACACCTATGATGCCGGCCTCAAGAGCTTTCAGGACATCGCCAAGTTCAAGGACAAGCTCGGAAACAAGATCTACGGCATCGAGGCCGGCAACGACGGTAACCGCGTCGTGCTGGACATGATTTCCGAGAACAAGTTCGATACCGCCGGTTTCGAGCTGGTGGAAAGCTCCGAAGCCGGCATGCTGGCAGCGGTGCAGAAAGCGGTTGGCGCGAAGCAGGACATTGTGTTCCTCGGCTGGGAGCCGCACCCGATGAACGCCAACATCGACATGAAGTATCTTGACGGCGGTGACGATGTGTTCGGCCCGAATTATGGCGGCGCCACCGTGCTCACCAATGTGCGCGCCGGCTACACAGCCGAATGCCCGAACATGGGGGCGTTCCTGAAAAACCTCGTCTTCTCCCTTCAGATGGAGAACGAGATCATGGGCGCGATCCTCAATGACGGCGCGGACCCCAAGGCTGCTGCGACTGCCTGGCTTAAGGCCAATCCCGATGCCATCACGCCCTGGCTGCAAGGCGTGACGACTTTCGACGGCGGCGATGCGTCGGCAGCGGTGAAGTCGGCACTGGGCCTTTGACGGCTCGGCCAGCCACCCGGTGATGGGCGCGGCGGTCGACCCTGACAGGTCGGCCGCCGTCATCCTGACAAGGACCACAACGAGGGGGACGATATGGATCCGGTCTCGGCGTTGATCGCCAGTTTCAAGATCCCGGTCGGGCAATGGGGGAGGTCGTTCTTCACCTTCCTCACCACCAATTTCGAGTGGTTCTTCGATGCGATCGCCGACGGGGTCACCTGGGTTCTCCAGAGCCTGATCGACCTGCTCCTGTGGCTGCCGCCGGTGGTCGTGGTGCTGCTCATTGCTGCTCTCGCATGGTGGTTGCAGCGCTCGTGGAAGCTGGCTGTCGCTGTGGCGATCGGGCTTGCCTTCATCATCAATCAGGGCCTGTGGAAGGACACGGTGGAGACGCTGGTGCTGGTGGTCGGCGCCACTGCCGCCTCCATGGCGATCGGCGTGCCGATCGGCATCTGGGCGGCGCATAACGAGCGGGGCTATCGCATTCTCCAGCCGGTCCTCGACCTGATGCAGACCATGCCGACCTTCGTCTATCTGATTCCGGTGCTCATCCTGTTCGGCCTCGGCATTGCGCCGGGCCTGATCGTCACCGTCATCTTCGCGTCTCCGGCCCCCATCCGCCTTACCTATCTCGGCATTACCTCGGTGCCGAAGCCGATGCTGGAGGCCGGCGAAGCCTTCGGGGCCACGAAGCGTCAGCTTCTGTGGAAGGTGGAGCTGCCGGCTGCCATGCCCACCATCATGGCCGGCCTCACCCAATGCATCATGCTTTCGCTGTCGATGGTGGTGATCGCGGCGCTGATCGGCGCCAACGGCCTCGGCAAGCCGGTCGTGCGGGCGCTGAATTCGGTCAACATCCCGCTGGGGCTTGAAGCGGGTCTTGCCATCGTCATCATCGCCATCATTCTCGACCGCATGAGCCGGGTCCGCACGGGAGCCAGCCGATGACTGTCGCCGTCGAGTTCCGCAATGTCGACATCGTCTTCGGCAAGGACAGGGCGCGCGCCCTCGAAATGATCGACCGGGGCGCGTCGCGCGACGAGGTTCTTGCAAGGACCGGCGCCGTGCTGGGTTGCGCCGGTGCAAGCCTCACGGTGCAGGAAGGGGACATATCCGTTCTCATGGGGCTTTCGGGCTCCGGCAAATCCACTCTGCTGCGCGCGGTCAACCGGCTCAATGTGGTCAGCCGCGGCAGCGTGATGGTCCATGACGGCGACCGTATGGTCGATGTCGTGACGTGCGATGACGCGACACTGAGAAGCCTGCGCCAGAAGCAGGTGGCGATGGTGTTCCAGCAGTTCGGACTGCTGCCCTGGCGCACGGTGGAGGAAAATATCGGCTTCGGTCTGGAACTTGCCGGCGTGCCGGACGCGGAACGGCGCGAACGCGTCGCCAACCAGCTCAGGCTGGTCGGTCTCGACCAGTGGTCGAAGAAATATGCGCATGAACTTTCCGGCGGAATGCAGCAGCGGGTGGGGCTGGCGCGCGCCTTCGCCACCGAGGCGCCGATCCTGCTCATGGACGAACCGTTTTCGGCACTCGATCCGCTGATCCGCACCAAGTTGCAGGACGAGCTTCTTCAGCTTCAGGCCAAACTGAAGAAGACGATCATCTTCGTGTCCCACGATCTGGAGGAGGCGCTGAAGATCGGCACCACCATCACCATCATGGAGGGCGGGCGCATCGTTCAGACCGGCACGCCGGAGGATATCGTGCTCCAGCCGGCCAACGATTATGTGCGAGACTTCATCGCCAATGTGAATCCGCTGTCGGTGCTGACCGCGTGGAACGTGATGCGCATGAAGCACGAGCTTGCGCACGATGGTGATGGCTGGGTATGGCTCGACCGCCGCGCGACCACCCGTTTCAGGCTGGATGCGCAGGATCTGGTCATAGCGGCCGAACGCAGCGGCCGGCCGGCGGACTGGGTGTCGTGCAGCGATGTGGAAAGACTGCCGGAGAACGGCTCCCAGGTGTTCTGGGCGACACCCGGCACCTCACTGAAGACCGTGATGCTTGCCATGCAGCGCTCGCAGACTGCCCCCGTCGCCCTGTTCGACGAGCAGTCGCGTTTCGTGGGCTCCATCGGCATACAGGATGTGCTGAGTGCGGTTCTGCGACGATAATCTCTTGCAGCCGGTGCGGTTTCCTGAAGCGCGTCGCGATCCTTCAGATTCGCTCCTTACGCTTTAAGCCCCTGTTTTTACGCATGTCGTTATCCCGAAACCGGTTCCCACTTTCAGGCGATATGCTTTAGCGCCCCTCGCGATACCACATGGCGCCGAGCGCCAGCAACAGCAGTCCCAGGCCCAGGAAACCGCCGAACAGGGGCACGCTGCTGACAGACTTCAGAACGCTGTCCTGCGTGTTGCGCAGACCTATCCAGTCACCGCCTGCCGCTTCGCCCGACGGGCGCACCGGCACGACCGACGGCAGGTTGATCCCGCCCGGATCTGAACCGGACAGCCGGCGCACGCTGCCGCCGACTGCCTCGGCGACGGGCTTGAGCCTGTCGGCTGTCGAGACCACATCGGTGAATTCCGGCGCGTTCACCGGCCCGACATGGGCGAGCGTGGACAAGTCGCCATTGGCGACCTGATAGAGCCCGATCTCGTCCGTTTCCAGAGAGCCAGTGAAGATGCCGGACCCGGATTTTGCAAGCCGCACCTCCACGGTCTTGCCGGAGGGCATCGTGACTTCCGCGGGCCCCGGATCGTCGCTCATGGTCTGGCGGCGTATGTCGAGCACCATGCCGCGCCCGTCGGCGGTCAGCCGTTCCTCCTCAAGCTCCGGCTCCTTCATCAGCCAGTGGGCGAGGCGGCGATAAAGCTGCACATGCGGACCGCCGCCTTCATAGCCGCGCGCCCAAAGCCAGCCCTGATCGGAAAGCAGCATGCCGACGCGGCCCTCGCCCTTGCGGTCGAGCAGGAGAAGGGGCTGCTCGTCGGCGCCCTTCATGACCACCTCGCCCTGCGGGTTTTCGATGCGTACGGTGCGGAACCAGCGGCCCCATCGCGGCGGCTCGGCTTGCGAGCCTTCGAGCCCGCGCGTAACGGGGTGACGCTGGCCGAGATCTGTCAGACGCGGATAGAAAGCCTTGTCGATCACCTCGCCGGTGGGCATGCCGGGCAGGGCGGACATCAGCGGCGTATTCGCGATGGTGCTGTAGCCGGCGTATTCCGGGCCGGCCGCAATCAGCAGCGCGCCCCCGTTCTCAACATACTCGGCAATGTAGTCGTAATACAGGATCGGCAGCACGTCGCGGTGCTGGTAGCGGTCGAAGATGATGAGGTCGAACTCGTTGATCTTCTCCACGAACAGTTCGCGCGTCGGGAAGGCGATCAGCGACAGTTCGTGGATCGGCGTCGCATCCTGCTTTTCCGGCGGGCGCAGAATGGTGAAATGGACGAGGTCGACGGAGGCATCGGACTTCAGCAGGTTGCGCCATGTGCGCTCGCCGGCATGGGGCTCGCCCGAAACCAGAAGCACGCGCAGATTTTCGCGAATGCCGTCGACCAGTGCGATGGCGCGGTTGTTGGTGTCGGTTAGCTCGTCCTCTTCGGCGGGAATGGACAGCTCGACGATGTTGCGTCCGGCATTGGGCACAATGATGTTGAGGGGCGTTTCCTGGCCGATCAGCGCCTGCTGCGTGCCCATGTCCTCGCCATTGACGGCGATGCGCACATCGACGGGACCGGTTTGCCCGCCGGTGGCGATGATCCGATAGGTCATGTCGAGCGGTTTGCCGACGAGGCCGAAGCGCGGCGCCTTCTCGAAGCGGATGCGGCGGTCCTTCTCGCCCTGGTGGCCGGTGATGAGCGCATGCAGGGGCGCATTGAAGTCGGGCGCCGTGGCAGGCACATCATGCACCTGTCCGTCGGTGATCATCACCGCCCCGGCGATGCGCGAGTTCGGCACGTCGCGGAACGCATTCTGCAACGCCGAGAAAAGCCGCGTCTCGGTGCGGTCTCCGGCCGCGGCATCGCCGCGCCCGGTCTCGACCACGCGCACGTCGAACTGGCCGAAGCGGGCGAGGCGCTCCTTCATGCCGGCCAGTGCGGCGTCGGTCTGTTGCTCGCGCTCACCGATCGACTGGCTCTGGCTGCGGTCCACGACGAGGGCGACGACGCTCTGCAAGGGGTCGCGCTCCTCGTCGAGGAGAACGGGATTGAGGAGGGCGGCGGCCAGTGCGGCAAGCGCAGCCAGCCGCAGAAGCGCGCCGCGCCTGTGCATCCACAGGCCGGCCAGCGCCAGCAGCGTCAGCGGCACCAGCACGGCCGCCAGCAGGGGCCATGAGAGCAGGGGTTCGAAGGAGAGCGACCAGTTGTTCATGTCACTGGCCCAGCCGTTCGAGCAGGATCGGCACATGCACCTGATCGGATTTGTAGTTGCCGGTCAGCATGTACATCATGATGTTGACGCCGCCGCGCAGGGCATGGACGCGCTGCATCGGGTCCGGCGGTACGGTGGGCAGCAGCGGCCCACCGTCAGCGTCGATGGCCCATGCCCCGGCGAGATCGTTGGCGGTGATGAGGATCGGCGACACGCCGTCGCCGGTGCGTACCGGGCGGTTGTCGATGTTGGAGGCGTCGAGCGAAGCCTCCACCCACATCGGACTGCCGTTGAAGCGGCCGGGAAACTCGGGAAGCATGTAGAACGACTTGGTCAGCACATGGTCGGCCGGCACCGGCTCCAGGGGCGGCACGTTGAGGTTGCCCAGAATGTCGCGCAGGCGCTGGGTCGCGGGGCTGGTCGCACCCTCACCGAAGCCGCTGGAATATTCGTCGCGCGTGTCGAAGAGAACGGTGCCGCCCTGCCGCATATAGGCGTCGATGCGTGCAATGGCGTCTTCGTCCGGCATCGGCGCTGCGGGGTCGATCGGCCAGTAGATCAGCGGATAGAAAGCAAGTTCGTCCTTGGCGATGTCGACCCCGGCCGGCTCGCCGGGTTCGAGAGCCGTTTTCTCGACGAGAAAGCGACTGAGACCCTGCATGCCCGCGCGGCTGATTGCATCGACGCTGGAGACGCCGGTGATCACATAGGCAAGCCGGGTGGTCGAAATGGCGTCGATGGACATGGCGTCGTCGGGCCTGGCATCGTCGGCGAAGGCATTGCCGGCAAGCAGGACCGGCAGCGCGAAGAGCACGAGCATGGACGCAGCGGCGGCGGCGTTGCGGCCGGAACGCGCCCGGCGTGCCATCGCTCCTCCCATCCAGAACACGGCCAGCGTATCGAGCGCCATCAGCGCCAGCGCGGCGGCGATGAAAGGACCCTTGAGCGGGCTCGATTCGTCGAAAGCATAGTCGATGTCCGTCACGGGGACCTGTGCCTGCGGGCGCCGGATCGGGGTGAGCGTGCTGTCGGACGAGAGCAGGTTGTGGGCGAGCACGCCGGCCTCCGAACCGTAGAGGCCGGGCGGGTTCTCCATCGTCACCGCGTTGCGGGTGGCGGGCGTCAGCGGGCGCGCCTCGGGGGAGGGCGGCACCAGCGCCCCGTCCGCCGCGATCATCCGGTAGGGGGCAAGCGCTGCGGCCATGGTGTCGGCGGTTGTCTCTATGCTGCCCTGGTTGCGCGAAAGCTGCACCACGCGCTGGAGCATTTCCACGAAGCTTCCGGAAATCGGCAGGTTGGACCATGTCGCGGTCGGCGCAATGTGGAAGAGCGCAATGGTGCCCTTGCCACGTTTTGCACCCGTCACCAGAGGCGTGCCGTCGGCAAGGCTCGCCCATGTCCGGTCCACGATATCGGGCGAGGGCTCGGCCAGAACCTGACGGGTCACCGTCACCTCGCGCGGCGGGGTGAGGCCGGCGAAGGGACCGGAGGCCGGGAACTCGGTCACGGGCTGCGGCGTCGTCCACGACAGCGCGCCGCCGAAGCTGCGCTCGCCGCTGCGCAGGCGCACCGGCAGCAGGTCGTCGGTTCCGGTGTCGGGGCCGACCCCAGCCCCGGCCCCGATACCGGCATTGGCCAGACGTGGGCCGGCGAAGCGCACCAGCGTGCCGCCGCCCTCGACCCATTCCGTGAGCTTCAGCCGGGCCTGCTCGGGCATGGTGCCGACGTCGGACATGACGATCATGGCCGGCTTCTGCTCAAGGATCTGCGGAATGGCCTCGGCCAGATCGGGATTGGAGGGTTCGATCAGGTCGGCGAAGGGCGAGAGCGCTCGGCGGATGTAGTAGAGCGGCGACAGCAGCGGCTGGGCCTGATCGGCTTCCGATTGCGAGATGAGGCCGACGCGGCGGCGTTTCGAGCCTTCATCCAGAACCCGCACGGCGCCGGCATGACGCTCGCCGTCGATTGCGATCGAGGCAAAGTCGTTGCGCAGCTCGAATGGCACCGCCATGGTCGCGGTCGCCTCGTTCTCGCCTGTGCCGAATGTCAGCGCGGCGTCGGCGATGCGGCGGCCCTTGTCGTCGAAGGCACCCACCATAAGCCGGGAGGGGGCGGGGTTGCCGGGCGCGCGGATCGCGGTCAGGGAAAAGCCGTCCACCTCATTTTCCGAAGCGGTGAGCGCCACCGGCGCGATGCGTTCGGGCGTGGCCCAGACGAGATTCGCCGCGCCACGTTCCAGCAGCGTCCGGAACGCCTCGTCGTCGCCCGGCGCCTCCAGCCCGTCGCTGAGCACGGCGATGCTTGCGCCGGGCATCGAGCCCAGCGTTTCGGCAACGCGGGCATAGACGGCCTGCCGGTCTGTCGGGATCGGCCGCGGGGCGGTGGCGCGCAGCCGGTCGAGTGCGGCATTGGCATCGAACGGGCCGATGTCGGCATTGGATTTTTCGGCTGTGAAGGCGACGATCACGGGCAGGTCGGAGGCGCCGGCATCTGCGATCAGACGGCGGGCGGTGGCCACGCGTTTGTCCCAGTCGGGTGCGGAGGCCCAGCCATTGTCGATGACCAGCGCCAATGCCTCACCGCCCGTCGTCACCTTTTCGCGCGGGTTCAGCACCGGCTCGGCCAGCGCCATGATGACGAGCGCAGCCATCAGCAGCCGCAGCAGGGTCAGCCACCACGGGCTTTGCTGCGGCGTTTCCTCGCGCTTCAGCACGCGGGCGAGGATTTTCAGCGGCGGGAACAGCTCCGTCTGCGGCTTGGGCGGTGTGAAGCGCAGCAGCCACCAGATCACCGGCAGCGCCAGCAGCCCGAACAGCACAATCGGCGTGCCGAAGGAGAGCGGCAGCCAGCTCATGCCCATTGCCTTCCTGCGCCAAGGCCGCTTGCCGTGGTCAGCGCCGCATGCAGCCGTACCAGCGCCTCCGAGGCCGGCCGGTCGGTATGGTTGACGGTGAAGCTCCAGTCGAGACGCCTGGCATAGGCGGCAAGCTCCTCGCGGCGCGCCACGTAAAGGCGCCGGTAATCGGCCGCCAGCGTCTCGGCGCGTCCGGCGGTGAGCCGGTCGCCGCTTTCGGGATCGGTGAATTCCGTGCGGCCGGAATAGGGGAAGGTTTCCTCCGCCGGATCGGCCACCTCGATGAGGTGCGCGCGCACGCCCTTGCGGGCAAGCACGTCGAGCCATGACAGCGTGTCCTCGACCGGATCGAGGAAATCGCCGATCAGCACGATGTCGCAGAAGCGGCGGATGCCGGAAAGGTCGGGCCGTTCCGGCGGCACCGCCGCGTGCGCCAGATGGGAAGCGATGCGCTCGGCTCCGTTGCGGGTGCTGACCGGATCGAGAAGGCCCGGCCAGCCGATGCGCTCGCCGCTACGCGACAGGAGTTCCGCCGCCGCCAGCGCCAGCACCAGTGCGCGCGACTGCTTGGAGGTGGTGGCGAGCGTCGATTTGTAGAGCATGGAGGCGGACATGTCCGCCCACAGCCACACCGTATGCGCGGCTTCCCATTCGCGGTCGCGGATATAGGTGTGGTCGTCGCGGGCGGAACGCCGCCAGTCGATGCGGCTGACGGATTCGCCATCGACGTAAGGCCGGAACTGCCAGAAATTCTCGCCGATGCCGCGCTTGCGGCGGCCGTGCCAGCCGGAAACCACCGTGTTGGCGATGCGGCGCGCCTCGATCAGCAGGTCGGGCACGAGGGCGGCGCGCTGGCGCGCCCTCGCCAGCGCTTCGCGCGTCTCGGCAGGTGCCTGGAGCTCGCCTATCCTGGGCATCAGAGAGCCTTTGCAAGCCTCGCCACGACGTCGCGCACGCCCATGCCCTCGGCGCGGGCGGCGAAGGTCAGCGCCATGCGGTGCTGGAGAACGGGCTCGGCCAGCGCCTTCACATCGTCGACGGAAGGGGCCAGGCGTCCATCGTAGAGCGCACGGGCGCGGGCGCACAGCGTCAGCGCCTGGCTGGCGCGGGGGCCGGGGCCCCAGGCCACGTCGCGGTCGGTTTCGGCCTCGCCCTGGCCGGGGCGGGCAGAGCGCACCAGCTTCAGGATCGCCTCGACCACGCTTTCTGGCACCGGCATGCGGCGGATGAGGGTCTGGATCTCCTTCAGGCGCTCCGGCCCGACGACATTCGCGGCGCGGGCCTCGGAAGTGCCTGTCGTTTCCAGAAGGATGCGCCGTTCGGCGTCCAGATCGGGATAGAGAATATCGATCTGCATCAGGAAGCGGTCGAGCTGGGCTTCCGGCAGGGGATAGGTGCCTTCCTGCTCAAGCGGGTTCTGCGTGGCCAGCACATGGAATGGCGCGGGCAGGTCGTAGCGCTGGCCGGCCACGGTGACGTGGTATTCCTGCATGGATTGCAGGAGCGCCGACTGCGTGCGCGGCGAGGCGCGGTTGATCTCGTCGGCCATCAGCAATTGCGCGAAGACGGGGCCGGGAATGAAGCGGAAGGAGCGCCGGCCGTTCTCGTCCTGCTCCATCACTTCCGAGCCCAGTATGTCGGAGGGCATCAGGTCCGGCGTGAACTGGATGCGGCGGGAATCGAGGCCGAGCACGACCCCCAGCGTTTCGACAAGCTTGGTCTTGGCGAGGCCCGGCACGCCGACCAGCAACGCATGGCCGCCGGCCAGAAGCGCGACCAGCGTGCGCTCGACCACGCTTTCCTGACCGAAGATCACCTTGCCGACGCCCTCGCGAACCCGGGAAATATCGGCCAGCGCCCGTTCGGCCTGCTCCACCATGTCCTTTTCGCTGATCGGGCTTTCGGTGACGATGACGCTCATGGTGCCTCGATCCTCTGTTTTGGCCCTGCTTGCGGGCAACTGCCTGCCGACGATGCCGTGACTCGCGGCATTGCATAAAGACTTGAAGAGTCTAAATCACAGGCCAAGGCTGACAAGCGCGACAACAGTGACTATTTCGTGACCATGAGAGAAAGCAAGCCAGATCGACAGCCGGGCCTCGCCGCCGCAGCAGATGCGGGGGGGCTGGAGGCGCTGATTGCCCGCGCCGCCAGCACGGGAAAGGGTTTGCCGCCGGTCGAACGGTGGAATCCGGACTTCTGCGGCGATCTCGACATGGAGATCCGCGCCGACGGCACATGGTTCTATCTCGGCACGCCGATCGGACGGCCAGCGCTGGTCCGGCTTTTTTCGACGGTTCTGCGCAAGGACGCGGACGGCCGGACCTATCTGGTGACCCCGGTGGAGAAGGTCGGCATCCGGGTCGCCGATGCGCCCTTCGTGGCTGTCGAGGCGGACGTCTCGCAGCGCGACGGACGGCAGGTCGTGACATTCCGCACCAATGTCGGCGATGTGGTCGAGGCCGGTCCCGGCCATCCCATGCGTTTCTTGGAAGAGGGCGGGACCGGCGGGCTCAAGCCCTATGTGCTGGTGCGGGGGCGGCTGGAGGCGCTGGTGTCGCGGCCGGTCATGTACCAGCTCGTGGAACATGGCGAGGAGATCGAGACGCCACAAGGCACGATGTTCGCACTGCGTTCGAATGGTGAAACCTATCCGATCATGCCGGCAGAACAACTGCGGCAACTGTGCGGGTGAAGGCCATGGCCAATTCTCCATTCTCAGCCGAAGCTTTCCGCCTGAGGGCGCAGAAACAGGTGGAACCTGCGGAAGCGCAGCCGGAATATGGCGATCACCGCTTCAACCCCGGCCACCCACGCCTGACGCTGAACGGGGTGCGGCTGCGGCCCGCCGCCGTGCTGATCCCGGTGGTCGATCATGGGGAGGAAGCAACGGTTCTGCTCACCAAGCGCTCCGAAACGCTGCGCAACCATACAGGACAGGTGGCCTTTCCGGGCGGGCGCATCGACGCCACCGATCCGACGCCGGAATATGCGGCATTGCGCGAGACGCAGGAGGAAATCGGACTGCCCGACACGTTCATCGACGTGGTGGGACGGATGCCGGACTATGTTTCGGGTACCGGTTACCGCATCGCGCCGGTGCTTTCGGTGGTGAAGCCGGGCTTCCATCTCACCCTCAATCCGCACGAGGTGGACACCGCCTTCGAGGTGCCGCTGCGATTCCTCATGGACCCCGCCAATCACCGGCAGGGCAGCCGCATCTGGAACGACACCGAATGGATGTTCTACGAAATGCCCTATGACGGCCAGCACATCTGGGGTGTCACGGCCGGCATCATCCGCACCCTTTATGAAAGGCTTTATAAGTGAGCGAAAAGGCAAGCATTGCCGGACGCGGCGACTGGCTGGCGGACGAAAATCTGCAACGCCTGCTGTCGGTTCTGGGCGCCGATGGCGAGCAGGCGCGGGTTGCGGGCGGTGCGGTGCGCAACGCGTTGCTCGATCAGCCTGTGGCGGATGTCGACATCGCCACGACAAATACGCCCGCCGAGACTATGCGGCGCGCGAAGGACGCGGGTTTCAAGCCCGTTCCGACCGGAATCGACCACGGAACCATAACGGTTGTCGCCGGCGGACGGCCATTCGAGGTGACGACCCTGCGCGCAGACGTGGAGACGGACGGTCGCCACGCCCGCGTCGCCTTCGGGCGCGACTGGAAGGCGGACGCGCAGCGGCGCGACTTCACCATCAACGCGCTCTATGCCGAGGCCGACGGCACGGTGATCGACCTGGTCGGCGGGTTGGCCGACATAGAGGCGCGGCGGTTGCGTTTCATAGGAGATCCGGAAGCGCGCATCCGCGAGGACTATCTGCGCATCCTGCGCTTCTTCCGCTTCTTCGCCTGGTATGGCGGCGGACGGCCGGATGGCGAGGGCCTGAAAGCCTGCGCCCGGCTGAAGGAGGGACTCGACCAGCTTTCGGCCGAGCGAGTCTGGGCGGAACTGAAGAAGCTGCTTTCGGCACCCGATCCGTCGCGCGCCCTGCTGTGGATGCGGCATGCCAGCGTGCTGTCGCGGATCCTGCCCGAAAGCGAGAAATGGGGGATCGACGCGATCCACGCGCTGGTGCGCGCCGAAGCCGACCTCGGCTGGCCGGCCGACGCGATGTTGAGGCTGGAGGCAATCCTGCCGCCGGACGCTGCACGCATGACCGACCTGGCCAGGCGTATGCGCATGTCGCGGGCGGAAGCGGATCGTCTGGAGCGGTGGGCGCTTGCACCTGCGGTTCGGCCTGACATGGCGGAAGGCGAGCTTGCCCGCCAGCTCTATGCCGGCGATTTGCAGGCCATTACGGACCGGCTTCGCCTTGCCCTGTCGGGAGCCCGTGGCCGTGTGGCCGAAGATGACAAGGCGCTGGTCGAGGCTGGCGGATACGCCCGCCAGCTTGCCTTCGTGCAGAATTGGACAAGACCTGAATTTCCGCTGAAGGGGGCTGATCTGAAGGGGCTTGGAGCCGTGCCCGGGCCGGAGCTTGGTGGCCTGCTCAAGCGCCTCGAGCAGGACTGGGTGGCGAGCGGTTTCGCGCTCGGGCGCGACGCGCTGCTGGAGCGCGCCGCCAGCGAAGTCAGGCCGCGTCCCTGACCTTTTCGATGCGCGAGCGGATGGCCTCGATCATCGTTTCGCGAATTGTGGTTTCGCCATGGGTTTCGCGCATATGCTCGACGGCCCGGCGCATGACCTCAGCTTCCTCGTCGGCGCGGGTGTGCCACTCGCAGCCGGGGACGAGCGATCCGCAATGAAATTCCTTCATCGGTTCCTCCTTTCCTGTCTGTCGGGCAACCATAACACATCAGGGCCGGGTTCGATCCCTGCCGTGCTCAAATTTGATCGGCAGCGTCGCGCATATGCCGGGTTGAACATGGGCTCTCACCCGTCCGAATATATGGGAAACCGGCTCTTCTCACGGCCATTTGGCTTCGGGCGGCAGGCTCGACAGGATCGAGTTGACATTGCCTCCCGTCTTCAGGCCAAACGTCGTGCCCCGGTCGTAGAGCAGGTTGAACTCGGCATAGCGGCCACGGCGCACGAGTTGTTCCTCGCGGTCCTGCTCGCTCCAGCCATCGTTGAAGTTCCTGCGCACGATGTGCTGGTAGGCGACGAGGAAGGCGCGGCCGACATCTTGCATGAAGGCGAAATCGGCCTTCCAGCCTCCCTTGTCCTCGCCCGAATGCAGCCAGTCGAAGAAGATGCCGCCGATGCCGCGCGGCTCGTTGCGATGGGGCAGATAAAAATACTCGTCGCACCAGTCCTTGTAGCGCCCGTAGTCGGCCACCCCGGCATGCTTGTCGCAGGCGAACTGCATGGCGCGGTGGAAGGCGACGGTGTCGGGGTCTTCCTGCGTGCGGCGGCGGTCCAGCACCGGCGTTAGATCGGCCCCGCCGCCGAACCATCGCCGGGAGGTGACGACCATGCGGGTGTTCATGTGAACGGTCGGCACGTTGGGGTTCCACGGATGCGCGATCAGCGAAATGCCGCTCGCCCAGAAGCGGGGGTCTTCCTCCGCGCCGGGAATCTGCCTGCGGAACTCGGGCGAGAACTCGCCATGGACCGTCGAGGTATGAACGCCGACCTTCTCGAACAGCCGGCCTTTCATGATCGACATGACGCCGCCGCCGCCGCGACCTTCGTCGCGTTCCCACGGGCTGCGCTCGAAGCGGCCGGGCGTCCATGAGGATTGCGGGCCGGACAGTTCGTCCTCCAGCGCTTCGAAAGCCGCGCAGATGCGGTCGCGCAATTCCTCGAACCAGATCCTTGCCGTCTGCTTCTTTTCTTCGATGTCGGCCGGCAGTCCTGCCGGGATCTCGGGTCGTTGCTGCACTGGCGTCTCCGCTTGCGGACCCCGCGGTCCGTAAAATGACTCGTCTTTTGCGGCCGTGATCCCTAATCTCTGTGGGGCAAGCGTCAAGGAGGCTTTTTTGCGCACGCCCGCAAGACCGCCGCTGGATGGCCTGAAGAAGCGGCTGGAACGCAGCCGGACGGAGCGTGGCGGCAGATCGCGCGACGGCTTTCTCAGGGAGACTTTCGTCCTGTCCCGGCCGGAGGCGCGCGCCAAGGCGCAGGAATGGTTCCGGCGGTGGCCGAAGCAGGCTTACTGGACCGAGATCGAAAGCTGGTTCGAACGTCCCGGCGACATCATCGAGTTCACCATTCGCCGGCTGCCTGCGGCGGACTGATCTTCACTGCAACTGCCTCAGCGCCTCGCCGGCCACCATGGCAGCCGACAGCGCGATGTTGATGCTGCGCGCGCCTTCGACCATGGGAATGAGCAGCCGCGCATCGGCTGCATCATGCACATGGCCGGGAACGCCGGCCGATTCGCGCCCGAACAGGAGAGTGTCGTTCCGCGCGAAGGCGAAGTCAGTATAGCGGGTGGCTGCCCTGGTGGAAAGCAGCACCAGCCGGCTGCCCTCACCGCGCCGCGCTTCCCTGAAGGCGTTCCAGTCGACATGCCGGGTCAGCGCGGCCATTTCCAGATAATCCATGCCGGCGCGCTTCAGCGCCCGGTCGGAGAGATCGAACCCTGCCGGCTCGATTATGTCGACGCCAAGGCCGAGGCAGGCCGCGAGCCGTAAAATGGTGCCGGTATTGCCGGCGATGTCAGGCTGGTAGAGCGCGATGCGCGGACGATTTGCAGGTGGCATATCGGTCGTAGGTTCCGTTGCAGTTCGGCCACAGGCGGCGCCGGCATTGTCCGCTGGCCGGGATGAGGTCTGGCCATGATTTGCGAATGGATATATAGAGGCTCCATTGTCAACTCGAACCGAAGGAGGCGGATATGCATATGCCGATGCACGTTATCATGTACCGTCTCCCGCCAGTCGCCTGACGGCGGCAGTCGGTTCGACGTTCATCTGATCTAACAAGCACGCTCGATTCGATTCCCGCCTGGACCGTTTTTTGGTTTCTCGCTGGAATCCCGACTTGTCCCTTCCATCAGATCTTCAAGCTGCCGTCCCGTTCCTCGCCCGTCCATGGGCGCCCGGCGAGGCGGCTCTATATTCTCCGCAGGCGGCCGTTTTGGTGGCTTCGCTCCCGGCGTGCCGACGCCGGTCTGCGGGCATCGCAATTTGAACGCAAGAGAACGAAGATGTTTCGCTGGTTTGAAAAGAGGCTCGATCCCTTTCCCCTGGAGGAAACGACAGAGCCGCCCAAATCCCTGATTGCCTTCTGCGTGCATTTCACGCGCGGGGCCTGGCCCTATATCGCCATCGACGCGGTGCTGATCGCCGCCATCGCCATCACCGAGGTGTGGATGTTCCAGTTCCTCGGTTCGATCGTCGACTGGCTGTCGGCGCACGACCGCGAGACCTTCCTTCAGACGGAAGGCTGGAAACTGGCCGGCATGGCGTTCGTGGTGCTGGTCCTGTTGCCGGGCACCGTGTGGTTCCAGTCGCTGATCCATACGCAGACACTGATGGGCAATCACCCGATGCGCATCCGCTGGCAGGTGCATCGCTATCTGCTCAGGCAGTCGATGACCTTCTATCAGGACGAGTTCGCCGGCCGCATCGCCACCAAGCTGATGCAGACGGCGCTTGCCGTGCGCGACTGCGTGATCAAGCTGGTCGACGTGCTCAACTACGTCATTGTCTACTTCCTTGGCGTGTTGTTCATCGTCGGCTCCGCCGACTGGCGGCTGGTCACGCCGCTGCTGGTGTGGCTGGCCGGGTATCTGGTCCTGCTGCACTATTTCGTGCCGCGGCTGGGCAAGGTCGGCAAGGAACAGGCCGATGCGCGCTCGCTGATGACCGGTCGCATCGTGGACAGCTACACCAACATCCAGACGGTGAAGCTGTTCTCGCATGCGAGGCGGGAGTCGGGCTATGCGCGCGAAAGCATGGCGCTGTTCCTCGATACGGTCTACCGCTCCATGCGGCTGGTTACGAGCCTCTACGGCGTTCTCTACCTGCTGAACTCCATGCTCCTGGTGGCCGTGGCCGGCCTGTCGATCTGGCTGTGGCTGGGCGAACAGGTGTCCATCGGCGCGGTTGCCGTGGTCATCGGCCTCGTGCTGAGGCTGTGGGGCATGTCGCAGTGGATCATGTGGGAAGTCTCGGCCCTGTTCGAGAATATCGGCACGGTTCAGGACGGCATCGGCTCCATCTCCATGCCGCGTCTGGTGGAAGACAAGCCCGGCGCAAAGGACCTGGTGGTCGACAAGGGCGAGATCCGCTTCGACGACATCGGTTTCCACTACGGCAAGAAGAAGGGCATCATCGAGCACCTGTCGCTGACCGTGAAGCCGGGCGAGAAGGTGGGCATCGTTGGCCGCTCGGGTGCGGGCAAGTCCACGCTGGTCAACCTGCTGCTGCGCTTCTACGATCTCGAGCGCGGGCATATCCTGATCGACGGTCAGGATATCGCCGATGTGACGCAGGATTCGCTGCGCGCCCATATCGGCATGGTCACGCAGGACACCTCGCTTCTGCACCGCTCCGTGCGCGACAACATTCTCTACGGCCGTCCCGATGCGAGCGAGGAGATGGTGATCGAGGCGGCGCGGCGGGCCGAGGCTCTGGACTTCATCGCCGGGCTTTCCGACGCAAAGGGGCGCAAGGGGCTGGATGCCCATGTCGGCGAGCGCGGCGTGAAGCTGTCGGGCGGCCAGAGGCAACGCATCGCCATCGCGCGTGTTATGCTGAAGGACGCACCGATTCTGATCCTCGACGAGGCGACGTCCGCGCTCGACTCCGAGGTCGAATCCGCCATTCAGGAGAACCTCTACAGGCTCATGCAGGGCAAGACCGTCATCGCCATCGCACACCGGCTTTCGACCATCGCGGCGATGGACCGGCTGGTGGTCATGGACAAAGGTCGCGTCATCGAGGAAGGCACCCATGACGAGCTGATCGAAAGGGACGGCCTCTATGCGCAGCTCTGGCAGCGTCAGTCCGGCGGTTTTCTCGTCGATGACGGACAGCATGAGCCGGCTGCCCGCATGAAACTCGAACTTGGAGAAGAGCCGGCCGAATGATCGCCACATGCCCCGCCGAACGGCAATTTTCCAGCGTTGAACCGGCGGGGTGGCTGCGATGATGAAGGCCATCTACAACTGGTTCGAGGGGCGGGTCGATCCGTTCCGGGAGTCTGCGAACCTCAGGCCGCCGGCAACAGTTGGCGGCTTCCTGTGGCACTATGTGGGGCAGGCGAAATTCGCCTTCTTCGCCATGCTGGTCATTGGCGGCGTCGCGCCGCTGGTGGAGGCGGGGCTGTTCTATTTCGTCGGCAGACTGGTCGACATACTCGACCAGCTTTCTTCCGAGCGCAGTTGGACAGCGCTCCGGGATGCCGCAGGCTGGGAACTGGTTTTCATGGTGGCGGTGGTGCTGGTCGGCCGCACCGTCGTGGTCAGCCTTTCGGCCCTTCTGAACGAGCAGACCATCACGCCGGGCTTCTACAATCTGGTTCGCTGGCAGGCGCACCGGCATGTCTCGCGCCAGTCCTATTCCTTCTTCCAGAACGATTTCGCCGGCCGCATCGCCACCAAGGTGTGGCAGGCGGGGCAGGCGACCGGCGATCTGATGGAGAGCTTCATCGAGGTCGTATGGTTCATGATCGTCTATACGGTCACGACGCTGGTGCTTGTTGCCGGCCTCGACTGGCGGCTGGCAGCGCTCATCGTCGCCTGGATCGTCGCCTTCGGCTGGCTGGCACGCTTCTACCTGCCGGAAATCCGCAAGCATGCGGAAGCCACTGCCGAAGCGGGCTCGATGATCAATGGGCGCATCGTCGATTCCTATTCCAATGTACAGACGCTGAAGCTGTTCGCCGCCGATGGTGATGATCGCTACCTGCGCAGCGGTTTCGATCTCTATCTCGGCGCCCTGCGTCCCTTCACGCGCCGCCTGACCGGCGTGCGCATGGCGCTGACGGCGCTCTCGGGCGTCATGATCACGCTGATCGCCTGCTTCTCCATCTACCTGTGGGTCGAGGGGGCCATAACCGTTGGCGCGGTGGCCTTCACGCTGTCGCTGGTGCTGCGCCTCAACATGCTGCTCGGCCGCCTGATGATGCAGCTCAACGGCATCCTGCGGAATCTGGGCGTGCTGGAAAACTCCAAGGAGCTGATCTCGCAGCCGCTCGGGCTGGTCGATGCGCCCGATGCGAAGGAGCTTGTCGTCACCGGCGGCCGCATCGAGGTCAGGGATCTTTCCTTCCACTATGGCAAGGGAGGGGGTGTTCTCGATGGCATAGACCTGACAGTGCAGCCGGGCGAGAAGATCGGTCTGGTCGGCCCGTCGGGCGCGGGCAAGACCACGCTGGTCAATCTCATCCTGCGCCTCTACGACGCCGAGGGCGGTTCGATACGCATCGACGGGCAGGATATAAGGGCGGTCACCCAGAATTCGCTGCGATCCGGTATCGGTGTCGTCAGTCAGGATACGGCCCTGTTTCATCGCTCCCTGCGCGACAACATCCGGCTGGGCGCACCGGATGCAACGGAAGAGGAGGTGGTCGCGGCGGCACGAAAGGCCGAAGCGCATGAGTTCATCGCCACCCTGTGCGACAATCGCGGCCGCAGCGGCTACGATGCGTTCGTCGGCGAGCGCGGCGTCAAGCTCTCCGGGGGGCAGCGCCAGCGCGTGGCAATCGCGCGCGTTTTCCTGAAGGATGCCCCGATTCTCATCCTCGACGAGGCGACTTCGGCACTCGATTCGGATGTCGAAGCGGCTATCCAGGAAAATCTCCACAGGCTGATGGAAGGAAAGACCGTCATTGCCATCGCGCACCGACTGTCGACCATCGCCGCGCTCGACCGTCTCGTCGTGCTCGATCGGGGGCGCATCGTGGAGCAGGGCACGCACGACGAACTGGTGGCGCTGGATGGCCTCTATGCGAGGCTGTGGAAGCGGCAATCCGGCGGTTTCCTGTTCAATGAGGAAAGCCCGCTGGAAGAGACCAGGCCAGCCTGAGCAGCGCTCGCGGATCATATCCTGTACCTGCGCAGCAGGAGCTAAAAGGCGGAAAAAACCGGCATTTTTCACTGCCCGCGACAATCTGCCCATCTTCATGTTGCGGTCTGGACAAGTGATGGCTTCGCGCATAAACCGAAGTCAAAATGCCGGAGGAGTTCGCTAGCCTGTTGCCATGCGTAAAAGGCTGGCGTTTGAGCGGGGAAAGGCTCGATCTTTCGGCAAGGATGAGGCGAAAGGATCAGTCACCCGTGAGCGAAACCGATATCGAAAATCCAGCCCGGCGAGATTTTCTGTACATCGCCACCGGCATGGCCGGCGTTGTTGGTGCCGGTGCTGTGGCCTGGCCGTTCATCGACCAGATGCGCCCCGATGCCTCGACGCGCGCGCTTTCCTCGGTCGAGGTCGACGTTGCGGCTCTGGAGCCGGGCATGTCGCTGACCGTGAAGTGGCGCGGCAAGCCGGTTTTCGTGCGCAACCGCACCGAGCAGGAAATCGAGGCCGCCAGGGCCGTGAAGCTCGAAGAGCTGAAGGACCCGGTCGCCCGCAACGCCAACATCGCTTCCGATGCCCCTGCCAACGACATTGATCGTTCAGCCGGTGAAGGCAAGGAAAACTGGCTGGTCATGGTCGGCGTCTGCACCCATCTGGGCTGCATTCCGCTCGGCCAGCAGGGCGATTTCGGCGGCTGGTTCTGCCCGTGCCACGGGTCGCACTACGACACGGCCGGCCGCATCCGCAAAGGCCCGGCGCCCGAGAACATGACCGTGCCGGTCTTCGAGTTCATTTCCGATACCAAGATCCGCATCGGCTGAGGCAGGGGACAATTCGATGAGCGAGGGACACTCCACCTATACGCCGACGACCGGCCTTGGCCGCTGGTTCGATGCGCGCATGCCGCTGCCGCGGCTGGTCTACGACAGCTTCATTGCCTATCCGGTTCCGCGTAACCTCAACTACATGTGGACCTTCGGCGGCATCCTGTCGATCATGCTGGTCTCGCAGATCGTTACCGGTATCGTTCTGGCCATGCATTACGCGTCCGACACGGGCATCGCGTTCAGCTCGGTCGAGAAGATCATGCGCGACGTGAACTCCGGCTGGCTTCTGCGCTACATGCACGCCAACGGCGCGTCGTTCTTCTTCATCGCCGTCTATCTCCACATCATGCGCGGGCTCTATTACGGCTCCTACAAGGCGCCGCGCGAGCTGCTGTGGATTCTCGGCTGCATCATCTACCTGCTGATGATGGCGACGGGCTTCATGGGCTACGTTCTGCCATGGGGTCAGATGTCCTTCTGGGGCGCGACCGTCATCACCGGCTTCTTCACCGCCATCCCGGTGGTCGGCAACTGGATCCAGGAATTGCTGCTCGGCGGCTTCGCCGTCGACAATCCGACGCTGAACCGCTTCTTCGCGCTGCACTATCTGCTGCCGTTCATGATTGCCGGCGTGGTCGTGCTGCACGTCTGGGCCCTGCATGTCACCGGCCAGAACAACCCGACCGGCATCGAGGTGAAGTCGAAGACCGACACGGTCGCCTTCACGCCCTATGCGACCATCAAGGACGCGCTGGGCATGATCGTGTTCCTGATCTTCTTCGCCTACTTCATCTTCTACATGCCGAACTATCTCGGCCACCCGGACAACTACATCCAGGCTGATCCGCTGAAGACGCCGGCCCACATCGTTCCGGAATGGTACTTCCTGCCGTTCTACGCGATCCTGCGCGCCATCACCTTCAACATCGGCCCGATCGACTCCAAGCTGGGCGGCGTTCTGGCCATGTTCGGCGCCATCGCGGTGCTGTTCGTGGTGCCGTGGCTCGACACGTCGAAGGTGCGTTCGGCGGTCTACCGTCCGTGGTACAGGCTGTTCTTCTGGATATTCCTTGTCGACTGCATCTTCCTCGGCTGGCTGGGATCGCGTCCGGCGGAAGGCTCCTACGTCATCATGGCACAGATCGCGACCCTCTATTATTTCGCGTTCTTCATCGTGATCATGCCGGTTCTGGGTCTGATCGAGACGCCAAGGCGTCTGCCCAACTCGATCACCGAGGCGGTGCTGGAAAAGAACAAAGCCGGTGGTGCCGTTCATCCCGAGGGCGCTGCCGCGTCTCCGGAAATCCGAGGCTGAGCGAAGAGTCTTTCGAGAGGAATTTGGGTATGAAGAAGATTCTCGCTTCTCTGGCAGCCATAGGCTTCGTGATGGCCGCGGGTGCAGCCATCGCACAGGACGACGAGCACAGTGCCGCCGAGCCGACGCATTTCCCCATCCACAAGCCCAAGCAGGTGGAGTGGAGCTTTGCGGGTCCGTTCGGCACCTACGACAAGGCGCAGCTCCAGCGTGGCCTCAAGGTCTACAAGGAAGTCTGCTCCGCGTGTCACTCCATGGATCTGGTTGCGTTCCGTACACTTGAGGATCTCGGCTATTCGGAAGCGCAGGTTAAGGCATTCGCTGCCGAATATACCATCGAGGATGGTCCGAACGACGATGGCGACATGTTCGAGCGCCCGGGCCTGCCGTCCGACTATTTCACGCCGCCTTTCCCGAACATGCAGGCGGCCGCGGCCTCCAATGGCGGAGCGGCTCCGCCGGACTTCTCGCTGATCGCGAAGGCGCGTGGTGTCGAGCGCGGCTTCCCGACCTTCATTTTCGACATCTTCACGCAATATGCCGAAAACGGTCCGGACTACATCTATTCGCTGCTGACCGGCTACGATGAGGAGCCGCCGGCAGGTATGGAGATCGCCGAAGGCACGCACTACAACCCGTACTTCATCGGCGGCAAGTCGCTGGCCATGGCTCCACCGCTGTCCGACGATCAGGTGACCTACGATGACGGCGCACCGCAGACCGTCGACCAATATGCGCGCGACGTGTCCGCATTCCTGATGTGGGCTGCGGAGCCGCATCTGGAGGACCGCAAGAAGACCGGCTTTCGGGTGATGGTCTTCCTGATCCTGTTCGCGGGCCTCATGTATGCCACCAAGCGCAGGGTGTGGGCCAACGTTCCCCACTGAGCCGTTCGTTCGGTGATCAAAAAAAGGAAAGGGCGCTGCTTGGCGCCCTTTCCTTTTGCTCCCAACCCCCGCAACATCAGCGCGAAACCGGAATCTGTTCATGACGTCTTCGACCGCCGAAAAACTTATCTCCGCAATCCGCACCATTCCGGACTATCCGAAGCCGGGTGTCCAGTTTCGCGACATAACCACGCTTCTGGGCAACGCCAATGCCTTCGCTACAGCCGTGGAGGGGCTGGCACAGCCGTTCATCGGCACCGGCATCGACAAGATCGCAGGGATAGAGGCGCGTGGCTTCATTCTTGGAGGGGCGGTCGCACACCGGCTCTGCGCCGGCTTCGTGCCGATCCGCAAGAAAGGCAAGCTGCCGCATGACATCGTACGGGTCGCGTACAGTCTCGAATACGGGCTCGACGAGATGGAGATGCACCGTGATGGTGTCAAACCCGGCGAGAAGGTGATCCTGATCGATGATCTGATTGCCACAGGCGGAACGGCCGAAGCCGCGGTGAAGCTGCTCGGCCAGATCGGCGCGGATATAGTGGCTGCCTGCTTCGTCATCGATTTGCCGGACCTTGGCGGCCGCAGCAAGCTGGAGGCGCTGGGCGTGCCTGTCCGCACGCTCATTGCGTTCGAAGGCGAGTAACACCACAATCGGCGGTCGGGTTCAGCGCTGCAGAAGCATGGGTTCGGTGCTTGCATGCCCGGGGCTGAAGCACTGCCGTTAGATCATTTCATCGTTTCACGGAATCGATGAAATGATCTAACTGTTTGTTTATACTGCATTTATGCGACGCCAAATGTTTCCATTTGGCTGCAAAATGCTCTAGCTGCGCTTTGCCTCATGCAGGCTCGTTTCCGACCTTCACAAGGAGGGCGTTTTCGAACTCCAGCACCTTGCCGCCCTTGTCGTCGAAAGCTTCGCCCCGCACGTCGAGCAGTATCCAGCCCGGCCGCGACGCGAGCGGCCGGTGCCCCAGATCGGTGCGGGAAAAGGTGATGGTCTGTCCGGCATAGACGGGTCTGAGCCATTTCAGATCGCGCAAGCCGGGCGAGGGGCCAAATTCCGGCGCAGGTCCCTCACCTTTCCAGTTCGCGACAGCGGCCTCCCGATCGAGGGCGTTGAAACGCATCCACATGGATGCGGTATGCCAGCCCGAGGCACACAGTCCGCCCAGCACGCTGTTGCGCGCGGCCTCTTCGTCCATGTGGAAGGGTTGCGGATCGAACTTTGCCGCAAACGCCTTGATCTCCTGCGCCTGAAACGTGTGAGCGCCCAGTGTCCGGCTCACACCGATGCTGAAGAATTCATTCAGGCTCATCGGGCGGCCTCCCGGCTCAGAAACATGCCTGTGTTCTGCAACTCGAACACGCTTTCACCGCGCTGGTTGACCATCTCCGCACGCATGGTGACAAATCCGAGGCCGGGACGGGAGGACGAAAGCCGCTTGCCCAGTATTCTGGAACGGGCGGTCAAGGTGTCGCCGGCAAGCACCGGCTTCTTCCATTTGACCTGATCGATACCTGGCGAGCCCTGTGATGTGGAGTCGAGCAGGAAGGCATCGCACATCAGGCGCATGAAGATGCAGCATGTGTGCCAGCCGGAGGCCGCCAGCCCGCCGAGAACGCTCGCCTTGCCGGCTTCCTCGTCGAGATGCATGGGTTGGGGGTCGAATTCCGATGCGAACTCGATGATTTCTTCGGCCGTCACCAGTTTCGAGCCGAGATCGAGCAATGCATCGACTTCGAAATCCTCATAGGCCCACTTCTTCCCAGCCATTCATGGAATCCCGTTCAATCTTGTACGATCACCATGAATGCTGCCGATGCTTTTCGCAAGCCGGTTTCAACGGCGTTATCGGAGTGCAGGCTATCTGGTGTCCAATGCAGATGGAAACTCGAAATTCCTCTGGGCAAGAGGTTTTTGCGATCGGGTGCCGGATGCGAATGGTGACCGCCACAGGTCCAATTGCACCGAACCGGATGGGGCAAGCCTCGATTTCGCGGATATCGCCAAAGGCCGCATTGTGTTTGGCCGATCGGCTCACTAAAGGAACTGCCATGGCAGGTCTGCTGCTTCCAGCAAGGATCGATACAGCGATGTCAGTTTCGGCCGATAATTCACCTGCGGCGGCCGGTACAATGTGGCCGGCGCTCATTGCCCTCGTCGCCGGCGCTCTCGCAATGGCGATATCACCGATTCTGGTGCGGCTTTCCGATGTCGGTCCCTTTGCAAGCGCTTTCTACCGCGTGTTCCTGGCGTTGCCGTTTCTTTTTGCGTGGATGCGGATCGAACAGCGGCACGGCAAATCGGCTGTGCCGAAAAAGCGGTTCTCGCCGGCAGTGATCGCGACCGGCCTCGCGTTCGCGGGCGACCTGTTTTTCTGGCATCTGGCCATTCTTAACACAACCATTGCCAACTCCACCTTCTTCGCCACCACCGCACCGATCTGGGTCGGTCTGCTTGGATGGATCGTCCTCGGCCGCCGCGTCACCTCGGCGACGGCCGTGGGCCTTGTCTTCTGTCTTGCCGGCGGCGGGGCGCTGGTCTGGCGATCTTTCGAATTGTCACCCGACCATCTGCTCGGTGATTTCTACGGCGCGCTCACGGGCCTGTTCTTCGGCATCTACTTCCTTACGGTGGAGAGGGCGAGGGAAACGGAGGGCGCCGCATGGATCACTTTCCATATGAGCGTGATCACCGCGGCCCTGCTCGCCCTGGCGGCAGCGGGCGCCTGGATATTCTATGGCCAGCAGATGTTTCCGTCGGATGCCACAGGCTGGCTGGTTCTGGTGTGTCTCGCGGCGATCAGCCATGTGGGAGGCCAGGGGCTGCTTTCCTATGCCCTCGGAACGCTGCCTTCGATGTTCTCATCACTGGTGATCTTCATGGAGGCGCTGGTGGCCTCGGCGCTCGCATGGCTCATTCTTGGGGAAGCCATCACGCCACTCCAGGGGCTGGGCGGCCTTGCCATCCTCTTCGGCATCTGGCTGGCAAGACCGCAGGCGGGTGCCCGCAAGAACGGCAAGACAAAGTAAGCGGTGCCGGCGGGCCCGGTCAGGTGTTGAACTTGAACATCATCACGTCGCCATCCTGAACGACATATTCCTTGCCTTCGTCGCGGGCTTTGCCTGCTTCCTTGGCAGCGACCTCGCCGCCGAGCGTCACGAAGTCGTCATAGGCGATGGTCTGGGCGCGGATGAAGCCGCGCTCGAAATCGGTGTGGATGACGCCGGCGGCCTGCGGGGCCCTTGTGCCACGCTCGATGGTCCAGGCGCGCGTTTCCTTCGGGCCGGCGGTGAAATAGGTGATGAGGTGCAGAAGCTCGTAGCCGGCCCGGATCAGGCGGTCGAGGCCCGGTTCCTCAAGACCCATGGATGACAGGAATTCCTGCGCCTCCTCATCGGGAAGCTGGGCCACCTCGGCTTCGATCGCGGCGGAAATGATCACCACGCGGGCGCCTTGCGCCTCAGCCATCTTTTCCACGGCTCTGGTGTGTTCGTTGCCGTCGGCTGCATCGCCTTCTGCGACGTTGCAGACATAGAGGACGGGGTGCGAGGTGAGCAGATTGAGGCCCCTGAGGATGCGCAGGTCCTCGGCCGCAATGCCGTCGAGCAGCACGCGGGTGGGCTTGCCGTCCTTCAGCAGCTCCAGCGCCTGCTCCATCATCGGCAGGACGGTGATGGATTCCTTGTCCTTGCCGGTGGCGCGTTTGCGGGTCTGCGCGATACGCCGTTCGAGGCTTTCCAGGTCGGCCAGCATCAGCTCGGTCTCGACCGTCTCTGCATCGGCAACCGGGTCGATGCGGCCCTCGACATGGGTGATGTCGTCATCCTCGAAGCAACGCAGCACATGCACGATGGCGTCGACCTCGCGGATATTGGCGAGGAACTGATTGCCCAGCCCTTCGCCTTTGGAGGCACCGCGCACCAGACCGGCGATATCGACGAAAGAGATGCGGGTCGGGATGATTTCCTTCGATCCCGCCGCCGCCGCGATCTTCTTCAGGCGGGGGTCGGGAACCGCCACCTCGCCGGTATTGGGTTCGATCGTGCAGAACGGATAGTTGGCTGCCTGAGCGGCAGCGGTCTTCGTCAGCGCGTTGAAGAGCGTCGACTTGCCGACATTGGGCAGGCCGACGATGCCGCATTTGAAACCCATGATTTACTGATCCTGTCCTGCTGGGGAAGTATTCCCGGCTATGGTCGATACGGCGGCCGCTCGTCAAGGCTGCGCAAGCTGTTACTTGCCGAGCAACTTCCTGAGCATGGCGGCCATCGGCCCGTCTTCCGGGATCTTGACGTTCGATGTCTGCTGACGGGCCTGCCTTATGTGGCTTTGTGCCTTGGGAGCAGCGGTCTTCGGCGGAGGTGTATCATGCTCGCCGGTCGGCTGGAGCCTGTCGCGCAGCGCAAGCGTGATCCGGTTCATGAACGAGTTGTCGTCACCTTTGGCGATCAGGCCGGCATTGTCACCGATTGCATCGATCAGCACGTCCAGCCATTCACGCTCGCTTTTGGAGAAGTCTCCAAGCACATGGCCATGCACCATCTCCCTGACGCCGGGATGGCCGACACCGATGCGCACACGGCGGTAGTTCCTGCCGATGTGCTGGTCGAGCGAGCGGATGCCGTTGTGTCCGCCTGCACCGCCGCCCGTCTTCACCCGCACCTTGCCGGGTTCGAGGTCGATTTCGTCATAGAAAACGGTGACCGCGGATGGATCGAGCTTGTAGAAGCGGATCGCTTCGCCGACCGACTGGCCGGAGAGATTCATGAAGGTCTGCGGCTTCACCAGCAGAACCTTCTCGCCTTCGAGCTTTCCTTCCGCGATCTCGGCCTGGAACTTGCGCGTCCAGGGCGAAAAGGAATGGCGGCGGGCAATCGCGTCCGCCGCCATGAAGCCGATATTGTGCCGGTTGTTCGCGTATTTCGCGCCCGGATTGCCGAGGCCCACAAAGAGCAGCATCGTCAGCCTCCGGGCGTTGAGATCTACTTCTCTTCGCCGGCAGCAGCCTCGTCGCCATCGGCGTCGGACTTGGCAGCGGCGGAACCGGCAATGGTCGCCACGGTGAAGTCGCGGTCGGCGATGACCGGCGTGATGCCTTCCGGAACCGGGATCCTGGAGATGTGGATCACATCGCCGATCTCGGTGCCGTCCAGATCGACAATGATCGAATCCGGAATCTTGTCGGCCGGGCAAACGAATTCGACTTCGTGACGGACGACGTTGAGCACGCCACCGCGCTTGAGGCCCGGCGACTTCTCTTCGTTGATGAAGTGCACCGGAATGTTGACGGTCACCTCGGTCTTGGCGCTGACGCGCAGGAAGTCGACATGCAGCGGGAAGTCGCGAACGGCGTCGAGCTGGTAGTCCTTCGGCAGAACGCGGATTTTCTTGCCGTCCACGTCGATGGTGGCAACGGTGGTCATGAAGCTGCCGCCGTGGATCTTGTAGAAGATGTCCTTGTAGGACACGACAATGGCCAGGGGAGGCTGCTTGTCGCCGTAGATGACTGCGGGAATCTTGCCTTCACGGCGAATGGCACGGGCGGACCCCTTACCGACCCTATCGCGCGTTTCGGCCTTGAGCTCGTAGCTGGTGCTCATGGCATTTCCTTTCATAGTGTGCGGAGCGTCTGCGGCGAAATGTTCCGGGCGCAAACGTGGAAGACACCATTCCCGAAATGCGGCACGCCTGCGGTGCAGGTGGCGACGGTACGGGAAGACGGGCTTCGACCGCGTTGCCTCCAAGGGTGTCTACGCGGCTGGCGGCTCTATAACGGAAGCGACATTCTTGTGCAAGGCCGCGGGCGAAAACGCCGCGGCCTCGCTTGCCGGTTTCAGGCCCGCATCGCCCGCGCCTGCTTCATGTTGGGCAGGAACACGGTCAGAAGCCCGAGCAGGGGCAGGTAAGAGCAGAGACGGTAGACATATTCGATGCCCCTGGCATCCGCGACCACGCCAAGAAGGGCCGCGGCAATGCCGCCCATGCCGAAGGCGAAGCCGAAGAAGATGCCGGCGATCATGCCGACCCGTCCGGGTACAAGCTCCTGCGCGAATACGACGATGTTGGAAAAGGCAGACGACATGATCAGGCCGATGATGATGGTGAGCACGATCGTCCACTCGTAATTCGCATAGGGCAAAGCCAGCGTGAAGGGGATGACGCCGACGATGGAGAACCAGATCATCGCCTTCTGGCCGAAGCGGTCGCCGAAGGGACCGCCCAGCAGAATGCCGAGCGCGCAGGCGCCGAGGAAGGCGAAAAGCAGGATTTGCGACATCTGCACGGACACGCCGAACTTCTCGATGACATAGAAGGTGTAGTAGCTGGAAAGGCCGGCCATGTAGGCGTTTTTCGACAGCACCAGAATGGTGAGGACGACGAGCGCCCAGGCGACTCGCCTGCGCGGCAGAGTCAAAACGGGCGCAGCGGATTTCGCGCTTGTCGCGATCCTCTCCTGAAACCGCTTGTACCAGTTGCCAACCTGGTAGAGCACGACGATGCCGAGCAGCGAACCGACCGCAAACCAGGCAACGCTCGTCTGCCCATATGGAACGACGATGAAGGCTGCCAGAAGCGGGCCGATGGCCTGGCCGGCATTGCCGCCGACCTGAAACAGCGATTGCGCCATTCCGTGCCGTCCGCCCGAGGCGAGACGCGCAATGCGGGAGGCTTCGGGGTGAAAAATGGATGAGCCGATGCCGATCAGGGAAGCTCCGATGAGCAATATCCAGTAGTGGCCGGCATATGCCACCACGATCAGGCCGATCAGCGAGGCGGTCATGCCTACAGGGAGCGAGAACGGCATCGGCTTCCTGTCGGTGATCATGCCGACCACAGGCTGCAACAGCGAGGCCGTGAGCTGGAAGGTGAAAGTCAGCAGTCCGATCTGCCAGAAATCGAGACCATAGTTGTCCTTCAGCAGCGGATAGATCGCCGACAGCAGCGACTGCATGATGTCGTTGATGCCATGGCAAAGGCTGACCGCCAGAATCACGGTGAAAGCCGTGCCGGTGGCGGAGGCACTTTGGGCGGGCATGGCGGTATCGGTCACTTCAGCAGGCTCCCTGAATGCGGGCAACATATGATAAATCCGGGCTTATAGTCCGGTTGCAAAGCGTTTTCTTTCGTGGTTTGGTCCATTACTTTCGCAAGTGGGCCAATTCCAATGGCGGGCAGATACATGGTTTCGGCCGACCAGGGCGCCGATCTCTTCGAAATGCATTTCCGGCGGCTGAAATGGCTGGAGCAGGCAAGCGACCAGATCCTTGCCTTGCCGTGCGATTATCCAGACGGGCACCGGGTGCCCGATCACGAGCACAGCCGCGCCCAGTTGCTGCATGCGATTCACGGCGTGGTTCTGATCAAGACCCGTTTCGGGCGGTGGATCGTGCCGCCCGACCACGCCATGTGGATACCCGCGGGCATCATCCACTCGGTGGAGATGCTGGGCGACGTCAGCATGCGCTCGGTCTATGTGGTTCCCGAATCGATCGAAGGATTGCCAGCCCGGCTGCACGTCGTCGCGGTCAGCGATCTCATGCGCAGCCTGATCGTCGAGGCGGTGAAGCTTCCTGTCAAGGCCGTGCCGTCGGAACGTGCATTGCTGGTCCTGAACCTCATACTTCACGAAATTCCACGCCTGCCGGAGCGTCCGCTCGGCCTGCCGTTTCCCTCGGATGCGCGCATTGCTTCGCTTTGCCGGCGATTTCTCGCCGAACCTTCACCGCATACGACGATCGATGACTGGGCAGCATGGCTCGGCATGAGCCGGCGTTCGTTCACGCGCACCTTCCAGCGCGAGACGGGCCTTTCACTTTCGACATGGCGCCAGCAGGCGCTGCTTTTTGCGGCACTGCCGAGGCTGGCCGATGGCGAGCCGGTCACCAGCGTCGCCCTCGATCTCGGCTATGACAGCGTGCCGGCCTTCACCACCATGTTCAGGCGCATGCTCGGTGCATCGCCGCGCAGCTATCTGCGCCGGTCAGGCGAAGGTGAGCGGCCGCCCCGTCAGACGGAAGGCGGGTTGCTGTCAACTTCTCCGCTTCCCTGAAGAGGATGCGGTTGCGTCTCGTTCGATGAAGATGCCGAGGACAGTGCCCCCGACAGCGAAATGGAGGACAAGGTCATCGCAGCCAGCCGCTGCCGGGTTCCGTCGGAAGCGGCATCGGTGGGCTTTCCGACCCGGAAGTTCCGACAGGGAGTTCAGTCGAACAGGCTGGAGACCGACTGCTCGGAGGCTGTGCGCGATATCGCTTCGCCAAGGAGATCGGCGATGGTGATGGTGCGGATGTTGTGCGCGTCGAGCGCAGCCTGCGTGGGTTCGATGGAATCGGTGATCACCAGTTCCTGCAACTTCGAGCCCGCTATGCGCGCCGCAGCACCGCCGGAAAGCACGCCATGGGTGATATAGGCGGTGACGCTGGTGGCGCCCTTTTCAAGCAGGGCATCGGCAGCGTTGCAGAGCGTGCCGCCGGAATCGACGATGTCGTCGATCAGCAGGCAATCCTTGCCGCGCACGTCGCCGATGACGTTCATGACTTCCGACTCTCCGGGGCGCTCGCGGCGCTTGTCGACGATGGCAAGCTGGGCATCGAGGCGTTTGGCGAGCGCACGGGCGCGCACCACGCCGCCGGTATCCGGAGACACCACCATGACGTTGTTGAGCTGCTTGTACTTGGCCTTCACGTCACGTGCCATCACCGGAACCGAAAACAGATTGTCGGTGGGGATGTCGAAAAAGCCCTGGATCTGGCCGGCGTGCAGGTCGAGCGTCAGCACGCGCGACGCGCCGGCGCGGGTGATCATGTTGGCGACCAGCTTGGCCGAGATCGGCGTGCGGCCCGAAGCCCGGCGATCCTGGCGTGCGTAGCCGAAATAGGGGATGACCGCCGTAATGCGGCGCGCCGAGGAACGCATGAAGGCGTCGATCATGATGAGCAGTTCCATCAGGTGATCGTTGGTGGGATAGGAGGTGGACTGGAGGACGAAGACATCCTCGCCGCGCACGTTTTCCTGAATCTCGACGAAGATTTCCTGATCGGCGAAGCGGCGGACGCTGGCCTTGCCCAGGGGGATGTTGAGATAGCGGGCGACCGCCTCGGCAAGCACCTTGTTGGAATTGCCCGCGAAAAGTTTCATGTCTTGTCCCCGGAGAGAAATTTAGGGGGTTTTTAGCCGCCTTGATCGGTATTGCAAGCGCCGGAGATCGGATTTCCGGCGCAAATCCCAAGAATCGGACTTTGCTGTTGCCCGCAGGACATGGGGAAAAACGTCGCAGGCTAGCCCTGATCGGCTGAAGCCTGGAACCAGCTGGAGAGCTGGTCCATGGTCGTATCGGCAATCGCCCTGAGCGTGTCGGGTGCGACGCTGGGCCAGCCCTCGGCCCCGCTCACGGCCTGTGCCTTCTGCTGGCCGGAGATCCGATGCAGGCGGCTGCCTGCCGGATCATAGACGTCCCATACGTAGATAACCGTGGCAGCCCCGTCCTCGTTCAGAACGGAGAAATAGCCCTTGAGGACATGGGTTGCGTTCTGGCCCGAACTTCCGGCGAGAGTGACGCCGCGCTGGCGGGCACGCTGTTGCAACTCTTCCATGAGAGGGCCGGCGGCTTCCACCGATGCACCGACGATAGGGGCGACCTGAAGCCGGATACGACTGCTTCGCGCCGGCGGCTGCACAGCCGTGACCGGCGGTTGTGCAGCACTTTCCGTTGACGAAGGCTGTGTCGCGGTCTGCTGGCCCGAAGCCGTGGCGCCGGCTGCCGGATCGAGCACGCTTGAACTGTTGCAGGCGCACAAGGACAGCGCAGCGAACAGCACGGTCGATAAAGACGCTCGGCTCATGCCCCTCAACACTCCACATGTCCGGGACCCTTCCCGAACAGAATGTATCACTTCACGATCAAGTCGAGATCATGGCGCGAAAGCGGCCGGGCCTGGGATTCCGTGGTCAGATAGGTGCGGCCGAGCGTCATCGCCGTCTCGGTTTCGGAGTCCATGATGATCATGTGGGCGAACAGGGTCATGTTCGGTGCGATGGGCTCGGGATTGCCCTGATAGAACATCGGCATGTCCATCCACGATGGCGAAAAGCGCGCGCCCACCGAATAGCCGCAGGCGTTCAGCCTGTGCTTTGTCAGGCCGTGCGCTTCCATGGCGCGGGCATGGGCGTCGAACACGTCGCCGAAGGTGTTGTCTGGCGTCAGCACTTTTTCCACTGCCAGAAGGGCGGCGAGCGCGGCGTCATAAAGCTCCTGATGCCGTCTGGAGACCTTGCCGGTCAAAACGGTGCGCATCATCGGTGCATGGTAGTGATGGAAGACGCCGGCCCACTCCAGTGTGAGCTGGTCATTCTTGTTGAGCTTGCGGCGGCCGGCCTTGTAGCGGCACAAAAGCGCATCCGGTCCCGATCCGACGATGAATTCATTGGCGGGATAATCGCCGCCGCCGGTCAGGATCGTGCCCTGCATGGCAGCCAGAATTGCGGCTTCGTCGCCGCCTTGCCTGATGAGGGGAAGCGCGGCGTCCAGCGCGTCGTCGGTCAATGCGGCCGCTTTCTCCACCTTGGCGATTTCTGCGGGGCTCTTGAACAGGCGCAACCTGCCCACGATCCCGGATGCATCGGAGATCTGGCCGAAGGTCTGCAACTGTTCGTCCAGTCTGCGACCGTTCAGGGCTGTGAGGCCGTGGGTATCGTATTCAACGCCGATGCGGGCGCCAAGAAGGTCCATTTCGTTCAGCAGATTGCGCAGATCGATGGCAGGGTTCGCGCCGTCGCGGTCGGTCCACAGCTCGATGTTGTCGATGATGGAGGTGTGGCGCGCCTGGCGCAGATCGGCTGAGCGCGTGAGCAACGTCATCGAGCCGTCAGCCCTCACCACGAGGCACTGGAAGAAGCAGAAGCCGAAGGTGTCATACCCGGTCAGCCAATACATGCTTTCCTGGGCAAACAGCAAAAGGGCGTCGAGCTTGCGCTCCGCCATCTCGATCATCAGGCGGTCGCGACGGGCGTCGAATTCGGAGCGTTCGAAATGCAGCGCCATGATATTTATCCCTCGATTGCGATCGCCGAGACCTGCCGCCCGTAATCCGGCTCGTTGCGGTGGGTCGTGCGGCGATAGGAATAGAAAAGCTCTTCTTCCGCGTAGGTGCATCGGCCAAGCGCTTCGGCCGTCACGCCCGCCCTGCGCAGGCGATGGAGCGTGTACCCATTCAGGTCGAACATGAAATGGCCCGGCTTGCCGGACGCAACGAACCAATCTTCGTTTGCGGCGTCCGCGTTCACGAACCGCTCGCGAAATTCGGGGCCGACCTCGTAGTTGCGGCCACTGATGGACGGGCCAAGCACGGCCACGATGTTTTCACGCCGTGCGCCGATGCCCTCCATCGCGACGATCGTGTTTTCGAGAACACCAGTGAAGGCGCCTTTCCAGCCCGCGTGGGCTGCCCCGACAACGCCGGCCTGCGCATCGGCGAACAGGACGGGTCCGCAATCGGCCGTCGATGCACCGACGGCGATGCCCGGCCGGTCGGTGACGATCGCGTCGGCCCTGGGCCGCTCGCCGGCAAAGGGCTCGCGCGCGACGATGACGTCGGGCGAGTGTATCTGGTGCGCGGTCAGCAGGCGATCGGGGGCAACGCCCATCCATTCTGCCACGCGCCGCCGGTTCTCGGCCACCAGTGTCTGGTCGTCCTGTGAACCGGTGCCGATGTTGAGGCCGCCATAGATGCCTTCGGAAACGCCGCCGATGCGGGTGAAGTAGCCATGCCGTATGCCGTTTTCGCTGGCATTTTCCAGCAGTGGAGAGCGGATCGGTTCCGGCTTTTGCTGATTCGACATCGGGGTTTTGTTGTCTCCGCGGAGCTTTTCGTCAAGCGGGAGATGAATGCGAACCCGCAAGCGCGACAGCTTGCCAGAGTGGAGCGGGAGACGGGCGGAAGTCAATCGCCCGATGGAAACGGCACGTCGCATGCGGCTTCCGGCAAAATAGCCAGAACCTTGAACAGATCGCCCATCTGTTCGGGTCCGGCCAGCCGCTCCACCTGCGATCTGATTGCTTCGCGTCCTGCCTCATCGGCATGCGCGCCAAGACCTCCGGCGCGTTCCAGCAAGCCCATCGCGAGCAGGAAAGCGCCTTGAGTGGCCGTCAGAACCTTCAGGCTGTGCGCGCGGGCCATCTCGCCAAGTGCGGCAAAATCGACATGGGTCGTCAGGTCCGCCTCGCCGGGATGGGCAAGCACATGGTCATGGGCATGGCTCTTCAGCGCCTGCAAGGTGTCGCCGGCACCGGGTTTCAGATAACCGTAGTCGATGAACAGGCCCGCTCCGCCATGCGCTGAAATACGGGCGGCGATGTCCGCTATCAGCGCAATGCGAGCCGGTCCAAGCTCGACAATGTAACCCTCGGCTGCGTTTTCGGCCCCTTCGGGAAGAAGCGCTGTGTCCAGCGATGCCGCTCCGGCGAAGAAGGCAAGTTCGCCGGTCTCGTCGACGCCGACCATGCGCTCGCGCCAGCCGGACGGCGTGCGCACGAACTGGCGCACCGGAATGGCGTCGAACAGCTCGTTGCCGACGATAAGCAGTGGCGTGTCGGGCAGGGTGGCCACCGTTTCGTGCCATCCGGTGCGCCCTGCCATCGCGCCCAGCGTGTCGCGCTGGATTGCCCTCAGGCGAGGGCTCGTCTCGATGAGGGCGAAATCCGCGCCGTCGAAAAAGGCCGGGTCGAGCTGCGCCCATGTGCGCAGCATGTCCTTCATCAGGGTGCCGCGTCCAGGTCCGATTTCCGCGACGGTCACCGGCAGCGGGCGTCCGTTGGCGATCCACGCCTGATAGAGCCAGATTGCGACCAGTTCGCCGAACATCTGGCTGATCTCGGGGGCGGTGATGAAGTCGCCGCCCGTCCCGAACGGCTCACGCGTCGTGTAGTAGCCGTGCTCGGGGTGGAACAGGCAAAGCGCCATGTATTCGCTGACCGGAATAGGGCCGTCGGTTGCGATCAGCTGGACGATGCGTTCCCCGAGCTTCGTCATGTCGGGGTGTGCCGGGGCAGCGCTTTTGCCGTGACCATTGCCCAGACGCCGACGAGAACCATCGGAACGGACAGGATCATGCCCATGGTGAGCCAGTTGCCGGCGAGGTAGCCGATATGTGCGTCCGGTTCCCGAAAAAACTCGACAAAAATGCGCGACAGGCCGTAGCCGCAAATGAAGGCACCGGAAACGAAGCGCGGCGCCTTCAGCTTCAGCCGCGAATGAGTGAGCAGGCGAAGCACCAGAAACAGCACCACGCCTTCCAGCAGACCCTCGTAGAGCTGGCTCGGATGGCGGGGCAGGGGGCCGCCAGTGGGAAACACCAGCGCCCACGGCATGTCGGAAACGCGGCCCCACAGTTCGGAATTGATGAAGTTCGCCAGCCGTCCCAGCCCAAGGCCCACCGGCACACCGGCGGCCACCACGTCGAACAGCGACCAGGCATGGATGCCGCGCGAGCGGGCGAACAGGAGCATGGCTATCGTGGTGCCGAGAATGCCGCCGTGGAACGACATGCCGCCCTGCCAGACGGCGAAGATGTCGCCCGGATTGGCGAGGTAGCGGGCGAAATCGTAGAACAGCACATAGCCGATGCGTCCGCCCAGAACCACGCCCACAGCCGCCCAGACGACGAAATCGTCTATATCCTGCGGCTTCATCGGCAGCTTGCCGTTTGGCCACAGGCGCGGGTTGGAAACCAGCCGCTTGGCGTACCACCAAGCAAAGACGATGCCGACGACATAGGCCAGGCCGTACCAGTGGATGGCGAGCGGACCGATCTGCACAAGCACCGGGTCGATTTCAGGAAACGGCAGGACGGCCATCGGCAGCAGGCTGGGAAAGCTCAACGCGGTGTTCCTCGGGCGGTTGGGTCGGCGCGGACCATGATGCAGGGTTGGGGCATGGTCAAGGCAGCGAAGGAGGGATGCCTGCCATTGTGTCGGTTCCCGGCGTGGACGCACTTGCATTTGCGCCGTATCGCCACTACGTCAAACCGACCAAGTGAGGTGCTGCCATGTCAACCGGACCCAACCGCATTCTGGACGAATTTGCCAAGCTGATGACCGACGCCGCCGGCGCGGCGCAGGGCGTGCGGCGCGAGGTGGAAACCGCGTTCCGGGGGCAGGCCGAACGTATCCTCAATTCCATGGATATCGTCCAGCGTGAGGAATTCGAGGCCGCCCGCGACATGGCGGTCAAGGCGCGCGAGGAAAATGCCAGGCTTTCCGCGCGTATCGATGAACTTGAGGCAAGGCTTGCCGGGCTGACCGCTGCTGCGGAGATGTCCGCGCCCGCTTCCGGCTCCCGCGCAAAGAAATAATTTCAGAAGTTTTCCACAAAGGGCGATTCTGGAAAAGCTCTTTGTCATGAATCGCTTACGTGCCGGCAGCGAATCCGGCATCGGGCGACTGTCCACATGCGAATGACTCTTTGCCGAAAATTGGGCTGGTCACGCGACTCCGGATCAATACACTGAATTTGTTGCATGATTCGTGAAGGCGAACATGCGCCGGGCGGTGGGGTCCGGTCATGGGTTGTTGTTGCGTCGAGCAGTCCAGGCCGTCCGAGTTCAAAAATAACAAGGTTCGTCCGGAGTGTTTGCCATGGAGCGAGTGGCGGCATTCCCGCGAATGACGGGAAGCATTAAATGGAACTCCTTGAACTCGAGATCTCGCGCGAAATTCATCCGGTGGATGTAATCGAACAGGTCGCACACAATAATGACTGGTCCTTCGAGCGGACCGGCGACGACGAAATCTCCATCTCGGTTGCGGGGAGCTGGACCGAGTATCACGTCTCTTTCTCGTGGATGGAAGATTTCGAGGCGCTGCATCTGGCCTGTGCCTTCGACATCAAGGTGCCGGAAAACCGCGCGCTGGAGGTCATGCGCCTGCTGTCGCTGATCAACGAGCAGATGCTGTTCGGTCATTTCGATCTGTGGGAGCAGGAAGGGGCTATCATGTTCCGCCAGTCGCTGCTTCTTGCCGGTGGCGTCGAGCCATCGAGCCAGCAGGTCGAGGTCCTTCTGTCCTCGGCGCTGGAGGCGTGCGAGTGCTATTTCCAGGCGTTCCAGTTCGTGGTCTGGTCCGGTACCTCGGCAAAGGATGCGCTGGCCAGCGTCCTGTTCGAGACGCAGGGCAACGCATAAGGGTTACGCGGCGATGAGTTCAGGCACGGCGCGCAAGCCCGAGATCGCCTTTGCGGATTTCGACAAGGTCGACATCCGCATGGGAACCGTGGTTGAGGCCGAGCCTTTTCCGGAGGCGCGCAAGCCGGCCTTCAAGCTGAAGATCGACTTCGGACCCGAGATCGGCGTCAGGAAATCCTCGGCCCAGATCACTCGCCATTACACGCCCGAGGCTCTGGTCGGACGGCAGGTTTTCGCGGTGGTGAATTTCCCGCCGCGCCAGATCGGCCCCTTCATGTCCGAGGTGCTGACGCTCGGATTTTCCGACGAGAACGGCGATATCGTTCTGGGCGCAACCGAGCGTCCCGTCCCGGACGGCAGCCGTCTTCACTGACTGTCCCGGACGGATTCCGATGGCGGAGTCCGCTGGCTGGGATGTTGTTGCAGATCGAACATTTTATTTTTTGAAGTTTGGTATTTTGAATTTGAATTCCATTCATTTGCGGGATTCGGAAATCGTATCCTTTGAGAAGGAGACGGTCATTTGTGAGGATATGTCAGGCTTCGCAAGATGCGACGCCGCAAGACATCCTCCCAATGCCTGTGAGAACTGAAATGACCATCCTCGAGACCACTCCGCGCGTTGCCGTGATCCCCGGCAGACGCACTGCGCTCATCGCGCTTGCTGCTTCCGTGTTCAGCGTCGCAGCGCTGACATTCGCGCCTGCCGTACATGCGCAGGACAAGACCTCCATCAAAGTCGGTATCATGGCGGGCGAGGAGGAGGACACCTGGGTTGCCGTAAAGGAGCAGGCGGCAACGAACGGCCTCACCGTGGAGACCGTCATCTTCAACGACTACACCCAGCCCAACGAGGCGCTGGCGCGCGGCGAGATCGACGCCAATGCCTTCCAGCATGAGCCCTATCTCGAAAACCAGATCGCCACGCAGGGTTACAAGATCGTGGTTGCCGGTTACACGGCGCTCTGGCCGGTCGGCCTTTATTCGAAGAAGCACAAATCGCTCGAGGAATTGCCCGATGGCGCGGTGATCGGCGTGCCGAACGATCCCTCGAACGAGGGCAGGGCGCTGAGGGTGCTGGAAGACGCCGGCCTGATCAAGCTGCGCGAGGGCGCCGGCATTCTCGCCACCGTGGCGGACGTCGATGAAAATCCGAAGAAGCTGGAGATCAAGGAACTTGATGCCGGCATCGTCGGACGTGCGATCGACGATCTCGACGGTGCTGTGGTCAATACGGACTGGGCGCTGAAAAGCGGGCTGACGGCCGATATCCAGATCGCCCGCGAGACGATCGAGAACAATCCCTATCGCAACTTCATCGCGGTTCGCGCCGAGGACAAGGATGCGCCCTGGGTGAAGAAGCTGGTCGCGTCGTACCAGAACGAAGCGGTCAAGGAAGCCTTCGATCGCATCTACAAGGGTTCCGGCGTTTCGGCCTATTGATCCGACAGCTTTGCGTGGCGTCCGTTTGAGTGTCACGCAATTTCCGTAAACCGAACGGCCATTGCCCGGTCCTGCGATCTGGCGCAAGAAATTGCGGCCTGCGGCGCAAGCGGTAGGTCGCATTTTCGTATGAAGCATCATGAGGCGGCAGGGCACGATGGCATCCCGGCGCGTGAAAGACGACAAGATGAACCAGCATGTGGGCGCGCTCGCATCGAACGGAGCACCGGCAGCCGGGGCGGGTGATACCGGAGAGCCGGTGGTGCGTCTGGTCGATGTCAGGCGCCATTTCGGTCCAACAGCGGCGCTCGACGGTGTGTCGCTCACCGTAGGCAAGGGTGAAATCGTCGGCATCATCGGCCGCAGCGGTGCCGGCAAGTCGACGCTGATCCGATGCCTGAACGGGCTGGAGCGGCCGGATTCCGGCGAGGTCCATATCGAAGGGCGTGAGATCGGCCGGCTGGGCGAAAAGCAGTTGCAGCCGCTGCGTCGCCGCATCGGCATGATCTTCCAGCATTTCAACCTCCTGTCGGCCAAGACGGTAGAGGAAAATGTCGCCCTGCCGCTCAAGATCGAGGGCGTTTCAAGACCCGAACGGCTTCGGCGCGCAGCGGAACTGCTCGAACTGGTCAGACTGGCCGGCAAGGCGAAAGACTATCCGGCCTCGCTTTCGGGCGGGCAGAAGCAGCGCGTCGGCATTGCCCGCGCGCTTGCCGCGCGGCCGGCGCTTCTGCTCTCCGACGAGGCCACCTCGGCGCTCGATCCGGAGACGACGCGCTCCATTCTCGCCCTGCTCAGGGACATCAACCGCCAGCTCGGCCTCACCATCATACTCATCACTCACGAGATGGAGGTGGTGCGCTCGATTGCAGATCGCGTTGCCGTCATCGATGCCGGTCGTATCGTCGAGGAGGGCGAAGTCTGGAAGGTGTTCGCCGATCCGCAATCCGACATCGCCACCAGCCTGTTGCAGGGCATTCGCCCGCAACTGCCGGCAGAAATCGCGCAACGGCTCTCGCCGACGCTCGGGTCGGAAGCGGTGCTGCGTGTGGACATTGCCGGCGAGGCGGCGCTGGGTCCGCTGCTGGCCGACCTTGGCGGGCCGGCCGGCGCATTCCGCTTCCTCCATGGCGGCATCGAGCGCGTGCAGGGCCGCCCGGTCGGCACGCTGTTTCTTGCCGTTCCGTCCGGGGAGCCGGACCTTTCGCGAACCGTAGAATTCCTGACGGGCCGTGGCGCCCGCGTCGAGGTGCTGGGCCATGTCTTCGACAATGATTGATCTCTTCCTGCGCTCGCTCTGGGAAACGGTGCTGATGACCGGGGCCTCCGGTGCGATTTCCTTTGTCTTCGGTTTGCCGCTCGGGCTCGCCCTTGTGGTGACGGACCGCGGCGGCATCGCCCAGAATCTGTGGGTCAACCGCATACTGGGCGGCATCGTCAACGGCTTCCGTGCGGTGCCGTTCATCATCCTGCTCGTGGCCCTGATCCCGCTCACGCGGCTGATCGCGGGCACGTCCATCGGCACGTGGGCGGCCATCGTACCGCTCTCCATCGCTGCGACGCCCTACTACGCCCGTATTGCCGAAGTCTCCCTGCGCGAGGTCGATCGAGGATTGATCGAGGCGGTTCGCGCCATGGGCGGTTCGCGCTGGGCCATTGTGCGCGAGGTGCTGGTGCCAGAGGCGATGCCTGGCATCGTGGCGGGTTTTACCGTCACGCTGGTCACGCTTGTCGGTGCCTCGGCCATGGCCGGCGCCATCGGGGCCGGAGGGCTTGGCGACCTCGCCATCCGCTACGGCTATCAGCGTTTCGAGACCTCAGTGATGATCGCCGTCGTCGCGGTCCTGATCGTCATGGTGAGTGCCCTGCAATGGGCCGGCGACCGGCTGGTTGCCCGTCTCGATCGCCGGGTTGCGTGAAGATCAGGCCGGTATCCTGATTTTCGCGCGCAGGCCGCCAAGCGGACTGTCCTCGAAGGTCAGATCGCCGCCATGGCTGCGGGCGATATCGCGGGCAATGGGCAGGCCGAGGCCGGTCCCGCTGGCATCGAGATTGCGCGCCTCATCCAGCCGCACGAAGGGCTTGAATACTTCCTCGCGCTTGTCAGGCGGAATGCCCGGTCCGTCGTCGGTGATCGTGATGGTAAGCCAGCCATCGCCATGTTCGGCATCGATCTCGACGCATTTGGCGTAGCGGATGGCATTGCCCGCCACATTGGCCATCAGGCGGGAGAAGGCATTGGGCCGGACCTGAATGGTCGGCGATCCTGAAATCGATGTCGTGAGCTTGCACTTGCGCAACCTGGCCTCGTCCTCCAGCCTCCGGAAGCAGGCTGCAAGATCGAATGGGCCCGTATCCTCGGCGGCCTCGCCCCGGGCGAAGGCAAGATAGCCTTCCAGCATGGACTGCATGTCGTCTATGTCCTTGCCCAGCGCCTCGATGTCGGCCTTGGTCCGGGTCAGAGCCAGTTGCAGCTTGAATCTGGTCAGGATGGTGCGCAGGTCGTGGCTGACACCGGTGAGCATGGCGGTGCGCTGTTCGATCTGGCGCTCGATGCGCTCGCGCATCTGCATGAAGGCGAAGCCCGCGCGCCGCACTTCCTCGGCTCCGCGCGGGCGGAAGTCGCGCGGCATCGGCCGTCCCTTGCCGAAGCTTTCCGCTGCTTCGGCCAATGCCAGGATCGGCCTTATCTGATTGCGCAGGAACGGGATCGCGATCATCAGCAGCACCAGCGATGTGCCGACCATCCAAAGCAGGAAGATGTGGGTGTTCGAGGCATAAGCCTGACTGCGGCGGACGAATACCCGCAACACCTTGTCTTCAAGCTGGATGCGCACCTCGATGATGTTGGAGTTGCCGACCGTGTCGAGCCAGAAGGGACGATTGATCTGGCGGGTGATTTCCTCCGACAGGATCTGGTCGAGGATCGAGAAGAAGGGCTTGGGACCGGGCGGGGGCAGGGGCTCCGGCGGGAGCAGATCCACCTTGAGCTGCATGCGGTCCTGCGCGATGCGGATGACGTTGGCGTAATCGGCTTCGTCGGGATAGGTTTCCAGAAGGTCGACGATGGCGGCAATGTCGCGCGTAACGGCCTGTGACAGGCGCTGCGTCACCGTCTGCCAGTGACGCTCCATGAAGTCGAACGCGATCATCGACTGCAGCAGGAACATCGGCGCGATGATGATGATCAGCGAGCGGGCATAGAGCCGCTTGGGCATGTAGAGCGAGACGAGACGCCAGAAGCGCCGCCATGCCTTTCGCACCGACGCGGCAGCGCGTTCGATGCGGGCGCGGAAGCTGTCCGGTGGCGGAGCTTGCAATTCTGTCGTCGTCATTCGGTTCCGGCCTGCGCTGGACTTCGGTGCGGCCCCGGCGAGACCGTCCAGCCGACTCTATTCCACGCTGAGCCGATACCCAATACCGCGAACGGTCTGCAGCCACACCGGATTGGACGGGTCGCGCTCGATCTTGCGGCGCAGCCGGTTGATCTGCACATCGATGGTGCGTTCGCCGACTTCCGAATCCTCGCCCACCAGTTCGTGACGGGGAATGGTCTCACCGGCCCGCTCGGCGAAGATGGCGAGGATTTCCTGCTCGCGGTCCGTCAGCTTGAGTATCTCGCTGCCCCGCTTCAGTTCGCGCCGGGCGATCTGGAAGGTATAAGGGCCGAACACGAGCTGTTCCACCTTTGGCGGCGAGGCCGGCCCGCCACGCCGCAATATGTTGTTGACGCGCAGGATGAGCTCACGCGGGTCGAAGGGTTTTGGCAGGTAGTCGTCGGCTCCGGCTTCCAGACCCGTGATGCGATTGTCGGTCTCGGACAAGGCGGTCAGCATGAGGATCGGAACGTCGCGCTCGGCACGCAGCGATTTCGTCAGCTCGACGCCGTTTTCGCCCGGCATCATCACGTCGAGCACGAGGAGGTCGAAATCCAGGCCCGCGAGCTTGCGGCGCGCCTCCGCGGCCGTGCCCGCGACGGTGACGCGAAAACCGTTCTCGGTCAGGAACTGCCTGAGCAGGTTGCGGATACGGGTATCGTCGTCGACCACCAGAAGGTGAAACGCATCGTCATCCGGCGCATTGACCTGCTGGTCGAGCCTGTCGGTGCCTTCCATGCCGCTACTCCCGGTCTTCTTCCATACGGTGGAGAGGGTCGTCGTCGATCTGTACGCGCAGTTCCGGATTGACCATCGCCTTGAGGAACTGCTCGATCGCCTTTCGGCCCTCGCCCTTCATCTCCGTCAATGCGCCATGTATCCGGCGGGACTGTGGCCGGGAAAGGGCAAGCGCCAGTTCCCGGCCCCTGGCGGTTGGATACAGCTCGCGTTGCCGCCGGTCGCGCGGTCCCTGCAACTGTACGATATGACCGGTGTCGATGAGCTGCTTGAGCACCCGCGCCAGGGATTGCTTGGTGATCTTGAGGACATCCAGCAGTTCGGCGACGGTCAGGCCGGGTCGGCGGTTGACGAAGTGCAGCACCCTGTGATGCGCCCGCCCGAACCCGTAGTCGGCCAGCATCTGATCCGGGTCCGAGGTGAAGTCGCGATAGGCGAAGAAGAACAGCTCGATCAGCGTGAAATCGATGCCATCCTCATTGGCCACCGCCGCGCGGATCGGGGCCACATCGCCATTTTTTTCCTTCAGCATGCTTCTCTCAAACAATTAAGTCAGCACTATTGACGTATTCTGTGCCCGCTGATAATTTTTGACAAGCTTTAGGGCTTATTGCGACCGAAAACGCAAGGCGGGACCGTAAATCCGGAACTTCCTGAGTTTGCCATGGCCACAATATGGGCCTACGCTTCCGAACCGCGGTCGCCTCATCGCTGCCGGATCAAATTTCAACACGCAGACTTATGCGGGCAGGGTTGCTCGCGGGAGGTTATTGTCATGGCATCCGTTTCCTTCGACAGGCTCGATGGCTATATCTGGATGAATGGTGAGTTCGTCAAATGGGCGGACGCCAAGATTCACGTACTCACGCACGGGCTTCACTACGCCAGCGCCGTATTCGAAGGTGAGCGTGCCTATGGCGGCGAGATTTTCAAGCTGACCGAGCATACCGAGCGCCTGCATGAGTCGGCACGCATTCTCGGCTTCAAGGTTCCCTACTCGGTCGCCGAGATCGATGATGCCTGCAATGAACTGCTCAAGAAGCAGGGCTTCCAGGATGCATATGTGCGTCCCATCGCCTGGCGCGGCAGCGAGCAGATGGGCGTTTCGGCACAGAACAACCGCATCAATGTCGCCATCGCCATCTGGCAGTGGCCCAGCTATTTCGATCCCGAGCAGAAGCTGAAGGGCATCCGCCTCGATATCGCCGAATATCGTCGTCCCGATCCGCGCACGGCTCCGTCAAAGTCGAAGGCGGCCGGCCTTTACATGATCTGCACCATTTCCAAGCATGCGGCCGAGGCCAAGGGCTATGCCGACGCCATGATGCTCGACTGGCGCGGCCAGGTGGCCGAAGCGACGGGCGCAAACATCTTCTTTGTCAAGGAAGGCAAGATCCATACGCCGACCCCGGATTGCTTCCTCGACGGCATTACCAGACGTACAGTGATCGGCCTTGCCCGTGACCGTGGCTACGAGGTGATCGAGCGGGCCATCCAGCCTGAAGAGCTGGAGGGCTTCGAGCAGTGCTTCCTTACCGGAACGGCTGCTGAGGTCACCCCGGTCTCGGAGATCGGCCCGTACCGCTTCGAAGTCGGCGAGATCGCCAGGACGCTGATGAACGACTATTCCGCCGCTGTTCAGCCCAAGAAAGCCATCGCAGCGGAATAAGGTCTATCTTCCTTTCACATCGCGGGGAACGGCGTCATGCCGTTCCCCATTGTGTCTGGGCGTTTGACATTCGCCAGAATCGGCGTCTCATGACGAAACTCGGCTCGTGCGAGTCGGGATTGTCTGAGAGGGACCACAGATGGAAACGCTTCTTCCTATCATTGTGCAGGTCGTCACCGGCATCATCGGCGGTCAGGCCGTCGGTGCGGCATTCAAGCAGGCCGCCATGGGGCAACTCCCCAAAATCCTCAGCGGTGCAATCGGTGGCGTCGGCGGTGCCGCCATCCTCGGCAGCCTGCTGGGCGGCGGCGGAATTGACCCTTCGGCGGCAACAGCAGCGGCAGAGGGCCTCGGCGTGGCCATCAACCTGAACAACATTCTCGGCGGCGCAGGCGGCGGCGCGATCCTGACCGGCATTGTCGGTGCGGTCATGAACGCCATGAAGAAATAGATCCCACGCAGCTTTTCAATAGGATAGAGGGCGGCCAGAGGCCGCCCTTTGTCTTTTGAACGCCGGAGTTCTTCCGCTTCTTCCTCTACGACCATCCATCGGCATCGTTTGCGGTGGACGCCATCGCGTCCCGACCCTACATCGGGGGCAAGATTTCGCGGCCGTCTTTCGGCCGACAAGGAAAGGATTATCATGGGTCAGATCAATGCCGGCATCGTCCCCGTCACGCCGTTTCAGCAGAATTGCACCATCCTGTTCGATCAGGATGAGAAGATCGGCGTCGTCGTCGATCCGGGCGGCGATGTCGACCGCATTCTTGCCGCGCTGAAGGACAATGCCATCACTGCAACAGCCATCTGGATCACCCATGGCCATATCGACCATGCCGGCGGAGCGATGGAGCTGAAGGATGCGCTCGGCGTGGAGATCATCGGTTCGCACGAGGACGACCGGCCGCTGCTCGACAACCTGGAAAACCAGGCGCAGCGATTTGGATTGACCGGAGCGGTCCGCAACTGCGTTCCGGATCGCTTCCTCAGCGAGGGCGACAAGGTTTCGTTCGGAGAGCACGAATTCGAGGTTCTGCATTGCCCCGGCCACGCCCCGGGCCATGTCGTCTACTACAATCGGGCGGCCAGGTTCGCCCATGTCGGCGACGTGCTGTTTCGTGGCTCCGTAGGCCGTACCGACCTGCCCGGCGGCGATCACGATGCGCTCATCCGCTCCATCAAGGAAAAGCTTCTGCCGCTCGGCGACGATATCGGCTTCATCTGCGGACATGGGCCGGGGGGACGTTTCGGGGAGGAGAGGCGCTCGAATCCGTTCCTCGTCTGATGTGCCGTAAGGTCACGCAAATCACAGAAAAAGGGCCGCTCGAAAGCGGCCCTTTTCATGGGGACAGGGAACCCGTTTTCAGCTCGTCAGTTGGCCTGGCAGAAGTGTCGCTGCCCGTCATAGCCAAGGAATGTGCCGGTGCGCGCGTCGAAGCTGCGATAGCGATCCGAGCAGTATCTGTACCATTCCGGGCTCCAAGGCTCGTAGGTCGCGCGATAGTAATTGTCGCGATAATAGGTGCGGGCAGGGCGCGGTTCGCGAATGACGTATGTGGGCTCCGGCTCGTAATAGCGGGGTTGCGACGCCAATGCGCTGCCGAGCAGGGCGCCGGCCGCGAGGCCGATGACACCGGCAGCGACCGCATCGCCGTTGGAGCGCTTGTGATGATGGTGGTAATTCTGGCCGTGATAGCCATGGCGACGCCAGTCCCGCGCTTCGGCGGCGGGAAGTGCGCTCAGCATGGTCGCGGCGACCGCCGCCGACAATACGCTGGCCTTGAAAAATCTGTCCATGACGGTCTCCTGTTCGAAGCCCCACCGCCGGTATCGGTCCGATGTTGCCTGAACAAATAGGACACCGTGCCTGAACGGCGGCTGAACGAAACGCTGCTCGATCCGTTAAACGCAACCGCCGGCCAGTTGTTCCCCCAGCGTTTCAGCCGATGGTGAGGTTGACCGCCTTCGGTCCCTTGCCGCGCTTGTCCGGCTCGGTTTCGAATGTCACCTTCTGGCCATCCTCCAGGCCGGGAAGGCCAGAAGCCTGCACGGCCGAGATGTGGACGAAGACGTCCTTGGCACCATCGTCCGGCGTGATAAAGCCGAAGCCCTTGGCATGATTGAAGAATTTTACGGTGCCGGTCTGCGGCATGGGATGCTCCCTTATAGTCCCACAGTCTTGTTCCCGGGATTGCAAATTCCCGAAGATTGAATTTGTCGTTTATTTTGACTTCATCGGCAACAAAAACTTTGGTGACATCGGCTATTCAAGCCGTTTGACATCAACGAGACTGCGATGAAGCACAAAGGGCGCGGACATTGCTGTCGCGCCCCGTGCCAGAACTGCAATGTGCAGTCGTCGATCAGGCGGCGCGCAGGTTGACTGCCTTGGGGCCCTTGCCCATGCGGTCGGGCTCGACGTCGAAGGAAACCTTCTGGCCGTCGACGAGGGTGCGCATACCCGAAGCTTCGATTGCCGAGATATGGACGAAGACGTCCTTTGCTCCGCCGTCAGGCGTAATGAAGCCGAAACCCTTGGTGCTGTTGAAGAATTTTACGGTGCCGGTCTGGGACATGGGAGAACTCCTTCACCCGATCGTCGTTCTGAACCTCGGCTTGCCGGAGCAGGTTGAGGTCCGGTGGTTGCTCGGCGGTCATGCATTCGCGCACGGGTAACCCCCCGCCAGAACGGGGCTGTCAGAGATTCACGATATCGGGGATAGGGTCGTCCAAAACGTTCCATTCTCCGGGATGCAAATACCCGAACGATGGACTTATCGCATGCTTTTGTGACTATGACAAGGCGCGCTCTTTCATGGCCAGGGCAGGAGATACCCTGAACGATCAAATTCAATGGCTTGCCGCGATGAAGGGGAACTGCCAGCATCGTCACACGTTGTTCGCGCTGCCAAAGGCAAACAGGAGAGGACATCGATGAAATTCAGAAACGTCTTTCTGGCGGGAGCGGCCATGCTGCTGAGTTCCGGCCTGCTCACAGCCTGCGTGGTGGTCGACGAGGGGCCGGGCCACAGGCCGCCGCCTCCGCGACCGCGTCCTCCTGCGCAGGCCTGTACAATGGAATATGCGCCAGTCTGCGGCGTGCGCGGCTCGGACAGCCGCACTTTCGGCAACAGCTGTCAGGCGAGATCCAACGGCTATCGCATCAGCCATCAGGGCGCATGCCGTTCCGGCGGCGATCGCCCGGGTGGGGGTGGGCGTCCGGGCGCGGATCGGCCGGGATGGGATCGGCCGGATCGCCCCGAGCGGCCGACACGTGCCTGCACGCGTGAATACGCGCCCGTTTGCGCGTCCAGCCGGGGCCAGTTGCGCACCTTCCCGAATGCGTGCGAAGCAAGGGCCGCCGATTGGCGGATCGTTCGCAGCGGCAGCTGCCGCTGATTTCTCAGACAGCAAAGGTGGCGGGACAGGGACGGCCCGCCACCTTTTTGCTTCTGGAGCGGCGGACGCCCGGACATATCCGGGCTGCCGCTCCATCCGTTTGTTTTTGCCGCATTTATTCGACGTCAGACGATTCCGTCTGACTGCAAAATGCTCTAGGGTCGAGACTCAATTGATCCACCATGTGATGATTGCGGCAATGAAGATTGCTGCGGCGAAGTTTGTTGCCAGCTTGTCGTACCGTGTTGCGA
>NZ_SNZF01000013.1 GCF_004363725.1 Aquamicrobium defluvii | reverse complement strand
AATGGCGCGAGTGACGGGGCTCGAACCCGCGACCTCCGGCGTGACAGGCCGAAGAGATACGCTGCATTTCCGAACAGTTCAGAGTTTTTCAAGCCGAGCAGAATGGCCGGAACGAAAGGCGAAACTTTGAACGCTACTTGCCTTGTCGAATCAGCTTCCGGCCGGCGCGGCGCGCCTCGTCTGCTCGCCTGACCATTTCCACCCTGACGGGGACATAGGTCTGTTCGAGCTTCTTCGATTCGGAAAGGGAGTTGGCAAGCTTGGCGGACAGGGCTGTCCCTTCCACACCGCCGGCGACGGCCTCGGTTGAGCCCGAGCGACGGAAGTCGAGCATCTTGCGGGTGTCACCGGGAAACTCGACAGACCGAACGTCGCGGAAATCCTCTGCGAAAGAGTTCTTGCGGTAGGCTGCGCCGCGTCTGGTGCGAAAGATTTCCATGTTGCTGATCGGCTCAGCGGCACCAAACTGTGTCTGCATGTACCAGCGCAACAGTTTTTCCGACCGCTTGGAGAGGGTTAAAACGCCGTCCCGCCCGGTCTTTCCGCGCACTATGTCGAACCAAGTGCCTTTGTCGTCATCGCGCTTCTGGCCGAGTGTAAGCGTGCGGACATCTACCGGGGCAACAGCTCCGTCCCACATGCAGGCCAGCGCAGCCGCCAAGCCGTAATAGCGCATCCGGAGAGCGCGCTTGACCAGCCGGACAGCTTCACCCTCGGTCCACGTTTGATTTCGCCCCTTCGGCTCCGTATTTACGACCGCAAGGGACGGATCCTTTTCGAGGTCGCAGTATTTCAGCGCCGCCATCACCTTCCAGAGAGCGCGCCAGATCTTCAAAGCTCGATGCGCCTCGCGGAGGCTGACGCCGTCCTCTATGCCCTGACGCCATTCGGAAATCGTCGGCATTGTAACGAGTGTCGGCGGGAAACGGCCAAAGATTGGTTTGATGTACTTCCATGCCCGCTCCCAATCTTCACGGGTGCGAGGGGCTTTCTTCGCCCACTCATTTGTTCCGCGATAGACGTCGAAGGCTTCGCCAATGGAGCCAACGGGCCAAGCGTCGCGCTTAGGAATAGCACTATGCGTTTCTCTCAAATCGGAGCGGGCATCCCAAGCTGCGTTCAACTCCTCTGCCCGCCGCCATGCACTGGGACCATCCGGCCCACAGGGCATAGGGCGAAATCCAAGCGCACGCATGGCATGGGTCGGCTGCCAGTATCCGCGGCCCTTCCGAACGCTGTAATATCGGACCTTCACTTTGCCCACGCCCGCTCCCGCACAGATCGCAACATCGCGACCTGAGCGGACACCGGATCATCATCCCTGATCAATCCGGCGCGTTGATCAATCCATTTGTCCACAGCTTCCAAACAGTATGTCCCCAGAACGCTGTCGGGCTTGGGAAACCCTTGCTGTTCGAGTTCGTGACGCTTCTCACGGAAGGCGGTCAACGTAACGCCAAGGCGTCTGGCGATCTTATCGGGGCCGACCATGCGCGGCTGGATGGGGAAGCGGATTGACGAAGCTCTATTCATCGTGCCGTTCCACCACTTCGCGGCCGGCTTCTGTAATAAGCCACCCGTGAGGATAAATCGCGGATCGGTAGGCCAATCCTATGTCGGCGAGTTCCTGGAGCGCGTTTCGGTTTGACTTTGCGACGGCTTCCCATGGCCCTATACACGTGCTCAGGGCCAGCAACATTTGCATTTGATGTCGCTTCAGTTTCTTTCCATCAAAGCTCAATGTCGTGACCCTCCAGCCACAATCGGTATTTGCCGATGATGTCGTCCCAGATCGCAGCCGCGCGCTCGTCATGGTCAAGCATTTTCCGCGTCGTGATCCCACAGCGCCGGCAGACGTCGGCCTTGGCCTCGTCTGCACTGGTTACACCGAGGAAGGTCCAGAAGCCGCGCTCGCTGCAGGTGATTGCTGCACGGCGGGCGAGGGCACCGCCCTTCAGTTCGGGTTCCGGATCCTGCGTGTTAATTTTTGCCGCTTCGTTTGAGGCGAGCGACGTCAAATCGTCCATGGTCGGCGCGATGCCCGGCACCGGCGCGACGACGTCAATGACGACCTCATCGCCATCGACGCGGATGTGCCATGCTTCGCAGTCGCCGACGGCATCGCCAAGCAGGGTTTCTATAGCCTCGCGGGTCGGGAAAGCGTAGCGGTGGACGAGGGTCGGTTTCATGACCGCACCTCGTTGCAAATCGGGCAGGGCAAGCCGCGCCTGACTTCGCTGTCCTGCATGTCGAACCGCCACCCGGCATCGTGGCCGCATTTCTGGCAAACGAAGTGCCCGCCCTTCGACGTGCGCCAGCCTTCCATCATCCCCGGTGCCTGACCGTGATCGATAGCCTTCATCATTATGCGACGCCGGGTTTGCGGCCGTGGGCCGAAGAGGTCAGACATCGAGCGCGCCCCACTGGATCAGCACGCCCTCAAAGCGTTCGATGCCGGGATGATTGTCCATCCAGAAGGTGGCCATGTCGCCCCAGTCTTCGAAACCGTCGAGCCGAGCGAATTGATCGAGGCCGATCTCAATTGGTCGGCCATCAAGCATTATGCCGGGCTGTCGACCGGCCGACATGTCGATGACAATAGGCAGAACAGCGACGCAGATAGTGCGCGCGATAAGCTTGCAATGCTTGGTGCGCATGCCGGTATAGAGCTGTAACTGCTCGCCCGGCCGGGCGTGCCGGCGGCGATCCGCGCGGATGGTCTGTCGCTTCGACCCGTCAAGGATTCGTGGGGCGAACACCGCTTTAAAAGAGTAGGCGACCATCATCCGATCTCCTTCAGAGCTTCGGCCTTGGCGGCGTTCAGTTCGGACATCGCCTCGGCGCTGCCGCCGGCGTCCGGGTGGCGTTCCTTCGCGAGCTCGCGATAGCGTTTTTCGACCATGTCGCGGTTGGGCCGGAGCATGTCAGAGCCGAACAGAAGAACCTCGCGCCATGATTTCTTTGCGTCAGGCGAGGGCAACGCGGCGAAGCCTGTGAATGTCGCCCGGACGATATGAAGGCCGCCGTGGCGCAACTCTGTGCGGCGGGCCTCGATGACGTGGTGGATCGCCTGCAGGTTATCCTCGACCTTCGGATACCGATCGACGGCAATGCAGACGGATAGACCATCCCATGTGAACCAGACGGCGACACCCGGATCGGCTGGCTTCTGCTCGCCCAGCGTCACATTCGAGGAGATGACAAGCCCTTCAATCTTCTTCCCGCTGTCGCGGGAAAATGCGAACAGACTGTCACGGACATTGTTGAGTGCGCCGTTGAGAGATGTCCGGAACTGCGATTTCACGGCCGTCTTGGTGCGCGGCATCGTCGCCGGCCACGTGAGGGGGAAGGCTGTCGGCTGCATCACATCACCACCGTGATTTTCTCGGCCGCTCGTGTGATCGCCGTATACAGGTGGCGCGCGCGGTCAGATTGAAAGGAAGATGATTCGTCAAAGAGGCAGACGGAATTCCACTGGCTGCCCTGCGCCTTGTGGACGGTCAGCGCATAGCCGTAGTCGAACTGCTGGAGCCCGTTGAGTTCCTTCCAAGGAACCTCGTTGCCTCGGCCCTCGAAAAACTCCCTGCGCACACGCACCTCAACGGGCTCGGTCGATTCGAAGTCGAGTGAGGTGACGTGCATGCGGACGGTATGATCGTTGAGATGGCCGCGTCGGCGCTTGAGCAATTCGGTGACAGACCACAGCCCGCCGTTGAAAATGCCCTTGTTCCGGTCGTTCTTGAGGCAAACGAGGGTATCGCCAACCTCGGGCATCGGACCCTTGCGGCCGTGAAGCTGGCGCATCCGGGTATTGTAGGCCGCGCGGGTGCGATTCAGCCCAACAAGAACCTGATCGGCGCCCATGACCAGATCGGAGCTGACCTCGCCGCGCCGGATGATCTCGCTGTCGCCGTAAACGCCATAGTCGAGCCGGCCGCCCTCGCGGATTGTCGTCGCCATGCGTACGATAGGGCTTTCTGCTGCCTGCCGATGGATTTCCGTCAACATGACGTCAGGATCGGCTTCGGTGAAGAAACCGCCACCCTTGACCGGCGGAAGCTGGGCTGGATCGCCCAACACAAGAACCGGAACGCCGAACGACAGGATATCCCGGCCGATTTCCTCATCAACCATGGAGCATTCGTCGATCACGAACAGGGCGGCGTCGGAGAGCTCGTCCACGTCTTTCAGGACGAATTTCTTGACGCCGGTCTCCGGGTTGAAATCCACGCTGTAGATCGTGGCGTGGATCGTCATCGCGCCCCGGCAGCCGTTCTTGCGCATGACCATCGCTGCCTTGCCGGTATAGGCCATGTAGAGCACGTAGCCCTTCAGACCGTCCGCGAAATGCCGGGCGAGGGTGGTTTTCCCGGTGCCGGCGTAGCCGAACACTCGGAAAACCTGCTTGCGGTCGAGGCCGCTGTTGTACCAGCGGTTGACGGCATCCAGCGCCGCCGCCTGTTGTGGCGACCATGTGCGGGTTTCAGTCGACATGGCGGGCCTCCCGCCTTGGTCGCATCAGGTAGCCCACGCCGGCCTCGCCATCGATAGGCAGGCCCTCGCGGCGGAGGTCTTCGACGTAGCGGTAGACGGTGCGCGACGAAACGCCGACCTTTCCGGCGATCTCGTCGGCGGTGACCAGACCCTTTTGCAGAAGGCTGACAATCTTCTGCATGCGGCGGTATCGGGTTTCGCAGCGCCTGCACATCACCGCGCCTCCCGCAAAGCAGCGACCGCGGAGAACTTCACGTCCTCGCCCAGTTCGCCCTGAAGGTCGAACGAATAGACGCGCCAATAGATTGCGCCGTAACCGTCCCTCTTGCGCTTCTCGTTCTTGGCGCTTTCCTCCTCGCAGCAGAGTTGCGCAGCCTGTTCGGTGGTGAAGACGGCAGCCGGAAAATCATTCCCCATCACGACGAAGACTTTCATGCCCGGACACCTCTCTGTTTCAGCCAGTGCTTGGCGTTGGCCTTGACGTCGCGATCCATGTCCGACTTGAAGGCGATCCATTCGAGGTAGTCGGTCGGAACATCTTTCCAGCGGCAGCCCTTGTGCTTGCCGAAGTTCACCTTCGGAAGCAGCGCCGGGCCGTTCGACCAGCGGACCAGTTCGGCCGGGTCGATCCCGGTTTCGAGGATGCGGACCAGCAGGTGCGCGGTCACGTAGGCGTCAGGTCCGGCGCGGTGCGGCGGCATCGCCAAGGCTTCATCAAGGTCGATGCCCAGGAAGTAACGGAGGACCTGATTGCTGTGGCGGGGAGCGTCCGGGAAAATCCTGTAGGCTGCCTTTAGCGTGCAAATCCATGCCATATCGCCGCCACCGAAGAACTGGCGCTCGAAATCTGCATTGTGCGCGGCAAACGCCATGCAGGACGGGTCCATGCCTTCCATGAGAGCGCGGAAACCGATAGTCACGTCTGGCGCGGCTTCAAGTTCCACATCGGTGATATGGTGGACGGCGCGAGCCTCGATATCGACCGGCCTGCGAGGGTTGACGAGCATCGAAGTGACGTCGCCAACCGTCCAGCGACCGCCAGATTGCACGACATCGCAGAAGCCCACTTCGCAAACCGCGTGGCGCTCTTCCTCGGTAGGAGCGCCGGTCGTCTCGAAGTCGATCAGGCGAATGAGGGTGAAGGGATCAGCCACGGTCGCCTCCCTCAATGCGCCGCCGGCGATGGACCCAGCCGTCGCTCGACGCTCTCGACAATCGCACGATCGAGGTCTTCGGCGACCGCGGCGATATCGTCTGGAATGGCCTCGGCAAATATCTTGCCGTTGCGATGAAAGGCGATGTGCACTGCAGCGCAGTGGTCGCAGAGGTAAAACGAGATTTGCTGTGCCATCTTCGGTTTCATCACTCGTCGCCCCCATCGAACTCGACCTCATCGAAGTCTGGATCGTGCGGCGGCGCGATGTAGCGCTGCGGCGAGTAGTACGGGCGGTTGATCCGCATGACCGATTCTTCGTCGGTCAGCGTGAAAGAGAAGATCGACGGGCCGCCGTACCAGTGGGTTGTCCAGCCGGTGACGCGCGGAAGCGGATGAGGATGCGCCTCATCCATCGTCTCGATCATCTCAATTTTCGGCACGTCGACGCGAAGCATCTTTGCACCGAATCGCTCTTCCTCACGGACACGGCCGGCATGCTTGCGGTGGCCCATGATCTCGACGATTGCCCATTCGAAATCTGGCGCGGCTTCGACGGCTACCTGTTCGGTCTGGCTGTCCATCAGAAGCTCTCCGGCAAAGCAGCTTCGGGCAGGGGTTCGATCACGGCCGGAGCAGACGGCGGAACCTTGGCGAGGTGAACGCGGGCTTCCGGCAGCGCGCCGACGGCGTGCAGGTGGCGGAACAAGGCCAGCGTGGCGCGCGTGTCGCCTTTGGCTGAATGCGCGTCGTCGATGACCAGACCGAGATGGGCGGCGCAGTCGGTGAGCTTCGGGAAGCCACGGCCGCCGCCGGCTTTCTTGACGCCCAGTGCCATCGCGGCGCGCATCACGCAGATGTTCGGAGTGTCGTGGAAGCGATCATCGAGACCAGCGCGGCGGAGTTCCGCGCGCATCTGCTTCATGTCGTGCTGGGCATTGTAAGCCACCATGACATGGCCCTCGTCGAGCGCCTGCACATAGCGGTCCAGAACAACATTGATCGGCGTTCCGTTGGCTTCAAGGAACTCGTCGGTGAGCCCGTTCACGGCGCCAGCCGATCCTTCGCCCTGCGGCATGCTCCAGCCATCAGGTTTGACGTAAAGCTGAACCTCGTCGACTTCGGTCAGATCGTCGTCGAGAAGGATCATCGACAGGGACGCGAGGCGGGGTTGACCCGGCGCGTCGGCGGGGATCGATTGACCCGTCTCCTTATCTTTGAAAGCGAACAGGCCCGTGCCTTCTGTGTCCATGATTGCGTATTTCGTCATTTTCAGGCTCCTTTCAGGACCTTGATTTTGGAAATGAAGCCGCTGCCCTTTTTCTCGAGAGCAATCGTGCGTGCGGCAGTCGGGCTGGGAGCAGGGACGTCGATCACGTCCCCGTCTGTGAAGTGGACGCGAAAGGTCGTCATGACCGGATCGCCTTGTGTTTCATGACGATTTTCGGCGTTTCGAGTTCGGGAACGGGCTCGATCTCCGCAAAATCCGGGTCACCAGCGACAAGGATATGGTCGGCAGCCTCAAATGCCTGAATGGCAATCCGCGTCTGGCGAAGCTGCTCGGTCTTGTCCTCGATGTCAGCCACCAAGGCTCGCTCATCAGCGCGGAAGCGTTCGAGCATGTTCTCGACCGATGCGCGGCCACGGTCGAGGAGAGACGCCGGGAAGTCGTCCGGCTGGATTTCCTCGGGCGACAAGTCGACGCGCTGGCCGACGAGGGGGGAGAACCAAGCCATGGCCTATTCCTCCTCATCGGCGCCTGGCTCGCGGTCTTCCGCAACGCCAGTGTCGAAACCATCGAGGAACGCCGCCATAAGGCGCTCGTCCTTACGGAACTCGGCCGGCACAGCCTTGCGGCTCATGCCTTTGTCGCGGGCCTCGGCACCACGCCGGCGAGCGTTTGCGATAGGGTCGCCGTCATCCGACCGGGGGGCAGGATCGGATGACGGCTTGCTGGCGGCCTTGCCTTGAGGGGAGGCTTTGCCGCCTTCGGAGCCGGAGGGGGAATTCGGCTCCGAGTTCTGGTCGCGGTCGATGACCTCTCCGGTATCTGGGTCAGCATCGATTGGATCGTCGTCTGCGATCTGGTCCAGACGGTCAGCAAGCGAGCGCGGGCGGCGCTCCTGCGCCTCTTCCTTCGCGCCCTTCATGTCGTAGAGCTCGTCGTCGCGGCGGATCAGGTCATCGAGATCCGTGGACATGGGGAGTACCTTCGAATGGCGCTTGGCGACGGTCTTACGCGCCATCTCGCCCCAATCCGTCGACCACGGTGTCGACTTGATGTAACCGGCCTTGAAAGCCTTCCAGCCATCCGAACGATCACGAATCGCGTTGATCTCGTCGGCGGACATGACCTCGTAGGATTTGGTCCCGTCTTTGAGCACGCAGACGGAATAAGCGCCGACCGGCTCGCCACGCGGGGCTTTCAGGTCATAGGTATGGTTGATCTGAGGCGCGTCGCCCAACTGGAACTGGAAGAAGTCGTTTTCGAAAACGACATGGGCGTCCCACGTCGAAATCTCTCCGCTGTTACGCGCCTTCTTCCTCACGCCTGCGATCATTGGCTGCCAAGTGATCGAAAAGCCGTTCTTCGATTTGCGAAGGACAAGCGCTCCCTCACGGCCGTCGGGCAGCAAGCCATCCTGCGCCGCTTTCATTGAGGCGTTGAACAGTTCTTTGCGCGGAGCCTGCAGAAGCTGCGGGTTGTTCTGGATCGCCGTCATGACGACGCGGGCGAACCGCTCGACCGGGATATGGGCTGGAAGGACGGCCTTGAACTGGTCGCCCATGCGCTCAAACTGGTCGCGAACGACCTCGATCTCGCGCGGGCCGTCGGATTTCGTCACTGCGTTCATCGCAAATGTCTCCTGTTGCCGCTGGTGATCAGCGGAGCTGGGCTTTGGTGCCTTGGAAAATTTCGACGCCGGTCAGCGGAACGGTGTCGCGGTTGGCGCGGACGTGCGCCCGGATGGCTTTCTCGATCACGTCGATGCCGATATGCGCGCGCAGCGGGCCGTTCAGATCGACCTTGCTGACATCGACGATGCGGAAGTCCCAAGACTTGCGCTCGCTGATCGTGCCGGCTTCGGTGCGCACCGGGCCAGCGCCGGCGCCGAGGGCTTGCGCTTCGAGGTGCTTGGCGCGATGCTCGGCCTTTTCAGCCTCCTGCAAGGCCAAGTCGGCAACGATCTCGCTCTCGCTGGCGGCGGCTTCCTCAAGCTTTCGCTGGGCCTCCTGACGGGCAGCCTCGGCCTTGGCCGCTGCTTCTGCCGCCGCCTTGCGGCGCTGTTCGTCGGCATACGCGCCGGCCAGGCTTTCGGCCGCATTCTTGATCCGCAGGCATCGGGCATGAAGGCTCTCGGGGTGCGGATTGGCGTTGACGCCGAACAGCCGGTTCCAGTCGTTCAATTCGTCGCGGATGGGGCCGGTAACGCCATCGCGGCGGTCGCAAACCTGCTTGGCGATCTTCTTCGAGGCAAGGCCGATGGAAACCCAGGTATCGCGCTCGTTGTCGTTGGCAACCTTGCCGTCGCTTAGGCTGTCCTTTGCCGCATTAGCGCGGGCTGCCAGAGCCTCGACCTCGGTGATGAGGTCCTTGTGGACCTCCATGAAGATTTCGGACACCGGGGCCTTGTTATGGCCGATACCGGGATCGTCGGGGCCAAGCAGGGAGGGTGCATCAGAAACGCGCATCGGGGTTCTCCTTCGGTGAGATGCGGAGCGAGCGCGACTTCACAGGCTGGCCGTTCGGGCCAGTCCGCACTGACGTGCGCGCCGTGATGTTCCAATTCTTGGTGAAGCCAGCTTCGGCAGCGCCGAGGGCGTGCAGGATCCGTGGCCGGGTGGCCTCCATGATCTTGCTGGCGTGGCTATAGTCCTGTCGCGCATCCCAAAAGGCGCAGACCGTGCCGTCGAGACCGATAACCTGCGTAAGGTCCTTCCGATCGGGCATGCTGTCGCGATAGACATCGACGATTGACGCGCCGTCTCGGTTCCAGTCGATGGACGGCTCCCGGCATTCCTCGACCATGCGCCAGAACTCGCGGACCTCGCGGCGAAGGCGGTTCATAACCCGGGTGTTGAGCGGGACATCGACAATCTGCAGGTCGATGCCCCGGCCGATCACCATGACGGCGACACAGGCCCAGGTCGATTCAGTGAGGGTCGCCTCGACAATCGCCTGCACGGCAATCCACAGCGGCAACACGACCTCGCCGGTATCGGCGTCGATCCACTCCCGTCGGAACTTGTCGTCGGCAACAGTTTTGACCTGTACGATGCCGCGGCCGTAGATGTCCGGCCGGGTGGCGAAAGCATCAGGCGTCGCGCCGATCCGATGCTCGACGTGCCGGTAGTAAGCGTTGTCGCGGCGGTATTCGACCGTCCAGTCCGGCCGATCCTCGCGCAGCATCTCGATCACGACCGGCTCAAGGAGACGGCCGCGACGCAGGACAGGATTGTCGGTGTCATCGCTGGCAACCCGCCCGGATTTCTCGGCCCACAGCCCGTAGGGCGTCTGATACGGGTGAATCCCGAGCAGCGCGCCGGCCACCGAGGCGGTCACGTCCTGCTTGCGAGCGTCGAGCCACGCGGCGCGGTCTGCGGGGAGGATGACCTGCACGCTCATGGCAGCACCAAAACGGCAACGGCGATCAGAAAGGCGAGGACGCAACCGGCGCAGACGTCCTGTACAGTGCCGGCCCAGCGAGCACGGAAGGCGAGGAAACGGGGCATCAGTCGGACCCCTCAAGATCGGAGATCAGCTTCTTCGCGGCTTCCAAACGCTCGACCTGATGCTTGCCGAGGCCTGCCGAAAGGCGGACCGCATCGCAAATACGCGTCAAGTCTTTGAGGCGCAGGAGAAGTATGGTGCGGTCGCAGGAAAGCTGCTCAATGCGGTCCAGAGACGCCATCACGCAGCCTCCACCGTGAACTCGACGCCGAACGTGCCGGCGAGAACCGCCTCACAGTCAGCGACGAAAGCGCGGCGGCGATCCTGCGTGACCTTGCCAACCCACGGCTGCCGGCCTGCGTCCGCCGCCTTGATCCACTGGTTCATCGCCCAGATGGCGCCCGAGATCGTGCCGTTGAGGCCGTAGGCGAACTCGCGGCAGACTTCCTTGAAGCCGGCGATGTCGTTGTCGCCGCGCTGGCGCTTCATCGCGAGAACATCGCGGAGCAACAGGGGTTCGGTAAGGGGGCGAAGGGTTGGCTTCTGCGTAAGGGCCGATATGAGGCCGTCGCGGGTAACTTCGTGGGGCATCGGATGTCTCCTTTGCCCTCAATAATCGCGATTAACGCAAAATCGTCAATCCTAAAATCGCGAAAACCGCAAATTTAATTTTACAACGATCTGGCCCGCGACGCTTCGCGCGCGCAGAAACGCTGATTCTGAGACGTTGAATTTTACGTGAGACGTTGAAGACGGCATGAGCCGTAGCGCCAAGCTACGGCGAACATGCCGCGCGACATAAACGTTGAAGGTTGAGTTCTACATCAACCGATTCACTTACAACGTCTAACGTAGAGCTCTATGTTTGAAGGTTATCTAATCCGCGCGAGGGTGGGTGCGTGAGAGCGCGCGCGGGTAAAGCCCGCGCGCTCTGCCGTCAATGCCCTTGGTGATAAAAACTTATGCCGTCTTCAAGCCCAATTGGCCCTGGATGCCTCCCTGACGAACGATTTTTTTCACCGCCGCGGGAGGGAGGACAGCGAATATCTCACCAATCCATTCGAGCCGTTGATCTTCAATGGGCGTCGGATCATTCCACGATGTCAGCGTGACCGTATTCGGTCGTGAACCGCGCGCTATCGTCTTGATGAAGCGTCGGCCGTCGGAGGTTCGAACGGCTGCCTCCATGCCATAGAACGCCTCGATAGGTTTCTTCTGCTCGCGATAGACGACGATCACCGTTCCCGGCTTGAATACCGGCATCATGGAAATCCCGCTGACAGTGAAGGCGATCATGTCATCGGGAACAGGGAATGGAATATGAACCTGGTCCAGACCCTCCGGCGGAACCTGCTCGTAGTCCGGTTCGACCTCCGCGCCTGCGCCGAGGTATCCCATGACAGGAATTTCAGCGCCGTTTGCGAGATCTCGACGCGGGCTATCGAGCCATTGGACCATCCCCTCAAAACCGGGCGGCAGTTCATTGAAGAACCTCGCCGCCTTCGCGATCATGTCGATCGGAATTTCCTGTCTCTTCTTCGGATCGTCCGTTTCGACGTTGCGCATGCGGCTGATCTGCGTCGGGGTGAATCCCGTCGCTTCCGACAGCTTTGTCTTCACCCCGTGAGGGGCTGTTTTGTCGTGAAACCAGCGCTTTAGCTGCTCTTGCGGATCGCTCATGTCGGTATAATCGCGAAACTCGCAAAAAATCCTATCGCGAAGATCGCGAAAATGGCTTGACTTGAAATCGCGATAATCGCAAATATGGTGATTATGAGCGACAAGCACCTCGATCCAGCCCGTTCCGTCATCGCCAAGATTGGCATCGACAAAGTTGCCGAAGTCACAGGCAAGCACGTCTCGCGCGTCTATCGGTGGATGTATCCGAAGGAGCGCGGGGGCACAGGCGGGGTCATCCCGCACGCCGATGCATCAGCACTGCTATCGTATGCTCGCGAGAACGGGATTCCTCTTTCGGCCGCAGAATTCCTTGAGCCCGCCCCGACGACGGGAGACGCGGCATGAGCATTCTTTCGCGCCCCGCTCAGCAATCTTTCGATGGCCAGCGCGTCACGAACTCACGAGGCGTGCGGGCATACCTTCCGCAGTTCAGCCAAGGCACGTTCAACGATCTGGCTGACGTGCTTCTCTGCTTCCCGAACGGTTTCAGCTTGGAGGTCGTAGGGAAGACCGTCTCTCGGTTCGATATTTCGCGCCTCGGTGAGAACCTTCTTGGCCGCGAGGACCATCGTCGCGGCGAGATCGGCAGCGTCAGCGCTCTCGTGAAGCATCTGCCGGAAAATTGCGTCAATCAGGTCGAGCGTGTGCTCGATGGTGGCGAGCCGGCTGGCACTGTCCATGATCTCCCCTTCGTGATCGTCATTCTACCGATCGACGAAGCGTACTCCCGTTTTCCGGAAATTGCGCCGTCCTCGGCAAAGGACGGTCAGCAATGAATTCGCGCACCCTCCCAAGCGCGATGGTGGGCCGCGTATCCGGTCTCGCGTCCGTGGCTCACCTTTCTTCCTCCGTCTCATCGCTTCTTCCTTTCGATCTCGTCGCTGAGATCAGGGATAGCGGAGAGTTTCGAGTGCCATGTGCAGAGAATTTCAGCATCTGGAGCGCAAAATCATGAGTAGCGCTGAGATGGCGGTGGGCTATGTCCGGCGTCTTGTCGAGATGGAAACACGAGGTTGGGGCGATCAGAAGGACGCTCTGAAGCGTGTTGCATCCCGTTATCGCGTCCCGTTCTGGACGCTTGATCGTATCCGCAGCGGCCGTGCCAAGACGGTCGACGCTGGAATATTCAGCCGCATAAGGGAGGCGTTCATCGATCAGTGCGAGCGTAGCGCTGCGCGCCTGTTGCATGATGCAGAAATCGAGAAGGCGGTGAATCCCCATGTCCATCTGGACGATCTTGAAGATCAGATTCGAGCTTTGGTTGCTCGACTGGAGAATGCGAAGGCGACTGCGCCACGCGGAGGCGCCCAATGAGCGACCTCCCAAACTGGAAGACGATGGAGCCGGGCGCTCGGGATGAACTACTGCGGCGGTATGTCGAGGAAGGTTTCAGCGCAACCGAGATCGCGAAGAAGTTTACGGGATGCTTCCGTAACTCGATAGCTGGTCGAGCGCATCGAATGGGCCTGAAGTTCACGAGCAGGCAGAAGGTTGCCAAGCCCGAGCCGAAGCCAACGAAAAGCCGCGAGACGACAGGATCGTGGGGCGGTGTCGTCGGAAAGGTCCGAGCCAAGGCGCGGAAGGTCGATGCCTCGCAGCATCTCCATGTCGCCAACATCGTCAACAAGGCCGAGAGCCGGAAAGCCGATCCCGTTCTGAGGATCAGCCGAGCGGCAGCGTTCGACCCTATCCCCGGCATTGAGCCTGTTCCGTACGGATCATCTGGCTGCAAATTCCCTGTCGATGGGCTTGATGGTCCCGGTCTTCTCTGGTGCGGGGCTGATCGCGAGATCGGTCGTCCGTATTGTGACGTTCACTCCAGATTGGCGCGGGGTAATTGATGGTGCGCGCGATCTGCTCCGTCGAAGGCTGTGACCGTCCGGCACTTACGCGAGGATTTTGCACAGGCCATTACGCTCGCCTCCGTCGCCATGGTGAACCGGGCGGCCCGCTCGGTAATAGCAAGGCTCGGCATGGCCGACTGGATACCCCAGAATATCGATCTTGGGTCGAGATGCGCCGCCGCTGCCGCGGTCGCCTTGGAAAAATGCAGTACGTCGAGAAGGGTATCAAGGTTTGTGACCGTTGGCTCCATAGCTTTGAAGCCTTCTTTGAGGACATGGGGCCTCGACCGGAGGGCACCACGCTTGACCGCTGGCCGAATGGGCGGGGGAACTACGAGCCCGGCAACTGTCGATGGGCTGCGCCGGTAGAGCAATCACGAAACAGATCATCAAACAGGATGGTTGATTGCGACGGCGAGAAAGTCCCGCTCGCAGAATACTGCTCTCGGAAGGGTCTCGACTACATCCTTATCAGAGACCGTGTGTGCGGGCTTGGATGGACGCTCCAAAGAGCCGTTTCCGAACCCGTTCGTTTGACCTCCCAAACAAAACAAAGGCGTGGATTTGCGCCGGTTCATACCGAGGAAAGGGCAGTGTGATGGCTCGTATCCTTGAGGGCAAGAACCGCGCATCCGCCGATGAGGCAGCATCCTTCGTCGATAAATTCGAGGAACTGGAAGCCGAGGTTGCCAGCGAACGCGGCAAGTTCATGGCGGCATGCCGGGCGATCCGCGAAAAGCAGCGGGAGCTTCTGGAAGACGCGAAATCGCAGGGCGTCAAGAAGAGCGTCGTGAAGGCCATCGCCAAGGCACGTGAGCTCGAGGCCAAGGCCCGGGACATGCTGGCCGACATCGAGGACGACGAGGACCGGACCTACGCGGTCGATATCCGCAAGGCGTTGGGTGACGATTTCTCGACCCTGCCTCTAGGTGCGGCGGCCGTCGAAGCTGCGGACAAACCGAAAAAGAAAAAGGGTCCCGATCCGGCGGCGAAGGCCGCGGCGGATGCATGGGGCAAGGAAGATGCGGCTGTGGCCGCGAAGCACTGAATCCCAGAGCGAAACCGGGGAGGTGAGGCGGGCAAGGCCGGCCGATCCGATGAACCGGGAGTAGGCCGCACGGGGCGGACCGTGCAGGGGGAACGCCACCTCCTATCAGGCGTGACAGCACGGAGAGACGGCACCTTGTAGGAGCCTGGAATGTTGATCCTCGGATTGGACATCGCGACCAGCACCGGTGCGTGCTGGATGGATACCGCATTGCCGCCATCGCTGTGGCGCTGCCTTGCCGTCGGCGCCGAAGGTGAGTTTGCCGAGGCCAAGACCGGCGACCTCGCCATCTACCTCAACGAGGAGTTCTTCCGGACCCGCCCGGATTTCGTGGCCATCGAGATGCCGCGTCGCGACGTAGCGGCATATCCGAAGCAGGTCTTCGACCCGAAGCTGGGCCGGATGAAGACGATTTACACCGTCAACGCCGACCAGCTTCTGTTGCCGGCCCTCGCGGCCTCGGCCTCTGCTGCTTGCGACCTCGCCGGCATCCCGTGGGGCATGGTGCATCAGAAGACGTGGCGTGCCGCCTACTACGGCAAAGGCTTCAAGCCTTCAGGCGATGACTGGAAGGCTCCAGCCGTCGAGCGCGCCGAGCTTCAGGGCATACGGCTTCCCCGAGAAAAGAAGGCGCAGCGTGATGCGGCCGAAGCCGTCGGCATCGCCAGTGCCTGGATGAAGTGCAGCCAGATACCGGAGCGTCATCACGAGGCGTTCAAGCAGCTTCGGCTCGGCAGCGGGAGGGTCGCGGCATGAAACCTCGACCATCCATTTCCCGACCACGTGGCGTGCATTCTCTCACCGGCGCATTGGCCGTCGGCATTCTCATCGCAGCCTGCGCGTTCGTCTTTTTCATCGTGGCGACGGGAGGTCGACCATGATGGTGATCTTCTATGGCACGGGCGACAAGCTTCGTCGTGACATACTGAACGATGCGTGGATCGGCATCGGTTTTCAGTATGCCGATGCAGTGCAGGATTTCAGCAGCCTGCTTTATCGCGATCCCGACGCACTCGGGATCCTGCATTGCCATTTGCCGGACATGGCCGCCCAGATTGTGCGCGGCATCCGCCTCGGGAACGTACACAACCGCCTTTTGGTGACGCTCCCCGAAATTGCCGACATTGAGACAGCATCCAGGTTTCGCGGCGATATCCTGTTCGCCGGAGCCGACGACGTGCAGCCTTCGACTATGGATGAGCGCGAGGTCGTTGCGCGCCTGAAAGCCTTGGCCCGCCGAGGCGATTACATCGATCACACCCGGGTAGCGCTTCCGGGCGGCGTGTTCGTTGCCACCGCGAACTGCATCAACACCGCCGATGGGCGCAGTGTCCGAATTTCTCCGAAAGAAAGCGCCATCCTAGTTGAGTTGGTTCGCCGCCCGGGAGAGACGCGCTCCAAGCAACAGATCATGGACGCGATCTACGGCGGAGAGCACGAGCCGGAAATAAAGATCATCGACGTCCTTGTCTGCAAGCTTCGGCAAAAAATCCTGAAAGCCACCGGAGGTCTCGACGTCATCCAGACCGTCTGGGGCCAAGGCTACCAGTTCGTTGCCGATGGATTTGTTCCGGAGTTGCAACCGGGCCGTTGGAGGTGCGCAAGATGAGCACCGAACGGCCGATTCGCGACATTCTCGCGGAAATGATGCGTCGCGAGAGGCTGGGGCTTATCCGCCCGCTCTGGCAGGACTGGAGCCGATTTGCCCCCGACGAATGCGAGCATGTCCGCCGCCGCGCTGATCACCTGATCCGGCTTCTGGAAGGCGAGGGCGTCCGTCTGGTGCGTGCGGGTGATCCTGACCATGAGCCTGCACCGACATCTCCGATCATCTATCAGTACGGCATGGTGGGCCGTCCGGTCACCCGCGTCGTTCGCAAGGGGCGCGAAGACCTCTGGGATGTCGTCGCCGTCGATGATGCGGGCGGTAAGGAGACCGTCGAGCAGTCTTTCACGGTCGAGCAAGCCCTGCTGAATGGCGGCCTTGTGCTCACCGGCCATCCCGAGGCGAGGGCAATTCCCGGCCTGGGAACCCAGCTTGCCGCGCTCAATGAAATCTACCGGCTCGATGCCGTGGCGATGGAGCCGGTTCGATGACCGGCCCTCTTGCAGAAATCGGCCCAAGCTGGGCCGCGATGATCGACGGCTTGGCGGATTTTCAAGCTGATCTCCTTCGCCAAACCCATGCTCGGATGGCCGATGCGCTCGACCGCGATGCGCAGCGCGACGTCGAAGGCGCGCGGGACTGGCGCAACCTCCAGCACACAGGTGACAGATATGCGGACTGATCTGCCGTTGCGGGTACTAATCGCCTGCGAAACCTCAGGTGTCGCGCGTCGCGCCTTCTCTGATCTCGGCCACGACGTCTGGTCATGCGACATTCTCCCGGCCGAGGACGGCAGCAACCGCCACATCATCTGCGATGTGCGCGACGGCATCCTGAACGAAGGATGGGATCTGCTCGCGGTCTTGCACCCGCCGTGCACACGTCTCTGCCGATCCGGCCGGAGGTGGATGAGCGGGCCGGGCAACTGGACGCCGCCGAAACGTCTTCCAGACGGCCGCACATGGGAGAGCATGCGCGAAGAGTTCGAGGAGGGCGTCTCTATCTTCACGGCATGCTGGAATGCGCCGATCGAGCGCGTCGCCATTGAAAACCCGGAAATGAACGATCTAGCGCGGGCTCGGATGCCGGCCGATCTTCCCCGGCCGAAGATGGTTCAGCCATTCTGGTTCGGCCACCCCGAATACAAGGCGACAGGTTGGTATCTGCGCGGGCTTCGACCTTTGGTCGCAACCGATATGCTGACCGAGCCGGAGCGCGGCAGCGATGAGTGGAAACGTTGGAGCAAGGTCCATCGCATGACGCCGGGGCCTGAGCGCTCTCGTCTTCGCAGCCGATCCTTTCCCGGAATGATGGCCGCTGCTGCTGAGCAGTGGGGCGGTTTCGCACTCGAAAAGGTGAAGGCTGCGGCATGACTTCTCACGCGTATCTCGACTTCCTCCGCGCCAAGATGAAGGTCGCGCCGGCGACCGGCTTCGACGTCGATGACGCTGACATCAACCCCGACCTAGCGCCCCACTGCCGCGCCATCGTGAAATGGGCGCTACAAGGCGGGCGGCGCGGCATCTTCGCCGCCTTCGGCCTGCACAAGACATCGATCCAGCTAGAATTGATGCGCCTGATCGGCAAGTATGTGGGTGGCCGCCGTCTGATCGTGCTTCCGCTTGGCGTCCGGCATGAGTTCTTCGATGAGGCGAGGGAGAGGTTCCGCGGCGAGTTCGCCATCGAGCTTCGCTTCGTCCGCCGCGATGACGAGGTGACCGACGACGATGTGATCCACATCGCCAACTACGAGAGCGTGCGCGACGGCAAGATCGATCCTCGCCAGTTCGTGGCGGCGTCGCTCGACGAGGCGGCCATCCTGCGCGGATATGGCACCAAGACGTACCAGACGTTCCTACCTCTCTTCGAGGGTGTCCGTTTCAAATTCGTCGCCACCGCCACGCCGTCGCCGAACCGGACCAAGGAACTGATCCACTATGCCGGCTTCCTGCAGGTCATGGACACCGGGCAGGCGCTGACACGGTTCTTCCAGCGCAACAGCGAGAAGGCGAACGAACTCACGCTCTATCCTCACAAGGAAGACGAGTTCTGGCTGTGGGTGAACTCCTGGGCGGTGTTCCTGCAATCACCGGCCGATCTCGGCTTTCCCGATGACGGCTACGTCCTGCCGAAGATGACCGTCAACTGGCATGAGGTGCCGACCGATCATGGCGCGGCCGGCGTGGACCGGGACGGGCAGGGGCTGCTGATCAACGATCCTGGGGCCAGCGTCGTGCATGCCGCGCGCGAGAAGCGCATCAGCCTCGATGCTAGAATCGGCAAGATGGTCGAACTGTTGGCCGAGGCCCCCGACGACCATTGCGTTCTTTGGCACCATCTCGAAGACGAGCGGCGCGCCATCGAGGCCGCCGTGCCGGGTGTCCGGTCGATCTTCGGTTCGCAGGATCTGGAGAAGAACGAGGCGAACGCTGTCGGCTTCAAAAATGGCGAGTTCCAGCATCTGGCTACGAAACCTGAAATGTCGGGCGCGGGCTCGAATTTCCAGAAGCATTGCGCATGGGAAATCTTCGCCGGCATCGACGCCAAATTCCACGACTTCATTCAGGCCATCTACCGCGTCGTGCGCTTCGGGCAGAAGCGGGAATGCCGGATCGACATCATCTATTCCGAAGCTGAGCGGGGCACGCGACGCATCCTCGAAGAGAAATGGGCCGAACACGACCGGATGATGGAGCGGATGACCGAGATCATCCGCAAATACGGTCTCGGCAAGCTGCCGCTGGAATCGGTCCTGAAGCGCTCGATCGGCGTCGAGCGCACGGTGGAGCAGGGCGAGTATTTCTGCATCGCCCACAATGATTGCGTTGATGAGGCGATCCGCACCGAGGCGGGCAGCGTCGGGCTGATCGTCACATCGATCCCCTTCAGCAATCACTACGAGTACACGGCCAGCTACAACGACTTCGGCCATACCGACGACAACGAGCATTTCTGGCGGCAGATGGATTTCCTGACGCCAGAGCTTTTCCGGATCCTGAAGCCCGGTCGCATCTACGCCTGCCACGTCAAGGATCGCATCCTGTTCGGCAATGTCACCGGCGCAGGCCTGCCGACCGTCTCGCCATTCCATGCTGAGGCGATCTTCCACGGCCTGAAACACGGCTTCGACTATTGCGGCATGATCACCGTCGATACCGACGTCGTCACCGAGAACAACGGCAACTACCGGCTCGGCTACACCGAGATGCTGAAGGACGGCAGCAAGATGGGCGTCGGCTCGCCTGAATACGTGCTGCTCTTCCACAAACCACAGACTGACCGAACGAAGGGCTATGCCGACGAGCGCGTTGCCAAGGATCGGGAAGAATACAGCCTGGCGCGCTGGCAACTCGATGCCCATGCACATTGGCGTTCAAGCGGCAACCGGCTCCTGACCCGCGAGGAATGGGCGCAGATACCGCCGCGCTCCGTTCCCAAGGCATTCCGCGCCTACAGCGATGCCACGGTCTACGATCACGAGGAAGTCGTGGCGATTGGCGAGGTCCTGCAATCGAAGGACCGTCTGCCGACCGAATACATGGCGCTGGCACCGGTCTCGCACTCGCCATGGATATGGTCGGACGTGGTGCGCATGCTCACATTGAACGGCAGCCAGTCCAGCCGGAACGTCGAAAAGCATATCTGCCCGCTCCAGTTCGACATCGTCGATCGCCTGATCGACCGATATTCCAACCCCGGCGATGTCGTCTACGACCCGTTCGGCGGGCTGATGACGGTTCCCTACCGCGCGATCGCCAAGGGCCGCTACGGGATGGCCTCGGAACTCAACGAGGTGTCGTTCAAGGATGGTCTCTACTACTGCCGGGAGGCAGAGGCGAAGCGGAACGTGCCAAGCCTATTCGACCTGATGGAAGCGCCTTCTATCGAGCCAAGTATCGATGATCTGACGTCGGAGGCAGTGCGATGAACGAAGCACGCGTCCGCGCCGTCCAGGTCTTCAACGGCTGGGAAGGCCACTTCAAGAAGATGCACAAGGCCGGCTGGTTCCCGGTCGAGGTCAACGGCATCGCGCAGCTGTTCCCCAGCGAAGCCGACGCGAAGGTCGCAGCCTACGAGGCGATGACGAAGCACCACTTCGGAGACGGCATCCTCAGCGATGGCGAGCGCACGAGCGCGACAAGGTCGAAGGCCGAAGAACTCTTCGGCGCGATCTTCAGGCGCGGGCGCAAGATCGAGGTGGTGCGGCGATAATGGTTGCTCCCATTGACATGGTCGGAAAGCGGTTCGGCAATCTTGTGGTTCTGCAGCTGGCGGACGAGCGGCGAGACAACAAGCGTTGCTGGGTATGCCTTTGCGACTGCGGAAACGAGAAGGTGATCATCGGCAAGAACCTGCGTAATGGTCAGGTGAAAGGTTGTGGCTGCCTCGCCGGTCGTCCGGCATCTTTCGGTAGCTTCCATCATGGGCTTTCGCGTTCACCGACGCACACAAGCTGGCGCGGTATGATCGACCGATGCACCAACCCGAAGCACGGCTATTACGAATACTATGGTGCGCGCGGCATCACTGTTTGCGATCGCTGGCGAAACTACGAAAATTTTCTTGCCGACATGGGCGAGCGGCCAGATGGAACGACGCTCGATCGCGTCGATAACGACGGCAATTACGAGCCCGGCAATTGTCGATGGGCAACATGGGATGAGCAGGGCGCGAACAAGCGCAAGCCGAAGGATCGGCGTGCAGCATGAGTTCGGACCAGTTTGCACGCTGTATGGAAGCGGTCGCCTTGGCCGTGCTGCCCGAGTTCTTGGGGGAGCCTAACCGCGCGCTTTCGTCGCCCGGCAGGGAATGGCGATGGGGCAAAAACGGCAGCGTATCTGTCGATTGCGTCAAGGGCGTCTATCAAGATCATGAGGACGGCACCGGTGGCGGCGTGTTGGACCTTCTCCAATCGTATCGCGGGTATACCAAGATCGAAGCCGTCGAATGGCTGCAAGAGCAGGGCCACATTGAACGTCGAGAGCGGCAGAATGAACATGCCAATGGCCAAGACGCTGGATCGCCACAAGGGAAGTTTGCGGGCTTCATGGACACATGGCCCGTCGCCACATTCCAGTATTTCGATGACAAGGGGCGGCTGGCCTATGAGGTCCTGAAATTCGCGAAGACCGCTCCGCGCCGCTACATGCAGCGCCGCAAGCATCCGGCCGGGAAGGGTTGGATATGGGGATTGCAGGGCGGCACCTACGGGCAGGTGAAGTCGGGCGACTGGTTCAAGGCCAAGGAAGGCAAGCATTATCAGGCGGAAGAGACGTTCGATGATGCGGTCCGCTGGCTCTACCACCGCGACGAGGTCCTGAAAGCCAAGGCCGATGGGCGGCCGGTCTATCTCTGCGAGGGCGAAAAGGACGTCGAGACCCTGCGGGCATGGGGATTCACGGCCACCACCAACGCCGGAGGCGCAAAGTATTGGAGCGAGCAGTTCGACGACGACCTCGCCGGCGCCGATGTCGTCATCCTGCCCGACAATGACGATGCCGGCCGGCAGCGCGGGCTGATTCGCGGCGGCGGGCTATCCGGCCGGGCGAAGTCCGTTCGTGTTCTCGACATCTCGCTCCACTGGCCCGATGCGCCGGTCAAGGCGGACATCACCGACTGGAAGGATCAGGCTGGCGGGACCGCTGATGGTTTCAGCGAATTGGTGGAGAAGGCGACCAAATGGACGCCGGTGCGGCCGCGCGAGTTCGGTGCCTACTATCATGACGAGATCGACGGTCCTTCTCTCGCCTATGACTATCTGATCGACGGGCTGCTCACGACGCGCGGGCGATCAGTCATCGGCGGCCCCTCGGGATCGGGCAAGTCGTTCCTGGCCCTGCATGCAGCCTACTGCATCGCCCGCGGGCAGGAGTTCTTCGGTCGGCATGTCGAGCGTGGCGGCGTGATCTATCAGGCTGGTGAGGGCGGGCTCGGAATGAAGAAGCGCCAGAAGGCCTACCGCAAGCATTTTCAGGTGTCGGATGACGAGGATGTTCCGTTGGTCGTTCTGCCGGCGAAGGTCGACCTCTTCGCCCGCGACGGCGACACCGACAGGCTTATTTCGACCATCAAGGCGATCAAGCTGACGATGGAGCATCCATTGCGCGTCGTGTTCATCGATACGCTCGCCACGGCCACCATCGGCGCCGACGAAAACAGCGGCAAGGATATGTCGGTGGTACTCGCCAACATCGCCCGCATCGAAGAGGAGTGCGGCATCCACGTCTGCCTCGTCCACCATATGAACGCCGACGGCAAGAAGCTGCGCGGTCACACCTCAATCCACGCGAATGTCGACACGGTCATTGTGGTGACGGCCGACGAGACGACGAAGATCCGGACCGCGCGCCTCGCCAAGCAGAAGGACGACGAGGACGGCATCAAGATACCGTTCACGCTGGCGTCTGTCGTCGTGGGCACCAATCCGAAGACCGATCGGGAGGTCACGAGCTGTGTCGTGCTCACGGTCTCCGAAAAGGATGCACTCAAGAAGGAGCAGCAGCAGTTTGGCTATTCGGTCCGGCCGAGCGAGGAAGCGCTGCTTATCCCGATGTTCCGGGCCATCAAGCGCTACGGCAAGTTTATCGCTGACGCGAAGGAGGGCCCCGCCGAGGCGGTCGGTAAGCACGTCGTCGACTTCAGTCATTTCCTCGACGTTGCCGTCGAGATGGACGCCAGCGAGAGCGACAAGGCTGCGGCGCGTGTCAAGATCCGAAAGGCGTTCGAGCGCAACACCAACTACCTTATTAAGCACCAGGTGATCGCCTTCAAGCGCGTGAGCGAAAAGACCGGGCTCCTTTGGTGGACCGGAAAGCCAATCCGAGGTTTCCCAGAAACATTCCCGGATAGGACATTCCCGGGACAAACCCGGGACATTTCCGAGACAAATCAGGTCGCGCCCCTGTCGCTGGGCGAGCGCGACCTGCTTGACGAGAGCATCCAGCTATGACCGTCCGTGTCTCGACTATGCCCTTCGGTGACCGCTACTGCGCGGTATTCCATGCGCCCGGCCGGCCGGACGAATTCCTTGTCGACGAAGCCGGCAAGCCGAAGAAATTCGCCACAGCTACCGAAGCCCTGCGGCAGGGACGCAAGGCTCTGTCGCCGGCCAACCAGCCAGCACTTATCCATGTCGATGCCGATCCGTTTGGCATTCGCGCATGGCGCTCCCAGAAAGACGAAGCCCTGCGATCTGAGCGCGAGCGCGTATTCGGAACATCGGGGCCAGCATCGATCGAGCGCGCCGGTCGCACCATCGTTATCGAGCGGAGGCGGCGCCGATGAAGGACGTGCCCTCCCATGTCCAGCGCCTTTGCGATGAGTTCAGCGTCCGGATCGTGCACAAGCACCGATATCCCGGGCCAGGAGAAACCCGCGCAATCGCTACCATCGACAGGATATGGCGACGGTTCGGGGAGGATCATATCCGGCTCGTTTTCACGACGCTGGTCGAAACCGCCAACAACAAGATCCTACTGGATGAGGTTGGCCTGTGGATGGCGTCGGACATGGTGCGCAAATGCCAGCCGATCATCGAGGACCGAGCGGGAGAGTGGCTTGATCTATGGGACGAGATACCGGCTGGTGACCTGCAGTTCGTCGCCCAGGAGCTTCGCGGCCATGTTTCACAACGCGCCGCACTTGGTGGTATGATTTATGAGCGCATCTATCGCCGGTTCGGTCCCTTTGCCGACCAACTCGACCTCTTCGATGATCTGAGGCGGAAATGACCATCGGAACGATTAGCATCAGGACGGTCAAAGACCTGCTCGTCGATGCCGTGCGCCTCGACCGTGAAATGCACGAGCATATCGGGCCTCCTCGTCTGCGCGCACAGCAAATTCCCTACGAACATGATTTTGCTGACAGGGCAGGGTGGGGAAAGGCGATTGGCGACAGGAAATGCCAACTTGCCGCGGATGATGCCGACCCATACGGTCCGAAAGGCCAGTTCAGCCGCGAGTTCTGGGAACAGTTCGATCGCGATCCGACGCCGGCAGAGATGTCGCGCGCCCAGATTGTGCACGGTTGGATCATGCTGGTAGATGATGAGAAGGAACGTCGCGCCCTCATTGGGTGGCTGCATTCCAAGGTTGGGGGCAAAGCTTTTCGGCGTTGGTGCAAGCAGATCGAGGGCATCAGCCAGACCACCGGCTTAAAGCGAAAAAATCGCGCGTTGGAGAAAATATTCCTCTCGGTTCGCGGGAGTGATCGCCTGCATACCTTCAGCGCACTGCCGGAGGGGTTGCTGTCAGGACAGGATTTGGGCGATGTTTTGGCTACCATCGCAACAGGTGCGAACGACATCGAGGGGATCGACAGATGGGCTGCGGCTGACGCAATAGCCAGCATCGAAATCCGCTATGAAAGTGATCGCACGGGGGATCGCTCAGTCGAAGTGTCAGCGTCGGAGTTTACGTGGGCAGCGAAGAGAAATGCTAGACGCCGCCAGCGGGAGGCTGCCAAGCGAAAACAGGCCCAAAACGGGTAGAGCCGCAAATCCTGTCAAGAGAAATTTAGCGGACAAAACCGGGACATTTCCCGGACATTTCCCGGACAAATGGCGCCGGGCCGTCGAATCACGAAAAACCCATGGTACGCATTTCGCGTTCCTCCCCTCGCGTAGACGCCAAGTTCTGATCTGCTGAGCCACCCGGCCGGCGGGCCGAAAGCCCGCCTGGCCAAGGCAGTGCGCGGCATCTCAAGGTAGAGCACTACATCAGCAGGATTCCATCGGTCGCGTCAGAATTTCAGCGAGACAATCGACTGAAGGGTGATCGCAAGGCCTGCAAACGCCGCGCCTCCGGCGTTGAGACGTCCGATTAACTTGATGCGCTTTAGAACATGATCGGGCGCCCCGCTCAAATAGGCAGCAGGAGCTGGGAAGTTCAGAACAGACGCCCAAAACCATAGCCCGGCCGAGATAAAGCCGGATCCCGCCGCCAAAATCTGAAGTGTTGTCATGTCTGTTCTCCCAAACCCAAGGCATGAAGCATTCGCGCAGTCGCTCGCAAAGGGCAAGACTGCAATCGAGGCATATGCGGACGCTGGGTATAAGCCGAACCGCTCCCATGCTTCGCGGCTGGTAGCAAAGGGTAACGTCACCGCCCGCGTCGCCGAGCTTCAGCAGAAGGTCGCCAAAAAGGTCGAGGTGACCGTCGAGAGCCTGGCCGGAGAGCTTGAGGAAGCCCGCGCGCTGGCCCTGACCGAGAGGCAGACATCTGCCGCGGTGCAGGCCACCATGGGCAAGGCCAAGCTGTTTGGGCTCGGCGTTGAAAACCGCCGACTCAGCGGGTCGGTGCAGGTGGTGACGATCACGGCAAAGGATCTGGACGGCCTGACCGAAGATGAACTTGCCATTCTTGAACGTGCCTATCCGATCCTCCAGCGGATTGGCGTTTTCGGCGGCACTGGCGGAGCAGAGGCAGAAGAGGGCGGCTGAGGCCGAACGCGAGCGCATTGCCAAGGATGCCGAGCGCATCCGGGCGCGGTGCCAGACACTTGAAGGCTTCATCAGGGAGGCGTGGTCGGTCGTAGAGCCGTCGAGCACTTTTGTGCACGGCTGGCACATCGATGCGATCTGCGATCACCTCGAAGCGGTGACGAACGGCCAGATCAACCGGCTGTTGATCAACGTGCCGCCCGGCACCATGAAATCGCTGATCACTGGCGTTTTCTGGCCCGCATGGGAATGGGGTCCGAAAGGCCGGCCTGCGCTGCGCATCATCGGATCGTCCTATTCCGAGGACTATGCGACCCGCGACAACCGCCGCATGCGTGATCTGGTCACCTCTGACTGGTATCAGGCGCTGTGGGGCGACACGGTCAAGCTGACGCGCTCGGGTGAGCGGTCGTTTGCCAACACCAGGACCGGGTTTCGGCAGGGTGTGCCGTTCTCGCGGCTCACTGGCGGTCGTGGCGATAGGCTGATTATCGACGATCCGCATTCGGTCGATGGTGCCGAGAGCGAGGCGGATCGCCTCTCGACCGTCCGAACGTTTCGGGAATCGGTCCCGACTCGTCTGAACGATCCGGAGCGGTCTGCCATCATCGTCATTATGCAGCGCCTGCATGAGGGCGATGTGTCAGGCACGATACTGTCGCTCGGGCTCGGCTATGAACACCTGATGCTCCCAATGGAGTATGAGCCGGAGCGCCAGTGCCGAACATCGATCGGCTTTGTCGATCCGCGGAAGGAAGATGGGGAATTGCTCTTTCCCGAGCGCTTCCCGCGCCATGTGGTCGAGCGCGACAAAATACCGCTCGGCTCATACGCCGTTGCCGGCCAGTTCCAGCAGAGGCCGGCGCCCCGATCCGGCGGCATGTTCCAGCGTGGCGATTTCGAAATCGTCGATGCGGTGCCGGCCGGAGCGAAGCGGTGCAGAGCGTGGGACTTCGCGGCATCAAAGCCAAAACCGGGCAAGCAGCCGGATTGGACCGTGGGCCTGAAGATGGCCTACGCCGACGGTATTTTCTACGTCGAGGATATCAGGCGGGACCGATGGTCGCCGTCCGACGTGGAGAAGAACCTGAAGAATGCGGCAACGCAGGACGGATTGGGCGTCAGTATCCGCATGCCGCAGGATCCGGGCGCGGCCGGCAAGGCCGATGCTGCGACCAAGGTAAAGCTGCTGGCTGGCTATTCTGTGAAGGTGCAGCCGGTTTCGGGCGACAAGGCCACGCGAGCCACCCCGGCATCGGCCCAGGCAGAGGCCGGAAACGTAAAGCTGATCCGCGCCCCGTGGAATGAGCCGTTCCTCGATGAACTCTGCTCCTTCCCGAACGGGCAGCATGACGATCAGGTCGATGCCTTCGCTGATGCGCTGAACGAACTAGCCTTGAGCGTGGATGCTGAAGCCGCCGTTGTCGAAACAGGATTCTATTGATGGCTTTCGATCCGACTTCCCGGCATCCGGCGTATGAGGAATACCTGCCGTCATGGCAGCTCATGCGCGATGCCATGGCCGGCGAGGACGATATCAAGAAGGCGGGCGAGAAGTACCTGCCGATGAAGTCGGGCACGAGGGCTATCGAGAACCCGGAACTGCGCGCCGCTGCCTATGAGGCGTATAAGCTTCGTGCCGAGTTCCCAGAATTGCTTGCGCCGACGGTTCGGGGTGCGGTCGGTACCATGCTCGACGATCCGGCGAAGATCGAACTGCCAGCCGGACTGGAGCCGCTACGCGAGATGGCGACGCGCGACGGTCTGACGCTCGATGCCCTCCACCGGCGCATCATCACAGAACAGATGGTGACAGGGCGCTATGGCATATTGCCGGGCGTCACCAAGTCTGGAAGCCCGTATCTCGCCGGATACATCACCGAGGCAATCACGAACTGGGACACGGATGATGAGCAGCGGCCTGACTGGCTGATGCTCAACGAAACACGGCTTGTTCTGGATCGGTCGACTGGCGACTGGTCCACACTCGAGCAATATCGCGAATGCTATGTCGAGAACGGCCGCTACATGGCCCGCGTATGGACAAAGACCGGCGGGACGTGGAAGGTTGATGAGCCGGTCGAGGCGGCAAATCGCAAGCGCCAACCGTTGGACGAACTGCCTTTCATCTTTGTCGGCACAAGCGACCTGACGCCGGATCCTGACGATGTGCCGCTGTATGGCCTCGCCAAGCTTGCCGTGCGGGTTTACAGGCTCGACGCCGATTATACCTTCGCGCTGCACATGACGTCCGAGCCGACGCCCGTGGCGATCGGCTTCGATGATCCGAAGGAGGCCGTAAAGCAAGGGAGGGCGCCGACGACGCTCGGCTCTTCCAAACTCTGGATACTCCCGGCCGGCGGCGACGCGAAGTATCTGGAGTTCTCCGGCCCCGGCCTTGCGGCGCAGGAAAAGGCAATTCAGTCCAGCCTCGATCGTGCCGTCATCTTCGGCGCGAACCTGCTGGCAGACACGCAGCGCACCGCGGAATCGGGCGAAGCGATCAAGCTTCGGCTCGGCAACCAGACGTCGACGCTGAAGACGGTGCTGCTCACGGCATCGGCCGGCTTGGAAAAGGCGCTGAAGAACTTGGCTGTGTGGATGGGCGAGGACCCGAACAAGGTTGTCGTGACGCCGAACGTCGATTTCTTCGACCATACGGTTACGGCACAGGAGATCGATGCCATCGTGCGCGGGTGGCAGGCCGGCGCCTACTCGTGGCGGTCGGCGTTCTCCCGGCTCCAGAAGGGTGGCGTGATCCCCGAGGACCGGACGCCAGAGGAAGAACTGGAAATGATCGATCAGGATGAGTTCGAGCGTGAGGATAAATCGGCCTCGTTGATCCCACCGAACCGACAGCCTGAACAACAGCAGTAATTTCATCGCCCGCCCATCGAGGCGGGTTTTTCATGCCGGCGATGCCGGCTTTCAGCACAGGAGAAAGCCCGATGGGCCTCAAAGCACTGCTCGAAAAGATCGACGATCTGCCCGAGGAAACCCGTTCGCTCTATATGGAGCAGAAGGCGGGCGACAAGACCGTCTACGTCCTCGACATCGAGGATATCGACAACCATCCCAAGGTGCGCGGCGTCATCACCGCGAACAACGAGAACAAGCGTAAGCGCGACGAATACAAGGCGAAGGTCGATGACCTTGAAGCCCGTGTGTCTGCGCTGCCCGAGGACTTCGACGCCGACGAATGGGCGCGGCTCAAGGCTGGGGAGGGCGGTAAACCCGACGAAGCGATCCAGGCGCTCAAGGATCAGCACGCCAAGGCCGTAGAGGCTCTGAAGGCGAAGCATGCAAAGGACCTGGCCGACAAGGATGCCCTGATCGGTGAACGCGACGGTTATATCGATCGCACGCTGATCGACGGCGGGCTGAAGGATGCCCTTCTGGACGTTGGCGTGAATCCCGACCTCCTCGACGGGGCTCTCGCGAGCCTGCGCGGCAATGTGAAGGTCCAGAAGGCCGATGACGGCAGCCGCTCGGCAATTGTGGAAACCGATCTGGGTGACGTGCCTGTGACCGATTTCGTCAAGGAATGGGCCGGGGGCAGGGGTAAGGCTTATCTCGGCAAACCGTCCGGGCCCGGTGGCGAGGGCAATAACGGCGGCGGGCGCGGCGGCATCAAGGTTCCGGCCGGTGACTTCGGCGGTGACCGCGACGCCCGCACCAAGGCCATTGCCAACAAATTCCCGGAACTCTCCGGCAACTAAGGCTCGCGGCGCCTGAAGCTGCGGTCCCGTGTCCTCGAAGAGGCGCGGGCATTGGGCGATGCCCGCTTCCTCAACTCACTGACACGAAAGGAGAGAGCCATGTCGCTTTCGCAGATGCAGGTCTTCAACAAATACTTCATGCCGGCGACGATCGAGACGCTGGCGCAGATGGTCGACAAGTTCAACGGGGCTTCGGGTGGTGCAATCCGCCTGACCACGGAGGGCTTCGAGGGCGATTTCCTTCAGGAATCGTTCTATGCCGCTATCCATTCGGCCCGTCGCCGTGTGGACCGCTATGCATCCAATGCCGCGGCTTCGCCCACGGACCTGACGCAGCTCAAGCACTCCTCGGTCAAGGTGGCCGGCGGCTTCGGCCCGGTTCGTTACGAGCCGTCGCAGATGACATGGCTTAACAAGCCGACCGCCGAGGGCGTCGAGGTCGCATCCCGCAACTTCGCCGAGGCGCTGCTTCAGGACCAGCTGAACACGGCTATCGCCGCGCTTGTGGCCGCGATCAGTAATCAGGGTGCAGCGACCACGGTCGATGTCTCGACCGGCTCCGGCGCCAAGCGGGTCGATTACCTCGCCGTGAACGAGAGCCATGCGAAGTTCGGCGACCATTCCAGCCTGATCGTTGCTCAGGTCATGGATGGTGTTGCCTATCACAACTTCATCGGTCAGAACCTAGCGAACTCGAACACGCTGTTCCAGGCCGGCAACGTCCGCGTTGTCGACATTCTGGGCCGCGTGTCGGTCGTGACCGATGCTCCGGCGCTCTACTCGGCCGCCACGACCTCGCCGGTTGTCGCCGCCAAGCGCCGTGTCCTGTCCCTCGTCGCTGGTGCGGCGACCGTGACCGACAGCCGCGACATCATCTCGAATATTGAGACGAGCAACGGCAAGGAGCGCATCGAGACCACGTTGCAGCTGGATTACAGCTTTGGCCTCGGGCTTAAAGGCTTCACATGGGATGAAGCCAACGGAGGCAAATCCCCCTCGGATGCTGAGCTCGCGACTGGCTCCAACTGGGACCTCGTTGCGTCCTCGGTGAAGCACACCGCAGGAACCTTGGCCGTTGGCCTTGCATAAGGGCTGAAAGCCTTTAGAATCAACGAGCCGCCATTGGTTTGCAGACCTCTGGCGGCTCTAACCATAACCCGAACATTGGAGGTTCGAGGTGGCTAAGGCCAGAAATACAGCGCGTCCATCGCTGACGCAATCTCGTCTCAAGGAAGTTCTCTCATACGATCCAGAGGCCGGCGAGTTTCGTTGGCTGGTATGCACGTCAAATCGCGCACCGGCAGGCTCTCTTGCCGGCAGTGTGAGTAGTGCGCTCGGCTACCGCCTGATCGGCGTCGATGGGGTCAGATACTTCGCCCATAGGCTTGCATGGCTCTATATGACCGGCTCATTCCCGGCCGAGCAAATCGACCATGCCAATGCGGATCGATCCGATAATAGGTGGGCGAACCTTCGGGCTGCTTCCAAGGCCGACAACATGCGCAACATTGGCATGAGGTCCGACAATAGCAGCGGACACACGGGCGTCGGCTGGCATGCGCAGACGGGGAAGTGGCGTGCCTACATCGCGCAGGATGGGCGGACGATCCATCTAGGTCTTTTCGATACGAAGGATGCGGCGCTGGCGGCGCGTAACGAAGCCGCAGCGAAAGCATACGGGGAGTTTCATATCCCCTCATAGTCGTCGGGGATTTATGAAAACTGCACTTTGCCTTGGCGGCGCGGCTGGCGTTCAAGACGAATGGACCGCCGCGCTGGACTTGGCCGATTTTGATTTCATCGTTGCATGCAATGACGTGGGTGCGATCTGGCCGGGCAGGCTGGACGCGTGGGTTACGCTGCACCCCGAACATATCACTCGCTGGCGGGATCAGCGCCGCGCGAACGGCTTTGCAGATGCAGCGCGCTACCTCGTTCACGGAGACTATCCGCCGATATGGGCCGAGTTGGTCGAATTCCGGTTCCCGGGGCAGGGCGACAGCGGATCGTCCGGGCTGTTTACGGCAAAGGCAGCGCTGATCGATCTGGGAGCCGACAGGGTGGTGCTTGCTGGCATTCCTCTGGTTCGCAGTTCGCATTTCTTCGATGCCGTCCAGTGGGAAGCAGCTGGCGGGTATCGCACGGTGTGGGAAGCGCTTCGGTCTGAATACCGCGCCCGCATCAGATCCATGAGCGGCTGGACCGCGCATTTCTTCGGAACCCCGACAACCGATTGGCTGGCGACCGGCTCGACTGATGCCGATGCACCCGGTCCGACATTGGAGCAAACCAGAATGAGCAAGGTCAAACTCGACAAGATCGCCTACGAGCCGCACCCGGTTTCGTTGGAGCGTAAGAAGGAACTGAACGCCAAGGGCTTCAAGATCATCGATGCAAGGTTCAAACCTGCCGATGCAAAGCCGGCTGAGCCGGAAAAGATCGAACTCGGCACCGACAGCGGCGAAGGGCTGAGCGATGATCATCTGCGCTCTGCCATCGAAGCCGCCACCGGCCAGAAGCCGCACCACCTGCTCGGCAGGGCAAAGCTGGTTGAGCAGTTCAACGCGCTGAACGCCGTGGCGGCTGGCGAGGAATGACCAATGGCCGATCACTACGGCGACCTTCCCGGCGCATTGGCCTACCATGAGGCGCGCGGCAACGCCGCTTGGTCAGCTGCTGGCGTCACTGATGCGCAGCGCACTGCCGCCCTTGTCCGCGCAAGCTCTGCTCTGGATGGCATCTATGGTGACCGCTTTGCCGGCCGTAAGACAGGAGGCCGATCGCAGGCATTGGCGTGGCCCAGAACAGGCGCATACGACCACTGCGCAAGCGAAGACATACCGAGCGATGAAATCCCTCAGGAAGTCGTCAACGCGGCCTATGAGATTGCATTGGCGGAATTGCTACAGCCGGGGTCATCATCACCTGCGGTGACGCCGGGGCGGCTGGTCAAGCGGCAGAAGGTCGACACGATCGAGCGCGAGTTCTTCGGCCCGAGTGACGGCGTTCCAGGTGCGGCCGACGCGATGCGCCCGGTTCTGATGGCCGTCGAGGATGCGCTGCGCTGTGTTCTGTCTCGTGCTGGCGGCGCGTCTGTCGATCTCTTGAGGGTGTGATGGCCGGCTTCTATGACGAAATGGCCGACATGGCCCGTGAACTGCTGGCGCCAGAGAGTGCCGGCGGTCTCGGGCAGGGCGTCATCACCGTGGAGCGCATTGAGCAAGAGCCGATGCCCCCGGATTGGCCCACGTGGGAGCCGTGGGAAGGCGTAGAGACGCTCAAGACCTACCTCCTGCGCGGCGCGATCTCTGGTGTCAGCAAGGAACTCGTCGACGGCACCACGATCCTCGCGTCCGATCAGATGCTGATCTGTGCCGACTGGATGGCGCTGATATCGACGCAGACGGGCGAAGATGACCCGGTAGCGTCGAACACCATCGTGCCGTTTGATTTAGCCGTGCCGGACGTCGTCAACGTCGATGGCCTGCCGTTCACCACGCTGCAGCGCGTGCCGGTGCCGGGCGCGGGCGTAAAGGCCGCACACAAGTTCATCATTCGAGGCTGATAGATGCTCAAGCGCCTTTCCGCCCGTGAATTGCTCGAGCAGGTCGCAGCCGACTTCGATCCGCAGGTTCGGCTTGCCTGGATCGAGGCGATTGATCGCATCCGGTCGAACATCGTCCTGAAACGCATCGTCGAGCGACTGGAGCGCGGCGACGTGGCCGGCGTGGTTGCGGATCTCGGGATCGAGGACGGTGTTTTCGCCAAATTCGAGCAGTCGCTCTTGCAGGCATACCATGCCGGCGGCATTGCCACGGTGGACAGCATGCCGTCGCTGCGGGACCCCTCGGGCAACCGCGTTGTGTTTTCGTGGGGCGTGCGCAATCTGCCGGCCGAACAGGCCATGCGCGATCACGCCGCGCGGCTGGTCACGGGCATCGTCACCGAGGCGCGGGAGGGCATTCGCGACGTGCTGGTCGATAACCTCTCGCGCGGGCAATCGCCATATGATGCCGGCAGGCTGATCGCCGGTCGCGTGAACCGCGTCACCGGACGCCGTGAGGGAGGTCTGATAGGTCTGTCTCGTCCGCAGATGGAAACTGTTGCCCGGATCGAGCGCGCCATGCGCGGGGGCGACGTGGCCTATATGCGAGACTATCTGACCTTCGCCAACCGCGATAAGCGGCTGGACAGGACGGTCCTGAAGGCGATCCGCGAGGGCAAGGGGCTTGCTCCGGAGGATTCCGAACGGATTGCCAGGCTCTATTCCAACAAGGCGCTGAAGTACCGGGCGGACACGATTTCCATTCTGGAGACGCATTCGGCGCTGGCCCGGTCGAAGCGCGATGCGTTCCAGCAGCAGATTGATGACGGCAAGCTCGATGCCGATCTCGTCACCAAGAAATGGCGGCGGACGGTCAGCCGGGAGCCACGCCTCGAGCATCTGGCGATGGCGTCCCAGCCCGCCATTCCGTTCAGGGCGAAGTTTGTTCTGCCGGACGGTTTCCAGTGTGACGGGCCGCACGATCCGAACCTGCCGGCGCGGCACACCATCGGCTGCAAATGCTCGGTAGACTACCAGATCGATTTCACCGGCCAGGCCCTGCGCCGATACAGGGAGCGCACGGGTGGCTAACACCTTCGCTGCGACGATCGAGGGTTGGACCCGGCGCGTGAAGGAAGCCGAGGAAGCGGTTTTCCGCGAAGCCGCCCAGGAACTGGTCAAACAGTTGAACGACCAGATCACGGAGATGGTCTACGACACGCCGGAGACGCCGAACTATCGGCGGACGGGGTTCTTGCGCGCCTCACTGATGGCTTCGACCGACGCTATGCCGCAGTTGGTCCGCGACAATCCGGGCGTAGCAGTCAATGCGGACACCGGCGATGTGATCCTCGTCATCGCTGGCGCCGAACTCGGAGACACGATCTATCTCGGCTACACGGCCCGATATGGACTGTTCGTGCATCGTGGAGCCAATGGCCGCTCGCCGCGCCCATGGGTCGATCTTGTCGCCCAGCGCTGGCAGCAGATCGTTGCCGAGAAGGCGGCGATGGTGAAGCAAAGGTTCGGGCTATAGCCATGCCAACCGTCGAAACGAAGATCTCGCAGGCCATACAGGCCCGCGTGGCGAGCCTGCCGTTGCCGTATCCGGTTTTATGGACCGATGACGAGCCTGCCTCGCCACCGACGTCTGGCGGCCAGCCCGCGCCCTATATCGAGGCGCACCACGAGCCGAATAGGACGGTGCGCCTCTTGATCAAGGCAGATGCGCCACACGAGCGGCCGGGCTTGCTCTTGCTCACCCTCTGCTGGCCGATCGCCAAGGTGGGAACAGGATCCGGCAAGACGCACAGGAACGCGGTCCGGGAACAAGCCGGGAAGATCGCGGCTCACTTCCCGGCCGGCCTGTGCATGTCCTTTCAGGGTGTCGGCGTCAACGTCACCAAGGCTCCTGATGTCCTCGGGGCATACCGCGATGATGCATATCTGCGGACGCAAGTTCGCATCAATCTGAGAACATTCGCATAGGAGGCTGCCATGTGCGCAGACTGTGAAGCGCGCCGGAAGATGGCCCGAGAGGCCCTTCTGAACGCGAGATTTAGCGAGGCGCTGGGCCATGTCGCCAAGGGCGCGGCCGAGATCCTTGGCATCAAGGAAAAGACCGGCGTGGAGGAACTGGCGGAACATGCTGCCCCGTCAGTGAAGTCGCGCAAACGGTAACCAGATCGATATTCCGGCGCTGACCGGATTTCCTGGCTCGCTTCAGCGGGCCTTTTTCATGCGCAGGAGCAACCAAAATGAGCGGACTTTATCCGGTCTCGGGATCGAAACTCTACATCGGCAGCCGTGTCACGGCCAAAGGCACGGTCACGCTGCCTGACTTCGCAAGCCAGGTATGGACCGAGGTTGGAGGATGGGCGAACGCTGGCGCCATTGGCGATACCCAGGAAGTTGGCGAGCAGGCGCTCATCAACGAAAAGCGCGTGCGCAAATTCAAGACGACGCTGAACGGCGGCACGATGGAAAACCAGTTCGTGCCGATGGCGCTCGATCCCGGTCAGGTCAAGTTCAAGGAGGCGATCGAGGCTTGCCAGCCGTACGCCTTTAAGATCGAGTGGGGCGCTGACTGCGCGCCTGAATCCGAAGTGACGATCAGCGTTGCAACGCCGGGCGTCGTGACATGGACTGGCCATGGGTTCGTTGCGGGTCAGCCCGTCGTGTTCTCGACCACAGGCGCACTGCCGACCGGTCTGACGGCCGGGACTGTCTATTATGTCGTCTCCTCAGGTCTCACGGCAGATGCCTTCTCGGTGGCGGCGACGCCGGGAGGAACTGCTGTCGATACGACCGCGGCCGGCAATGGGACGCACACGGCCGTCGCGCCTCCGCCCGGGATGACCGACATGTTCTATGGCCTTGCGCTTCCCGGCGCGCGTCAGGGCGGCGCTGCGGCAACCGCCCATCTGCGCAATTGGTCGATCGCAGTCGATTCGAACATCCTCGAAGTCTGATCCGCTTCGGCGGCTAGGGGCTGGCTGGAGGTGGTTCCGCCGGCCGGCCCCGCATGGAACCGGGAACCAAGGCAAAGATCATGGATATCAATGAAATCCTCCTGAGCGAAAAGGCCATCGCCGAAATCGATGATGGCGTATGGGTCGATGATAATCCGGAAGCCCCTGGCTTGCGGTTGAAGGTGCGCGGCTGGTCTTCCGAAAAAGTGCAGTCCCTGAAATCGTTCAAGGAACGCCGGGCCTCGCGCAAAGAGCGCGATGCGTCGGGAAACCTCGTCCATGCTGCTCAAATCCGCATCATTCGCGAAGTGGTTGCGGAGGCGGTTCTACTGGATTGGGAGGGCTTGACCGAAGGCGGCAAGCCAGTGCCGTACAGCAAGGAACTCGCCCGCAAATGGCTCACGTCCCGCACCGGTGACAAGTTCCTTGGCATCGTTTCTGATGCGGCTACGCAGGTTGATAACCGTCTCGAAGATGCGGCCGAGGAACTGGAAAAAAACTGACGGCCTGCCTGAGTTGGGCTCTGGAGAACCCGAACGCTCAGAAAGAGCGGGAGGCTTTCGCCCAGTTCGGGCAGGATATTCCGGATAGCCTTTGGCCGCCCGACTTCATCGCCGGCGCGTGGGCTTGGTTCTCCGCATTCTGGGAGCTTTCGTCTGACCGGCAGGTCGGCATGGGTGTCGGGCCGATCCAGTACAGTTCGATCAGGCTCTATACGTCTGGATGGCCACCAGACGAGACCACGCTGTTCACGCGCTGCATCCGCGCGATGGACCGCGTCTATCTCGATCATGCGAACAGCGACGGAAAGCCGAAGGAATTCTCACGAGAGATGTTCCGGGGGGCGTTTTCAGGGAAGTGATCAGAAGCGTGGCCAGCAAGCAGAACGGCAGGAGAATGGCAAATGGCTGAAGTGGCCACTCTTGGCTTGGAGGTCCACTCTGATCAGGTAAAAAAGGGCGCAGCGGATCTTGATCGTCTCACGGCTGCGGCCAAAAAGGCGGAAGCCGCGGCGGCAGGTGTTGCAGCGGCATCAGACAAAGCCGCCAAGGCGACGGCGAACATCACCACCGCGGCCGGCAAGGCCCGCATGCAGTGGGAAACTTATGATGAGGTCGTTGCCCGGACAGGCACGCGGATCAGGGACGCTGCCAAGGCTTCGGACGCAGCCACCAAGAGCGTTGCCAAACAGGCAGGAGCCGCACAGGAGGCAGCATCGAAGGCCACTGGCTATGGGAATGCAGTGGAGCAGGCGGGGCGCAAGACCGAACGGGCATCTATCGCGTCACAAGGCTTCGCGCTCGCGCTGGGTAAAGTGAAACAGGCGCTGGCCGGTATCGCCCTGAATGCGATTTCGGTCGGCGTAGGCATTCTCCTTGCCGAACTGGCGAAGATGGTAGATTGGGGTGCTGTCGCTGTTACAGCCCTCCATGGCCTGGCTGATGCTATCGAGGCCGTTGCCCCATATGCGGTCGGTGCTGCCGCTGCGCTCGCGCTCATCTATGCCCCGGCAATTCTAGCCGGTTTGGGTGCGCTGGCTGTGACAATATGGGGCGTGGTACAAGCTCTGGGCGCGGCAGCTTTGGCCTTTGTGGCTGCTAACCCGGCCGCCGCATTTGTCATCGGCATCACAGCGGCGATTGCAGCCGCAAACATCTTCAGGGACGAACTCGCGCAGATATTCGGCCGCGATATCGTTGCTGATGCTAACAATGCGGTGAACTGGGTAATCGGCGCGTTCGTCGGAGGCTTCAACGCCATCAAAGCCACCTGGTCAGCTTTGCCCGCTGCCCTTGGCGATCTCGTAATATCCACCGCAAACGCGGTGATCGGCGGTGTTGAAGGCATGATCAACAAGGTTGCCGGTTTGATCGACGGCTTCATCGGTAAGGTCAATTCCGCGATGAAGTCGCTGCCTTTCGGAATGGGCGACGATATCAACATCGCAACAATCGGCGAGTTCTCTCTGGGGCGCCTCGGAAATCCCTACGCTGGAGCATCGAGCGCCGCCGCCGATGCGGCAAAGGGGGCGTTCGGCTCGGCGATGGGGACCGATTATGTAGGCGCCACCTATGACGCCGTGGCGAAAGGCGCTTCCGCTGCCGCTGACAAAGTTCGTGAACTTGCAGGCAGTTTCAGCAATGTTGAAAGCGCGTCGGGACAGGCAGGAAAGGCTGCGGGTGATGCGGCAAAAGGGGCCACGGATCAGTGGAAAGGCTTGAAAGAGACCGTCGATAAGTCGGCTGAGGCGGCAATGAAATTTGCCCGCGATCTCGTAGGTGGTTTTGTTTCCGACCTCCGTTCCGGCTTGGAGCAGGGTAAAGGGTTCTGGCGGTCTTTCGGGGACGCCGCGCTCAACGCCCTCAACAAGATCGTGGACAAACTGCTGAATGACGTCCTTGACGCGCTTTTCCAAGTGAACAGCGCATCTTCGGGAGCAGGTGGCGGCGGAGGTTTCCTCGGCGGCCTGCTTGGCGGGATCGGCAAGATCTTCGGCTTTGCCAAGGGCGGTTACACAGGACCCGGCACGGACTCTCAGCCTGCGGGCATCGTCCATGCCGGGGAATACGTGTTCTCGAAGAAGGCGGTTGACCGGATCGGGGTCGGGCACCTCGACCGCGCCCACAAGGCGGCGAAGGGGTACATGGGCGGCGGCTATGTCCGAGCTTATGCGCCAGCCAACAGCAATCTTCGCGGCTACGATGTCGGTGGATATGTCACCCCGGCTCCCCAGTATCATGGCAATGCTGCCGTGGCGCAGGGTCGCGAGGTAATCGAGATCGTCTTGCGCGATGACAGTGGCCGCATGGCCGACATCGCCGACCAACGCATCCAGTTGGCATCCGGGCCGATGTTGGAGGTATCGGTTAACCAGAGCACCAGCATGAGCCGAAAGGGCCTGCCCGGCGCCAGCGGCTACTACCAGAAGCGCGGGACGATCTGATGAAGCGGAAAATCATCGATCTGCCGCGCTCCTTCGCGCAATTGACCAATGACTGGATCATCAACGTCCGCGGCAAGTCGGCCGGGGAAGGTGTGACCGGCACCGGGCAGGTGGCCTACGGCGCGCAACCCAGATGGGAAACGACCATCGATCTGGCTGCCATAGGGTGCGAAGGGCAGCGGACTTGGAACGCGATCCAGAGCAGCATGCGCGGCAGGATCAATGTGCTGCGCGTGCCCCTCATTGATCTTTGCCCCGTTGATCTGGGCATTCCGGGTCTTGATGAATGGTCGATTAGCCATATCCCGCACAGCGACGACACCCCGTTCTCTGACGGTGCCTACTATGCGCAGGAGCCGACTATCGTCATGCCGTCGCTCCTTGAGGCCGGTGCCGAGGAGATGACCGTGGATACGTCCTCAGTCAATCATGTGCTGGAGCCGGGCATGTGGTTCTCGCACGACGACTGGCCCTATCGGGTCACCGGCATGTGGGAAGGCGAGGGTGGGGCAACGACCTTCGCCTTTGAACCACCCTTGCGTCGTGACATTCCCGAAGGTCACGAGGTCACGCTACAGGCAACCGCTCTCATGGTCTTTGAAACCGATCTGGAAGGCCGGATGCCTCTGGAGCGAGGTCGGCTCATCACTGCTTCCGTGAAACTGCTCGAGTGGACCTCGCGCCCATGACGATGCCGTCCGAGTACGATTTTCGATCCGAGAATGTCGGCATCATCAACCTGATCGAACTGGACACCACTGTCGGCGTGTTCCGGTTTCTGCTGGGCGATGACGGTTGGTTCAAGGATCTGGCAGGCAACGTCTGGGTCGGATCACGGCTGATAAGCTGCTCCGAGGTTGAGTTCTCGATCAACGGATCGGCGCCGGGCATCGAACTGGGGCTGACCTTTATCCAGGATCCTGATCAGCCGGACCTCATTTCGGAAATACGGGCGCTTGGCAACGACGTCATCAAGGATCGGGAAGCTCGGTTTCTGATCCAGTATCTGGAGGCGACGAGCGAGTTCTTCCGTCCCGTCTACCAGCCGCAGCTTCTGACGAAGCGGAAGATGGTGAACCTCGGCTATTCGTTCGAGGGCCCGCAGATCAGGCGGATATCGCTGCAGGTGGAAGGGCCGTTCAACCTACGCGCAAAGCCGGTCGGCGGTCGCTACAATACGGCGGATCATTCGCGCCGGCTGGGATTACCTCCCGGCGTCATCAACCCATCGCTGGAATACATGCCGGTCCACGGCGTGGATGAGCAAAGTCTGTTCGGGCTCTAGGCAAATAACATCATGGACACCCTCTACGCCCATCTTCACCGGTGGATGGCGGAGCCTTTCGTCTGGGGCAAGTCGGACTGCATGCTTGTGCTGGCCGACTACCTCATTGCGCTCGGCTATCCCGATGCTGCCGCCAAATGGCGTGACCAGTATGACAGCGCGCTCTCCTGCCAGAAGGTCAGCGGGTTTCTGAATGATCCGGCTGGGGTGATGGGTGAGGCCGCCGCCTCGATTGGACTGGAGCCGACGAGCGGCCCCGACAGAGGCGATGTCGGTGTGGTGCGCATTCGCGATCAGGACGGCATCAAACTCATGGGCGCGGTCTGCCTCGGCAAAAATTGGGCGCTCAAGGGCGAGTACACCGTGGTCATTTGCAAGCCGCTCGAAATCCTTGCAGCGTGGAAGGTCGACCGTGCGTAAGACGCTCTACGCCGCCTTCCTGCTCGGCACGACGGCACTCTATCCGGCGCCGGCGCATGCCATGCCGCCAGTGGTCGGGTTCATCGGTGGCATTATCACGGCGTTGGGCGCTCCGGCCATTGGCGGTGCAATTGCGGGCGCCTTCGGTGGATTTTCTGCCGGAGCATTTGCGGCTGGCTGGGCGTTCGCGGGCTCGGCATTGGGTGGCTTGCTGCTCAATGCTGCCTTGTCTGTCGGCATTTCGGCTCTTGCGACATTGCTGCGACCGCGGCCTGATGCGCCGCCCAATCCGGGTGCGCGCATGGTCAATATGCGTCAGCCGATCAGCTTTTTCGAACATGCCTATGGGCTGGTCAGGAAAGGCGGCCCGGTCAATTTCTGGCAGGCCAAGGATGGCAAACGCTATTATGACGTGATCCTGGCTGCCCGTCAGATCAACGGGATCAGGCAATGGTTTGCCGATGAGACGGAATTCACTGTCGACGGTAATGGTCTCGCACAGCAGGCGCGGTTCCAATCTGACGGCCGGTCAAGGTTGCGGGTTGCTGCCTTTCTCGGTGCGGCAGGACAACTCGCTCCGGCACTCCTGGCAGACAATTTCCCGCAGTGGACCTCAGCCCATGACATGGCAGGGCTGGCCCATGTCGTTGCCGTAGCGGAAACGGTTAAGGCCGAAGACTTCTCAAAAGTCTATCCCGGTGGTCGTGAGCCGGTCATCGCGCCGGCGATCGAGGGCTATCTTTGCTACGATCCGCGCGACCAGCAGACGAAATGGACCACCAACGCTGCGCTGATCATTGCGGACTGGATCACCTCAAAAGACGGCCTCGACCGGGAAGTCGACTGGGATCAGGTCGCCATTGAGGCGGACGTATCGGACGAGATCATCCTTGATCGCAACGGCAATCCTGTCCGCCGCTGGCAACTCTCCGGCGTCTACTCATCGGCAGATGACCGCGACACGGTGCGCGCCTCGATGGGCGTTGCCTGCGATGCCTTCTTCTACGAGGACACCAACGGGGTTGTCGGTTTCAATGTCGGCCGCTTCATCCAGCCTGATGTCGAAATCACCGACGACGACATCCTGTCGATCCAGTACACGGAAGGGCAGGCAGGGACCGACATCGCCAATGCGTTCTCGGTCGAATACACCGAACCGGAGATAGGTTATCGCGAGGCGGCCAGCGCACCTTATGTGCTCGTTGTCCCCGATGAGCCCTACGAGGAAGACAGCCTGCGGGTTTACTGGAGCCCGAACCATAACCAGTCGATGCGCGTTGCGAAGCGGCTCCTGCTGGTGTCGCGGGCGAAGTACAAGATCAGCGGAACGCTCAAATATCACGGCATCCGGCTGATCGGTAAGCGCTTCTTCCGTCTGCGCCATCGAGAATTCGGCAATCTCGACCAGGTTTTCGAAGTCGACAAGCTGAAGCGCAACGAGGACGGCATCACATGGTCGGTAGAAGCCCACTCGGTGCAAGCTTCCGACTTCGCGTTCAATTCGGCCAACGAAGAACCGGAAAAGCCGAAGCGGACATCGATCGAGATATCATCCGATGTGCCGGCGCCGACGAGTGTAACGGCCGTCAGCCAGCCCTATGCAGGATCTGTCGCGATCCGTGTGGAGTGGGCAGCGCCACCCCGTGACAGCCTGTTGCATCAGGTGCGCTATCGTGTTGCTTCGCCGCCGGGTGAATGGACCACGCTCAACGCTCCGGTCGGTCAAAACCACCAGAACATCCTCGGCTTGCTCGATAATCAGACCTACCATGTCCAGGCCCGGGCAATGACCAATTCCGGCAAGGCATCGGAATGGGGCCCCGAGCCACCGATTGCCGTCACTGCCCGCGTCGATCCGGTGCCGCCGGGCCTGGTTGCTGGCGTCAATGCCGTTGGCGGAGCCGGCGTGGTGGATATCGATTGGACTGCACCGAATAGTCCGAACTATTTCGCCACGCTGATCTATCGCAATACGGTCAACGACCTCGGGTCGGCTGCATTGGTGGTGACCGAGTATGGCGCGCCAAGCGCCGCAGACAGTTGGCAAGACAGCGGCCTTTCGGCTGGCACCTATTATTACTGGCTGGTTGCGGCGAACCAGAGCGGCGTGCCTGCTAGCGCCGTTCCGACCGGCTCCATCATCGTCACCTGACAAATCCGACAACCTGACATTCAGCCCTGCTCGCCGGGGCGCTTTCGCATGGAGAACAGCATGGGGCAGATAGCCGACGCCTTTAAGCAGGCATTCCGGGATTTTGTGACCGATGGCGTCCCGGCCAGCGGGAAGAACAATCCGCGCAAATCCGAAGTGCGTGCAATCGGGCCGGTGGTGGAAGAGGTAATTGGTGAGATCGAGGTGAGCGTCGATGCCAATGTCGACGCCAAGGTCGCATCCGAAAAGCAGGAACGCGAGGCCGCCGACACGGCTCTTGGCGCCCGGATCGATAGCGTCGAGGACATCGCCTATACCAGCGCCGCCGTCTACGAGAGCGTCAATGCGGGCCTTGCCGCCACGACCAACGGCCAGCAGTTTCAGGTCCAGGTCGGCGATGACATCGTGCGATATCAGAACACGAGCGGAACCGCCGTCGAGGTGGCACGATATCCAAGTGCGTCATCCGTCGCCAGCCTTGGTATTCGCCTGGCAGTGTCTGAATCTCATATCGAGAATCTCGATTCCGCAGTTTCTGGGATGTTTACCGACCCTGCGCAGTCAGCTGCCAGCGGCGCAGCGTCTGCTCTTCCTGATGCGCCGTTGGCGTATCGTAAAATCCGTTTGGCCGATGGGACGCGGTTTGTTGTGCCCGTATACATTTCAATCGAAGAAATCGATCTGTTTGTTATCGTCGGGCAATCCAATGCAGAAGGTCGTGGCGATAGTTCCTTGTCGCCGACTGCGCTGGACGGGATCATGATCGTAGGCGGAGCTATCCAGCCCGGTCCTCTTGTCGATCCGGTTGGCGGCGCCCTTACCGGTTCGATGTGGCCGAGCTTCGCCAATGAGTGGTTTTCACAAACCGGGCGCATGTCAGCTTTTGTGGAGGCGGCCACTGGCGGGACCGCGCTAATACCTGACCAATCGGGATCCAACTGGTCGCCGTCCGGTAGCCTTCGCGCCGCAGCGGCAAATGCTGCAAATCAAGCCATATCAGCTATAAATAGTGCCGACGAATATACGCTCGGCACCGTGCGTTTTGTGTGGAGCCAAGGCGAGCAAGAGGCGGAAAGCATCAATGGAACGACAATAACCGGACCGCTTTACAAGACGGCTCTGGAGGGTCTGGCGACGTATTTCAAGGGGCAGGTTCCCGAAATGGTCGAAATGCTTGTCATCCGTACGGGGTCTCGCAATGACTATCAAAGGGCAGAAGACTGGGCGGCCATTCGCGCGGCGCAGGAATCTGCATGCAATGACAGCGACTTGCTTCGCATGGTCTATCGAGGCACGTATGGCTTCAACTATACGGGCCGCCGTTTTATGGTCGATCAGGTGCATTATGGTCAGATTGGACTCAATGAGGCGGGGAGACTATCGGCCAAGGTGGCGGCCAGCTCCGGTCCTGCTCCGGTCCCGATCGCTCCCTCTTTGCTGGCGAGCAATGCATGGATGGATACCGATATCAGTACGAGCAATAGCCGCACGGTCTCGCATACCACCGCTGTGGGTGCCAAAATGCTGGTTGTTGCGGTTGCCGCGGCGAGGACTGTCAATGCCAACACGACAACCCTTAACCCCGTCACCTTTGGTGGTCTGACAATGACCAAAGCTCTTGGGTTCACGTCACCAAGCAGTCTTGCCGCCTCTCGCGCTACGTCGCCGCTCGGTCGATGCGATGTGGGAATCTACTATCTGACGGAAGACCAAGTCCCTGGCGGGCTATCTGGTGTTGCCGGTGAGATCGTCGCATCTACCTCTGCGGCGATCCCCATCTTGTCGTTGTCAGTGTTCGATCTGAATAGCATTGCTTTACCCGACGTCACTATCTCCAACCTTCTTGCCGGCGACGTGTCCCCGACCGACACATTCTCAGTCTCCCTGTTCACAGGCGCGCCGGCGTTTGTTGTCGGCATTTGCTGCTCTGTGGCAGATAGCGGCGCGGCGCTGACGCATACGTTGACTGGGTTGACGGAGATTGCGGATGGAGGTGCGGCGGGGTCTGGCAGATCAGGCCAGGTTGCTTTCGGCTGGGCCAATGTAGCCGAAGTAGCCGGCTCGCCAATATCAGCTGTGCTGAGCGCGCCGGCAACTACAGGCCTGCTGCATGTTGCGGCCTTTCGGGGGTTGATTGAAGGTGAATAGCCATAGATGACGCAGCACAATGTCGGATTCATCCGGACATGATGATGTCAAGGGTCTCTGTCATTTACCCGGGATTGCTGGATTGATCTATATCAGTACTCATCAGTGGCCTGATCGCGCGAGACCAAGTGGAATATCCGCGCCCGTTCAGATGGACGCCATCATAGGTCATGCCCGGCCTGATGGCGCCATCAGCAGCCAATTCGCTGTTAAGATCGACAAACGTGCATCTGCCTTGCTGGCAGGTATTCGAGAGAATCATGTTCACCTTGTCGATCTCGGCATTCCATTTCCGATTATTGGTAAGCAAGGTGGACTGAACCACGATATCGACCTTTAGCGCATCCAGATCATCCAGCAGGGCAAGGTAGTCGATAAGCACATCCTCTGCCTGTCGACCTTTGCTGATGTCGTTCACGCCGACCATGACAAAGGCACGTTCAGCGTCTTCGGGTATGTAGGGCAGGTTTTCGCGGAGCAAACTGACTGTGACACTGCCTAGGCCACGATTGGAGATCGACATTCCCGGAAGAAGCTCTTCCCAAATTCCCCGCTCAGTCAGGGAATCCCCGATCATCACGTTTCTAGCAATAGGCTTCAGCACTTGAAATTGAGACACTCGCTCAAGATATCGAGCGCTTGTAGTGACGCTGGGCGGAAAATATTTAGGAATCTCCCTAGCAGCCAATGCACCACATAAGGCTGAGAAAGCAATGAGCGCAAAATAAGCCGGAAGGCGAAGTTTAGCTGACATGAGAAATTCCCAAACCCAGTGTGATTGCTATCAATAAGTATAGCAGTCAGCAATAAAAATACCGACTTGTACGCCCTGCCGAACCTTGGCGGCATTCTTGTGTAAACACACTATCGAGTTAGAGCCCGTTGATTGGTCAAGGCCTCGGTAATGCGATTGTACAAGGCTCTGGAAATATGCTTCGAGTAAGTGGCAGTGATGTGGTGCCTATCGCGATACATAAGGATGCCGTCGCGGACAGCGTCACACCAATCGTCGGCGCAGAACCAGTCGGTCATGTCCACATAGGCAACATTGAGGGGCAGGTTTGCAAGACCTTCTTCCAGTCCTTTGTCGTCGAGGACGCTTTGCCTGGGTCGGCGGCAGGAATTTTTTTCTATGCTCAGGAGCGGGGCAAAGACGCACGTGGGAACATCGAATCCCATCCATGGTGTATCTCTGATGGCTATGACGGAAACGCCTTCTGCGGCAAGCCGCTCAAAGCTGCGCACATATCCAATAGGGATTCTCTCACCGATGACTGCCGATGTTCCTCGTGCATCTGGAGAACTGAAAATGGGCCGAGTTGCCAACGTGAAAACATAATCAGGGCGCTGCTCGATGAGCATCTCGGTTGCAGTGTTGATCCACTCGGAGCAAGAGGGGTGATAACTCTCCTCGACAAAAATACTTGCATCGCTTGGATCCGCGAAAGCGCAGTTGCTTTTCGTCATTGAGATAACGCGCCAGTTGTGTGTCGCGGCAATTTCGATCAGGGCCGGGAGCCAATGGGCTGAATGTGACCCGCCGACCAAGGCAACGATTCGATTTGGAGTTTGGCTTCCGAATGAGCAAGATTTCACCACTGGATTGGTAGCATTCTGGTGACAGCCTATCTCATAGACGATCGGGTTATCTCGCCGCGCCGTTAGTGGGCCAGGGGTTATGATCGAGCTTCCCTCAACAAATAGTCGCTCAACTCTGGAAGCACCTGTGCTGATCAGGCGTTCCGATGCTAGAAAGAAAATAGACAGTGCGGCTAATATTAGACCCACGGCCGATGATGAAATCCACTGGCCGCGCTCAGGGCGGAGAATGCGCATCGAGATCCAATTTCCTAGCCTGTTTGAACCAAAGGCTAGAACGATTGAAAGAATAATAATAAACACGCCATGGAAGACGGATATATTTCCGCCTGTTAATCGCCAGAAGACCACGTATATCGGCCAGTGCCACAGGTATATCCCGAACGAAACAGATCCGAGAGTTGCTAGCGGTGTCAAACTCAAAAGCTTGCCGGCATTTCGATAGTCGCTCTGTCGGCCAAACAGTAGAATGAGCAGCGCCGAGCCTACTGGCCAAAGAGAAATGTATCCGGGGAAGTCAAAGCGTTCGCCGACCAGATAGCCGCAACTCAGGATTAGAGCAAGTCCGAGCCAAGACATTGAGACGCACAGTCGGCGTTCCGCCGTCCAGGTTATTGATGTCGTGAATATGCCAGCGAGGGCGCCGGCGGCGAACTGCCAGTATCTGGTCGCCAAATCAAAGTATGCCGCAGCAGAATCGGCTGAAGTCCAATATACGGACCAAGCGAGCGAGGTAATCGCTATGACCGTCAGAACAGAAGCAAGAAAATTCTCTGGGCGTGTTTTGTATAAAATCGCCAACTTTTCGGAAATCCTCGCCACAAAATACCAAAGAAAATAGGATTGACCAATTAGTGACACAGCCCAGAAGTGTTGCGTGAAGCTGATTGTCTCGTCGCGAGAGAGGTAATCTTGACCGCTAAAAATAAGCCAATAGTTCTGTAGGTATATCGAGCTAAAAAAAAGCCCGCGCAAAACATTCTGCCATTCTACAGGGGACGAAAACAATAGCGCTGCTAATGTGATTGCGGTTAAAACGATTGCAATCTCAGGAACTGTCCTAATTATAAATCTTGATAGATGATCAATAAGATTGATATAATTTCCTGATGAAGATCTTCTTACGTAGCCGATGCTAAGAAAATAGCCAGATACAACAAAGAACACATCCACGCCACCTGATACGCCCCATTCCGCTATGTGGAATATGGCTACCAGGATTGCTCCGATTGCCCGCAGACCTTGGATGTCATTTCGACGATCGGGAGCCGATGGATGACGATTAAGAGACTTCACGAAATTCCCCGCTTCTGGTGCCCGGCGGCAACCTACGGCGGCTGAAAGTAATCATCAACCTGAAAGGAACTGACATGACGAACGTGCCAAATGGTGCGGGCGACCGCTATTACGTGTATCGCCCCGTCCTCGACCTCATCGGCCTCTCCGAAGGAACCGACAAAGCCCGAGGCTACAACGAGACGCTGGCCTATGGCGCATACACGGGCGGCCCGGTCGATCTGGTCAAGATGACGCTCAAGCAGGTCGATGACTTGCAGGGCAAGATGCTGGCACACCCGAAAAACAAGTGGAACTCGTCGGCTGTCGGGCGCTACCAGATCGTGCGGACCACGCGGCGGAATATCCAGAAGGCGCTCAGCATCCCGTCGAGCTCGAAGTTCGACCGCGACATGCAGGATCGCATGGGCTGCTACCTGCTCGGCCAGCGCGGTATCGACAAGTGGCTGGCGGGGCGGCTCAAGCTGGAAAGCCTGCTGGACAATCTGGCGCGCGAATGGGCCTCGCTCCCGACCTCGAAAGGCAAGGGCTATTACAGCGGCCAGAATGCATCCGTTTCCGTCATGCAGGTCACGGCGGCTCTCTCCGAGGTCAAGCGCCGGCATGAGGCGGGGCAGCCCAAGATTGAGGTGCCCGTCGAGGTCGAAAAGCCAGTGGTCCCCGAGACCGTCGAAACCAAGGTCAAGAAGGAAACCGGCCTGTGGGGCTGGCTCACCACCGGCTTCGGTGGCGTGGGCGCTGCGGTCGCATGGCTCCGCGACAGCCAGGTATCGGACATAGCCGCATTTGGGGGCGTGGCGGTCGTCGGTCTGCTCATACTGACGTTCCTCGGGCCAAGGCTGGCGGCCTCGATCCGAAAGATCAGAGAGGAACTGGCATGATCGCCATCCTCGCATCACCCATCGGCCGTGTGCTGGGCGCTCTCGCGGTCGCAGCCTCTCTCATGGGCCTGTCATGGCTCCACGGCCACCAGCGGGGCGCGGCAAGCGAACGGCAGGCCATCCTTACCCGATCCGTTGAAGTCTTGCGCGAAAGGAACCGCGTCGATGAACAGGCACGCAATATGGATAGCCCCGAGCTTTGCCGCGCTCTTGGCGGCAAGTGGGTGCTCGAAGACAACGACTGTCAGTGAATGCGACGGCTGGCGAAAGCTTACGCCATCGGCAGAGACCCGGCAGACGATCATCGCGCAGGATCGCCCTTTTGCCGAGCAGGTAGCAGCTCACAACACCTTCGGCTCCGGCCGAGGCTGCTGGAAATAAACAGGGACACGAGCATTGCCGACAAATAGCAACATCGAGCGCTCACTCGGCGTCGTCATCGGCAAGCTCGATGGCATTGAGGATCGGCTGGACCGGCAGGATGAAAGCCGGGCTGCGCTGCATAGGCGTGTGGATGAGCTTGTCCTGCGCCAGACTCATCAGGAAGCCGACATCTTGTCGATCAAGAACAAGGTCGATGCCCATGAAAAGGTGACGGCCGAGGTCACGACGCTGCGCACCAAGGCGGAAGGTGCCGGCACAGTGGGCCGATGGCTCATCCGCATCGGGATCGGTATCGTCACCTTCGCGGGATGGCTGGTCGGGGTCTATACGTGGGTAACGGGGCGGCCGCCGCCGTAATAGCCGAGGCTATTCGTCTTCATCCGGCCGCAACTGCGCCTCGATTATCTCACGGGCAGCCTCGTAGATCGGCGTCATTTCCTCATCTGTGGATTGCTGGGTTTCCAGAAGGTAGAGGGCTTGCTCGTAGACCTCCCGGACTTCTTCGTCGGATAAGATGCCTTTCGCACCCAGCATGCCGACAAGAGAGGCAAGGACGGACGCCGATACAAGGTCACTGGCAGCCACGGCGTCAATTCTGGGGTCGCGTTCAAGCATGGTTGCACCGCAGCGTTTAGGTGAGGGGACGCACACCATCTATCCACAAAAAGCGAAAGGTGTGGATGGAAAATCGAAGAACGAAACAGGATGAAACTTTGAACAGCCGGTCTGGCGTTCAGAGTTTTGGCCGATTCATGGTCTGCTAAGTATTTGATTTAATGGCGCGAGTGACGGGGCTCGAACCCGCGACCTCCGGCGTGACAGGCCGGCACTCTAACCGACTGAGCTACACCCGCGCTGTGACGAACACCGTTGATGTGTGCGTCGTTGGCGGGTGGATAAGGGGTTCCCATGCAGGTGTCAAGCGCTGCAATGACGGTTGTGTGAAAAGTTCCGATGTTTTTCTTCAAAGCCCTGTTCCGGCATTCTTTCAGCACAATCCAAACCGCCGAATTGCGCCTTGGGGCTTGCGATTTGGACAGGAACTGCTTAATGGTCCGGCCCGCCGGGGGCGATTAGCTCAGTTGGTAGAGCGCTTCGTTTACACCGAAGATGTCGGCGGTTCGAGTCCGTCATCGCCCACCAGTACCCCCAAGGCTTTGCGCCGCTGTTACGAAGTGGTCTACAGGTTCACCGAACCCAGACCTCCAACGACGCGGCCAGCCTGCGCGGGTAATCGGGCGAATAGCGAGCATATGCCTTGAAGGTGATGCGGCTGTTTTCATGCCCAAGGAACTGCGCAATCTCTTCCATGGAGCGCCCATCCGTCGTGGTCGCGATCAAGTGTTAACGCCATGATCTTGTGTTTGGGGCGGCAGGCACGTCGCCTGCCGCCGTCAATTGTTTGGGCTTATTTCTGAAGGCAGATGCAAGCCTTGCGCTTGCACTTGGGGCAAACGCCATCTGGACCCCTGGTTGCTTCTACACACTGAAAGCTCATCGTCGCTCCCCCTCCTTTGGTTGCGGGAAAAATGAACCAACTAGCGGCAGGGTTGTCGAGCCAGGTTTTCAGATAGCCCTTGGCATGAAGCCAGTCAGCGCGGCGGCTAATCCAGCATCCGCAACGCAGCGGAAGAATGCTCCGGAGATTCTAATTCTGTATGTCCCTTATGGGCGCCATGGTTTCATTCGGGGAGCATTTGTCGCACTTCGTCATGGCGGCAGGGAAATCACGTTGCGTGGCAGCGTCTGCGGAAAAACGGCCTGAACCGCCTACAGATATTGCTGGATGGCCTTGCCGGCCTTCAGGAAGCGAAGCGGGTTGAGCGCCGTGCCGTTATGGCGGACTTCGTAGTGGAGATGAGGCCCGGTCGAGCGGCCGGTGTTTCCGGTGCGCCCGACGATGTCGCCCGTTTCGACTTTCTGGCCGACCGAGACGACGATGCGGCTCAGATGCGCATAGCGGGTGGAGAAGCCCCGTCCATGGTCTATTTCCACCATGCGCCCGTAACCGCCGTTCCAGCCTGCCTTCACCACCTTGCCCGGGGCCGTGGCCTTTGCATCCATGCCGACGGGAGCGCGGAAATCCATGCCTGAGTGGAATGCGGCCGAGCCGATCAGCGGATCGCGGCGTACTCCGAATGTGCTGGTCACCGCATGGCCGGGGGCGGGATTGGCAATCGGCAGCCGGCGCGCCTCCTGCTTGACATGGCTGAGCGCTTGCAGCGCCTCATCCAGCTCCCTGAGCCTGGCATCGAAGACGGTGGCGGTGTCCATCGGAATGAGAGGGCCGCCGACGTCGGTCCTGGCCGCGCCTTCTTGCGCGAAATCCATGTCGACGGGCAGCCCCGCGGCTTCGAGCGCGTTGGAGATCGCGTCCGCGCTTTCCGAAGCGGCATCGGCCAGTTGCGTAATATGCGCAAGCTGGTCGTCCTCGATGGCCTTGAGCGATCGGTTGATGGTCGCGAAGATCTTGTCGGCCCGGTCGGCCTCGGACGGTTCGGCACCCGCATAGGCCATGACGGCCGGAGCGGGTGTGTCTCCCGTGCGGGTCGTCCAGTTCGCGAAGGGCGAAGTGTCCGCGGCGGCTGCCTGCACAGGCTTTTCGATACGCTCGATCGATCCGGTGATTTCCGGAGTGCCGTTCTGCCGTTGGGCCGGCAGGGGCGCGGTCAGTGGCAGATTGCCGCCGATCTCGCGTCCCGCGCGGTCGAGAACGGGACCGAGCCGGCCGTGGCGATCGGTGAGCCGGCTCTGGCGTTCGATCAGTTCGGTAACCCTGGTTTCCATGAGCTGCTGATCGAGCAGTTGCCGGCTGGTGATGCGGTCCACCTGCGCGCGCAGCGCCGAAATGCGATCCTCATAGGCCTGCTGGATGCGCGCCTGGCGTGCCGTCGAGGCGCTGATGATGTTGTCGCGCAGCACGAGATAGGAGGTTGCCCCCAGATAGCCGAGGGAGAGCGCCATGACGGCGGAGCCGACGAGCGCGGCCATCCAGGGGCGAATGGTGAAGTGCCGGATCTCGTCGCCACGCGCGATGATGACGGTATGAGGTTCCCTGCGCTTGCCGAATACCGCTGACTGGACTGCTGTCACGATACGCCCCGTTAACCATGCCGTCCTTCGATTTATGCGGTGTTAGGGTTAACAAAGCTTTGTGCCGCAGAGATATCGGGAAAGATGAACGTGAAAAACCCGCTGCCGGGAGGAAGGCAGCGGGCAGGGTTGGGCTAAAGGGGCAGGGAGGCGGTCAGGTCATCCGAATATCCACCACAGGATGATGATCGGGATCGGAACGCCGACGGCCCATAGCAGAATGCTGCGCATATATTCCTCCCTGGCTGGTTGCGGTCCCAACGCGCGCAGGGGAGGAAAGGTTCCGCTCAAAGTGAGCGGACCGCTTCCAGAACCGCTTCTGCATGGCCCTTGACGCGCACCTTGCGCCAGATCTGCACGATGCGGCCGTCGCGGCCGATGAGGAAGGTTGTGCGCTCGACGCCCATGTAGCTGCGCCCGTACATCTGCTTTTCCACCCATACGCCGTAAGCCTCGATGGCCTTGCGCTCCTCGTCGGCTGCAAGCGCGACTGTCAGCTCGTGCTTTTCCCTGAACTTGTCGTGCTTCTTGGCGCTATCCGGAGAGATGCCGATTACGGTGGCGCCGGCCTTTGCGAACTCGGGTTTCAGGCGCGAAAAATCGATGGCCTCGGCGGTGCATCCCGCCGTGTCGTCCTTCGGGTAGAAATAGACCACCACGGGCTGGCCGGCGAAATCCGAAAGCCGCACCGTGCCGCCGCCATCGCCGGGCAATTCAAACTGGGGAGCCTTGTCTCCGATATTGAGCCCGATTTCGCTGGTAGCGGTCATAGCAATGCCCTTGTTTGAGGTTACGCGTGGAGTTCCACCGATATATGGTTCTATCGGGATTCGCTCCGGAGCGCGTCCCTGAGACGCATGAGGCGCCTGAAGTGCGGCAAGCGACGGGGGAGCTGCCAGCCGCATGCCATTGGCACGGCATTGGGATTTGGTGTGGGTCAGGAACTTCCACAGCACGAGAAGATCAGGTTTCGGCGTTCTGAGATCACCGATCTGAGTGCCCTGCCTTCCGCCGGCTGCACTCCGCCTCTCGGGCGGGCTGTTTTCAGGCGCAGATTCAGGTGGCTGAAGCGTGCCGCTCTGGCGCTGGCCCTGATTGCGGCTCTGTTTGTTGCCGGTGTCTATGCCATCGGCGCTTCGGGGGTGGGCAAGGATCGCCTTCAGCGGGAGGCGGAAAGCGCCATCCGCCGGCTTGCCGAAACCGATGTGAAGGTAAGCAGCGGATCGACCGGCATCACGCTTGATGGATCGAGTTTCCTTGCCTTGCAGGTGAGCGATCTGAGTTTGACCACGGCCGATGGCAACAGGATGCTTGAGGCCGGCACCGTGCGTTTCGGCATGCGGGCGCTGCCGCTTGTCGGCGGCGAGGTGCGGCTGACCAGCGCAAAGCTCTCGGATGCGCGTATAGATCTGGCTGGCCTCTCGTCTGGCAGGCACGACTGGGTGGCTCCCCTGCGTGACAGCCAGGGGCTGATCGATCCCGACAAGGTGATCGCGGCGGTTTTCGATTCCGTTCGCGAAGCTCTCGATGCCGTCAAGATGGAGTCTGTGCGTGACATAAGGCTGGTCAATGTCGAACTTGCCTTGCCGGCGGATGTCGGCATCCGTTCCGTGAAGATCGCCGATGCGGTTGTGCGGCAGGCAGGTTCCGACCGTATGGAACTGTCCACCACCGCAACCGTCGACGGGCGTGCCATCAGCCTTGCCGGTATCGCAGCGCGCGATCCCCTGACGCGGCGCATTGTCGATCTTGATGCAACCATCGAGGTTGCCGGCCCGCAACTGGAAACTTTCTGGCCGGGGGGAGGCCACGAGCCCGGCGCCGGCACCCTGCATCTTAAGGGAAGCGAAGGCGTGGGGGAGACCGCATCGGAACTGCGGGCTTCTCTGGACCTCAAAGGGACGGCGCTCGATTTCGGTCTCCGAGGCTTGCTGGCCGCCGATATCGCCATGCAGGCAACGCTGGAGAGAGGTTCAAACAAGATCGATATAGGGCGTCTTCTGGTGAAGACGGGTCGCTCGAATTTCACCTTTCAGGGATCGGTCGGGCCTCGTCCGCCCGAGGTTTCGCCGGAAGAGGGGCCCGCCTACCGCTATGACTTCGTCAGTGACGGATCGACGCTGGCTCCGGACGATTCGTCGGAGCCGGCTTTGCGGTTTCTCAGCCGCATCGCCGGCGTCTACGATGTGGACAGCCGCAAGCTGATCGCCGACACCATCGCGGTGCGTTCCGGTGCGGGCGGCGAGGCTGTGGGGATGGCAACGCTGCAATTCGCCGGAGATGAGACGCCGGGGCTGTTTCTGGCGCTCAACGTCCACGACATGCCCGTCTCCCACGTCAAGCAGCTATGGCCATGGATGGCTGCCGGCAGTGCCCGGCAATGGGTTCTGAAGAATCTGTTCGGTGGGCGGGTTCCGCAGGCCAGCCTTCGCTACGATGTCCAGCCGGGGCGTCTGGGCAGCGGCGTGCCGCTGACCGCGAAGGAAGTATCGGGCCGGTTCGATGTCGAGGGCGCGCGCTTCGACACGGCTGGCCATATCCCTCCTGTGCGCGATGCCGTCGGTCGGGTGGAGTTCGATGGAACGCAGGTGCGCATCTCGCTGGAGTCCGGCACCGTCTACATGCCCAGCGGCCGCATCGCGGCGGCGAGCAAGGGAACGCTGACGGTGGATGATGCAAATCAACGCCCCGTCATCGGCAAGCTCGACATCAATGTCGAGGGCGATGCGGATGCCATAGTGGAACTGGCATCCTATGAGCCGATCAACGCCATGCGCTATGTCGGCCTCAAACCGGAAGAGTTTTCCGGTCGGGTGACTGGCAATGTGAAGGCTGACATTCCCCTCCAAGCAGGTATCGACACGAGCACGCTGAACTGGCTGGTCGCTCTGGACTACAAGGGTCTGGCGCTGAAGAAGGATTTCGACGGCCAGAACGTGACCGATGCCAACGGCTCCATAACCGTCGATCCCGGCAAGGCCACGATCGTTGCAACCGCAAGGCTCAATGACATTCCCGCCGAAGTCAGCCTTGTTGAGCCGTTGAAGGCGTCGGACGTCGCGCGCAGCCGAAAGGTTACGCTGATCCTTGACGACAAGCTGCGCGACAAGCTGATGCCTGGCCTTTCCGGCATGCTGGAAGGCACGATAAAGGTGGCGCTGGAAAATCGGGCCGATGGCGCGCGCTCCGTCAACACCGACCTCACTGCCGCGAAGCTGAGCCTGCCATGGGTGGGCTGGAGCAAGGGCCAGGGGGTTCCGGCGCAGGCCGCTTTCATGATGAAGACCGGAGGCGACACGACCCGGCTTTCCGGTTTCAGCCTCGACGGCAAGAGCTTCTCCGCCAGGGGCGATGTCGTGCTTTCAGGCGGGGCCCTGTCTTCTGCAACCTTCGATAAGGTACGGCTCAACCGGGATGACGACGTTGCCGTCTCGGTTCGCCGCACGGGTTCGGGCTACAAGGTCGACGTATCGGGAGCATCGCTCGACGTGCGCCCCGTCATCAAGCAATTTACCTCCGGTCCCGGCGGGTCGGGCAAGGCACGCGACAAGGCGGATACGGTTTCGCTGACGGCCGACATCGGCAGGCTGACCGGCTTCCACAACGAAATGCTGGCGGGCCTCAAGCTCAGCTACAGCGGGGCGGGCTCGCGGATAGGCAGCCTGAAGGCCAGCGCGACGACAAGCAGCGGTGCAGCCGTTACGGCCGAGGGCGGCACGAGCGGCAGCCAGCGAACCCTGTCCATGCGCTCGGCCGATGCCGGTTCAATTCTCCGTTTTCTCGATATCTATCGAAATGTCAGGGGCGGCGGCCTGGCGATCGCCCTGCAAGGCGCTGGTGACGGCCCCCTGAAGGGCAGGATCGATGCACGCGATTTCCTCGTCGTGAACGAGCCGAAGCTGGCGTCGATCGTCTCGACAACACCCGCCGGCGACAGCCGCAGCCTCAATCAGGCGGTGCGCGGCAACATCGATACGTCGAGCGTCCGCTTCGAGCGTGGCTCCACCGAAGTGGAGAAAGGGGCGAGCTATGTGAAGCTTGCCAACGGCGTTCTGCGCGGGCCGCTGATCGGCACCACTTTCCAGGGCATTCTCTACGACCAGAACGACAATATGGACATGACCGGCACCTTCATGCCGGCCTATGGCCTGAACCGCATTTTCGGCGAACTGCCGCTGGTCGGCGCGATCCTCGGCAATGGCCGTGACCGCGGTCTGATCGGCGTGACCTACCGCCTGCGCGGAAACGTGAAGAAGCCGGAACTGGAGATCAACCCTCTGTCGGTGATCGCGCCCGGCATCTTCCGCTCGATCTTCGAATACAGGTAATGCAAGGTGGACGCTGCCCCGCCCCGGCAAGGAGGGGCAAGGCCGCCTTACGCCCTCATGAGCCGCATTTGCGGCTGGCCGTTGCCGCGCAGGGCGGACGAAAATCCGCGCGCATCGACGGTGGCGGTGACCCGTGTCCGGTGCGCGGCGAACATGAGGTCTGGCGTGACGTTTTAAAGCATGTCGCCCGAAAGTGGGAACCGGTTTCGGGGCAACGACATGCGTAAAAACAAGAACTTAAAGCGCAGGGAGCGAATCTGAAAGATCGCGACACGCTTTAAGGAAAAGCGGAAGCGCTACAGGGAAACGGGATATGTCCGTCCGGTCAGGCCGGACGAACCAGAATGTGTTTTTTCTTGCCGAGAGAAAGCTTTGCGACGTTTTCCGGATTCAGATCCTGAGTGGTCACGACACGCTTGTCATCTGCAACCGGCTGGTCGTTGAGACGCACGGCGCCGCCCTGAATATGCCGGCGGGCCTCGCCGTTCGACGTTGCCAGCCCCGCGGCCACCAGCAGCGACAGAATGCCCATGCCGGTCTCCAGCGAAGCGCTCTCAACCTCGACAGTCGGCAGCGTCTGCGCAAGAGCGCCTTCCTCGAAGGTCTTGCGGGCCGTTTCCGCCGCCTCTTCAGCCGCTTTCCGGCCATGCAGAAGTGCGGTGATCTCGGTAGCGAGCACCTTCTTCGCCTCGTTGATCTCGGCGCCGCCCAGAGCCGCGAGCTTTGCCACCTCATCGAGCGACATCGTGGTGTAGAGCTTCAGGAAGCGCTCGACGTCGGCGTCCTCGGTATTGCGCCAGTATTGCCAGAAGTCATAGGGGCTGAGCATATCCGGGTTGAGCCAGATCGCGCCGCCCAGCGACTTGCCCATCTTGGCGCCCGAGGCGGTGGTCAGCAGCGGCGTGGTAAGCGCGTAAAGCTGCGGCGTTCCCATGCGGTGGCCGAGATCGATGCCGTTGACGATGTTGCCCCACTGGTCCGAGCCGCCCATCTGGAGGCGCACGCCGTAGCGCCTGTTCAGCTCGACGAAGTCGTAAGCCTGAAGGATCATGTAGTTGAATTCGAGGAAGGACAGCGACTGGTCGCGGTCGAGCCTGAGCTTCACCGAATCGAACGACAGCATGCGGTTGACCGAGAAGTGACGGCCGACATCGCGCAGGAATTCGAGATAGTTCAGGGGCAGCAGCCAGTCGGCATTGTTCACCATCAAGGCATCGCGCGGGCCGTCGCCGAAGGTGAGGTAGTTGGAGAACACCTTTTTGATGCCGTCCATGTTGTCCTGGATGGTCTGCGGCGTCATCAGCTTGCGCGCCTCGTCCTTGAACGAAGGGTCGCCCACCATGCCGGTGCCGCCGCCCATCAGGGCGACGGGCCGGTGGCCGGTCTTCTGCATCCAGTGCAGCATCATGATCTGGATCAGCCCGCCCGCATGAAGGCTGGGCGCTGTCGGGTCGAAGCCGATATATGCCGTCACCGTCTCCGTCGCGAAAAGCTGGTCGAGGCCGGTTTCGTCCGAAATCTGGTGGATGAAACCGCGCTCGCTCATGATGCGCAGGAAGTCGGATTTGAAGGCAGTCATTTTTCTTTTCCCGAAAGCACCGGCAGACAGGCGCCGGCGTGGCAAGTGTGACCGCGCGCGTTTAGCATCTGCGGGCGGGGAATCACAAGGACGGCAAGCCAAATGGCGACAATCTGCGCAATCGGGCTGATGAGCGGCACTTCCATGGACGGCATCGACCTTGCCATGCTGCGCACGGATGGCGTCGATATCGTCGAGCGGGGACCGGGCCTGTTCGTGCCTTATGAAACCGCGTTTCGCGACCGTATCGCGGCGGGGCTGAAGGTGGCGCGGCAGATCGGCGAGCGCGCCGAACGTCCCGGCGATCTTGCCGCGCTTGAAGGCGAGATCACCCGCCGGCATGCCGGGGCAGTGGAGCTTTTTCTTTCCGGACAGGCCGGGGCGTGGGGTGAACCGGAACTGATCGGGTTCCATGGCCAGACGGTGCTGCACCGGCCGCAGCAGGGGCTGACTGTGCAGCTTGGCGACGGGCAATTGCTGGCAAATCTCACCGGCCTGCCGGTGGTGTTCGACATGCGGGCCGAGGATATGCGCCATGGCGGGCAGGGTGCGCCGCTGGTACCCGCTTATCACGCGGCGCTGGCGCGCTCGCTGCCCTCACATCTTGCGGGCAAATTCCCGATCGTTTTCGTCAATATCGGTGGCATTTCGAACATTACGTATGTGCCGGGGGAAGGCGATCCGGTCGCCTTCGATACGGGACCGGGCAATGGGCTGATCGATCAGTGGGTGGCGCGGAAGGCGGGCGTTGCCTTCGATGCCGGGGGTACGATAGCGGCGGAGGGCAAGGTGGTGGACGAAGTGGTCGCCCTCTATCTCGGCAAGCCATTTTTCGCCGAGCCCGGCCCGAAATCGCTGGACCGCGGCGATTTTACGCTTGTTGAGGCGCAAGGTCTGGATCTGGCCGATGGTGCGCGAACGCTGGCGGCGGTGTCGGCGGCCGCGATCCTGAAGTCGGTGGGGCATTTGCCGGAAAAGCCGCGACTGTGGATCGTCTGCGGCGGCGGCCGCAAGAACCCCCACATCATGCGCGACCTGAAGGCGGGCGCGAAAGCCATGGATACGGAAGTGATTTCCGCCGAAGAAGCCGGCATGGATGGAGATGCCACCGAGGCGGAAGCATGGGCCTATCTGGCGGTGCGCTCGCAAAAGAAGCTGCCGCTCACCTTCCCGACCACGACGGGGTGCGAAAAGCCGGTGAGCGGCGGGGTTCTGGTCAGGCCGTTACCTTAGGCGCTTGGGGCGCGGGTCGGCCAGTTCGCCGGCGAGGCGGCGGTCCAGATAGTCGGCGCATTCCTCGATCAGCAGGTCGGCTTCGCTGGAGAAGAAGTGATTGGCGCCCGGCAGCGTCTTCTGGGTGATGGTGATGCCCTTTTGCGTGTGAAGCTTGTCGACCAGCCCCTGGACATCCTTCGGCGGGGCCACCTTGTCGGCATCGCCATGGATGATGAGGCCGGACGACGGACAGGGCGCAAGGAACGAGAAGTCGTAGGTGTTGGGCTGCGGGGCAATGGACATGAACCCCTCGATCTCCGGCCGGCGCATCAGCAACTGCATTCCGATCCACGCGCCGAAGGAATAGCCGGCCACCCAGCAGCTTTTCGAATCGGGATGCAGGGACTGCACCCAGTCGAGCGCGGCGGCGGCGTCCGACAGCTCGCCGATTCCATGGTCGAATGCGCCCTGGCTGCGGCCGATGCCGCGAAAATTGAAGCGAAGCGTGGTGAAGCCACGCTTCTGGAACATGTAGAAGAGGTCGTAGACGATCTTGTTGTTCATCGTCCCGCCGAACTGCGGATGCGGATGAAGCACGATCGCGATAGGCGCGTTCTTCTCCCTGGAAGGCTGATAGCGACCTTCCAGCCGACCGGCCGGACCCGTGAAAATGACCTCTGGCATCAATAACTCCGACTACAGACTGACTGGCTGTCCAGGAACAATTCTTGAACGCTTCTCACAAGATTCGACCTTGACGTGAGGCCAGGGCCTTCTTAGAAGCTAGATTAGAATTGTTCAAAACTGAGTGGTTGGCCCACCCACGCCGCTGATGCGTAGATAGGACGGCTGGCCTCACGATTTCAAGGAAATAACGCCGCAGCTTGGCGTCAGGCTTAATGCAGGGAGAAACGGACAGGAAAATGGCAGCCGTTCGCGCCTATCTCGACTACAACGCCAGCGCGCCGCTTCTCGGGCAGGCGCGCGAGGCTGTGGTCGCGGCGCTGGATGGCGCCAATCCCTCGTCCGTGCATGGCGAGGGCCGCGCGGCGCGGCGCATCGTCGAGGAGGCGCGCCGGCGGGTGGCCGCTCTGGCGAATGCCAATCCCCAGCACGTCGTCTTCACCTCCGGAGCGACCGAAGCCGCCATGACCCTGCTCACGCCGGACTGGCGGATGGGCAAGGCGGCCCTGCGCTTCGGTCGCCTTTATGTCTGCACTGCGGATCATCCCTGCCTGCTCGGCGGCGGGCGCTTTCCTGCCCATCAGGTCACGCGGATCGGCGTCGATGGCGATGGCCTGCTCAGGCTCGACGAACTGATTGCCTCGCTTGCCGCCCATGACAGGGAGCAGGGGCTGGCGCTTGTCGCCGTGCACGCCGCCAACAATGAAACGGGCGTGGTGCAGCCGCTTGAAGAGATCGCCTCTGTCGTGAGGGCGGCCGGCGGGGTTCTTGTGCTGGACGCCGTTCAGGCGGCAGGGCGCATTCCGCTCGACATGTCAAAGCCTTGCGCGGATTACCTGATTCTTTCCGCACACAAGATCGGCGGCCCCAAGGGCGTCGGCGCGATCATTGCCGCGGCAGACCTCATGATGCCGAAGCCGCTGGTTGCCGGCGGCGGGCAGGAGAAGGGCCATCGCGGCGGAACCGAAAATCTTGCCGGCATTGCGGGGTTCGGTGCCGCCGCGGCGGCAGTGCTGGAAGGGCTCGGGTCCGTCGACAGGGTTCGCAACATGCGCGACCGTTTCGAGGCGGCGCTCGTGGAACTGGTGCCGGATGCCGTCATCTTCGGGCATGCCGCGCCGCGTCTGGCCAATACGAGCTTCTTCGCCATTCCCGGCCTCAAGGCCGAGACGGCCCAGATCGCCTTCGACCTTGCCGGCGTGGCGCTGTCAGCCGGCTCCGCCTGTTCGTCGGGCAAGGTTGGTCCCAGCCATGTCCTGGCGGCGATGGGAGTTGACGAAATACAGGGTGCGTTGCGCGTGTCGATCGGGCAGGAGACGAGCGTGCAGGACCTTGAACTGTTCCGTTCGGCACTGGCGGGCATCGCGTCCCGCCGTGCCGGTGGAAGCAGGGCCGCCTGAGGGCGGCCGCACGGGCCTTGGCCCGGTCAAGCTGTGCGTCATGGCCGGGTGTAAATCCGGTCGGGATGCACTATATGGAACTCACGCGGCCCGGAAGGGCGGTGCCATAGTTTGAAAACTGTCGGGCCTTGCCCCCGATAAGGATGGAGAACGCCTATGCCTGCAGTGCAGGAGACGATCGATCAGGTTCGCGAGATCGACGTCGATCAGTACAAATACGGATTCGAGACGGAAATTGAGACCGATAAGGCGCCCAAGGGCCTTAACGAGGACATCATCCGTTTTATCTCGGAAAAGAAGCAGGAGCCCGACTGGATGCTTCAGTGGCGGCTGGAGGCATATCGGCGCTGGCTGACCATGGAAGAGCCGACCTGGGCGCGCGTTTCCTACCCGAAGATCGACTTCCAGGACATCTACTACTACGCCGCGCCGAAGAACCAGTCGGGTCCGAGATCCCTCGACGAGGTCGATCCTGAGCTGCTGCGCACCTATGAGAAGCTCGGCATTCCGCTGCGCGAGCAGGAAATCCTCGCCGGCGTGCAGAAGCCTGCCGCTGACAATGACGAGGCGAGCGACAATGTCTACGCTTCCGGCCGCGTGGCGGTGGATGCGGTGTTCGATTCGGTGTCCGTCGTCACCACCTTCAAGGCGGAGCTGGCCAAGGCCGGCGTCATCTTCTGCTCGATCTCGGAAGCGATCCGCGAGCATCCGGATCTGGTACGCAAATATCTCGCTTCCGTGGTGCCGGTGTCCGACAATTATTATGCGACGCTCAACAGCGCCGTCTTCACCGACGGTTCGTTCGTGTACGTGCCCAAGGGCGTGCGCTGCCCGATGGAGCTGTCGACCTATTTCCGCATCAACGAGAAGAACACCGGCCAGTTCGAGCGCACGCTGATCATCGCCGAGGAAGGGGCATACGTCTCCTATCTGGAAGGCTGTACCGCTCCCCAGCGCGACGAGAACCAGCTTCACGCCGCCGTGGTCGAACTGATCGCGCTCGACGATGCCGAGATCAAGTACTCCACCGTCCAGAACTGGTATCCAGGCGATGTCGAGGGCAAGGGCGGCATTTACAACTTCGTCACCAAGCGCGGCGATTGCCGTGGCGCGCGCTCGAAAATCTCGTGGACGCAGGTGGAAACCGGTTCTGCCATCACATGGAAATATCCGTCCTGCATCCTGCGCGGCGACGACAGCCAGGGCGAGTTCTACTCGATTGCCGTTTCCAACGGCTATCAGCAGATCGACAGCGGCACCAAGATGATCCATCTCGGCAAGAACACGAAGAGCCGCATCATCTCCAAGGGCATCGCCGCCGGTTTCTCGCAGAACACCTATCGCGGCCAGGTCTCGGCCCATCGCAAGGCCACCAATGCGCGCAACTTCACCAACTGCGATTCGCTGCTGATCGGCGACCAGTGCGGCGCGCACACAGTGCCTTACATGGAAGCCAAGAACGCCACCGCCCAGTTCGAGCACGAGGCCACCACGTCGAAGATTTCCGAGGACCAGAAGTTCTACGTCATGCAGCGCGGCATTCCCGAAGAGGAAGCCATCGCGCTCATCGTCAACGGCTTCGTCAAGGACGTCATTCAGGAGCTGCCGATGGAGTTCGCCGTCGAGGCGCAGAAGCTCATCGGCATCTCGCTCGAAGGTTCGGTCGGCTGACCGTCGAAGACATATAGACTGGAAGCACGCAAAGCGGTTTCGGAGACCGCAACGGGCTTTGGAAGAAATTCAGGAAGAACAAATGCTTGAGATCAAGAACCTGCATGCCCGCATCGCCGAGGATGGCACCGAGATCATCCGCGGGCTGAACCTGACCGTGAAGGCCGGCGAGGTCGCCGCCATCATGGGCCCGAACGGCTCCGGCAAGTCCACCCTGTCCTACATCCTCGCCGGGCGCGAGGATTACGAGGTGACCGAGGGCGACATCCTCTACAACGGCGAATCCATCCTCGGGATGGATCCGGCCGAGCGCGCCGCTTCCGGCATCTTCCTCGCCTTCCAGTACCCGATGGAGATACCGGGCGTCGCCACCATGGAGTTCCTGAAGGTGGCGCTGAACGAGCAGCGCAAGGCGCGCGGCGAGGAGCCGCTGAAGATTTCGGAGTTCATCGCCCGCGTGAAGGATGCCGCCGGCTCCCTCAATATGGACATGGGCATGCTGAAGCGTCCGCTCAATGTCGGCTTCTCCGGCGGTGAGAAGAAGCGCGCCGAAATCCTTCAGATGAAGCTTTTGCAGCCGAAGCTGTGTGTGCTGGACGAGACCGATTCCGGCCTCGACATCGATGCGCTGAAGATCGTGGCCGAGGGCGTGAACTCGCTGCGTTCGTCTGACCGCGCCTTCCTCGTCATTACCCACTACCAGCGCCTGCTCGAACACATCGTGCCCGACACCGTCCATGTCCTCTACAAGGGACAGGTGATCAAGTCCGGCGACAAGTCGCTGGCGCTCGAACTCGAAGCCAACGGCTATGCCGGCGTGATCGGTGAAGCCGCCTGAGGCGGCGCAAGGTGAGGTGAATGCAATGAACGTACATGCAACCCCGCAGCTTACGCCAGCCGAGACGGCCCTGATCGAGGCATTCGGCGAGCGGCTGGGCGCGCTGCCGGGCGACAGCGAAGTGATGGCGCGGCGCGACAGCGCCATCGAGGCGATCAAGGCGGGCCTTCCGACCCGTCGCGTGGAAACCTGGCACTATACCGACCTGCGCCGCCTTTTGAGCAAGGTGCCGGAGTTCGATGCGACGTCATCGGCAAAGGCGCTCGACCCGCTCCTGGAGGGTTCGGGCGTGGTCACGCTGGTCAATGGCGCCGTTTCCGGCACGCCGGTGCTCGGCAACGGCGTTTCCTTCGCGCCGCTTGCAGAACGGCTGGCGGATGGCTCCTTTGCCGCTTCGCTGGAGACCTATGGCAGGGACGACGCCATCGGTGCCATAAACGCCGCTTTCGTGGCCGACGGCATTGCGCTTGACATTGCCGAAGGCACCGAACTGGAAAAGGCGGTGGAACTGCAGAATCTGCAAGCCGGCGGCCAGAGCCATGTGAGAATGGTGGTCAATGTCGGTTCCGGCTCCCGCGCCGTGATTGTGGAACGCCAGTCGGGCGAGGGTGCCGGGCTTGCCAGCTCGGTCAGCCAGCTTCAGGTTGGCGACGGCGCCGAGGTGACGTGGCTTATCGTGCAGGAGCAGCCTGAAACCGCGCAGCATCTGGCGCAGTTCAAGGCTGTGATCGGCAAGGACGCGAAGCTGACGCTGTTCGTCATGAACGCGGGCGGCAAGCTGGTGCGTCAGGAAGTGCTGGTCAGGGTTGCCGGCGAAGGCTCGGACTTCCAGTTGCGCGGCGTCAACCTGCTTGCGGGTGACAGCCACACCGACGTCACCATGGTGCTCGATCATGCCGTTCCGCACACCGGGTCGGTCGAAGTGGTACGCAATGTGGTGACCGGAAAAGCCCATGGCGTGTTCCAGGGCCGCATCAACGTGCATCAGTATGCGCAGAAGACCGACGCGCGCATGGCCTGCAATACGCTGCTGCTGTCCGACGACGGCGAGTTCTCGACCAAGCCGGAACTGGAAATCTTTGCCGACGACGTGGCCTGCGGCCATGGCGCGACGGTGACCGAGATCCATGGCGACCATCTGTTCTACCTGATGTCGCGCGGCGTTACCGAAAAGACGGCGCGGGGCCTTCTGGTGAAGGCGTTCGTGGCCGAGGTGATCGAGGAACTGGAAGACGAGCAGATCGTCGAGGCCCTCGAAGCCAGGCTTGACGCGTGGTTTGCAACGCACGGATGAACGCCGGCTTTTAACCGACGCCCCGGGCATCGCCGGGGCGTTCGCAATGCGGTTCAGAGAAGAGATTATGGACCAGAAGATCGAAGCCGCACCCTACGATGTCGAGGCCATCCGCCGCGACTTCCCGATCCTTGCCCGGCAGGTGCATGGCAAACCGCTGGTCTATCTCGACAACGGCGCTTCGGCGCAAAAGCCGCAGGTGGTGCTCGACACCATCCAGCATGCCTATGCGCAGGAATATGCCAACGTACACCGCGGCCTGCACTTTCTTTCAAATGCGGCCACGGACGCCTATGAAAAGGCGCGCGAGAGCGTGCGCCGCTTCCTCAACGCGCCGTCGACCGACAACATCGTCTTCACCTCCAACTCGACCGCCGCCATCAACACCGTGGCCTACGGCTTCGGCATGCCGAACATCGGCGAGGGCGACGAGATCGTGCTGTCGATCCTCGAGCATCACTCCAACATTGTGCCGTGGCATTTCATCCGCGAGCGTCAGGGCGCGAAGCTGGTGTGGGTGCCGGTCGACGATCTGGGTGCCCTGCATCTGGAAGATTTCGAGAAGAGCCTGACCGAGCGAACGAAGCTGGTCGCCATCACCCACATGTCCAACGCGCTCGGCACGGTCACGCCGATCAGGGAAATCTGCCGCATCGCCCATGCGCGCGGCATTCCGGTTCTGGTCGATGGCAGCCAGAGCGCCGTCCACATGCCCATCGACGTGCAGGATCTCGGTTGCGATTTCTTCGTCTTCACCGGCCACAAGGTCTACGGTCCCTCCGGCATCGGCGTCCTCTACGGCAGGAAAGAGCGGCTGGAAGCGATGCGCCCCTTCATGGGCGGCGGCGAGATGATCGAGGAGGTGACCGAGGATATGGTCACCTACAACGCTCCGCCGCATCGCTTCGAGGCCGGAACGCCGCCCATCGTGCAGGCGATCGGGCTGGGCGCTGCACTGGATTACATGGACAGCATCGGCCGCGACCGCATCGCGGCCCACGAAGCGGACCTGACCGCCTATGCCCATGAACGGCTGCGGGGCGTCAATTCGCTGCGCTTTTTCGGTGAAGCACCGGGCAAGGGCGCCATCGTCTCCTTCGAGCTTGAGGGTATCCATGCGCATGATGTCTCGATGGTCATCGATCGTCAGGGTGTCGCCGTGCGCGCCGGCACCCATTGCGCCCAGCCGCTGTTGAAACGCTTCGGCGTCACCTCCACATGCAGGGCATCCTTCGGCATGTACAACACCAGGGCCGAGGTCGATGTCTTGGCAGAGGCGCTGGAAAAGGCACGGAAATTCTTCGGATGATGGACATGGACGATACGACCGCCAATGCCGGAACCGCCGGACAGCAGGCAACGGTCTCGACCATTTCGGACGACGAGCTGGCGCGGTTGACCGACGACATCATTTCGGCGCTGAAAACCGTCTACGACCCGGAAATTCCCGCCGACATCTATGAACTCGGTCTCGTCTACCGTATCGACATCGAGGACGACCGCACCGTCAGGATCGACATGACCCTGACGGCTCCCGGCTGCCCGGTGGCCGGCGAAATGCCGGGCTGGGTGCAGAATGCGGTCGGCGCGGTGGAAGGCGTTTCCGGCGTCGAGGTGAATATGACCTTCGATCCGCCATGGACGCCGGACCGCATGTCGGAGGAGGCGCAGATCGCCGTCGGCTGGTATTGAGCGCGGGCGGACACCCTTGCGGCGGCTTGCGAATTCCCCCATCCTGAAGGGGGAGAATAAGGAAGATCATTCCGGCAGGCCTTTGACCTGCATGGCATGGAGAAGACTGGAATGGCACGTTTTTCCGTCATGACGCTGACCGACAGGGCAGCCGGGCGTGTGCGCGAGATCGTCGCGATGCGCGAAGGCGCGCACGGCATCCGGCTTGGCGTAAAGAAGGGCGGCTGTGCCGGCATGGAGTACACCATCGATCTGGTGACCGAGCCGGACCCGAAGGACGATCATGTCGAGCATGAAGGCGCGCACGTCTATGTCGCGCCGGAAGCCGCGCTTTTCCTGCTAGGCACCGAGATGGACTTCGAAGTCACGACCTTGCGTACCGGCTTCGTGTTCCGCAACCCGAACCAGTCTTCCGCCTGCGGCTGCGGCGAATCCGTGGAACTGAAGCCCGCCGATCTCAAGGCGCTGGCCGAGGCGCGCGCGGCAGCCGAAGCCTGACCTGCCCGCCATGGATGACGAGCGCATCGGGGAACTCTTCGAAGGTCTCGGCGCTGTCACCATACGCCGCCTGTTCGGCGGTAAGGGCATCTATCATCATGGTGTGATCATCGCCATCGTTCTGCGGGGTGAATTGATGCTCAAGGCGGATGCCGAAAGCGCGCCGGACTTCGCTGCTGCCGGTTCGAGGCAATGGACCTATAGTGGAAAGGGCAGGGAAGTGGCGATGCCCTACTGGTCGGTCCCCGAGGCTGCGTTCGACGATCCCGACGATATGACGATGTGGGCACGCCAAGCCTATGAGGCGGGATTGCGGGCCGCGCGGGAACGGGGACCGGCGCTCTGAGCTGCCTTTCCCGCGAATGCTGGAAGGTCGCGATTCGTCACCCTGCCGGATACGGTGTTGGCATTCATATCCCGTAACGGCGGGCATGAAATGAAAACAAAATAAGAACATATGAGATTTAGTAAATAAAAACATATAGTTAATGCCTCTTGCCAAATTGGAACAAAAGAGGTACAAAAATATGAGCGGTCAACGATTGTCCGTCTATCATTGACGACCAAAGGGTGCTGTATCATGGCTCAGAATTCATTACGGCTTGTAGAGGACAATTCGGTGGACAAATCAAAGGCTCTGGACGCGGCCCTGTCGCAGATCGAGCGCGCTTTCGGCAAGGGCTCGATCATGCGCCTGGGGGCAAACGAGCAGGTGGTGGAGATAGAGACAGTCTCGACCGGCTCGCTCGGCCTCGATATTGCGCTGGGCGTTGGCGGCCTGCCGCGCGGACGTATCATCGAGGTTTACGGTCCCGAAAGCTCGGGCAAGACGACGCTGGCTCTTCATACGGTGGCGGAAGCCCAGAAGAAGGGTGGCATCTGCGCCTTCGTCGATGCCGAACATGCGCTCGATCCGGTTTACGCCCGCAAGCTGGGTGTCGATCTCGAGAACCTCCTGATCTCGCAACCCGACACCGGCGAGCAGGCGCTGGAGATTTGCGACACGCTGGTCCGTTCAGGTGCGGTCGACGTTCTGGTGGTGGACTCGGTCGCCGCGCTTACGCCGCGCGCCGAAATCGAAGGGGAGATGGGTGATTCCCTGCCCGGTCTCCAGGCTCGCCTGATGAGCCAGGCGCTGCGCAAGCTGACGGCCTCGATCTCGCGTTCCAACACCATGGTCATCTTCATCAACCAGATACGCATGAAGATCGGCGTCATGTTCGGGTCTCCCGAGACGACCACCGGCGGCAACGCGCTCAAATTCTATGCTTCCGTGCGTCTCGATATCCGCCGCATCGGGTCCGTCAAGGATCGCGACGAGGTGGTCGGCAACCAGACCCGCGTCAAGGTGGTCAAGAACAAGCTGGCCCCACCCTTCAAGGTGATCGAGTTCGACATCATGTATGGCGAAGGCGTATCCAAGACCGGTGAGCTCATCGACCTTGGCGTCAAGGCCGGCGTGGTCGAGAAGTCCGGCGCATGGTTCTCCTACAATTCGCAGCGTCTCGGTCAGGGACGCGAGAATGCCAAGCAGTTCCTGCGCGACAATCCCGATACGGCCCGCGAGATCGAAATGACCCTGCGTCAGAACGCCGGTCTGATCGCGGAAAAATTCCTGGAGAACGGCGGCTTCGAGGCGGAAGCGGGCGAAGGCTGACCAGCGGGATCCGGTTCCACGATCGGATACGGTTTTCAAGTTGGAAACGCCGGTCTTTTCAGGCCGGCGTTTCCGATTTCGGCACGGGCAAGTGTTCCGGCCGGATATGTTGAAGCGCCTGCCTTTGCCGGCGTGGCCCTTTCAGGGCCGCGCGTCATTCGGGATTCTGGACAGGGTGCGGGCCGACCGCTAAAAGGCTGTGTTTTCTGCACTGGCGCCGTTGGCGTTTCCTGAACAAAGGCATCTTTCATGAGTGGTGTGAACGAGATCAGGTCGACCTTCCTCGACTACTTCCGCAAGGAAGGGCACGAGGTCGTCGCCTCCAGTCCGCTGGTGCCGCGCAACGATCCGACCCTGATGTTCACCAATGCCGGTATGGTGCAGTTCAAGAACGTGTTTACCGGGCTGGAGACGCGCTCCTACAACCGCGCAACCACCTCCCAGAAATGCGTTCGTGCCGGCGGAAAGCACAACGATCTCGACAATGTCGGCTACACCGCACGCCATCACACCTTCTTCGAGATGCTGGGCAATTTCTCCTTCGGCGACTATTTCAAGGAGCGCGCCATTGAGCTTGCCTGGAACCTGATCACCCGGGAGTTCGGGCTTGCGAAGGACAGGCTTCTGGTCACCGTCTATCACACCGACGACGTTGCTGCCGACCTGTGGAAGCGGATTGCCGGCCTGCCGGACGAGAAGATCATCCGCATTCCGACCAGCGACAATTTCTGGGCGATGGGCGATACCGGTCCCTGCGGTCCCTGTTCGGAAATCTTCTACGACCATGGCGATCATATCCCCGGTGGCCCTCCCGGCAGTCCGGATGAGGATGGCGACCGCTTCATCGAGATCTGGAACCTCGTCTTCATGCAGTATGAGCAGGTCACGAAGGAGGAGCGCATCGAACTCCCGCGCCCCTCCATCGATACCGGCATGGGGCTGGAGCGCGTCGCGGCGGTTCTGCAGGGCGTGCATGACAACTACGACATCGATCTCTTCAAGGCGCTGATCCGCGCTTCCGAGGAAGCGACCGGCGTGCCGGCGCTCGGGGCGAACCGCGCCAGCCACCGCGTCATCGCCGACCATCTGCGCGCCTCCTCATTCCTCATCGCCGATGGAGTTCTCCCTTCCAATGAAGGACGCGGCTATGTGCTGCGTCGCATCATGCGCCGCGCCATGCGCCATGCCCAGCTTCTGGGCGCGAAAGAGCCGTTGATGTGGCGGCTGGTTCCGGCACTGGTGCGCGAGATGGGGCAGGCCTATCCCGAACTGGTGCGCGCCCAGAGCCTGATTTCGGAGACGCTGAAGCTGGAGGAGACCCGTTTCCGCAAGACGCTGGCGCGCGGGCTGACCCTGCTCAACGAAGCGACCGAAGGTCTCGGCAGCGGCAGCAGGCTCGATGGCGAGACCGCCTTCAGGCTTTACGACACCTACGGTTTCCCGCTCGACCTTACGCAGGATGCCTTGCGCCAGCGCGACATTGCCGTCGACCTTGAAGGCTTCAACGCTGCGATGGAGCGCCAGAAGGCCGAGGCCCGCGCCAACTGGGCGGGATCGGGCGAAGCGGCGACCGAGACGATCTGGTTCGGCATGCGGGAGAAAATGGGCGCCACCGAGTTCCTCGGCTACGATACGGAACAGGCCGAAGGCATCGTTCAGGCGCTCGTGCAGGACGGCAAGGAGGTGGAAAGCGCCTCAGCCGGCCAGAAAGTGGCGGTCGTCGTCAACCAGACACCTTTTTACGGCGAATCCGGCGGCCAGATGGGCGACACCGGCATCATCTCCGGCGAAAGCTTCTCCATCGAGGTCGAGGATACCCAGAAGAAGGGCGAGGGCGTTGTCGTCCATCTCGGCAAGGTCGTGAAGGGAACGGTGAAGCCGGGGGCTGCGGTCGAACTCAGGGTCGACCATGCCCGCCGCAGCAAATTGCGCTCCAACCACTCGGCCACTCACCTCATTCATGAGGCGCTGCGCGAGGTTCTGGGCACTCATGTCGCACAGAAGGGCTCACTGGTTGCCCCGGACCGCCTGCGTTTCGATATCTCCCACAACAAGGCCGTTTCGCCCGCGGAGATCGAGCAGGTCGAGCGCATGGCCAACGAGATCGTGGTCCAGAACGGCCCGGTCACGACGCGGCTGATGTCGGTCGATGATGCGCGCGCCGAAGGCGCCATGGCGCTGTTCGGCGAGAAATACGGCGACGAGGTGCGCGTTGTCTCGATGGGGACGGCCCTGCATGGTGAAAAGGCCAACCGCCCCTATTCGATCGAACTGTGCGGCGGCACCCATGTCGGGGCCACCGGCGATATCGGGCTGATCCGCATCGTCTCCGACAGCCCGGTGGCTGCCGGCGTGCGCCGTATCGAGGCGCTGACGGGAGAGGCCGCGCGACGGTATCTGGACGAGCAGGAGCGGCGGCTGAAATCCGCCGCGGCTGTGCTGAAAGTGTCGCCCTCCGACGTCCCGGCTCGCGTCGAGGCGCTGGTGGAAGAGCGCCGCAAGCTGGAACGCGAGCTTGCCGAGGCGCGGCGCAAGCTGGCCCTGGGCGGCGGATCGGGCGGAGAAGCTGTTTCCGAAGTGCAGGACGTCGCGGGGACGAAATTTCTCGGCAAGGTGGTCGAGGGTGTTTCTCCGCGCGATCTCAAGTCGCTGGCCGATGAAGGCAAGAAGTCGGTCGGTTCCGGCGTGGTGACGTTCGTCGGCGTGGCCGAGGATGGCAAGGCAAGCGTCGTGGTGGCAGTTACCGACGATCTCACGGCGCGCTTTTCCGCTGTCGATCTGGTGCGGAAAGCCTCGTCGGCGCTTGGCGGGCAGGGCGGCGGCGGCCGTTCCGACATGGCGCAGGCCGGCGGACCGGACGGCACTCAGGCGCAAGCCGCCTTGCAGGCAGTCGCGCAGGCGCTGCAATAGAGAGCTGAACTCAAGCAAGCCTGAAACTCAGGGCGGGTCGCCTCTTTTAAAGCGTGTCGCGATCTTTCAGATTCGCTCCTTACGCTTTAAGTTCTTGTTTTGAAGCATGTCGTTATCCCGAAACCGGTTCCCACTTTCGGGCGACATGCTTTAGAGCGCCGTGCGTCCTTTCGGACGCACAAAGGATGCTCTAACATTTTGTTTGAGCATCGGAAAAATCCGAAAACCGAGTACACTTTTCGGTCCGATGCTTTAGTTCCGCTCTGTGTGTTTCGGGAGCTTCATAAAGGAAAGGCGGCCATTGGCCGCCTTTCCCAATTCATGGAAGCGCTTTTACTCGTCGGCGTAGATCGCCTTCCAGATAACGGCCCCGATTGCTGCCCCAACGATCGGGGCAACCCAGAACAGCCAGAGTTGGCCGAGTGCGCCGGTTTCCGCGAACAGGGCGACGCCTGTGGAACGCGCCGGATTGACCGAGGTGTTGGTGACGGGGATCGACACGAGGTGGATCAGCGTCAGCGTCAGGCCGATGGCGAGCGGGGCGAAGCCGGCAGAAGCCTTTGCCGAGGTCGTGGCAAGGATGATGAAGATGAAGAAAGCGGTGAACACCACTTCGATCAGCAGGCCGGCCAGCAGCGAATATTTTCCGGGCGACAGTTCGCCATAGCCGTTGGAGGCGAAACCGCCGGCGGAGAAGCCCGGCTGCCCGGAGGCGATCACATAGAGCACCGCGCCCGCGACGATGCCGCCGACCACCTGTGCGATGATATATCCAACCAGATCGCTGGCCGGCATACGCCCGCCGACGACCATGCCGACGGAAACCGCGGGGTTGAAATGGCCGCCTGAAAAGCGGCCAACGGCATAGGCCATGGTCACCACGGTGAGGCCGAATGCCAGCGCCACTCCCAGTAGACCGATGCCGACTTCAGGAAACGCGGCGGCAAGCACGGCCGAGCCGCATCCGCAAAAAACCAGCCAGAATGTGCCGAAGAATTCGGCCGCGAGTTTCTGAGGCATTGTCCCTCTCCTTGGGGTTGGGAGCATCGGCCGGAGGAAATTTCCGGTTCTACCCCGATGCTCGAACGAACACTGAAAAGCAAAGCTGTATGCGTCGTCCCCCACAACACAACCCGACCGGGTAATAAACTACCGTGAGTCGTGCCGGGGAGAAAGCCGGGCGGGGCAGAAGCCGCGTAAGGCGCGGCAGTTTCCGCCAGCCGCAAACCGCAAGCTTGCAACGGAGCCGATTTCATGTCCCGGGAGGATCGGCAAAGAAAAAGGGGCGGTTCCCGTTTCCGGAAACCGCCCCTTTTTCTTTGCCGGCTTGCGAAGGCAAGCCGGAGGTCATTCGTGTCAGGCCATCGCCTTCTGGAGGTTCTCGTCGACCTTGTCGAGGAAGCCGGTGGTCGACAGCCACGGCTGGTCGGGGCCGATCAGCAGCGACAGGTCCTTGGTCATGAAGCCGCTCTCGACGGTCTGGATGCAGACGCGCTCCAGCGTCTCGGCGAAGCGCTTGAGGTCGGCGTTGTCGTCCAGCTTGGCGCGGTGCGCGAGACCGCGCGTCCATGCGAAGATGGAGGCGATGGAGTTGGTCGAGGTCTGCTCGCCCTTCTGGTGCTGGCGGTAGTGGCGGGTCACGGTGCCGTGGGCGGCTTCCGCTTCGACGGTCTTGCCGTCCGGCGTCATCAGCACCGAGGTCATCAGGCCGAGCGAGCCGAAGCCCTGCGCGACGGTGTCGGACTGGACGTCGCCATCATAGTTCTTGCAGGCCCACACATAGCCGCCGGACCACTTCAGCGAGGAGGCGACCATGTCGTCGATCAGGCGGTGCTCGTACCAGATCTTGCGCTCCTTGAACTGCGCCTCGAACTCCTTCTCGTAGACTTCCTGGAAGATGTCCTTGAAGCGGCCGTCATAGGCCTTGAGGATGGTGTTCTTGGTCGACAGGTAGACCGGATAGTTGCGCAGCAGGCCGTAATTCAGCGAGGCGCGGGCGAATTCGCGGATCGACTCGTCGAGGTTGTACATGGCCATGGCCACGCCCGAGCCGGGCGCGTCGAACACTTCATGCTCGATGGTCTGGCCGTCTTCGCCCACGAACTTGATGGTCAGCTTGCCCTTGCCGGGGAAGCGGAAGTCGGTTGCGCGGTACTGGTCGCCGAAGGCATGGCGGCCGACGACGATCGGCTGGGTCCAGCCGGGCACCAGGCGCGGCACGTTCTTCATGATGATCGGCTCGCGGAAGATAGTGCCGCCGAGGATGTTGCGGATCGTGCCGTTCGGCGACTTCCACATCTTCTTGAGCTTGAATTCCTCGACGCGCGCCTCGTCCGGCGTGATGGTGGCGCATTTCACGCCGACGCCGTGCTTCTTGATGGCGTTCGCGGCGTCGATGGTTACCTGATCGTCGGTGGCGTCGCGGTGCTCGATGCCGAGGTCGTAATATTCGAGATCGATGTCGAGATAGGGGTGAATCAGCTTGTCTTTGATGAACTGCCAGATGATGCGGGTCATCTCGTCGCCGTCGAGCTCGACGACCGGGTTCGCCACCTTGATCTTCGCCATGAAAACTGCCTCGTCTTGGAAAAGGGCCTTGCCGGAACGGCAGGGCGTTAAGGATGCGCCCCTATATCAAAGCAAGCGATGGGGCGCAAATCGTGCAGGGCTTTATCAGGAGTGCGCCGGTCTCGTCCTTTGGTCGGGTCGGTCGGCGTGAAATGCCTTCATTTTGCCGGGCGGATATGGCAGGGACGGCTACTGCCCTCCCTGCATTCAATCGCCGGACCTCCATGCCTTCAGCGAACGCCCCAGTCGAAGCAACGCCCCCCACGGGACCGGTGATCATTCTGGTCGAGCCGCAGCTCGGCGAGAACATCGGCATGGTGGCGCGTGCCATGGCCAACTTCGGGCTGACCGAGCTGCGGCTGGTCAATCCGCGTGACGGCTGGCCAAGCGAGAAGGCAAGGGCGGCGGCCAGCAAGGCCGACCATGTGATCGATGCCGTGCGCGTGTTCGGCGACCTGCCGTCTGCAATTGCCGATCTGAATTTCATCTTCGCCACCACGGCGCGCGAGCGCGATGGCTTCAAGCCGGTGCGCGGGCCGGTGGAGGCGGGCAGGGCGCTCAGGGCACGTTGTGAAGCGGGGCAGCGCACAGGCATCTTCTTCGGGCGCGAGCGCTTCGGTCTCAACAATGACGAGGTCGGCCTCGCCGACGAGATCGTGACCTTCCCGGTCGATCCGGGCTTTGCGTCCCTCAACATCGCGCAGGCGGTGCTGCTGATGTCCTATGAATGGATGAAGTCGGGCTTCGGGGACGAAACGCGGACCAATTTCCGCGGCCCCGACATGGAGCCGGCAACCAAGGAGGAACTGCTGGGCCTGTTCGACCATCTGGAAGAGGCGCTGGAAGCGCGCGGCTATTTCCGTCCGCCCGAGAAGAAGGCGAAGATGGTGGACAATCTGCGTTCCGTTCTGACGCGGGCCGGGTTTGCCGGTGCGGAACTGCGCGTGCTGCGTGGCGTCGTCACGTCTCTGGACCGCTTCACCCGCGGTTCGCCGCGCGGCGCGGCATACACCCGCCCGTCAGGTCTTGCCGCATCGCCTTCCCAACGATCCACAGGCGCGGCAGAGGAGCCAGACGGTGACTGAACAGCCGATCCTGATGTTCGATTCCGGTGTCGGCGGTCTTACCGTGCTGCGCGAGGCGCGGGTGCTGATGCCGGATCGCCGCTTCATCTACGTTGCCGACGATGCGGGGTTTCCGTACGGGGCATGGGAGGAACCGGCACTGCGGGCTCACATTCTGGAGCTTTTCGCCACGCTGCTTGAGCGCTACCGGCCCGAAATCTCGGTCATCGCCTGCAATACGGCTTCGACGCTGGTGATCGACGATCTGCGCCGGCGCTTTCCCGGGCATCCCTTCGTGGGCACCGTTCCGGCGATCAAGCCCGCTGCCGAACGCACCCGGTCCGGGCTCGTTTCGGTGCTGGCGACACCCGGAACGGTGAAGCGGCAATATACGCGCGACCTTATCCATCAGTGGGCGAGCAAATGCCATGTGCGGCTCGTGGGCTCGGAGCGGCTGGCATCGCTTGCCGAAGTCTACATGCGCGACGGCTTCGTCGACGAGGAGCAGGTAAAGGCGGAAATTACGCCCTGTTTCGTGGAGCAGGACGGAAAGCGCACCGACATTGTCGTGCTCGCCTGCACGCATTACCCGTTTCTGGCGAACCGCATGCGCAAGACTGCGCCCTGGCCGGTGGACTGGCTCGATCCGGCCGAAGCCATCGCCCGGCGCGCGCTGTCCTTGCTGGGGAGCAACGCGCGCCCTCAGCAGGACGCAACCGACGCGGAGCCCGATATGGCCGTGTTCACTTCCGGCAATCCGGATTTCGCCACACGGCGCCTGATGCAGGGGTTCGGCCTGACGATTCCGATGTGATGGAACATGCACAGAAGGCGGGCGTTTTATCTTGGAAGGAGAACGCCGTCATGCCAGCAAGATCCAAAGCCCAGCAGAAGGCCGCAGGGGCGGCCCTCTCCGCCAAACGCGGTGAAACGCCCAAGAGCAAGCTCAGGGGCGCTTCAAGGGAAATGTACGAGTCTATGAGCGAAAAAGAGCTCGAGGAATTCGCCGAGACCAGGCACAAGGGTTTACCTGAGCACAAGCAAGGCGGGTGAGGGCAAAAAACGCCCCCACCCTGAAAGGTCAGGCGGGAAAAGTCAGCCGGCCTGCGTCAGCACCGGGACGGCGTTGCCAGCGAACCAGTCTTCGAAAGACTGCGGATCGCGACCGGTCAGCGCCTTGAAATCTGCCGGAGAGCCGGCAAGGTTACCGGCAGCGGCGGCCGCATCGAAGGAAGCGAACACGCGGGCTACGGGCCCGGGTAGTCCGGCTCCGATCATCCCCTGAACCAGCCCCTCGACCGGAACCTGCACGACTTCAAGCGGCTTGCCGGTCGCTTTGCGCGCAAGTTCTGCAACCTCGTCGACCGTCCACGGCTTCGCGCCATAGAGGCTGAGCGTGCGTTTGCCGGAAAAATCCGACACGAGCGCAGTCGCCGCAGCAAGGCCAAGATCGTCGCGGGTGATGTAGGAGGTGCCGCCCTTGCCAGATGCGGTGAACCATTTGCCGGTCTCCAGTGCATGGGGAAGCGCGTGGAGGACGTTTTCGCAGTACCAGCTGTTGCGCAGCAGGGTGTGGCCTTCGATGCCGCTTGCCTTTATGGCGGCTTCCGTGCCGGCATGATCGGGCGCGAACGACACCAGCGAGGTCTCTGCATCGGGCAGGGACGTGTAGACGATGCGCGATACACCCGCCTTGTCCGCAGCCTCGATTGCGGCCTTGTGCTGGCGCAGGCGCTTGCCGGGCTCGTCGAGCGCGTCGGTGCTGATGAGCAGGAGGCGCCTGATGCCCGCGAACGCATCGTCAAGCCCGGACGGGTCGTCGTAATCCGCCTTGCGGACGGTAACGCCGCGCGCCGCCCAGTCGCCGAGGTCCTGCGGCTTGCGGCTGGTGGCGACGATGCGGCCGGCCGGCACGTTCAGCGTCTCGATGAGGTGGGTGAGCACGGCTTTTCCGAGGTGGCCGGAAGCGCCGGTAACAAGAAGGTCTGCGGTCTGGGTCATGTTCTCTCCTGATGCCCTGCTATTTGGGAACATTGCATAATCTGGTTATTATAAGTAACTATGTAGCAGGGGGCGATGACCCTTGTAAGAACGCATGATTTCGTGCCCAGGTTACACGGAAGGAACCGCCATGAATGCCATTGTCGGAAAGGTTGCTTCAGGCACGCCCGAAAGCAAGACGCCCGCGCCGCTGCTGAATGCCTCTCCGGGCTTTGCAGAGGACGGCAATGGCAATTGCCCCATCCGTGATGTGCTGGACCGTGTTGGCGACACATGGAGCCTGCTTGTCATCATCAACCTCCAGCCGGCCCCGATGCGGTTCAACGCGTTGCGGCGGTCCATCGAGCGCATATCGCAACGCATGCTGACGGTGACCCTGCGTTCTCTCGAACGTGACGGGCTGGTCAGTCGCACTGTGAGACCCACCACTCCGCCGGAAGTGGAATACGCGCTTACCGCACTTGGCCGTTCCATCGCCGTTCCCATCGGTGCGCTGGGAGACTGGGCCGCGCAGAACCGCGACCGGTTGCGGGAGGCGCGGGCGGCCTTCGATGCCGCTGCAAACGGCACGGGCGCTTGACAGCGCAGGCCGATCCCTCTAGTGGGAACCGCGAAGCACCGGGCCGCAAGCCCGGTTGTTTCGTTTGACGTGTCCCGTGGATAGTCCGTCGCTTGGCGCGGACAATCCTGTCAGGTCTCGAAAAAGGAGGCCAGAGGAGGGCGCGTTTCCTTCCCCGCGGCCATGGGGCCGAGGGTATTTTGTTTGAAAGGGAATGCGATGAGCAAGCGCGAATCCGCAAAGTACAAGATCGACCGCCGTCTTGGCGAAAACATCTGGGGCCGCCCGAAGTCCCCGGTCAACCGTCGTGAATATGGTCCGGGCCAGCATGGCCAGCGCCGCAAGGGCAAGCTGTCCGACTTCGGCCTCCAGCTCCGCGCCAAGCAGAAGCTGAAGGGTCACTACGGCGACATTTCCGAAAAGCAGTTCCGCAAGACCTATGAGGAAGCCAATCGCCGCAAGGGCGATACCTCCGAGACCCTGATCGGTCTGCTGGAATCGCGCCTCGACGCCATCGTCTACCGCGCCAAGTTCGTTCCGACGATCTTCGCCGCTCGCCAGTTCGTCAATCACGGCCACGTCAACGTCAATGGCCGCCGCGTGAACATCGGTTCCTACCGCTGCAAGCCGGGTGACGTTATCGAGGTGCGCGAGAAGTCGAAGCAGCTCACCATCGTTCTGGAAGCTGTTGGCCTCGCCGAGCGCGACGTGCCGGATTACATCGAAGCCGACCACAACAAGATGGTCGCCACCTATGCTCGCGTGCCGAACCTGTCGGACGTGCCTTACGCCGTCCAGATGGAGCCGAACCTGGTGGTCGAGTTCTACTCGCGCTGATCGGACCGGGATACGGTATTGGAAAGGCCGCCTTCGAGGCGGCCTTTTCTTTTGCCCCTCTTGTCAGGAGGAGCGATAAAAACCTGTTTCCACTTGTCCGCCCGATGTTCTATTGCGGGCGTCTGTCAGTGCATTTTGCAGTCGGACGGAATCGTCTGACATCGCATAAATGCGGCCAGTAAAAGAAGCCGGAGCAGGGGAGGCAGCATTCGCTGGAACGCCCGCTGTTCCAGAAAGATTGAAGGCACGCTCGTCATGCATATGCCGTTGCTCACCGAGGATACCGCACCGCAGGCCGACAGTGGCTGTCATCCCATGTTCGCATCGGTGCCGTCTTCCGTTGAGTTCAACAAGCTGCGCAAGCGCCTTCTGCGGCAGACAAGGCAGGCGATCGAGGATTTCGCCATGGTCAGGCCGGGCGAGCGGTGGCTGGTGGCGCTTTCCGGCGGCAAGGATTCCTACGGGCTTCTGGCCCTGCTGCTCGATCTGAAATGGCGCGGGCTTCTGCCTGTGGACCTGATCGCCTGCAATCTCGACCAGGGCCAGCCGAATTTCCCCAAGCATATCCTGCCGGATTATCTCAACGCCAACGGCATTTCCCATCGCATCGAGTATCAGGATACCTATTCGATCGTCACCGACAAGCTGCCGGAATCGAGCACCTACTGCTCGTTATGCTCGCGTCTGCGGCGCGGCCATCTTTATCGTGTCGCGCGGGAGGAGGGGTGCTCGGCGCTGGTTCTGGGCCACCACCGCGAGGACATCCTCGAGACCTTCTTCATGAACCTGTTCCATGGCGGTCGCCTTGCGGCCATGCCGCCCAAGCTGCTCAACGACGAAGGCGATGTGATGGTGCTGCGGCCGCTGAGCTTCTGCGCCGAAGCGGATCTGGCGAAATTCGCCGCCGCCATGCGTTTTCCCATCATCCCCTGCGACCTGTGCGGCAGTCAGGACGGGCTCCAGCGCAACCTGATGAAGGCGATGCTCGACGATATCGAAAGGAAGATGCCGGGCCGCAAGGATACGATGATCCGTGCGCTGGCCAATGTGCGCCCCTCGCATTTGCTCGACCGGAAGCTGTTCGACTTTGCGGGGCTGAAGCTCGGTGGTACAGCCCCGCATTGACGGAATATCAGACCGGCTTGTGGTGAGCCTGGAACAGCTTGCCGCGCTCCGCAATCAGAACGAACGCCATTCCGATCACCGAAACGCTGAGGAAGCCCAGCGCCAGCGGTGTCGTGGTTCCGTCGAATGCCTGTCCGATCAATGCGCCGATCGTGCCGCCGCCCGCCGTTCCCATGAAACCGAGAACGGAGGATGCGGTGCCGGCTACGTGGCCGAGCGGCTCCATGGCCAGCGAGTTGAAATTCGAACCGATGAGGCCGAACTGGAACATCGCCAGCGCAAACAGGGTCAGGAACAGCGGGAAGGCGATCGTGCCGAACAGCGATAGGACGAACCAGATGGCGCTGACAGCGGTAAAGCCGATCAGTGCCGCATGGGACAGGCGACGCATTCCGAAGCGCCCTACAAGCCGCGAATTCAGATAGGACGACAGGGCCATGAAGGCCGCCACGGCGGCAAACACCACAGGGAACATCGTGCCGAGATCGTAGATTCCTACATAGACCTGCTGGGCGGAATTGATGAAGCCGAACAGGGAGCCGAAGATAAAGGTGCTGGCAAGCGTGTAGCACAGCGCAACGCGGTTCGTGAGCACCACGCGGAAAGCCTGAAAGATCGAACGCAGGTTGAAGGGGCGCTGGTCCGCGGGGTCCAGCGTTTCGGGCAGGCGCATTGCCATCCATATGGTGACGACGATGCCCGCCAGGCCCATGAACACGAAGATCATGTGCCATTCGGCGAACAGCATGATGATCTGGCCGGTGCCCGGCGCGATCACCGGCACGATCATGAAGACCATCATCACCAGAGACATGACCTCGGCCATCTGGCGGCCGCCGAACACGTCGCGGATGATGGAGACGGTGATGACGCGCGTCGCCGCCGAGCCGATGCCGTGTAGAAACCGCATCAGGAGCAGGCTGGTGAAAGTTGGCGCAATCGCGCCGGCAAAGGCCGCCACGATGTAGATGCCAAGCCCCACAAGCATCGGTGTGCGTCTGCCGAACCGGTCCGCGAGCGGCCCATAAGCCAGCTGCGCCACGGCGAAGCCGAGCAGATAGGCGGATATGACGTACTGCCGGTGGTTTTCGCTTTCGACACCGAGGGTCGCGCCGATTTCCTGAAGCCCCGGAAGCATGATGTCGATGGCCAGCGCATTGAGCGCCATGAGCATCGCCATCATGGCGATGAACTCCATTTTGCCCATGCCGAGCAGCCGGGGCGGATCCGTTTTGGCGGTCGCGTCCATAGAAAAAACCTTCAAATCTGTCAGGCGCTTCCTGGCTTGGGAGCGAGCGAAAACTCACCCGGAAACGCATAATTCCAAAGAGCAGCAAAGGCGCCGGGAGCACCAGCGCCTTTGTCCAGAATATGCGGCGCTGCCGTGACAGCGCGAAAAATCAGATCAGGCCGCGCCTTTGACCTTGATGCCCTTCTCGTTGAAGAAGGATTGCAATTCACCGGCCTGGAACATCTCGCGCACGATGTCGCAGCCTCCCACGAACTCGCCCTTGACGTAGAGCTGGGGAATGGTCGGCCAGTTGGAGTAATCCTTGATGCCCTGGCGCAATTCGCTGGAGTCGAGCACGTTGATGCCCTTGTAGTCCACGCCGACATAGTCGAGAATCTGCACGACCTGTCCGGAGAAACCGCACTGCGGGAACCCCGGCGTGCCCTTCATGAACAGGACGACGTCGTTGTTCTTGACTTCGCTGTCGATGTAATCGTTGATTCCGCTCATGGCCAATCCTTTCAGGCCTGCAGGAAATCAGGCCACAAATTCACCAATCAAATAGCCCCGAGTGCGCTTCGAAACAAGTCCGCTATAGCCAGGGTGTCCGGCGCAGCGCATGTCTGCTGTCAGATTTCGTCATGAACGCATGAGAATAGTGTCGCTTTTCCTGTTTGCCGCCGTGCTGATCGTCGCCGGATTTGCCGCGACCTGGTGGATGCGCCCGGTAACGCCCCCGCAGGCGCCGCAATCCCTTGCCGTGCCTTTGCCTGAACCCTGCCGCGATGTGGCTTTCGAGGGCAGGACGCATATCGTGTGCGAGCTCGATCCCGCCGCCCATGACATCCGCATCGTGCACGAGGATGTGAACGGCAAGCCGTTCGGCTCCCTCCTTGCGTTCGATGCTGAAATGGCAGGGCAGGGAAACACGCCCCTGCTGTCCATGAACGCCGGCATGTATCACAAGGACCTGTCGCCCGTCGGGATCCTTGTCGACGATGGGCGCGAGAAGACACCGCTCAATCTTGACGATGGCGAGGGCAATTTCTTCATGAAGCCGAATGGCGTCTTCATGGTCGGCCGGGATGGGCGCGCGGCCGTGATGGAATCTTCGGTTTATGCGCAAACCCTGCCGGATACGCTTTATGCCACGCAATCCGGCCCCATGCTCGTCATCGACGGCAAGATACATCCGCGCTTCGAGCCTGACGGAACGTCGCGTTACATCCGCAACGGAGTCGGCATCGACATGCAAGGCCGCGTCGTTGTCGCCATATCGCGCAAGCCCGTAAGCCTTGGGAGCTTCGCCCGCCTCTTCCGCGATGAACTGGGGTGCCGCAACGCGCTTTTTCTGGATGGCGCCATATCGACGCTGACCAGCGCCGGCAAGGTCGTCATCGGCGGCAAGCATCCAGCCGGCCCCATCCTGACGGTCCTTGAGAAAAGGTAGGGCATCGGACCGGAAAGTAGAATCCGGTTTTCGGTGATTCCGATGCTCTATCGATAATTCAGATCGTCCTTTGTGCATCCGGATGGACGCACGGCGATCCGGCCCGCAGCCGCCCGTCCGGCGTCAATCCGGCGCGCTGGTCTGGAGCGCGAGCGCGTGCAGCGCGCCGCCCATATTGCCTTTAAGGGCATCGTAGACCATCTGGTGCTGCTGAACGCGGCTCTTGCCACGGAAGCTCTCGGCGACCACTTCGGCTGCATAATGGTCGCCATCGCCGGCAAGGTCGCGGATCGTGACCTGAGCGTCAGGAATTCCTTCCTTGATCAGCCTCTCGATCTCGCGTGCATCCATTGCCATGTCGTTTTCCCTGTCAGGTACCCATGAAGCGCGGGAACCACGATTCGTGCGTGGTCACCAGTTTCTCAACCGATATGGCATGGGCCTGCCCAAGTTTCAATTCGGCCCCGCCTGTGGTGCCGATGAGGGCTGCGGCGACGCCAAGCTTCTGCTGTTCGGCACGCAGGGCTTCCCATTCGGCGCTGTCCGGCCGGATCGACAGGGTCAGCAGATAGCGGCCCTGATCCTCGCCGAAGAAAGCCGGGATCGGGTCTGCGGAAGGGGTGTCGATGGCAGCACCGATGCCGGATGCCATCGCCATTTCGGCCAGCCCCACGGCGAGGCCGCCATCGGAAAGGTCGTGGCAGGCGGTGACGATGCCCGAGACGATCAGGGCGCGCACATGGTCGCCGACGCGCTTTTCATGGGCGAGATCCACCGGCGGGGGCGGACCGTCCGTGCGGCCATGCACGTCGCGCAGGTAGATCGATTGCCCCAGATGCGTACCCCAGTTCTGCGCCGCGCCGACAAGCAGGATCGGCTCTCCTTCGGCGGCGAAGCCGATGCGGACCATCTTGCGCCAGTCGCCGAGCAGGCCGACGCCGCCGATGGTGGGGGTCGGCAGGATGCCTTGCCCGTTGGTCTCGTTGTAGAGCGAGACATTGCCGGAAACGATCGGGAAGTTGAGCTCGCGGCAGGCTTCGCCGATGCCTTTGATGGCATGGACGAACTGGCCCATGATCTCGGGCCGCTCGGGATTGCCGAAATTGAGGTTGTCGGTCGCGGCCAGCGGCAGCGCGCCGGTCGCGGTCAGGTTGCGCCAGCATTCGGCCACGGCCTGCTTGCCGCCTTCATACGGATCGGCCTCGCAATAGCGCGGCGTCACGTCGGAGGAGAAGGCGAGCGCCTTGCTTTCATGGCCATCGATGCGCACCACGCCCGCATCGCCACCCGGCCGTTGCAACGAATTGCCCTGGATCATGGTGTCGTACTGCTCCCACACCCAGCGGCGCGACGACAGATCGGGCCCGCCAAGCATCGTGAGCAGCGAATCGGCAATGTCAGCCTGCGGAACATCGCTTTCGGCGAGCGCGGCGGGCTTTGCGGGCTCCACCCACGGACGGTCGTACTCGGGCGCCTGATCCCCAAGCTCCTTGATCGGGAGGTTGGCGACCTCGTCGCCCTGATGAAGAATGCGGAAGCGCAGGTCGTCCGTGGTCTTGCCGACGATGGCGAAGTCGAGGCCCCATTTGGTGAAGATCGCCTCGGCTTGCCTTTCCTTTTCGGGCCGCAGCACCATAAGCATGCGCTCCTGGCTCTCCGAAAGCATCATCTCGTAGGCCGACATGTGCTCCTCGCGCACCGGAACCTTGTCGAGGTCGAGTTCGATGCCGAGATCGCCCTTGGCGCCCATCTCGACGGCGGAGCAGGTGAGGCCGGCGGCCCCCATGTCCTGAATGGCGATGACCGCGCCGGACGCCATCAGCTCAAGGCAGGCTTCCAGCAGGCACTTTTCGGTGAAGGGGTCGCCTACCTGCACGGTGGGGCGCTTTTCCTCGATGGAATCGTCGAACTCGGCCGATGCCATGGTTGCGCCGCCGACGCCGTCGCGGCCTGTCTTGGCGCCGAGATAGACGACCGGCAGGCCGACGCCCTTCGCCTCCGAGAGGAAGATGCCGTCGGTCTTCGCGAGGCCGGCTGCGAAGGCGTTGACGAGGATGTTGCCGTTGTAGCGGGCGTCGAAATTCACCTCGCCGCCAACGGTCGGCACGCCGAAGGAGTTGCCGTAGCCCCCGACACCGGAAACCACGCCGGCCACCAGATGCCGTGTCTTGGGATGGTCGGGCTCGCCGAAGCGCAGCGCGTTCATGGCAGCGATGGGCCGCGCGCCCATGGTGAACACGTCGCGCAGGATGCCGCCGACGCCGGTCGCTGCACCCTGATAGGGCTCGATATAGGAGGGGTGGTTGTGGCTTTCCATCTTGAAGACCACGCAATCGCCGTCGCCGATGTCGACCACGCCCGCATTCTCGCCCGGACCCTGAATGACGACATCGCCCTTGGTCGGCAGCGTGCGCAGCCACTTCTTCGAGGATTTGTAGGAACAATGCTCGTTCCACATGGCCGAGAAGATGCCAAGTTCGGTAAAGGTCGGCTCGCGCCCGATAAGGTCGAGGATGCGCTGATATTCGTCCGGCTTCAGCCCATGGGCGGCAATCAGTTCCGGGGTGATCGGGCGGGTGTTCGAAATGGTCATCGTTCCCTGGCTCGGCTATCGGGCTGCGATCTCCGGCGAACCGGGATCATGGCGGCAGTTTTGTGTTGGCACCGGATCGGGTCAGGTGCGGCGGTAAATCCAGTCAGGCTGCTGACGAGCAGGACGGATTGCCGCCCTGCCAGCGGGTGATGTCCGCGCTGATGCGCGAACCCAGCGCCTCGCCCATCAGCGGGCCGAAAACGTCCACGCGGCTCGAATTGCCGGTTGCCTGCACCACCAGCAGCGGCTTGCCGCCATAGTGCCTGGCGGGAACCAGCAGGAAGCGCGGAGTGCCGCCGAAATTGTTCAGCTCGTTGGCCATCTGGTAGGGGCGGAAAGCGGGGTCCTTGCTGGCGATCCAGCATTTGTGCGCGGCGCTCGCCACCTGTTCCATCGTGCGCAGCGCGGCGCTCTTGCCGGTGGGCTGGGTCGGAGCCCTGGAGGCGGACTGGCAGGAAACGAGGGCGAGCAAGGTTGTCGCGAGAACCGCAAAGCTGACGATCTTGGAGGTAGCTGTCATTCGCCCGCCCGTCTCGAAGCTGCAAACCGTGTCAGTCTTTTCCTCGCCGGTCAGGGCGAGCTGGCCTCGTCATGCGGCTATGCCAAGCGCACTTTCGAACAGGGCGCGCCCGTCGGTGCCGCCATGGGCCGCCTCGATGAGGTTTTCCGGGTGAGGCATCATGCCGAGCACATTGCCCTTGTCGTTGACGATTCCGGCGATGTCGTTGATCGAGCCGTTGGGATTGGTGCCCTCGGCATAGCGGAACACGACCTGGCCGTTGCCTTCCAGCCGGGCCAGCGTCTCTGCATCGGCAAAATAGTTGCCGTCGTGATGCGCGACCGGGCAGCGGATGATCTGGCCGGGCCGATAGTTACGGGTGAAGGCGGTGTTGGCGTTGGCCACCTCGAGCTTCACCTCGCGGCAGACGAACTTCAGCGAGGTGTTGCGCATCAGCGCTCCCGGCAGCAGGCCGGCCTCGACGAGGATCTGGAAGCCGTTGCACACGCCGATGACCATCACGCCCTGCGCGGCCTTCTCGGCCACGGCGCGAAGGGCGGGCATGCGCGCCGCGATCGCACCGCAGCGCAGATAGTCGCCATAGGAGAAGCCGCCGGGGATGACGATGAGATCGACATCGGGGATAGCCGTGTCGGTTTCCCACACGGTCGCCGGCGGCTGGCCGGAAATCCTGGTCAGCGCCGCGATCATGTCGCGGTCGCGGTTGAGGCCGGGGAGGAGGACGACGGCTGACTTCACCTCAGGCGATCTCCACCGCGTAGTTCTCGATCACCGTATTGGCGAGCAGCTTTTCGCACATGGCCTTGAGGTCGGCTTCCGCTCTGGCCTTGTCGCTGTGGCCGAGCTCCACATCGAACACCTTGCCCTGGCGCACCTGGCCGACGCCGTCGAAGCCGAGCCCGCCGAGCGCATGTTCGATGGCCTTGCCCTGCGGGTCGAGCACGCCGTTCTTGAGAGTTACGATAACGCGGGCCTTGATCACGGCTTCAGTCGCTCCTGTCGGAAAAGATCAATGCGGCTTGGAGCCCTTGGGCAGGCCGGAGGCGACCAGCACCGGCCCCGTGGGGCGGGGCGGCTCGTTTTCGTTCATGATGCCGAGCCGGCGCGCCACTTCCTGATAAGCCTCGACCAGCCCGCCCATGTCGCGGCGGAAACGATCCTTGTCGAGCTTGTCCTGGGTGGCGACGTCCCACAGGCGGCAGGAGTCCGGCGAAATCTCGTCGGCGACGACGATGCGCATCATGTCGCCTTCGAACAGGCGGCCGCACTCCATCTTGAAGTCGACGAGCTGGATACCGACGCCGAGGAACAGGCCGGAGAGGAAGTCGTTGACGCGGATGGCCAGCGCCATGATGTCGTCGATTTCCTGCGGGCTCGCCCAGCCGAAAGCGGTGATGTGCTCTTCCGACACCATCGGGTCGTCCAGCGCATCGGCCTTGTAGTAGAATTCGATGATCGAGCGCGGCAGCACGGTGCCTTCCTCGATGCCGAGGCGCTTGGCCAGCGAGCCGGCGGCAACGTTGCGCACCACCACCTCAAGGGGGATGATCTCCACTTCCTTGATGAGCTGCTCGCGCATGTTCAGGCGGCGGATGAAATGGGTAGGGATGCCCATGCGATTGAGATGGGTGAAGATGTGCTCGGAAATGCGGTTGTTGAGCACGCCCTTGCCGTCCACCACCTCGTGCTTCTTGGCGTTGAAGGCGGTGGCGTCATCCTTGAAGAACTGGATCAGCGTGCCAGGCTCCGGTCCTTCATAGAGGATCTTGGCCTTGCCTTCGTAGATGCGGCGGCGTGACTTCATATCGGTGTTTTCTCTGGCTCGAAGGACGGGCCACGGTGACCGTCCCTTTCAGGCCGCTTGTCGCGGCAACCATGGGCTCAGCCGGGTCTCTAGCGCAAACGAACCATTTCCTCAATTGGAATCGCGGTCATGCACCGCTTTAGATACGCGATGCCGCAGGCCGATGCGGCATCGCGACCTGCAACAACACATATTGACCGCAGGCCGGCCTTTTGGTTTGTGCGTTCGCATTCCATATTCATGGTAAAATCGAATCGCTTGCACCCGGAGGGTAACGCCATGACCAACATGAAGGACCGGCAGGAGGGCTTCGAGCGCAAGTTCGCGCTGGACGAAGAACAGAAGTTCCGGGCGATTGCCCGCCGCAACAAGCTGCTTGGCCTCTGGGCCGCCGAGAAGCTCGGCAAGAGCGGCGCCGATGCCGATGCCTACGCCACCGAAGTGGTGAAGGCCGATTTTGAGGAAGTGGGCGACGAGGACGTGTTCCGCAAGATCCGCAAGGATTTCGATGCCGCCGGCGTCGAGCAGTCCGACCACCAGATCCGCCGCACGATGGAAGAGCTGCTGGCCACCGCTGCCGAGCAGGTCAAGAACGGCTGAGGCAGAGGTGTCGCGCGAGGCTGTCCGCTTCGCCGCATCCCTGAACCGTCGCCGAGAAATGAAGCCGCCCGGTCATGTCGGGCGGCTTTTTCTTTGAAATCAGATGTTTCCCGTCTTTTCCGGAATCAGATTGCGAGAAGGTCATGTCGCTCAAACAACGTCTTGAAGCCGATGAAGTGGTGCTGACGAGCTGGTCCGGCGTTCCCGATGCGCTGACCGTCGAGATCATGGCGGCGCAGGGCTTCGATGCCGTTACGCTCGACATGCAGCATGGCGGCCACAACGAAGACAGCGTTCTGCGCTGTCTCGCCCCGGTTCTGTCCGCCGGAAAAGCGGCCATCGTGCGCGTGCCTGTGGGCCGCTTCGACATGGCCAGCCGTGCGCTGGATTTCGGAGCGGAAGCGATCATCGCGCCGATGATCAACTCGCTTGCCGATGCGCAGGCTTTTGCCGCCGCAACGAAGTATCCGCCGCTCGGCCAGCGGTCCTGGGGGCCGACATATGCGTTTCCCCGCTACGGACAGGGTGATCATCAGGAATGGCTGCGCACCAGCAACGAGCGCATTTTGTCCTTTGCGATGATCGAAACGCGCGAAGCGCTCGACGTTCTGGACGATATTCTGGCAGTGCCCGGCATCGACGCCATCTTCCTTGGACCCGGCGACCTGTCGATTGCATGGACCGGGGGCCGCCAGATAAATTCGACGCTTGAAGAGATGATGGACGCTGTCGCTTCCGTGGCGGCGAAGGCGAGGGCAGCCGGCAAGCATGCCGGCATCTACGTTACCGACACGGCCATCGCCGGCCGTTTCGTGGAGATGGGCTACCGGCTGCTCGCCACCGGCTCGGAACAGCAGCTCATCGCACAGGGAGCCGCCGGCCTGCTGTCGGGCCTGAGGCAGTCCATCGGCGCAAGATAGGCCGCCTTAAAGGCGGCTCATGAAATGGGCGAAGGTCATCGACCCTTCCGGCCATGGACCATGGCCGGAGGCAGCGTTGATATGTCCCGATTCTCCTGCGTCGATGAACAGCGAGCCCCACGCGGATGCAATGTCCTCGGCGACCTCGAAGGCGCAGTAGGGATCGTTGCGGCTCGCCACCGTGATCGACGGAAAGGGCAGCGGATCGCGCGGATAGGGCCCGAATGTCATCAGATGCTTCGGCTTGATCGCCGGGTTGGCGACATCCGGCGGGGCTACCAGAAACGCGCCGGCCACCGGCCGCGTGAAAAGCGGAAGCGCATGCATGACGGTGGGCACGCCGAGCGAGTGGGCGACAAGAACCACCGGCTTTTCAGCCGCATTGACCGCGTTGGCGAGCGTATTCGTCCAGTCCTCGCGCACAGGTTTCGACCATTCCGCCTGTTCCACGCGGCGCGCGCTCGACAGCCTGGCTTCCCAGCGGGATTGCCAGTGATCGGGACCGGAATTGGTGTAGCCGGGAACGATGAGGAGTTCTGCGTCTTTGACTTTCATGCGCCGCATGTAGCGATGGAACGAGGCTCCTGCAACGGATGCCAGATTGTTTTGCTTTGGTGAACGATATGTTCCACGTTTGCGGTATTGTGTGAACGAATACGCCTGACGATATTGGCGGGGAACAATGAACCGGAGGCGTGCCTTGAACCTCACACGACGCAGCTTTGCAGGTGCGGTCTGTGCCCTGCCGCTCACCATGGTGAAATCGCGGGCGCAACCGGTCGGAACGGAGATGAACATGAGTGGACTTCCCTTTGCCGCCACGACGCCGATAAGCGTTTCCCGCGTCGGCCTGCGCGCCTGCGATGCCGAAGCGCTGGCCGCCTACTACCGCACGACCGTCGGCCTGCAGGAACTGTCGCGCGACGGCGAGACCATCACGCTGGGCGCTGCCGGCCGGCCTTTGCTGGTGATCGAATCCGACAAGGCCGCAAAGCCCGACGATCCGCGTTCGGCCGGCCTGTTCCATACGGCCTTCCTGCTGCCGTCACGCGCCGACCTTGGGCGCTGGATCAACCATGCCATAGCCGACAAGATCAGGATCGACGGCGCATCCGACCACATCGTGTCCGAGGCTCTCTACCTGACCGACCCGGAAGGCAACGGCATCGAGATCTATGCCGACCGGCCGCATGAAGGCTGGAAATGGCATGACGGGCAGGTGGAGATGGCCACCGCACGCATGGATGTCGAGGGTGTCATCGGTTCCGTCCCGGCCGGAGACGCCGGCTGGCAGGGTGCGCCGGAGAACACGGTTGTCGGCCATGTCCATCTGCGTGTCGGCGACCCCGCGCAGGCGGAAAACTGGTGGCAGAAGGAATTCGGCTTCGACACCGTGGCGCACTATGGCGACAAGGCCGTGTTCATGTCGTCCGGCGGCTATCATCACCACATCGCCGGCAACATCTGGCAGAGCCCCGGCGCGGGCCGCCGCGACCCCGGCCGCAGCGGTTTGTCATGGGTGGAGATGCGTTCGGCGGAAGCCTCTGCCGCGGCCAGCCGCGAGGATCCCTGGGGCACGGTGATCAGGACCGTTCCCGGAAAGGCAGCGTGAGCGCCATCCTGCTGACAGGTTTCGGCATCGGCGCCTGCTAACAGACGGAGACGGAGCGCTTCGCTTCGTATCCATCTCAGGACAGGAATGCGCATGCTCAAGGTCATCGCCGAAGATTTCATCGACCCGGATCACATCGGCACCGTCACGCCGCTTTATGCGGAACTGGTCGGGAAGACGCGGCTTGAACCGCTTTGCATCGCCTACGATCTGTTCGTAGACCAGAAGGATGCCGGCCACTTCGTGTTTGTCGAAAAGTGGCCGGATCGTGCCGCGCTGGACGCGCATTGCCGTAGCGAACATTTCCGGCGGCTGGTGCCGCTCATCAATCGGCACCAGCGCAGGGAGGGAACCGTCATTCTCATGGACGCTTTCGTGCCCTGAAGCTCCTGACCGCCTGCTGGTCGTGAGACGGGCAGGCGGTCAATCACGCCGCGTTCAGCTCTTCCCGAACACCCGCCTGAAGATCGTGTCGACATGCTTGGTGTGGTAGCCGAGGTCGAACTTCTCGCGGATTTCTTCTTCGGAAAGAGCTGCCGTCACTTCCGCGTCGGCCAGCAGTTCCTCAAGAAAATCCTTGCCCTGTTCCCACACCTTCATGGCGTTGCGCTGCACCAGGCGGTAGGAATCCTCGCGCGACACACCGGCCTGCGTCAGCGCCAGCAGAACACGCTGCGAATGCACCAGCCCGCGGAACCTGTTGAGGTTGCGCTCCATGTTTTCGGGATAGACCAGCAGCTTGTCGATGACGTTGGTAAGCCGCGCCAGCGCGAAGTCCAGCGTGACGGTGGCGTCCGGGCCGATCATGCGCTCCACCGAGGAGTGCGAGATATCGCGCTCGTGCCACAGCGCTACGTTTTCCATGGCCGGGTAGGCGTAGGAGCGCACCATGCGGGCAAGGCCGGTGAGGTTCTCGGTCAGCACCGGGTTGCGCTTGTGCGGCATGGCCGACGAGCCCTTCTGGCCCGGCGAGAAATATTCCTCCGCCTCCAGCACTTCGGTGCGTTGCAGATGGCGGATTTCAATGGCGAGGCGCTCGATGGACGAGGCGATGACGCCGAGCGTTGCGAAGAACATGGCGTGGCGGTCGCGCGGAATGACCTGCGTGGAAACCGGCTCCGGCTTGAGGCCGAGCTTCTTCGCCACATGCTCTTCGACGTAAGGATCGATATTGGCGAAGGTGCCGACCGCGCCGGAAATGGCGCAGGTGGCGATGTCCTCTCGCGCATGCACCAGCCGCTCGCGCGCTCTGGAAAATTCGGCATAGGCTTCCGCCAGCTTCACGCCGAAGGTGGTCGGCTCGGCATGGATGCCGTGGCTGCGGCCTATGGTAACGGTGTCCTTGTGCTCGAACGCGCGGCGCCTGAGGGCGTCCAGCAGAGCGTCGATGTCAGCCAGCAACAGGTCGGCGGCACGAGTGAGCTGCACTGCAAGGCAGGTGTCCAGAACGTCCGACGAGGTCATGCCCTGATGGATGAAACGAGAATCGGGGCCGACGAACTCGGCCAGGTGGGTAAGGAAGGCGATGACGTCATGCTTGGTGACGCGCTCGATCTCGTCGATGCGCTCGACGTCGAAGGTGGCGCTGCCGCCCTTTTCCCAGATCGTCCTCGCGGCTTCCTTCGGGATCACGCCAAGTTCGGCCAGCGCGTCGCAGGCATGGGCCTCGATCTCGAACCAGATGCGGAAGCGGGTCTCAGGCGACCAGATGGCGACCATTTCCGGCCGGGAATAACGGGGGATCATCTCAGGGCCCTCAGCTTTATCGGGGAAGTCGCCCGCGTCCTAACAGACAGAGGGCCGATGCTCAACGCACGATGACCTGTGCCGGCAGCGAAAAGGCCGGACAGATGCCCGGCCTCGTGAAAATTCGATCTGCTTTTCGGGTTCAGAATTTCCCGGTGACCGCCATCCAGCGGTAATCCGGCCCCTCGAAGCCGATCTTCTGCACGGCGATCAGCACGGCATAGTGGCTGACGCTGCCTTCGCTGGCGAAGGTCTGGATCGCGCCGATCGAATAGCCGGTCGGGCAGCCACGGCTTTGCGGCACGGACTTGTCCTCATGAACGATCCGGGTGCTGCCGCCATCGGTGGCGTCGATGCGCAGCAGGCGGAACCCCCTGGCCTCGCCCATGCCATGGCATTGCTCAAGCTCGCCGAAGGGAATGGCCTCCAGACGAAATTCCAGCGGTTTGTCGATGGCTGGAAAAACGGGGCGCGGGTTGACGGCCATGCGAAGCGGATCGGCCGAAAGCTCCGTTACCGCATTGCTGCCGGCCGTATAGCCGCGATGGGCGGAAAGCTCCGATTGCGTGACGATGGCCTCGCCCTGTTCGCGTGCCTTGTCGCGCGCGGCCTGCAAGCTGGCGTTCTCGTCGTCGATGCGCACCCGGACCGGCGTTCCCTTCATATAGCTGTCGGTCGCGGTGTCGATGTAATAGCGGTTAGCATAGGGGAAGCCGGAGCCGTCCTGCACGCCATATTCCTCGAAGGCGAAAATGCTTCCGTTCTGGCTGAAGCCGAGGATGGCCAGTTCCGCCACATCACCGGCGCGGACGCCCGTGGCCATGGTGCAGGCAAGGATCAGAAGGGAAGAAAGTCTGGCGAATCGCAAGGCAGGCTCCTGTTGGAATGAAAGCATGATCATAGCCCATGCCTTCGCTGAAAATCAGGCTTTATAAAGGGAAATCCGATGGCCCGGAGGGAACGTGACAATCGCTCAGGCAGCGGGAACGATAGCCCTGATTGACCCGCCTTCGCCGCGCTCGATACGGATTTTGCCGTTGTCTGGCACAGGCGGCGCACTGACAGCCGTGGGCTTTTCGGCGTCGACCCTGTCGGCAGAAAGAAGCTCCCTGCCTCTCGCGGTCTTCTGCCGTTCAAGTTGATCGAAATGGAACATCATGTCATTCCGATGCCGGGTTCGGGATCAGGATAGGTCGGTCCGCACTCCGCGTCCAGCCATCCTGCCCCGGCATCGCTCAGCGCGCTTACCACACAGGGGCCGACCATACGGGGAAGGGGTCGTTTTGCGCTGCCGTGGCCGCATACACACCGCGCGCAATGGCCCGCGCCATGGTGGCGCCGGCTGCCGCGCCGAGCACGATGGCTTCTTCTGGAGAGACGGCGATGCCGCTGCGCGCTGTCGCAAGCGCGAAGACCAGATCGCCGTCGAACGGTGTGTGGCTGGGCCATATTGCGCGGGTGAAGCCATCGTGGGCGGCGATGGCCAGCCGCTTGGCGGAAGCCTTGGTAAGCACCGCGTCGGTTGCGATGACGGCGATGGTGGTGCTGGCCCCTTGCGGTTTCTCGCTGAATTTCAGCCGCAGCTTACGCGCCTCGAACGGCATGGGGAAGGGCAGGCCGAGCCCGCCGAACTCGTCGCCGATCTCGAAGGGGGCGGCCCAGAAATGACGGCTGCGTCCCACCGTCACCGATCCCAGCGGGTTGACCGCCACCAGCGCTCCCACGGTGATCCCATTGTCCAGAACGGTCGAGGCCGAGCCGAGCCCGCCCTTCAGGCCGGCGGTCAGCGCGCCCGCGCCGGCCCCTTGCGTGCCGATGGCGAAATCCGTGCTGGCGATGCTGGCGGCTTCATATCCAAGCTCGCGATAGGGCGGATAGCGCCCCCAGTCCTTGTTTCCGCCATTGGTGAGGTCGAACAGGATGGCGGCCGGCACGATGGGCACGATCTGGTCCTGCACGGCAAAGCCGATGCCCTGTTCGCGCAGCCACGCCTGAGTGCCGGCGGCGGCATCGAGCCCGAAGGCCGAGCCCCCGGAAAGCACCACGGCATTGACGGTCTCGACCGTGTTGTGGGGCTCAAGAAGATCGGTTTCGCGGGTGCCGGGCGCGCCGCCCAGCACCTGCACCGCCGCGGTTGCCGGCTCGTCGCACAGCACGGCGGTGACGCCCGATTTGATATGGGCGTTGGCGGCGTTGCCGACCCGCAGTCCGGGAACATCGGTAATGAGGTTGCGCGGGCCTGTCCGGAACATCACTGCACCTCCGCCAGCAGGAAGCGCTGTCCGTCGAAATGGAACAGGCGATAGGGGTTTTGTGTCAGGTCGCCTTTGGCGTCGAAACGGATCGGTCCGATGGCGGTGGCGAACCCCCGGCCGGAAAGCGCTTCCTCAAGGGGCTGGCTGCCTCCCGCCGCAGCCCGGGCCACCTGAACCGCCGCATAGGCGGGCAATGCGTATCCTTCGGCTATCGCGCCATTCGCGCGAAACGCCTCCAAACTCCTCGGGTCCGCCACCTCGGCCCATTCCGGCAGGGCAATCATCAGCGTACCGGTCGTGAGCGCCACATCGCCGTAAGGGGCGCGCAGCGCCTCTCCGCCGGCAAATGTTATGCCGGCTTCCAGCGTCGCGGCATCGCGGCCCATGATGGCGATGTCTTCGGCATCGCCGCCGACGAAGACATGCGTCGCGCCGGATCTCTTCAGGCGCCCGACAAGTGCGGTCTGGTTCTCCAGTCCCGGCCGGAACGTGTCGACGAAAACCGGCTTGAGTGCTGCCTGTTCGGCCTGCGCCCGGAAGGTTTCAGCCAGCTCGCGCCCGTAGATGGTTCCGTCGTCGACGATCGCGAAATGTGCATCCTTCCAGAGCCGGGTCAGGATGGAAGCCACCGCATTGCGTTCGTCGTCGCCGCGTGGGCCGAGCCGGAACACCGGCCAGCCCGTGCGCTCGCGGCGGTCGGTCAGGCTGTCGTTGCGCACGCCGATGGCGATCACGGGAATGCCTGCATTCTTGAGAATGGGCGCTGCCGCCTCCAGCGATTCCATGCAGAGAAAGCCGACGACGGCCTGTGCACGGGCTTGCGCGAAGCGTCTGGCCGCAGCCTCACCGCCGGCGGCCGTGCACCCGTCGTCGGCAATTGTCAGTTCGGCTTCAAGGGCATGGGCCGCGAGTTTCGCTCCGGCCTCGATCTGCCGGCCCAGCAATTCCGCCCCGCCCGAAAGAGGCGCCGCGACGCCGACTGCGAGCGGATCGGCATGAGCGCCGAAGGCAAGCAAATGGCCGACAAGGGCTGCTGCTATGGCCTGTGCGATGCGCATCGGTGAGCGAGTATGTCCTTCAGCTTCTTTGCCGGTTCGTCCTGCTGTAGAGGCTGGCGACGTGTTGCGCAACACGGCAGATCGCAAGGCAGGATCGCCTTGCCTTTGCGGCATGTGTTGCTTGTGACCCGTGCAAGCCCGTCTTATATAACGGTAAAATTGCAATTGGATCGCTGCCGGTGCTCAAGAAGAACGATATCGGACCTCAGGCCTATCGCGATGCGATGGCCAAATTCGCCGGCCACGTCCATATCGTGACCACTGACGGACCCGGCGGCCTGCGCGGCGCGACCGTGACCGCGACCTGCTCGGTATCGGACACGCCGCCCATCGTTCTGGTGTGCCTCAACCGCGAGAATGCCCGGAACGAAGCTTATCTCGTCAATGGCAAGTTTGCGCTCAATACGCTGGGAGAGCGGCATCGGCCGCTGGCTGCGGCCATTTCAGGCCAGACCGGGTTGCCGACCATGGCCGAACGCTTCAGGGCAGGCGAGTGGGACACCATCGAAACTGGTGCGCCGACGCTCGTTGACGCGGTCGCGGTGTTCGATTGCGAGATCATCGACACCAGGGACATCGCGACCCATCGCGTGCTTTTCGGGCGCGTCACCGGGCTTCGCATCGGGCAGGACCAGCGGCCGCTGATGTACCATGACCGCCGCTATGAGATTCTCTGACCGAAGGGCATGAGCGAACCGGTCGACACGAGCCTGCCCCGCGATCCGCTGGAAATTGCGGAAAAATGGCTGGCCGAAGGGCGCAAGGTTGCACTGGCCACCGTCGTGGACACATGGGGGTCGGCGCCGCGGCCGGCCGGAAGCCATCTCGTCATCGATGCGGACGGCAATTTTCAGGGTTCGGTGTCCGGTGGTTGTGTCGAGGGAACGGTGATAACGGAAGCGCTCGACGCGATCGGTTCGGGAACGGCGCGGACACTCGATTTCGGGGTGGCCGACGAAACCGCCTGGAAGGTTGGCCTGTCCTGCGGCGGCCGCATCCGCGTTCATGTCGGGAGGCTGGAAGGCGGGCAGCCGTCCGCACATCCGCAAAGCCTTGGCGGCCTTCTCACACTTTTGAATGCGGCGCGCCGCGCGCGCCGCCCTGTCGTCGTCGCGACAGACCTTCGTGACGGAACCGCCCAGCTCATCCGCCGGGAAGATGAAGCGCCCCGGGGAATCTGCGAAGCGGTCCGGGTCGCCTTCGAGACCGGTCGCTCCCGCCATGTGGAGGCGGCAGGACAAAGCCTGTTCCTCAACGCCTATCTGCCGCAGCCCCGCCTTGTACTGATTGGCGCGGTCCACATCAGCCAGGCGCTGGTGCCGATGGCCCGTATCGCTGGCTTTCCGGTGGAGATCATCGATCCGCGCACCGCCTTCGCCACGCCGGAACGCTTTCCGGATGTGACGCTGCATGCAAGCTGGCCGCAGGAGGTGTTTGCCGCACAGCCGCTCGATGCCCGCACGGCGCTTGCCGCGCTGACCCACGATCCGAGGATCGACGATCTGCCGCTTCAGGCTGCGCTGGAGGCTGGCTGCTTCTATGTGGGCGTTCTGGGAAGCCGCAAGCTGCGCGAACAACGCAATGAGCGTCTGCGCGCCGCCGGTGTCAGCCGCGATCTGCTCGGGCGGATCCGGTCGCCTATCGGCCTGAACATTTCGGCTGCCAATCCCGCCGAAATCGCGGTCGCTGTCCTCGCCGAGGTCATCTCGGCCTCTCGCTCACGCAGCCTCACATCGCCGGTGCACCGTTGACAGGTGCCGCGCCTCCGGTGCAATCGCACGGGATGCACGGTTTCATCGCCTTTCTGTCGATCCTGCTGCTGGCCGCTCCGGCCGGCGCGCAGTCGCCTGCGCTCAAGCCTTACAGGGACGATCTGTTCGCCTATCCCGCGATCCTGTCGTCCGAGCCGGGCGATGTCTACAGGGTGGTTGATTATCGCGAGATGCGCGACATCAACGGGCGCGACCAGATTCCCGAGCGCCGGGTGAAGGGCGCTTACGTTTCGACGGGCGTGCGCAAGGTTCAGAAAGATCTGACGCTGAAGACGGATGTCGGTGCGATACGGCATTTTGCCGTAGGGCGAACGGAAAGCGCCAGCGTTATCGTGCTTTACCTGCACGGGCAGGGCGGCAGCCGTCGTCAGGGGGTGGACGATTTCACCTTCGGCGGCAACTTCAACCGCATCAAGAACCTGATGGCGCAAAACGGCGGGCTCTACCTGTCACCGGATTTCTCCGATTTCGGAGAGCGCGGCGCATCAGAGATTGCGGCGCTCATCGGCCATTACGCCGGGCGTTCACCGGGAGCGAAGGTGTTTGTCGCCTGCGGCTCCATGGGCGGTGCGCTCTGCTGGAGGCTGGCGGCAGGCAAGGACACCGGCGCGGAGGTCGACGGGCTTCTGCTGCTCGGCTCCCTGTGGGACGAGGGCTTTCTGGCCAGTCCCGCCTTCAAGCGGCGCATCCCCGTTTTCTTCGGGCAGGGCAGCAAGGACCCGGTATTCCCGGTCGGGAAGCAGGAAGCCTTCTTCCGCGCAATTCTGAGCAAGTCGAAAAACTATCCTGCCCGTTTCGTGCGCTTCGAGACGGGCACGCACGGCACGCCGATCCGGATGACGGACTGGCGCGAGACGCTCAACTGGATGCTTTCCGTAGCCAGATAGGCTCGTCATACAAGCCCATCAGGGTGCCGTATTGTAGTCCAGAACGGTCTCGGGGTTGATCTGGCCGTCATAGGATGCATCGACCTCGTACTGAACCAGCGAGAACCGGCCATTGCGGAAAAGCCATGTGCCGGTGGAGGAGGCATCGCCCGCACCGCGCCATCTGGAATGCGAGACGATCGAGTGGGTGGCCTCGTCGTAATCGGCATTCACCAGCTGGTCGGCCGTGTTGTATCCGATGACGTTGACAGCCTCCAGCTTCCCTTCGGGATCGTCATTCGCGTAATGAATGTCGAGTTCCGGCTCGGCAAACTGAAGCTGACGCACGCCACCCTCGTCATCCGTCAGGTAAAAGGCGAAAGTCTCGTTGTAGGCGCCACGCATGCACAGGAAACGGAACAGCCGCGCTTCCTTTTCGGCGTCGTCGTTCCTGGTGTGGTAGCGGATCGTATAATCGGCGATGCCCGTGGCCTCGTCGTCCCCGGACAGGGAAGCATCGCACCGCTCGCCATAGCTGGCGGCAAAGGCGGCCGTCGCTTTTTCCAGAGCCGTATCGCGCTGGGGCGGCATCGGGCCGTCGCCGCAGCTTGCCGGCAATGCATGCTCGAAGGCCGATGTGCTTGGCTTCAGCTCGCCCTTTTCGATGTGCAGCGGCCTGAAAGGCGGTTCCTGCGTCTGGGCGCTGAGCTGACGCAGCGTATAGCAGCCTGCGAAAATCTTCTCGCTGCCGTCCTGCTGCCCGGCACGGATCGCAACCGGTATGGTGTAGTAAATGCTGCCTGCCGCCCCTTCCTCCGAAATGCCGCCGGTTTCGACCTCCACCGAGGTCGTGCCTTCATAGCCTTTGGCGAAGCTTTCGAAGTCCGCCGCAGGCTTGGTCTCGCCGAAATAGTCCCACGCCCTTGCGTATTCGTGACGGTTTATGGCGCTGTAGAGCGACCGGATCAGCGCCGCCGGATCGGACCGGTCGTCGATATAGGAAGCGTCCGTGTCAGCGCGCGCTGTGATGGAAGCCGCAGCAACAAGGCAGCCCGAAAAGACCGTCGCGAGGGTTCGCGCCAATGCTCTGTTCATGTGTCCGTCTCCTGCCATGTCCGCGACCTGACGCGTGAATGCGGCACAGTGGAGGAGAAGACTATGCGAGGCGGCATCGATTCGCCACACGCGCGCATTGCATCTTGCCGGTCAGCGCATCGACATTTCGCGGGCTATGCGCGGAAAATCCGCCGGCTTGATGCCGATGTCGGCGCGATCGGAATTGCTCATGGCGTTGAGCAGAGCCAATGCCGTGCGATAACGCACTTCTTCCTGGGGACGGGGGCGGGCGAACAGTTCTGTGACAAAACCCATGACCGGGCTCCTGAATTGTCCTCCCATCTTCATTCTTATACGTCATTTGTGACGATTGTGCGCTGCAACATAGGCATGGCTGCCATGAATTCAGGCAGGTTTGGAGCCTGGGAATTAAATTTGTAACCGTGGATTCCACCCAATCTTAACGGACCGCGCCTAGGCTGTGTGCGTTCCAATACGGGGAGGCGGACATAGCCAGTGGCGCAGCAAAGGATTTCGCGTCCCTGCTGGACGATCTTTTCGTCTCGGCCGGCGAGGATCAGCCGTTGCCGGCAAATCCGACAATACCGTTCGACTATCTTGCCGTGGTGGAGGAGTTGCACTGCGGGCGCATAAAGGTGTCGGAAGACGCGCTGGCTGCGCAGTATCGTGACAGCGGTGTCGATCTCGGTGTTGAGTTCGCCGCCTTGCTGGATCAGGCGAGGGCCGCGCTGGGCGAGGCGGATATCGCTCTACAGCCGATCCCCCCGGAACTCGCGCCAGTCGACCCCGAATCGATCGCAGCCGAACTCGGCCTTGGACAACCGGGCGTCGATTTGCGGGCGGTGCGCCGCCGCTTCGCCCTCGTGAACCACCCCGACCGGGTACCGCCGCATCTGCGCCAGCGCGCGATGATCCGCATGCAGATCGCCAACATGCTTATCGATGAAGCTGCCGGAGCCGTAAAGAAGCGCTGACATCCGGGCGGGGCATGATAATCGCGACGGCCTGCAACAATACCCTGTTACCCTATATAGTGATGGTGGCAGCGGGCCGGTTTGCGGTCAGCGAAGCAGGTGGGAGTCGGCATGCTCAGGGTCCAGAAAGTTGCGGTGGACGAGATTTACGTGCCTGCGGCACGCCGCAAGACGCTTCATCCCGAAACGGTGCGCCATCTTGCCGAGAACATCGTCGAAAACGGCATGACGACACCTATCCAGGTGCGCCACGACGGCAAGCGCTACGTGCTTGTCGAAGGGCTGCACCGGCTGGAAGCCATGAAATGGCTGGGCGAGCAGGCGATCGACGCCTATCTCGTTCAGGCCCGGAAACATTGATCCTGTCCGGATGCCGCTGAAAGCAGGGCAATGCCCGCAGCGAAATTTCACGCATTTGCCATAGCTTAGTCGTCTCAGTGCCATTGGCGCGTCAAGATTCGGTACCTATCTATGCCGCACCGGCGCAGGGCTGAATGAAGAGGCACGACATGAGCGAGGAAAAGAGCAGGCTCGATGAATTGCTGGACGATCCGATGGTTCAGCTCGTCATGCAACGCGACCGCGTGAATCCGAAAGGGTTGCGCTGGATGCTCGAACGCGCCCGCGCCCGTGTCGAGGACCCCTCGCTGCCTCCCGCCTACATGGTGGCGCGCGAATGCCGCGAGCAGGGGATTTGCCCCTGAACCTTCGATCAGCGCTTTCCGTCCGGGGTCGAACCGGGCGGAACGTGCCGATTCGCGCCAAACGTTAAAAAATTGATTCAAACTTTCTTGGTAATTCATCCTTCATAATTGTCCCGGGTTCCGGAGTGGCATCAGTCTGCCGGCCGGCCGATGTGGTTTTGCGTACAGGTCCCGGATGCGTTCTTCAGCTTTGCCAGCGCTTGTCATTCTCGGTCTCGTTGCATCCGGCTGCTCACGCGTCGGCATCGAGGATATCGTCCCGCGCCCCTCGCAGGAGACGACCAGCTCGATCGAGCGGCCGGTAACGCCCTCTGTCAGGGTGGGCGCAAGCGCCCCGGCCCAGACCTCGGCCCCTGCCGAAAAGGTGGAGGACCAGATCGCGGCGCTGAGCGGAGGCGAGACCGATTCCGGTTTCGCCATGCCGGCGCTGGAAACCGCGGCCCTCGTTCCCACGCCGCGCCCCGCGACCAGATCGCAGAAGGCGATCGATGCGGTCATCCATCCGCAACGCTTCCGCGACGCCAAGCCGATCAACTTCGGCAAGGTGGCGCCGCGCCACTACGCGGTTCACGGTGTGGACGTTTCACGCTGGCAGGGCGAGATCGACTGGCCGAAACTGCGCAGCCAGGGCGCAAATTTCGCCTTCATCAAGGCAACGGACGGTGGCGACCACCTCGACCCGATGTTCATGAAGAACTGGACCGGCGCGGCCGCCGCAGGGATCAGGCGCGGCGCCTATCATTTCTTCTACTGGTGCCGGCCGGCGAGCGAGCAGGCCGACTGGTTCATCCGCAACGTGCCCAAGGTGGCCGGCGCTCTGCCGCCTGTCATCGATGTGGAATGGAATGGCGAGTCGCGCTGCCGCAAGCGCCCGTCGCCGGCGCAGGTGCGCGAGAAGATGCAGGTCTTCATGGACAGGCTGGAGCGTCACTATGGCCAGCGGCCCATCATCTACACCGCCCCCGATTTCTATGCCGACAACCTGAAAGGCGCTTTCACGGACTATCCGTTCTGGCTGCGTGCCGTGGCCCAGCACCCGTCCAGGGTCTATCCCGGCCGCAAATGGGTATTCTGGCAATATTCGGGATCGGGCCTGTCGCACGGTGTGAAGGGCAACATCGACCTCAACGTCTTCAACGGAACCGAAGCGCAGTGGCGCAACTGGCTGGGTGGACGGCAACTGATGGCCGAGGCTGACTGACGCTCTGGAAGGAGGCGGTCTTCTTCAGCCGAAGACGCTCTCCCCGTGAAGTCTTGTTATCGGCGCTGCTTGCAGAAAAACAAAGGGGTCGGAGATACCGGCCCCTTTGTGAGCGAAATTCCGGTCAGAAGCCGATGTCGTCGAAGCCGCCGTCGAATCCTTCGTCGGCGGCTCCGGCGTCGTCATCCGCTGCATGTGCCTCGCCGCCGCCGAACATGCCGGCAATGGCATTGCCAAGAAGCACGCCGCCCGCAACGCCCATGGCGGTCTGGGCCGCGCCCGCGAGGAAGCCTCCCCCTGCGCCGGCGCGCGCATTATTGGTCACGCCGGCCGGCAGGGGCGACCGGGGCGCGGCTGTGCCGGCCCGGCCGATGCGCGGCACGGTTCGCTGCGGCGGGCGGCTGTTGCCGAAAAGCCCGCCCAAGATGCCGCCGGAGTGCTGTTGGGCCTGCGCCTCCAGTTCCTCTATGCGGGCTCGCGCCGCTTCCAGCGCCTGTTCCTGCACGATGATGGTCTGCGCCATATAGTATGGCGCGCCGGGCTGGGAGGCGATGCGGTCCCGGATATAGGCTTCCGCTTCACCGTCGCGGGGCGGCGCCTGACGCTCGACGGCATCGAGCTTGCTGAAAAGCTGCTCGATCGCCTGGCTGTCGTTTCGATCCATCCTGTCGTCCTTTTCTGGTTGGGGATCCGGCGGCTACTCGCGCTCGCCGGTAAAATTGAGCAGCAACTGGAAGATGTTGACGAAATTCAGGTACAGCGAGAACGCGCCCCAGACGGCCAGCTTCTGCCTGGATTCGGAATCGAAATTTTCCGCATACTGCTCCTTGATCGTCTGCGTGTCCCATGCGGTCAGGCCGAGGAACACGAAGATACCGATCACCGAGATGGCGAATTGCAGCGCCGAGGACTGCATGAACAGGTTGACCAGCGCTGCGATCAGAACGCCGATCAGGCCCATGATGAGGAAGGACGAGAACTTCGTCAGGTCCGTCTTTGTCGTATAGCCGTAGAGGCTCATGGCACCGAACATGGTGGCTGCGATGAAGAAGGTGCGCGCGATCGAGGCGCCCGTGAAGACGAGGAATACCGAGGCGAGCGAAAGGCCCATGAGCCCGCAGAAGACCCAGAACATGGCCTGTGCGCCCACTGCCGTCATGGTCTGTATGCGAAACGAGAACAGGAACACGAAGGCGAGGGGGGCGAGCATCACCACCCACTTGAGCGGTGTCGAGAAGATCGGCACGTAGAGTGCCGGAACGGATGACACGATGAAGGCGACAGCGCCCGTCAGCACCAGCCCGAGCGCCATATAGTTGTAGACGCGCAGCATGTGCTGGCGCAGGCCCTCGTCGAACAGGGCCGCGCTTTGCTGGCCGAAGCCTGCACGATAGCCGTAATTCGGGGTGTTCATTCAATAACCTCCTGAAGGTGTGGGTTGATTGCTTTCAATAGAGCGTGTCGACGAGGCGTTCCGCGGCCCGGTTCAGTTCGTCGGTTCCGCCGCGCGTGACGAGCGCGTAGGCCACCTCGCCGATCTGCCAGTGCGCGGCGGAAAGATCGTCCTGCCGCGAGAGCGTTGCGGGTACGACGTCGAAGGTTCCGGGGCGCGCGGCAAACAGCGAAACCGTGCCGGTGGAACTGGTCCGGATGGTCATCTCCACGCTTGGGCCGAAGGTGGATGGAAATATCTGAACATCGGTGACGGTCCAGTCGTCCGGCAGGGTGGGAAGAACGATCGCCGTCGCGGAGCGGATTTCGGCCGGATCGTAACGGGGGGCCACCGGTTGCGAATGCATCGCGGCCCGGATGAGCGTCGTCCTGTGAGCCCTGACGGCATCTGCGACATAGGCCGGGGGCATGGTCGATGCCACGACCTCGCCCACGCCGAGGGGGCCGAACTGCGAATGCGCGAGCCAGCCAAGCCCTACCAGCATCGCGACAGCCGCCACCTGTCGAAACCGGCGCGCCAGCCTCGACGTGGCCAGCCCCCGTTCCAGGCGCCGTGCGGCTTTCGTCGTGGCGATGCTTCCCATGCGCGGCATCTCGCCAAGGGCAAGGCGCAATTCGTCACGGATCCTGAGATCGGCGATGACGCGCATGGCAGCACCGATGTCGTGGCAAAGATGGGCCTCGACCTCGATGCGGCGCGTCATGGGCAGGCGATCCTCGACATAGGCTTGCAGGTCGGCTTCGGTGACCGGGTCAACGGGATGACTCATTCGATCCTCCTACGATCCTGAGGTGCGGCGGGCCATCGTCGTCCACGCGGGTGCCCGGTGCATCCTCCATCGCCCTGAGTGCGGCTCGCGCCCGCGCCAGCCGCGACATAAGCGTTCCGGAGGGGATGCCCAGAGCATCCGCAGCCTCGCTGAAGCTCATTCCCTCCACCGCAACCAGGTGCAGCGCGGCGCGCTGTTCCTCCGGAAGCGCCATGAAGGCGCGCCGGACCTGGTTGAGACGCAACTGATGGTCCTGGACCGGCGCAAGGTGCGGTTCGGAAAGCTCCGCTGCCTTCTCGATGCGGAGATTTTCGGCCTGCCGCGCCCTGCGTCCGTCGATGAAGACATTGTGCAGGATCGACAGCAGCCAGGCCCGCAGATTGCCGCTCTCCCTGAAGCTGCCGCGCTTCTCATAGGCGCGGACGAGGGCGTCGTGCACGAGGTCTTCGGCCTGCACGTCGTCGCGCGTCAGTGAGCGGGCATAGCGCCGCATGGCGCCCAGCTGGCCGGTGATGTCGAAGCGGGACGTGCCTGAACTCATGATGCGTTTACGAAGCCGCATCTCTTATTAGTCCCGGAATTTGAATTTTTTTTGGGACCGGATATGGCTGGCAAGCGACCTCGGGGCCATGGCAATCCTTTTTCGCAGGCAGGCGCTCTGCCATGAGCCATCGGGCATTGAGATCCCCTTATAAAAAAGCCGCCGGAACATGGCGTTCCGGCGGCTTTTTCCCGTTTCCGGAATATCAGCTGCAGCCGCTGGTCGCGCCGCAGGTGTCGCACTTCTCGCAGGTGCCGTTCCGCACCATGGTGAAGTTGTGGCATTCCGAGCACTCGTTGCCGGTATAGCCCTGCATCAGCGACTGCTGGCGGCGCGCGGCGGCGAGCTTCTTGGCGTCAGCCGCTTCCTTCGCGGCGGCGTCCGTGAACAATGCCTCGGCGGCTGCTTCGGGCGCTTCCTCGACCATCTCCTTCGCCCGCTCCTCATAGTCGCGCTTGAAGGCGACAGCGCCATCCGTTGCCGGCTGTTCGGCCTTCAGCGCCGTGGCGCCGGCCGAGATCGGGTGCACGTTGGAGGCATAGGCCGTGGGCGCGGAACGCTGCGGCGCGGACTTGTCCGCCGGGCCGCCGGCCATGCCCTTCGGCTCGCCGGTCGGGGTGACCAGCTTCACCGGCGAGGCGCCGCGCGTCAGACCCCTGGAGAAGGGCAGGGCCTTGCCCTCGGTGATGCCCTTGCCGAGCGAGGTGTTGGAGAAGTCGGTATCGACATGCGCAAGGTCGTTGCGCCCGAGATAGGAGATCGCCAGCTCGCGGAATACATAGTCGATGATCGACGTGGCGCTCTTGATGGCGTCGTTGCCCTGCACCATGCCGGCCGGCTCGAACTTCACGAAGGTGAATGCCTCGACATATTCCTCGAGCGGCACGCCATATTGCAGGCCGAGAGAGATCGCGATGGCGAAATTGTTCATCATGGCGCGGAAGGCGGCGCCTTCCTTGTGCATGTCGATGAAGATTTCGCCCAGACGTCCGTCGTCGAACTCACCGGTGCGCAAGTAGACCTTATGCCCGCCAACCACGGCCTTCTGGGTGTAGCCCTTGCGGCGGTTGGGCAGCTTCTCGCGGTCGCGCACCACCTTTTCCACCACGCGCTCGATGATCTTCTCCGTCACCTCGACCGCCCTTGCGGCAGCGGGAGCGGCGACCAGCGCCTCGATGGCATCGTCCTCGTCGTCCTCCTCGTCGGAGATCAGCGAGGCATTGAGCGGCTGCGAGAGCTTGGAGCCGTCGCGATAGAGCGCATTGGCCTTCAGCGCCAGCTTCCAGGACAGCATGTAGGCGTTCTTGGCGTCCTCGACCGTCGCCTCGTTGGGCATGTTGATGGTCTTAGAAATGGCGCCCGAGATGAAGGGCTGGGCCGCCGCCATCATGCGGATGTGGCTTTCCACCGACAGGTAGCGCTTGCCGATCTTGCCGCACGGATTGGCGCAGTCGAAAACGGCCAGGTGCTCGTCCTTGAGGAAGGGCGCGCCTTCAAGCGTCATCGCCCCGCAGACATGGATATTGGCGGCCTCGATCTCCTTCCTCGAGAAGCCGAGCGCGGGCAGCATCTCGAAGGAGAAGTCGTTGAGCTGCTCGTCGGTGAAGCCGAAGGTTTCCTTCAGCCAGTCCGCGCCCAGCGTCCACTGGTTGAACACGAACTTGACGTCGAAGGCCGACTTCAGCGCGCCGTTCAGCGCCTCGATCTTCTCGTCGGTGAAGCCTTTTGCCCTGAGCGTTGAAGGGTTTACGCCCGGAGCCTGATTCAGGTTGCCATGACCGACGGCATAAGCCTCGATCTCGGCGATCTGGCTTTCGGAGTAGCCCAGCGTGCGCAGCGCTTCCGGCACGGCGCGGTTGATGATCTTGAAGTAGCCGCCGCCGGCCAGCTTCTTGAACTTCACCAGCGCGAAGTCCGGTTCGATGCCGGTGGTGTCGCAATCCATCACCAGACCGATGGTGCCGGTCGGCGCGATCACGGTCGCCTGCGCGTTGCGGTAGCCATGCTCCTCACCAAGCTCGATGGCGCGGTCCCAGGCGGCACGGGCGTGCTCGACCAGTTCTTTCTGCCACACATGTTCGGCTTCGAGCGGAACCGGGTTGACGGCAAGCTTCTCGTAGCCGTCCTTCTCGCCATAGGCGGCACGGCGGTGGTTGCGCATCACCCGCAGCATGTTGTCGGCGTTGCGCGGATAGTCGGCGAAGGCGCCCAGCTCGCCCGCCATCTCGGCCGAGGTGGCGTAGGAAACGCCGGTCATCAACGCGGTCAGCACGCCGCACAGCGCGCGGCCTTCGTCGGAGTCGTAGGGGATGCCGGCGGTCATCAGCAGGCCGCCGATATTGGCGTAGCCGAGACCCAGCGTGCGGTACTTGTAGGACAGTTCGGCGATCTCCCGCGACGGGAACTGCGCCATCATCACCGAGACTTCCAGCACCATGGTCCACAGCCGCACGGTGTGCTCATAGGCGGCGATGTCGATGGTGCCGTCGGCGTTCCGATACGGCAGCAGGTTGACCGAGGCGAGGTTGCAGGCCGTGTCGTCGAGGAACATGTATTCCGAGCACGGATTGGAAGCGCGGATCGGGCCGGCGGCCGGGCAGGTGTGCCAGTCGTTCATCGTGGTGTTGAAATGCAGGCCCGGATCGGCCGAGGCCCATGCGGCATAGCCGATCTTCTCCCACAGGTCGCGGGCCTTGAGGGTCTTGTGGACTTTGCCGTCGATGCGGCGGATCAGGTTCCAGTCGCCGTCTTTTTCCACCGCGCGCAGGAAATCGTCCTTCAGCGACACGGAGTTGTTCGAGTTCTGGCCGGAAACGGTGAGGTAGGCTTCCGAATCCCAGTCGGTGTCGTAGGTCTTGAACTCGATCGAGGTGTAGCCCTGCCGCGCGAACTGGATGACGCGCTGGATGTAATTCTCCGGCACGGCGTTCTTCTTGGCTGCCTTGATCTCGCGCTTGAGCGCGGTGTTGATCGAGGGGTCGAAGCAGTCGTCGTCCTGGCCCTCGCAGTTGACGCAGGCTTTCATGATCGCGTCGAGATGCTTGCGCACGATCTTGGAGCCGGTGACGAGGGCGGCGACCTTCTGCTCCTCCTTCACCTTCCAGTCGATGAAGGATTCGATATCGGGATGGTCGGCATCGACGATCACCATCTTGGCGGCGCGGCGGGTGGTGCCGCCCGACTTGATGGCGCCGGCGGCGCGGTCGCCGATCTTGAGGAAGCTCATCAGGCCCGAAGACTTGCCGCCACCGGAAAGCTTCTCGCCTTCGCCACGCAGATGCGAGAAGTTGGAACCGGTGCCGGAGCCGTATTTGAACAGGCGCGCCTCGCGCACCCACAGGTCCATGATGCCGCCCTCGTTGACGAGATCGTCACCCACCGACTGGATGAAGCAGGCGTGCGGCTGCGGATGCTCGTAGGCCGACTTCGAGCGGGTCATCTTGCCAGTGAAGGGGTCGACGTAGAAATGGCCCTGTCCGGGACCGTCGATGCCATAGGCCCAGTGCAGGCCGGTGTTGAACCATTGCGGCGAGTTGGGCGCCACGCGCTGGGTGGCGAGCATGTAGGACAATTCGTCCTTGAACGCCTGCGCATCTTCCTCGCTGTCGAAATATTTGCCCTTCCAGCCCCAATACGCCCAGGTGCCGGCCAGACGGTCGAACACCTGACGCGCATCGGTCTCGGAACCGTAGCGTTCGCCTTCGGGCAGTTCGGCAAGGGCCGCTTCATCGGCGACAGAACGCCAGAGGAAGGAAGGAACGTCGTTTTCCTCTATCCTTTTCAGGCGCGCGGGCACGCCGGCCTTGCGGAAATACTTCTGGGCGAGAATGTCGGCCGCGACCTGCGAGAACTGAGCCGGCACGTCGATATTGTCGAGCCGGAAGACGATGGAACCGTCAGGGTTCTTGATCTCCGACAGCGCCTTGCGGAATTCGATTTCCGCATAGGGGGACTGGCCCGCCTTGGTGAAGTGCCTTTCGATGCGCATCTCGTTTGTCCCTTCGTCTACATATAGCGCTTTTCGGGGCGTCCGCCCAACCCGTTCCCCGAAAAACGGCATCTGATCCGGACAAGACGTCGGAGTGGCGGGCCGAGCCTGCCTTTCCGATGTGACCGGCAACCGGCTCCACGACAATTGCGGAAGCGCCAGAGGCCATCCGCCTGTCGGGATCAAAAATCACTGCAATCCCTCCGTATGGAGGAGTGCGCCACACTATCTAGCCGGAAGGGTGATCGCAAACACTAAATATAGTATTAAACGACAAAAATTTCGAGCCTTTCATCTGCTTCCAGACGCAAAAAGACGTTTCCGCAGCCTTCCGTTCTGAACGAAAACATGCGGACCAAACGCGCTTTATCCGGGAAAAAGACCGGGCTCGAAACTCTCCGGCCGCGTCCGCAACACCGAACGCATGGCCAATAAAAGGCGACTCGAAGGGCATTCGTCAAGGGCTCGTTTTGCAAGTTTTATGACCCCCAACATCTTGTATGCCGCTTATGTGGATATCGGGGAGAAGCGACAGCCCCACTTGCCTGTGGCCAATGCCCGCGACCGCGCGGTTTTTCGTCGTCAGGTTGACTTCGTGGCAAGGCAACCCAATTGAAGCCATGATCAGGAAAATTGAGTTCACCGGTTGCCGGAACTGCTTTATAGCTGTGGGAAATTGGCCGGGCGGCGACCTGGCCCGTTGTGTATGGCCGTGAAGCCTGTGCTCCGGCCTGCGATATTCAAGCGCGCCGTGCCTGGGGCCGGGGCGGCGGAGACAAGTAGATGAACACGCTCTTGCGCCACAATGCGCTGCAACCGGTCGATCCGATCTGGCGTTCCATCCGCGACGAAGCGATGGCTGCCGTCAATCGCGATCCCCTGCTGGCGGCATTCCTGTATTCCACCATCCTCAACCAGGCGAGCCTTGAGGATGCGGTGATCCACCGGCTGGCGGAGCGGCTCGCGCATCAGGATATTGGCGCGGACCTGATCCGCCAGACCTTCGATGCGATGCGCGAGGACGATCCGGAGTGGTCGACGGTCGTGCGCGTCGACATTCAGGCCTACTACGACCGGGATCCGGCCTGCGAGCGTTTTCTTGAACCCGTGCTGTACTTCAAGGGTTTCCATGCCATCCAGACGCACCGCCTTGCGCACTGGCTGTGGAACCGCGGCCGCAGGGACTTCGCGCTCTATCTGCAAAGCCGGTCGTCCTCGGTGTTTCAGACCGACATCAACCCGGCCGCGCGTATCGGCAAGGGTGTGTTCCTCGACCATGCCACCGGCCTCGTGGTCGGCCAGACCGCGGTCATCGAGGATGATGTGTCGATTCTGCACAATGTGACGCTGGGCGGCACCGGCAAGGCAAGCGGCGATCGTCATCCCAAGATTCGTCGCGGTGTGCTGATCGGGGCGGGGGCCAAGATTCTGGGCAATATCGAAATAGGCCACTGCTCGAAAGTCGCGGCCGGTTCGGTGGTTCTGTCACATGTTCCGCACAACAAGACGGTGGCGGGCGTGCCGGCACGCATTGTCGGCGAGACGAGTTGCGAGGACCAGCCGTCGCGCGAAATGGATCAGCTTCTGCCTTCTCAGGTGATGGACCAGGTCATCAGCTTCGATATCTGAGGCCGACGGTCGCCGGGAAATTTTGGCAGGGCGCAACCTGTTGCCTTGCCTTTACAGAGGAATGAGTGCGTGCAAGAAGCGCGTCTCATATCCAGCCCGTTAGCGGAGAGAATCCTTGAAACCCGACGAAATCCGAAAGCTCGACGCCTATTTCAAGCGCGTCTTCCAGAATCCGCGCCTCGAAGTGAAGGCCCGTCCGCGCAAGGACGACTCGGCTGAAGTCTATATCGGCGACGAATTCCTCGGCATCGTTTTCAAGGACGAGGACGACGGCGACTACAATTTCTCGATGGCCATTCTGGACATCGACCTCGGCTGATCCGTCGGCGCGAGACGGGATTTCAGCGCGATTGCGCGGCTGAGGCGCCCAGCATGGATGCGGCAAAATTTTCCACCGCCGCATCCAGCGCCTGCCATTCGTCGAGGAAACGCTGCGGGAAGCGGTAGGTGAGGCTGAGACGGTCGCCCACCACAATGTCCCGTTCGCATGGCGCGAGCGATTTTTCGGCGGCGGGCCCGGTGAGGCAACGGGCCACGAACGGGTCGCGACCCGGCCGTTCGGCCACGGCGAGCATCTCGCCCAGATAGCCGGAGTTTTCCGGAAACTCGTGGAACGTGATGCCGGCTGGCCCCGGCTTTCCGGGGCTGACGATCAGTGAACTGTAGATCGGCCCAAAGCGCCCACTCATATCGCGTGACATGATCTGTTCCGAAAAGCCCAGAAACAGGATGGAGTCGCTTGCGTCCGCGTGGTTGAAGGCATCGCGCGCCGCGCTGCTGTAACCTTCCATGGCCGGGTAGCGTACATAGAGGTCGAGCCGTTCGGCATTGCCGTTGCGCCTCGCCTGCTCGAACCGGATCATGTTGGCCGGAACCGCCAGCAGATTGTCACCCACGACGATGGCGTGGATCGTCGTATCGTCGGTATGACCGCCCATTGCGATGCGCTCGCCGAGCCATTTGCCGGCCACCGTCACAGCAAGCGACAGGATCGCCAGCGCGACAAGGCCGTAGAAGACCCTGGTCATCAGCGGCGAATCGACAATCCTGAATTGCTGCGTTGCAGCTGCCTCTTTCATCGTGCACCCGGACACGTGGTTTGCGACAGGGCGACCGTCGCCCATCAGGTGCGACTGTGGAGATTTATGGTAAAGGGAGCGTAAAGGTACGGTCCCGATACCGGGTCAGTTTAATCAGGAGATGACATGCCGACCTACGCAATCGATGGAATTGAACCGCGTTTCGACGACAGGCAGACGAACTGGGTGGCGCCCGACGCGACCCTGATCGGAAATATTTCGGTCGGCCGCAATGTCGGGATCTGGTTCGGCGCCGTCCTTCGCGGCGACAACGATCCCATTGCCATTGGCGAGGACACGAATGTGCAGGAGCATACGATCATGCACACGGATCCCGGCTTTCCCCTGACGATCGGCAAGGGATGCACCATCGGGCACCGCGCGCTTCTTCATGGCTGCACCATCGGTGACAACAGCCTGATCGGCATGGGCGCGATCGTTCTGAACGGGGCGAAGATCGGCAGGAACTCGCTGGTAGGCGCCGGTGCGCTGGTTACCGAGGGCAAGGAATTCCCGGACAATTCCCTTATCGTCGGTTCTCCGGCCAGGGTCGCGCGAACCCTCGACGATGCCGCGGTTGAGAAATTGCGGCAGTCGGCGGCGCACTATGTCGAGAACGGCAAGCGGTTCAACGCCGGCCTCACACCGCTTGAGGATTGATCCGGTCAGGGCCGCTTTAAAAAGTGGAGCCGGCCCTCGGGGAGGGGCCGGCTCCTGAAACCCGGTCACGGGACGGGGATGGGGGACTCGACCGGGTTTGTCCTGTGAAGCTGAACTGCCGGTTCCGGCCGGGGGGCTACCGGACGCTGGCCACGGCGTCGGCACGACCGTCGCTGATGGAGACCCAGACGCCGGAGTGCTGCACAGACTGGCGCTTGAGATAGGTGTAGGGCGTTTCCGACCAGGGCAGGACCTTGCCTTCCAGATTGTCGAGAATGAAATCGCCCATGCTGGTGTGAACGGTAAGCACCGCATGGCCTTCGCCGTTCGGCTGGCGCACCACGGTGATGAGCAGGTTGCCCGCGGGCACACCTGCCTGCATCAGGCGGCGGCGCTTCTCCAGAACATAGTCCTCGCAATCGCCTTCGCCGTTGACCGGATAGGACCACACTTCCTCGCGGCCCCATATTTCCATATCGGTGAGCGGCATGACGCTGGTGTTGACGTCATTGTTGACCGCGATGATCGTGGCCCACAGCTTGCGCGACAGCTCGACGGGACCTCTCTTCGGGGTTTTCTGGCGGCACTCCTGCGGAAGCCCCTGGCAGAATTCATAATGCCCGACCGGCTGCGTCGTGCGCCCTCCGGTGTGCATATGGCTGCCGCCCGCATTGGCCATGCCGAGCGAGGCGAGCAGCAGTGTCAGAGCCGTGATGAGCGAAGCGCCCCGGTTGAAAGTCATTATGATGTCTCCCCGTTTGAGAAGACAATGACAGGTGCGGATTTATTTGACGCAAAGTACGGAAGAAGATATTGAGTAAAACGTAGATCGTTTTAATATAAAACAAGAATAAAATTTAAAACAGAATTGATTCAAATTTTATCTTTCCAACGAGGTCCGAGCCGGCAAGGGGCGGGGGAAGGCTGGCGGGAAATGTGCCTTGCTTTTCCCCATGACCATGCATTCCGGAAGGCCATGCGGACTGGCTGATCGGTGCCGGACCATCGGGAATGTCCGGCCGGGTTCAGATATGGCCTGATGATCGTCGCCTCCCGCATGCCTTTTCAGGCGAGGCGTCGTATCGGACGTGGCGGCCACAACGCATCCATCTCGTTCGTGCTGCACAGGCCGAAGGAAGGGCGGGTATGGCGCTAGATCATTTACAGTCGGACGGAATCGTCTGACGTTGCATAAATGCGGTGAAAGCAAGCAGATTGGGCGGCAGCCGGGATATGCCCGGGCGCCCGCTGCTCTAGCTGCGGGGAGCGTTGAATTCCGCGTCGAGCGTTTCCGGGCGCTGGACAATCGCGAATTCGATCGCCACGCCTTCCTCGAAGTGGCGTACGATCTGTCCGCGCATGGTGCCGAGTGTCACCTGAACCCCCACTGCCGGCTTCACCTCGATCTCTATTGCCGCACCGGACAGCGACAGGTCGATGATTCGGCAGGGATACTGGCGCCCGTCCAGCAGATGCAGCACGCTGATCGGGTTACGCGGAGCCACGCGCTCATGGCGGCGGTCTTCCGGCAGATCGAGTTCGTGACGGTTGGCAAGCCATGTAAGCTGCGCGGCGAGTTTCTCGCGTTTGCGCTCGGAGGCCAGAACCGTCATGGCGAAGCCGCTCTGGAAGGTGCGCACGATCACACCCTCGACGCGGCCGATGTGATCTATATAGGCGATCACCCGCTCACCCGGTTCGCCGATGCGATCCGTGCGCAGAGCCATGTTTCCGGGCGACATTTCGATGACCTGGCAGGGATGCTCGGATTTGTCTTCCAGCATGAAACGACCGTAGACCTTGATCCGGACGCGCTGGAAACTGCGCCTTTCGGACTGGGACGGCGTCTGCACATTCGCCGCTGAATTCATAACCGCCTGCACCCCGTTGGCCGTCCCGCCCTTGGCCGGACGGATTCTTGCCACAATTATGACCAGAGAAGGTTAACAAGCAGCAAATGAACCGGGTGCAGCGACGGGCGTTACCGGTCCTCGCGGCCGCCATCGAGCACCAGAAGATGCCGGATTCTGCGGACCCTGCCATACTCCGCCAGCGTGCTTGCAGCATCGAGGTCGTCGGGAGCAAGGGCAGGGGTTCCGATTGCAGGCCGTTCGGGTCTCGCGATCGGCTCGGCTTGCGGGTCGACGATCCGCATATTGTCGATGGTCGCATCGACAACCGGGTCGGCCCCGAGCCAGAATGGCTTGTGGGCGGGCGCGGCGACACCGAGGCAACGCTGGCTTTCGGCTCCGCCATCAAGCGGCAGCGCCAGCAATTCGAATGGCACCTTGCGACCGCTTCGGCTGATCGCCTGATAGGCGACGAGCATGACGGTGTGTTTCTGGAAGACGCCGTCCACGAGCCGGGAAATCAGCCGCTGGTCCTTCGCGCGCCACAGGGAAGGAAAGCTGAATCCTTTCAGTTCCCGTCCATAGGCGGCGCACAGCCGTGTTCCGGCGAGGCGAAAGACAGCTTCGCCGCGCGAATCCTTTTCGAGGATGAACGTGTCGGCCAGCAGCTTCCTGATGTCCGCCGGCTCGATTTCCGTACGCTTCGGCGCAGAGCGTCCGTCGCGCAGCCGATTCCAATAATGGAACAGTGCGATGGATCCTGCGAGTTTCATGTTCACTCCGCTCTGTGCAATCTGAAGTCTGATTGTCCCAACGATGAACAGGAGGACATTTCCGACGACCTACATGCGGTGCGCAGCATGAACCGTGCCAGTCTTGCGAAGGCTTGTGCACGGCTCGAGGCCGTTAAGGTTAACAAAGGGTTTAGATTGCGAACGCCCGTTTCCTGTGAGACGTTGAAATCACTTTGGAAAACGGCCCGCCTGACGAAGGCGGCGGTGTTCCGGTCAAAGGTCCAGGGGAGCCGAGGGGCTCGATCGGCCGTTCGGGGGAAACCCTGAACGGCCACTTTTTTGATTCGATTTGCCTGTTCCGAGCCGTGATTCGCCGGGGAAGTGACGATTCGCCGTTTGGAAAACGGCCCGACCTCGCCTACATGGCAACCTTCGAACAGGATGATCCTCCATGAGCGAACCCGACCGCGCGCCCGAACCCTGGGACACGGCGCCACGCACCGCCCCCCGCCGGGAGCCTGTCTTCAATCTTCCCGGTATCGTGCTGGTGCTGCTGGTTCTGTGCACCGGCATTCATCTTGTGCGCACCTATCTTCTGTCGCCGGATCAGGATTTCGATCTGATCATCCGCACGGCTTTCGTGCCCATTCGTTATTCCGGCGACTATGTTCTGGATGTCTATGCGTTCACCAGTCCGTTCACCTATGCTTTGCTGCATGGCAGTTTCGCCCATCTTGCCGTGAACATGGTTTGGATGGCGGCCTTCGGCTCGCCGCTCGCCAACCGGCTCGGCGCAATCCGCTTCGCTGTATTCTTCGCCGTTACGGGTCTGGCCGCGGCATTTTTCTTTTACGCCATCCACCCTTTGGGGCAGGCGCCGCTTGTCGGAGCGTCGGGCGCCATTTCCGGCATGATGGGCGCCGCCGCCAGATTCGCCTTCCGCATCGACCGCTCGACCGGGAAAGGGGCCTTCGCCGGACGCCCTTTGCCGATGGGGGAAATCGTCCGTTCGCGCAGTGTCATCACCTTCCTGGCGGTATGGATGGTGATCAACCTCGTCACCGGGCTTGTCGGCATGGTTCCGGGCGAGGAAGCCCAGATCGCGTGGGAGGCGCATATCGGCGGTTTCCTTGCCGGCTTCTTCGGGCTGAGGCTTTTCGAAGCCGGTCTGCCGCGGCGGTACTAAAGCATGCCGCCCGAAAGTGGGAACCGGTTCGGGACAACATCCGTAAAAGCAGGAATTTGAAGTGTAAGGAGCGAATCTGGAAGATCGCGACAGGCTTCAGGGCAATCGCCCGCGGCGCTTGAAAATGCGGCAACGAGAGCGCACCATGCCCCAGCGAACGTGATGGCCGGTTGAAGCGGGCCGGCTGAACGCAGAGGAGGACGCAATGACGGTTAAAGCCATTCTCGCACAAAAGGGCTATGACGTTCTTACCCTTGGCCCCAACGAGAAGCTCGCAGAGGCGATCCGCATACTGGCCGAGCATCGGGTGGGCGCACTGGTGGTGACCAATTCCGAGGGCAAGATCGTCGGCATCATTTCCGAACGCGACATCGTGCGGGTGACGGCGAAGCATGGGGCAGCGGCGCTCGATATGCCGGTACGCGACACGATGACGCCGAAGGTCAAGATCTGCAACGAGAACCACACGGTCAACGAGATCATGGAGATCATGACGGCGGGGCGTTTCCGCCATCTGCCGGTGGAGAAGGACGGCAGACTGCATGGAATCATCTCGATCGGAGATGTGGTGAAGCGCCGCATCGAGGATGTCGAACGCGAGGCCGAGGAAATCAGGGCCTATATCGCCACGGCATAGCACCGGGCCTTCCGCCCAAGATTGCCAGAGCCGGCCCAGTGCCGGCTTTGCGCTTGTCTGGCCGCGCGGTTTGCACTAGCGAAGCGATACGATCTATACCGGCCGGATAAAGAACCCATCCGGTCCATCCGAACAGACGACAGGCCGCACATGACCCTCGTAGATACACGCACGCCCGAGCCCAAACGCCTTATTCCCGGCGCAACCGGAGACTGGGAGGTGGTCATCGGCATGGAGGTCCATGCGCAGGTGACATCGGAATCGAAGCTGTTCTCCGGCGCCTCCACGGCATTCGGCGCCGCCCCCAACGCGAATGTGTCGCTTGTGGATGCGGCCATGCCCGGCATGCTGCCGGTCATCAACGAGGAATGCGTCAGGCAGGCGATCCGTACCGGGCTCGGCCTGAAGGCGCAGATCAACCTGAAATCGGTCTTCGACCGCAAGAACTATTTCTATCCCGACTTGCCGCAGGGCTACCAGATCTCGCAGTTCAAGCAGCCCATCGTCGGCGAGGGCAAGATCATCGTCTCTGTCGGTCCCGACAAGAAGGGCGAGTTCGAGGACATCGAGATCGGCATCGAGCGGCTGCATCTGGAGCAGGATGCGGGCAAGTCCATGCACGACCAGCACCCGACCATGTCCTATGTCGACCTCAACCGTTCCGGCGTGGCGCTGATGGAGATCGTGTCGAAGCCCGACATGCGCTCCTCCGACGAGGCGAAGGCATATCTCACCAAGCTGCGCACCATCGTGCGCTATCTCGGCACCTGCGACGGCAACATGGACGAGGGCTCCATGCGCGCCGACGTCAACGTGTCGGTGCGCCGGCCGGGGGAAGCCTTCGGCACGCGTTGCGAGATCAAGAACGTGAACTCCATCCGTTTTGTCGGCCAGGCCATCGAATATGAGGCGCGTCGCCAGATCGCCATTCTGGAGGACGGCGGCAAGATCGATCAGGAAACCCGACTGTTCGACGCCAACAAGGGCGAGACGCGCTCCATGCGCTCCAAGGAGGAGGCGCATGACTACCGCTACTTCCCCGATCCGGACCTTTTGCCGCTGGAGTTCGATCAGGCCTATGTCGACGCGCTCGCCGCCGATCTGACCGAGCTGCCGGATGACAAGAAGGCGCGCTTCGTCGAGAAGCTCGGCCTGTCCGCCTACGATGCCTCGATCCTGGTTTCGGAAAAGGCGATTGCCGACTATTTCGAGCAGGTGACGGCAGGCAGGGATGGCAAGCTGGCGGCCAACTGGGTCATCAACGACCTGCTGGGCGCTCTTAACAAAGCCGGCAAGGGCATTGAAGAGACTCCGGTTTCGCCCGCTCAGCTCGGCGCCATTCTGGATCTTATCAGGGAAGGCACCATTTCCGGCAAGATCGCCAAGGACCTGTTCGAGATCGTCTGGAACGAGGGCGGCGATCCGCGCGCGATTGTGGAAAAGCGCGGCATGAAGCAGGTTACCGATACCGGGGCTATCGAAAAGGCGGTTGATGAAATCATCGCAGCCAACCCGGACAAGGTCGAGCAGGCGAAGGCCAAGCCGACGCTGGCCGGCTGGTTCGTCGGGCAGGTGATGAAGGCGACCGGCGGCAAGGCCAATCCGCAGGCCGTCAACGATCTCGTCAAGGCGAAGCTGGGTATCGAATAGTGTTCGTGCGCACGGCCGGCGAGCGCGATCTTGAGGCGATCAGGGGGCTGCTCGCCGACACATGGCACGCCACTTACGATGCGATCTACGGCCCGCAACGGGTGGACGAGATTACCGGCGAGTGGCATTCCATGGCCTCGCTGCGCGCAAGGCTGACACATCCGCATTCGGAATTTCTCGTGGCCGATGATGGCAAGGCGATTGCCGGCATGGCATTCGCCGCAGCGGTCGATGAGGGAAAGCTCGTCATTCTGCGCCAGCTTTATGTTCTGCCGCAAAATCAGCGGGCCGGCATTGGCACCATGTTGCTGGAGGAACTCGGGCAATGTTTTCCCGAGGCGCGCAAGCTGCGGGTCGAAGTGGAAGCCGAAAACGCAGCGGCGGTTTCCTTCTATTGCTCGCACGGGTTTTCGGTCACTGACAGTTCAGCGCAAATGCACGCGGACGTGTCCATCGTGGTGATGGAAAAGCCGCTCTGACAGGCTCAGGAGCGTGCGGCTATCGCGACATTATCGATAAGCCGGGTGCTGCCAAGCCATGCGGCGGCAAGCAGCCGGCCTTCCGTTTCAGGCTGCCAGGGCCCCAGCGAACCGCTTTCGCGCACGGCCACATAGTCGACGTTGCTGAAACCGGCATCGAGCAGCGCACGGCTGGCGCTGGCGGTCTCCTTGTCGGGATCGGCGCCTTCGGCGATAGCCGCCGCCGCGCTGTACAGGATGACGTTCATCTGACGCGCGATGGCGAGTTGCCCGGCATCCAGATAGGCATTGCGCGAGGACATGGCCAGACCATGCGCGTCGCGCACGGTCGGCGCGCCGATGATCTCGACGGGAATATCGAGATCGCGGCACATCCGGCGCACCACGCAAAGCTGTTGATAGTCCTTTTGCCCGAACACGGCGCAATCGGGCGTGGCCTGAAGGAACAGCTTGCTGACAACGGTGGCCACGCCTTCGAAGAAGTGCGGACGGAAATCGGTTTCCAGCCCGGCTGACGGGCCGCCAACCACCACTTTCGTGGCGAAACCTTCAGGATAGACCTCGTCAGGAGAGGGCGTGAAGGCGAGCTGCACACCAACTTCGGCCAGACGTTCAAGATCGCGCTCGAGCTGGCGCGGATATTTGTCAAGGTCCTCGGTCGGCGCGAATTGCGTCGGGTTCACGAAGATGGAGACGATGCAGCGGTCGGCGCGCGACAGTGCCTCGCGCATCAGCGAAAGGTGGCCGTCGTGCAGGGCGCCCATGGTCGGCACCATGGCGACGCTCAGTCCCTGCCGTCGCCATTCCTTCACCTGCGCGCGCAGGTCGGCGATGGTGCGCGAAATATGCGGTCCGCTCATGTCAGCCCTTTGGTCAGCCCTTTGGCTCCTGCTTGCGGAACACATGGTCCGCTGTGGGGAAGGCGCGTGCGCGCACTTCCGCGGCATAGCTCATCGCCGCCTTGGCCACTTCGTTGCGCAGATCGGCATATTCCTTGACGAATTTCGGAACCCGGTCGACGGTCAGGCCCACCGCGTCGTCGATCACCAGTATCTGGCCGTCGCAGGCGGCGCTGGCACCGATGCCGATGGTGGGAATCGCCAGCTCGCGCGTGATTTGCGCCGCAACCGGTTCCAGCGTTCCCTCGATCACCAGCGAGAACGCGCCCGCCTGTTCGACTGCGCGCGCATCGTCGAGAAGTCTGGCGACGCTTTCGTCGGTCCTGCCCTTGATCTTGTAGCCGCCTTCCTTTTCCACCGATTGCGGCTGGAGGCCGATATGGCCCATAAGGGGAATGCCGGCCCCGACGATGGCGGCAATCCGATCGGCCATGTCCGCTCCGCCTTCGAGTTTCACGGCATGGCAATGCGTTTCCTCGAAAATACGCCGCGCGGAGGCCAGAGCCTGTTCCGGAGACTCCTCGTAGCTGCCTGCCGGCATGTCGATCACGACACAGGCGTTGCGCACCCCGCGCATGACTGCCTGTCCATGGAGGATCATCATGTCCATGGTGGCGCCCAGCGTGTTTTCATGTCCGTGCAGAACCATGGCCACGCTGTCGCCGACCAGCAGAAGGTCGACATGCGGCTCCAGCAGGCGTGCGATGGGATAGGTATAGGCTGTCAGGCAAACGATCGGCTCTCCACCCTTGCGGGCACGGATGGCTTCCGTTCTGGCGTGCGATTGCGCCGATAAGACAGGTGCCATTCTCTCCCTCCGGTATTTTGCCGCATGGCCCCGATGGGCAGGGAGCATTAGAAATATGAAGACGGCTTGGCAAGGCGCATTGTGCACCGCAACAGCAAAAGGCTTGCCCAAAACGCTTGTCATTGCCATATGGCGGGGTCATAAGCAGCTGGCAGGCAGGTTTGCCCGGCGAGGATTGGATGAAAAAGTTTCTGCTGCAGGTTTTCACCTGGTGGAATGGCCAGAATTTGAACACACGCTTCCATACCTGGCGTAAGGGCAAGCGCGTCGGTGAGGACGAGTTCGGCAATGTCTACTATGAAGGCGGAGTCGACTCTGAAGGCCGCACACGCCGCTGGGTGATCTACAATGGCTATTCGGAAGCCTCGGCGATCCCTCCCGGCTGGCATGGCTGGATTCATCATCGCGTCGACGTGCCGCCGACCGGGGAAGACTACAAGCCCTACGAATGGCAGAAGCCGTACCAGCCGAACCTGACCGGAACACCGGCCGCCTATCGCCCCAAGGGGTCGATCCTGGGCACCGGCCACCGTCCGCAGGTGACCGGCGACTACGATGCCTGGACGCCCGGTTCCTGAACGAATCGGCTCTGTCACGGCATTTCTTGCCACATTTTGCGTTTAGCTGGTTGCCTCGTCCGCAACGCCCGCTAGCCTTTCGAATCAACGCTGGCGCAACATTCGGTGTTTCTGCATGAGGGTAATGGGCCGTATATCGATCCGCGCGGCGGCGGCAATGGCCGTCATATGTGCGCTTGCCGGCGTTTCCCATGCGCAGGAAAAAGGCGCGGGCGAACGCGTGTCCAATGCTGTGGCGGAGTTTGCAGGGCTGGACAAGATCACCGGCCGCATCATCTCCTTCGATGTCTATATCGACGAGACCGTGCAGTTCGGCGCGTTGCAGGTGACGCCGCGGGTTTGCTACTCGCGCCCCGGTGCAGAAGCGCCAAAGACCGATTCCTTCGTCGAGGTCGACGAGATCACGCTGGATCGCAAGATCAGGCGCATCTTCACGGGCTGGATGTTTGCGGAGAGCCCCGGCCTCAACGCTGTCGAGCACGCAGTCTATGACGTGTGGCTGAAGGATTGCAAGCAGAAGTCGGAAGTGCCGGCTCCGGACACGGCCGGGAAGAACTGACCCGGACTGGCCGAACCGTCAGATCAGCAGCAGCCCCTTCATCGAAGTATAACCCTTCTTGCCGATGATCAGATGGTCATGCACGGCTATGCCGAGCCGCTTGCCGCTCTCGATGATTTCCTTCGTCATGTCGATGTCGGCGCGCGACGGTGTCGGATCGCCCGACGGATGGTTGTGGAGCTCCCCACTAAATTGATGGAACATATTGATAGATAATATGTTTTTGTATTCCTCTTACCCGCATGGGGGCGGCAATTGGGGGCGGTAACAAATGCTCATCTGTGCTCAGCCCGCTGCCTCATCGATATCCATGCAGCGACCCGGAGATGCACGGCAGGTCACGACGTTGGACTTGTCCCATGCCTCCAACGAATCCACCGGATAGAGGACCGCTTTCCCGATCTTAACGAAGGATGGGCCGATTCGCATCCCGCGCCAGTTTCGCAAGGTTCCCACGCTGATGCTTCCGCGATAGCGCTCGGACACCTCCTCGGGCGTCAAGAATTTCGATTCCAGCATGGCGGTCTCCCTACGATGCGGGACGGCAATGCGCTCGCGGGCGCGTCGTCCCGTTCTTGATGAACGACGGGCCTGCCAAAGGTGTGTGCATCTAGCATGTGCCTTCACGAGAACGCAGGACCTGTCACGCTTTCTCACGTTCAGAAATACGCACGCCGCATCTGCTGGGAAGACCTCACATAGGCCAGTCGTAAACATAGGATACTCTGGCGTGCGTATGGGCCGGTTGGTGGCCGGGCTAAAGGCTTACCCGCCAGGAACGCCTTCGCGGCAGACAGCGATTGCTGTCTGACACCTGAGATCTGTATTTGCGGATTTGTGTTTTTTGCGGGGGAAAGCCTTCCCCCTGGTCGACACTGCGTTGCCGACGCACCCCCTTCAGCGGGGAGACCCCGCAACGCCCCCTGAGAGTTCGAGTGCGGACGTGGTTTCCGCGACGGGTTGAGGGCTGGAGAAGAGGTCTCCGGCGCCCGTCGCGGAGATCATCCCGATGGCCAGACAGGACCGCGCCCGCCCAGGCGGCGCCCGCAGCAATCTCTATGACGACATCACCGACAAGATCATCGCCGAGCTGGAGGATGGCCGGCTTCCCTGGGTCCAGCCCTGGGGGACGGCGGCGGCGAAGGCGCCGCTCGCCATGCCGAGAAACGCCGCGACCGCGCGGCAATATTCCGGGATCAATGTCCTGATCCTCTGGGGCGCCGTGGTCCACCACGGCTATCCCAGCCAACATTGGCTCACTTTCCGCCAGGCGCTCTCGCTCGGCGGAAATGTCCGCAAGGGCGAGCGCGGCACCACCGTCGTCTATGCCGACCGCTTCACCCCCGAGGACGAGAAGCGCCGCGCCCAGGAGACGGGAGAGGAAGCAGGCAGCATTCCTTTCCTGAAGCGCTTCACCGTGTTCAACGCGGCGCAATGCGAGGGCTTGCCCGAGGACATCGCCATCGAGGCCCCGCCATCGCCGCCCGGCATGATCGAGCCAAGGGTCGAGGCACTGATCCGGGCCACGGGTATCGAGTTCCGCATCGGCGGAGATCGCGCCTTCTATGTTCCGGCGCTCGACTACGTCCAGGTGCCGCCACCGCAAGCCTATTTCGAGCCGATCAACTGGCACCGGACGGCGTTGCATGAGCTCGGTCACGCCACAGGCCATGCCTCGCGCCTGGGGCGGGATTTCTCGGGCAGTTTCGGCACGAAGAAATACGCATTCGAGGAGTTGGTGGCGGAGATGAACGCGGCATTCTGCTGCGCCTCGCTTGGTATCGCGCCGACCGTGCGCCATGCCGACTATATCGGCTCCTGGCTGGAGGTGCTGCGCGAGGACAACCGCGCCATCGTCCGCGCAGCTTCTCAGGCCAGCAAGGCGGCCGACTGGCTGCTGTCGCATCTGCCGGCCGAAGATGCCGGGGAGCCGGTTCCGGCTGCAATCGAAGGGAGGGTCGCGGCATGATCCTCCTGACCGGAACACAGCGCGACCGGCTTCTGGCCAATGGTCGCCAACGTGATGTGGATCACATCCCCGTCGTGAAATTCTTCAACCCCTTTGGCGCGGGTGTCTGGCTCGCCACCGAGCTGGATCAGGGCGGCGACATCATGTTCGGCCTGGCCGATATCGGCTACCCCGAACTTTGCTCGTGGAGCATGGAAGAGCTGCGCGAGGTCCGATTGCCCTTCGGCATGGGGATCGAGCGGGATCTGCTCTTCGCCGGGGATGTCCCGATCTCGGTCTGGGCGGAGGCTGCGCGCGAGACCGGCAGCATCCGTGCGGCCGAACGTGTTCTCTACCGCGCCGGTGCGGCATTCACCCGCACATCCGTAGATACGGAAAGCCGGGAGTCCTGATTTCCGGCTGCCGGCTTTGTGGCCTGGCGTCGCACTCTTCAGAGGAAGAGGGCGGCGCTTCGCTTCGTGACGGGTTGGAGGTCGAGAGAGTGGCTCCCGGCCGCCCGTCGCGGAGAAACCACCATGGCCAAAGCTGCCAGGAAGAAGCCCGTCGCCCCGATGATCGTCTTTTCACGGGCGCGCGACATTCCGTTCAACCGGATCAGGCTGTCGGACAGCAATGTCCGCGAGACCGACGTCGAGGCGGGTCTGGACGAACTTACCCATGACATCGACCGGCGCGAGGATCTCGTGCAGGGTCTCAACGTCCGCGCCATCCTCGACGAGGACGGCAACGAGACCGGTGATTTCGAGACGCCGGCCGGCGGCCGCCGCTACAGGTCCATCGCGCGCCTTGTCGAGGCCGGTCGCTTCCCGGCCGACGGCCTCGTCCCCTGCATCGTCAAGAAGGCCGATGCCAAGACCTCGGCCGTCGACGACTCGCTGGCCGAGAACCTGCTGCGCCTCGCCCTGTTAGGTTCTGTGTCGCGACTGTCCTGTTGGATTCGTACAGCCGTCATGGTTGTGGGCGATATTCGCGGGGCATACCGAGGAAGGCACACAGACGT
>NZ_SNZF01000012.1:101823-132816 GCF_004363725.1 Aquamicrobium defluvii | reverse complement strand
TGCTGGCGTTTGCCGTCGGGCTACGGGAAATTCCCCGTGAGCGCCGACGTGCACGCGACCGGACGACAAGGTTGATTGCATTTCTGGACGCGATGAGCGCTGCCGCCATAGCCGGGATGAAGGACATCGACCGACTGACGCTTGCAAAGCGGCAGCTTGAGCGAAAGGCTCTGGACAAGCGATCGACGAGCAGCCTTCCGGTTGCCATTGATCTACTCTTGTCGCGGCCGATCGTGTCGGCGCACATGGTCGCCAAGTCGGCGAGGATCACGCCGCGGGGCGCCTTGAACCTGATCGGAGAGCTTGGTGTCCGCGAATTAACGGGACGAGGCCGGTATCGAGCCTGGGGGATTATTTAAATGGAGATCTCCGACACGTCCCTCAATGACGATCGTCCTTGTGAAAGCACGCTCTTTGTATTCCGATTCCATTGATATGCACGCATGAGCGCCGCAAACAACTGTTGATACTCTTGTGGAGGTTGAGTCCAAGCGCTTCGCGAATGAGCTTGGCACTATAAAAAGGGGTATTGCCTTCACCGGAACATGATAAGGTGTTCCTGTTATGTTCCCGTGAGGTTTGGGGGTGATTAATTGGCAAAGCCATACGAACTGGAAATATCACGGCTGGAGGAGACTTTTCGCTGGGCCTGTGCCGCCGATATTAGTGGCCTGGAGGGAGCGGTCAAGCATGCCGGCCTCTCGCCACTTGCGGCGGTCGGGTCTGGAGGGTCTCTGACGGCCGCGCAGGTACTCGTGGCGCTGCATCAATCCTATACGGGAAAGCCAGGGATTGTTCAGACTCCGCTTGAGGCGGTTGATACCGTGTTCGAAGCCGCAGTCAGCCAATGGCTTTTGACTGCTGGAGGCACGAATGTCGACATCAACGCTGCGGCGAGGTCCCTCATCGAGCGAGAGCACCGTCAAATCGCAGTCTTGTGCGGCCGCGCCAACAGTCCAATCACAGCTATCTGCGAGCGACACCCATTCGTAGACCTCATGGTATTTCCACCGCCGGCCGGTAAGGATGGCTTCCTGGCCACGAACTCTCTGCTCGGGTTCTCAACACTTCTCGCCCGCGCTTATGTTTCGGTCTTCGATCACCTAGCGAGTTGGGACGATGTTTCTGATGTTGTCGCACCTCTTCTTGATGCGTCGAGCAAACCGATCCGGGTCTGGCGCGATTCAGTGGATGCCTTGTGGCAACGACCAACGACGATCGTTCTCTATGGACCGGCCACGAAAGTCGGCGCGACCGACATCGAGTCAAAATTTACGGAGGCGGCGCTCGGAAACATCCAGCTCGCGGACTACCGAAACTTTGCCCACGGACGGCACCACTGGCTCGCAAAGCGTGGCGATCAGACTGCGGTCCTGGCACTCGTCGCAGAGGAAGATCGAGAGCTTGCAACAAAGACGCTGAAACTGATCCCTGCGGAAGTGCCGATCGCGCGCCTTGATGTACCGGGCACCGGTCCGGCGGCGCTGCTGGGATCACTCATTTCCGCGTTACATCTCACCGGTTGGGCGGGCCAAGCCCGAGACATTGATCCCGGGCAGCCTGGAGTGCCAGAGTTTGGTCGCAAATTGTATCATCTGAAACTACCAAAGAGGGCCCCTCGACATACGGCGCCACAACTCAATGCCGCTGCTGCTGCGGCAATTCGGCGGAAGACAGGTGAGAGCGTCCACCTGCTCCAAGGGAAGAACACCTTGGACTTCTGGCGCCAGGCGCATCGCGATTTTATTGACCGGCTAGAGAAGACGACCTTCGCAGCCGTGGTCTTGGATTACGACGGAACGGTCGTAGATACGCGCGAGCGGTTTCATCCGGCGCGACCCGACATCGCTGGCGAGCTCCAAAGGATAGCTGACAGCGATGGCATATTGGCCATCGCCACCGGCCGGGGTGTTTCAGTACGGAACGACCTCAGAACCGTACTGCCCAGCGCGGCTTGGCACCGCGTTGTGGTCGGTTATTACAATGGCGCCATGATCGGTTGGCTCGCAGATGATGCGCAGCCAGATGGTACCGATGTGGTATGCCCGGAACTGAAGGACCTGGCAGTTGCCCTTGCCGAAAGCCACGAACTCGCTGGCTCGGCAAGGCAGACCAATCGCCGCTACCAGATTACGCTGGAGCCGATCCGCTTCATGGCGGAAAACCGGCTATGGGACATTGCCCATCAGGTCGTCCTTCAAGGCGGCTACACTGAGGCCGTTATTACCCGGTCGAGCCACTCGATCGATATTGTTGCAAGCGGTGTTTCGAAAAAGAATGTGGTCCGTCACGTGCAGGACTTGGTGGGAGGCCGCGACATTCTCACGATCGGTGACCGCGGTAGATGGCCTGGCAACGACTATGCGCTCCTCAGTACCCCCATGGGTCTCAGCGTTGACGAAGTGAGCGTGGACCCGTGCAATTGCTGGAATCTGGCGGAACCCGGACAACGTGGAATCGCAGTCACGCGCATGTATCTTGGCGCGTTGGATTCCGCTGAGAAAGGCCTTCGCTTTCGAAAGGGGGCGCTGCAATGAACGAAGACCTCGGCCTGAGGATCCTCAGCGAGATCATGCAGTGGAGTGACGACGAGGCTCGAAAGGAATTTCGTTGGCTGCGCTTGATGGCCCGCCTGAAATACGACGGCTATCGCGACTTCCAGGCCGGAATGCGCTTTATCGAGAGCCTCGCCACATGGCTGCAACAGTTTTCCACGGCGGACGAGCGAAAGACGGCCTACGAGTTCGCGCGAAATGCGATCGTCTACATCGGCCCGAGCGAGATGCAGAGGCTCGTGGAGCAGATGTATCCGAAGTTCGTTCGAGACCGCCTGGTTCGCATGGTCGCAGATGAACGAGGGATACCACCTTACAGGGTTCATGCCGATGAGGACGCGAGGGCTGCGGTCGAGCGGCTGCGACGCCAAACGCTGTTTATGGGTCTCAGCGACGGGGCCCGGATCGACGGACTGAGGCACAGCAACGTTGGTGTCCTGAACAACGAGCAAATGGTCGTCTCAACTCAGCTCGACACGGAGAAATGGCAAGACCTACTCAGCCAATTGGGAGAGGCCATTGGCGATCCAGATGCGAGGTTTCGGCTTGTCTATCTGATCGACGATTTCATGGGCAGCGGATCTTCGTTCCTTCGCTACAATGAAGAGAAGAAGAAGTGGTCAGGGAAACTGAAGAAATTCAAAGAATCGATCGTTCATGCCCAGGCTCAGCTTGCAGACCAGAAGATTTTTTCCGACGATTGGCAGCTCTGCATCCATCATTATATAGGTACGGATGCAGCGTCTCGAACGGCGATAGAACGCGAACAAGAAGCGCGATCGTCGTTTCAGACCGAAGGCTGGGCATCGGAAGTTCATTTCTCGTTCGGAACGATCCTACCCGAAAACCTGCCGATAAATGCGCCGGGAAACAATTTCGGTGACTTCATCGAGTTGACGAATATCTACTATGATCCTGCCATCCGAACGAAACACACCGACGTCGGAGGAGTAACGCATTTGGGGCTCGGCTACGCCGGGTGCGCGTTGCCATTAGTTTTGGACCACAACACGCCAAACAACTCAGTGGCTCTGCTGTGGGCCGAAACCGAGGGCGGAGAACGGGAAGGCGGCGTGACGGCCCCTCCGATGAGTCCGCTTTTCCGCCGCCGCCAGAGACACGTATAGGTGCGACTTGGTAAATCCATTTGAAAAACGGGCAACCGAGTATTTGCTGCAAGACGAAGCCTTTCTGGCTGTCGTTACCCCGGAGCCGTTGTCTACGTTTTTCAAGAAGCCGGCGAAAGAGGGGAAGCTCTACGACCGGCTAGCCATGGTGATCGGGACGCCCGGAAGCGGGAAGACGACCCTCGCGCGATTGTTCAAATTCTCAACGCTTCAGGTCTTGCTTCGGAATCGTGGATTCGAAACCTACAAGACCCTGATCGACGCGCTTACATCTTGTGACGCGATCCGTGATGGCAAGCCCTCAGTTATCGGCTGCCGGATCTCGCTCGAAAGTGAATATCGCGAGTTTTGGGAGTTCCCTTATCCCGACAGTTTGAAGTCCTCGCTAACCGTTGCGCTACTTCAGGCGCGGGCAGTGCTTGCCTGGTTGCGAGATGCCCAGGCAGCCGGCATCAGCCTTGAGAACATAGAGATCGTCGCTCGGCCCGATGCTGATGCTGCCCTTGAAGCGATTGGCGGCGAAAACGGCATCGGGCTGCAGCGGCGCGCCCGAGAGATGGAAACAGCGATTTACGAAATCTCGGCCGCCCTTGTTCCTCCAGACATAGATGAGGTTGAACAGAATGCCGCGGCGGCAGCGTATCGACCGCTGGATGTCATAGACGCGTTCCGGGTCAAGGATGGGTCGGGAGACCTGCAACTGACCCCGTTGGTTGTCTTCGACGATGCACATTTCTTGCACCCGAGCCAGCTAGCTGCACTCCAACGGTGGCTTGCGCGCAGGGAATTGCGGGTGGCCCGGTGGATCCTCACCCGCCTGGACGCATTGGCTCCCGCGGATGTACTCATCGAGGGACAGAACGCTTTCGACGAAAGTGAGCCCGGTCTGAAGCGCGCTCGGGAAATCACCACCATCTGGATGCAAAGCAGCGAGGGGAGATCGAGCCAGCGGCGAGCCTTCCGGAAAATGGCCAAGGACATGGCTGGCCGGTATCTCAGCCAGATGGACGTCTTTAATCGCCGGGGCTTGAACACTCTTGGTGATCTTCTCTCGACGCATGTCGATGATCTCCCGCCTTCAAAGGCCGACAAGCTAGCGAAGAAAGTCGACGCTATTCAGCGACGAAATTCGATCACTGCTGAGCGCCGAGAAGCGCTCGAACGGGAGGTTTCCGAGTACTTGGCGAAAACTGGGGAACCCGCCAACGACCTAAGGCTGTCGATGCTCGCCATACTTCTCGAACGATATGCAAACCGAACTCCCCAACGCGGTCTCTTCGAGGAGGCGACCGACGTCGAGCCTTCACGGCCCGTGACAGCGAGCGCGGCGATCGCTGACGGCGCCAAGATCCACCTGCTTCACCAATTTGATCGACCATACTACTACGGTATCGATGCTCTTTGCGATGCGAGCTCGGAGAACGCAGAGCAGTTCCTGCACCTCGCCGCACGGCTCGTCGCGCAGTCGGAGACCCAGTTGATACGGTCGAAGGCGCCGACACTGACCAGTCAGGTCCAACACAGCTTGCTGCGCGATCGCGCGGACGAGATGATCCGCGAATGGGATTTTCCTCTCCATCATCTTGTGAAACGGCTGTCTCAAGGCATCGCCGACCAGTGCATCGAAAAAAGCTTGGAGGGCAACGCGTCGCTCAATGGCGGCGCGAACGCGTTCGGGATTCCTCAGGAAGAATTTGATCAGATCCCGAAGCTGCAGCCCGACCTCGCAAAGGTCCTTCAGTTTGGAGTTGCCTATAACGCGTTCGTTCTAATTCCGAACCATGGGACTAAGAACAAGCTCTGGTGTCTCGTAGAACTATCCGGGGTGGTACTCATCAAGAGCGGCTTGACCCTGAAAAGAGGAGGATTTCTTGAACGACGCGTGGAAGATCTCACCCGTTTGCTGGGCGAGGCCAAATAATGGCGCACGGGTGGCGATGGGATCCTTGCATTTCCCACGATGGCTCAGAAGCTGAAAGCTTTGCGTCCGAATATTTCTTGCAGACTGGCAGGAAAGCGCTGTTAATCGCAGGTGGTGGATTTGATCCACGCGCGACCCAGATTGCTGAACGTCTCGCTGCCGCCGGTGCCGATGCTCAAGCATTGTTCATCAGAGAGAACCGGCCCAATCCAGATTCCGAGCTCACTCGCCGCGCCGAAAAAAATATTGAGAAGCTTCAGACGCTGCTTCCCTCGAACGATATCCTTGCCGTCGAAATTTTCGGAGCTGATGGCGCTGTTGTCGGTGGACGCAATGTTACACTGGGCGTTTCGCGGTACGATCTGACCGAAGTCACGGACGTGATCGTCGACATCAGCGCCCTTTCAGTGGGCACAGCGTTCCCTTTGATCAGATTGTTCGTTGAGCAGATTAATCGAGGCAAGGATCCGCAGAACCTGCATCTCTTTGTGTCGCATGATCCCAATCTTGACGCGCAGATATCCTCTGTGGCGAGCGACGTTCCAGGCTATGTTCATGGGTTCAAAGGGGGGCTGACGCTCGACGCTGCCTCTCGGGCAGCGAAGTTATGGCTCCCACAGCTCGCAATGGGGCGCCAGCAGGCCCTATCTCGGGTACACGATTTCGTCGCTCCGCACGACACATGCCCAATCCTGCCTTTTCCGGCGCGAGACCCGCGCCTCGGAGACATGCTGGCAGAGGAATACTTGGCAGAGTTCGAGAGCGGTTGGTCAGTTGATGCCCGCGACGTCGTGTACGCGGATGAACAGGATCCCCTACACCTTTATCGCACAATTCTGCGGTTGGACGATTTACGCAAGCCGGTATTTCGAGATGCCGGAGGCTCGATCCTGGTTCTTTCTCCGCTGGGTAGCAAAGTCATGTCCCTCGGCGCCCTGATGGCAGCCCTCGAGCGAGATTTACCAGTCGCTTACCTCGAATCGATAGGGTATGATTTCGATGCGTCCGCGGATCTTGCTTCGCCGACGCCCCATATCATTCATGTCTGGTTGGAGGGAGAGGTCTACCCGCAGCCGCGCCCCAGGCTGAAGAAAGGACACGTTCCATGAACCATCCAGAGGAAAGGCCGAAGATCTTTGGCACGGGCTTGATCGCGCTCGATCTTGTAATTGGGCTCGACAGTGAAGCGCCAGTTCACTCATGGGCCGGCGGAACATGCGGCAACGTTCTCACGATAATGAGATACCTGGGTTGGGATGCCTACCCAATCGCACGAATGAATGGTGATCCCGCGTCACAACGTGTTCGGGCGGACATGGCCAAATGGGGGGTGAAATTGGACTTTGCCAATTGCGCCCCGGTGGGCCATACACCGATCATAATTCAACAAATTAAGCGCGCTCGTGACGGATCACCGACACACCGGTTCCTCTGGACGTGCCCGCACTGCGGAAAGCGTCTGCCCAGCTACAGGCCCGTCACACAGCATGCAGTGGAGGATATCACCCTCGCACTACCGGGCTCTGCGGTTTTCTTCATGGATCGGCTGTCGAGAGCTGCATTAACGCTCGCGGCAGAAGCAGCGCAAAATGGTGCCGTAGTTCTGTTTGAACCTTCCGGAAAGTCGGACGAAAAGCAGTTTGCGGAAGCGATGAAAATCGCACACATCGTGAAGTACTCGGATCAGCGCCTTTCCGAGGCGGGTGGCGCCATGACCGCCTCAACTGCCACTTTGCTCGAGATTCAGACGCTTGGCTCGCAAGGTCTGCGGTACAGACACCGTCTCGACGGGCAAATTTCCGACTGGAGCATTTGCCCCGCGTTCCCTGCGCCAAGCATCGTGGACACGTGCGGCTCCGGCGACTGGTGCACGGCTGGCATTCTGGCCTTAGGCGCCAAACAGGGGTTGTTGGGACTCAAGAAAATGGACGCTCAAGGTTTGTCGAAGGCACTTCGCTATGGCCAAGCTCTTGCCGCTTGGAATTGCGCCTTTGAAGGCGCCCGCGGTGGTATGTATTTGGTCGAGCCTCGCGAGTTCCAAAATCAGATCAATGCCATCATGAATGGCCGGCCAGTTTTGCGCACGGTGGTCCGCCATGAATCGACAGAGCCTTCCGTCGCATGCCCGGCTTGCCCGCCCAGCACCCAGCATATTTTGTCAGCCTCTTGACATGTAGCCTCACGGGAAATTCCGCGTGAGCGGCAATGAGCGCGTGATCGGACCACCCGGCCGGTCGCCTACTATGCAGGCTTCTGGTTGCCATCGAACTTTTCTCATCGCGGCCGATCGTATCGGCCTATAAGGCTGCGAAAGCAGCAAAGGTCCCCGCGTGGAGCCTCTAGAATCGCCAAACTTACCGTTGAAGCACCGGGCTGGTCGAACACACAACCAACCGCCGTGAGCCTCGCGTCAGAGCCACATACAAGTTACGTGCGTCCAAAACGTCGGTATCGAGGACAATTGAAACGTCGGCTTCCAAGCCCTTCAATAGCAGAGTGCTGCCGACGGCCCGCCTGGGAACGGAGCGTCCAAGGACGCGTGACTGCTCGCGAGCACGAACAGCCATCTCATAGAAGTCTGCTTGGGGTCGGTTCCGGCTGGGGGCGAAATGACACCCTAAGCATTCTTTTCTTTGGGCCAGAGATACTCGCCAGTCAGCAGGATATGCGCCCAGCCCAGTGGGGATATGTGGGCCAGCAGCTCGGGCGGCACGTCGAGCCCTTCGTCCCGCCGCTGTGCGACGGCATGGCCGAGATGGACGGTATTCCAGTAGATGATGATCGCGGTCAGAAGATTGGGGGATGGTTCCGTTGCGGGTTGCCCGGGCGAGCCGCTTCAGAGCGTCGGCCAGCCGCACCTTGCGATCCGCCAGCCAGCCCTGCGGGTCGATCGGCACGGCCAACCTCACGTTTTCTTGTGCCGTATTCATCGGCACCAGCACCTGCTTGAGATCGCCATAGCGGCGCGAATGAGCGAGCCAGATATCCCCGGAGCGGAAAGCGTCGCGGAGGTGGAACAGAACCGCGACTTCCCAGAGCCGATCGTCTCCTTTTTCCTGCGTGCGCAAATGACGATGCCATTTCGAGTTGGGCCTCAGGAAGCTCCCATCTGCCGATGCTGACGACCGTATTTTCCCGATAGCCGCGGCTGCCGCAACCAATGGCTGCGCGACCGGCGCGGCCTCGATCTTCAGGCATCGCAACATGCGCGGCGCATAACGGCGGAAGCGATGATATCCCTGTCCGACATGAGCCAGCGGCTCGTCGGCCAGCGTGTTGCTGAGCTGGGCGCCTGTCGCGACCAATTGATCGAGCCGGTGCCACTCCGCCGAATTGGCGACCGCCATTTCCAGCGGCACACCATCGTTGCGGGCCTCAAGCAACGAGGCGCCCAATGCGGTGAAGGCGCGGATCGTATCGGTGAGCGCTGCCTTGGAACCGGCAATCGTCTCGTCATGCAGCCGCTTCGCCTCTCGCCAGGTCTTCCCGACGATCCGGTCATGGGTTTCGACGACAGTATCGGCAATCGCCGCTTCCCACTCCACTACGCAAACAGCAAGGATCGCCCAGCGCCGGTCCGAAGTGATGTCACGCAAGCCGTCGGTGAAGTAGCGTTCACCCTGCCGGCGCAGGCGTGCGACACGGTGGGGTGGCGTGCCGGCGAGAACCTGATGATCGAGATTCAGATTACGCAGAAACTCCAGTCTGTCGAGCAGGCGGTTTGCGGCAGCCGAGTTGTTGCCGACCTCGAAATTGCGAAGCCAAATGAAGCGGCTGACGTTGCCTGCCAGCATCTCGGTCAGAAGCCCATCCAATTGCTCACGCGCGTCAGCATCCAGCTTTTCCGCGATCCGCGTTTCGATTCGGCGTTCGGCGGCGACCAGGGCATCCGCGCACAGGCGCTCGATTGTCGACACGGCCGGCAGAATAGTCGAAGTCTCCCGGCATCGCGCAACAAAACGCTGGGCAAGATCCTCGTTCGATCTGGCATCTTCAGCCTGATAGAAGAGCCAGTCCCGCAGATCACGGGCGCCACGGCCTGAGAACGTCTTGTAGCCGTAGATTTCGCGCAGCGTGTCCATGTGCTGCTGACGGGTCTGACGCCGAGCGGCATAGGTGACAAGCGCATCGGCCGGAATGCCGAGCTGAGCGCCAATAAAGGAAAGGACTTCGTGCGGGATCATCTCGCCCGGAGCCAATGCACGGCCCGGATATCGCAATGCGCAAAGTTGCAGGGCAAAACCGAGCCTATTTTCCGGCCTGCGACGTTGCTCGATGTTTTCCAGATCGTCGTCGCCCAGTGTGTAGTGCTTCAACAACGACAGATCGTCCGTCGGCAGATCGAGCAGCGCCGATCGCTGTCGCTCGGTGAGAATATGGCGTCGTGGCATTCGATCTGTCCCTATTGAAGTATAGTCTGTTCTGGACAACACTCAGCCCGTGCAAATCAAGGCTTTCCGGCGCCCAAATCCATGAGGATTCAATTGGGACAACGTGCCGCCATCTACTGCCGCGTTTCAACAGCCGATCAGTCGTGCGGGCGGCAAGAACGTGACCTGACGACATTCGCCGGCCGTGCCGGCTACGATGTGGTGGCAACTTTCAAGGAGACTGGCTCCGGCGCAAAACTCGACCGGGCCGAACGCAGGAAGGTCCTGGCTCTCGCCCAGGCCAGGCAGATCGATGCGATCCTGGTCACGGAATTGTCGAGATGGGGACGCTCGACAATCGACTTGCTCAATACGCTGCGCGAACTGGAAAACTGGAAGGTTTCCGTCATCGCCATGAACGGGATGGCATTCGACCTGTCGTCGCCGCATGGGCGGATGCTGGCGACTTTCCTCTCCGCCATTGCGGAGTTCGAACGCGACCTGATCAGCGAACGGGTCAAGTCCGGCCTCGCCGCAGCAAAAGCACGCGGCAAAAAGCTCGGCCGCCAGGCCGGCGAGCGGCCTAAATCGGATCGGCTTGCATCGAAGGTCATGACACTGAACGCCGAGGGCCGGAGCTACCGCTGGATCGCTCGCGATCTCGGCATCAGCAAGAACACCGTCGCTGACATCGTCAAGCGCAACAGACTTTCCCTGGCTCCAAAGATAGAGACCTCACCATGAAAAAGCGATCCGGGCGCGCCCCAGCCGATCCATATCGCAAGGCTCGCTTCAGGGAAATTGCACGGGAGATCGTCGCGAAAGACCGCTACAACCGGAAATACGGGCTTTCCGTCGATACCGCAGGCGCGATCGCCAATGCGCTTGAAAGAGCATACCGGGAGGGAATCCGTGGCGGTGAGCACGGGCCCGCTCCCGTGGTCGCACAACCAGACAGCGGACCGATCGAATGGGCGCTGATACCACCACGACCGAGGGACGCGTTCTGGACCATCTGCCTGTTCACCCTGTCGCGTGGCGACGGGCCCGCCTCGGGCGGCCGCCTTGTTCCTGCCATCACCGAACGTGGAACGCCGGGGTGGATGCTCGACTTGCAGGAGCGGACTTATGAGAAACTGTTCGGCGACAGAACGATCGCGCCGCTCGTGCGCCTCGGACTCATCGAAGAAGCTTCCGATGTTCCCGCATACCGGGTCGTCTCCAAACGAGGAGAGGAAACCTGGGGCCACTTCGTCCAGAGGGGCGGTCAATACCCGGACGACCTGACCAATCTCTAGCCGAAACTGAAAAATAGCGCTTAGGGTGTCTTTTCGCCCTCAGCCGGAACCGACCCCTTGTCGGGTCGGTCGACGTTTCGCATCTACGGGCTGTGACGATGACGGAGAGCGCAACCAGGCGCCGACGGGGAGGGCAGGGGGGCGAAAGTCGATCAGCTGGCCATTTGTTCGATCGGGAGCTGGATCATTTACCGCCGGAGGCGCGCTGGCGCGAATGGATGAACCGCGTCGAGGCGGTGATCTTTGCCGCGAGCGAGCCGGTTGGTCGCGAGACGTTGGCCCGGATCGTCGGCAAGAGCTGCAGCATCGACCTTCTCATCGACGACATCCGCGAGGAGCTCCGCGGCCGGCCCTACGACCTGGTCACTGTGGCCGGGGGCTGGAAGCACTTGACCCGGCCGGCCTATGCCGACGCCATCCGCACGGCCGTCGGCGCGAACGAGCGGGCGGTCGACCTCACCCAGTTCGAGGTGCTGGTGTTGATGTGCATCGCCTACTTCCAGCCGATCACGCGTGGCGAACTGTCGTCGTTTTTTGGGAAAGAGATTTCGCGCGACCTGATCGGCCGTCTGCGTGGCGCCGGATTTATAGATTCCGGTCCGCGCAGCCCGACGCCCGGCGCGCCCTACACCTACGTCACGACCAAAGTGTTTTTGCTCCAGTTCGGGCTGGATACGTTGCGGGATTTACCAGACTTTGAGGCGCTTGAGGATGCCGGGCTGCTGTCGAAGGAGAAGCTGCTGGCGGGGGATATTCCGGTTGGGCATTCTGATGCCGACGGTGACGTTGATCCGGGTCGGGAATGACGTCTTGGCACGGAAGTCAATATCGGCGGTGCCAGCTGTGGCGAGCTTGATTATTCAATGGTTGGATGGTCCAAGATGCCTCGATAGATCGATCGCACCTTCGTAGCCACCGCCACTCAACTTATCGGGGTCCTCCATGGAACACGTGAATGAACGTCGCCCCAAGGGTCATAGCCATCATCATCAGACCCTTGAGACAAGCCACGGTCCGGTCGCCAACCACGCTACCGCAGGAGGTCATTCGGGCCATGGCGGGCACGACCACAGCGAGATGGTGGCCGATTTCCGGCGCAGGTTCTGGATCTCGCTCATCCTGACCCCACCGGTCCTGCTGCTGTCGCCGATGATCCAGCACTGGCTGGGCATACAGGGCGCGCTGGATTTTCCTGGCAGCGAACTGTTGCTCTTTGCTCTGTCGACGGTGGCCTACATTTACGGGGGCTGGCCGTTCCTTGCCGGGTTTGTCTCCGAGGTCCGGGACGGTAAGCCAGGCATGATGACGCTGATCGCGCTCGCCATTTCAGTTGCATATTTCTACTCGGCAGCGATCACATTCGGTCTGTCCGGGATGTCGTTCTATTGGGAACTGGTGACGCTGATCGTCATCATGCTTCTCGGGCACTGGCTGGAGATGCGCTCTGTCATGGGCGCTTCACGCGCGCTCGAGGAACTCGTCCGTCTTCTGCCGGACACGGCGGCGCGCCTCGACGCTTCCGGGGCTGTAACCGAAGTAGCTATAACGGAACTCGTGCCCGGCGACAGGGTGTTGATCCGGCCCGGAGCCAAGGTGCCCGTCGACGGCACGATCGTCGAGGGTAAATCCTCGTTCAACGAGGCTATGCTCACGGGAGAATCGCGGCCCGTCTCGAAGGAGAAGGGGGATAGCGCCATAGGCGGAGCGATCAATGGCGCGAGTGCGGTTACGATCGAGGTCACCGCTACCGGTGACGAGACCTATCTGGCGCAGGTCATCAACCTGGTCAGGGAAGCGCAGGCAACAAGGTCGCGCACTCAGGACATCGCCAACCGTGCGGCGGGCTGGCTGACTTATATCGCCCTTGCGGTCGGCTTCGGATCGCTCGCGTTCTGGGTGCTTGCAGGCGAAAGCTGGGAATTCGCCGTCGAGCGCATGGTCACAGTCATGGTTATCGCCTGTCCCCATGCCCTTGGGCTGGCGGTGCCGCTCGTCGTTGCGGTAAGCACTTCGTTAAGCGCTGGAAGCGGTCTCCTGATTCGCGACAGGGCGGCGTTCGAAAGGGCGCGGAACCTGAATGCGGTCGTCTTTGACAAGACAGGAACGCTGACGGAAGGACGGTTCGGAGTGACGGATATCGTCCTGCTGGCAGGCACCAGCGAAGAGGAGGAGCTTCGGCTCGCTGCCTCCGCTGAGAGTCATTCCGAGCATCCGATTGCGCACGGCATCGTTTCGGCTGCAAAGGATAGGGGGATCGACTTTCCCGCTCCCGGCCAGCTTCGCAACATCACCGGCGAGGGCATTGTCGCGCAGGTCGAAGGGCATGATGTACGCATCGTTAGTCCCGGGCACCTGGCTCGCCACGGGAATCCTGTTCCGGAGGAAAGGCTCCGTCAACTCGAGGCCGCCGGCAAGACCGTGGTGGTTCTTGTCCGGGACGGAGAGCTGCGCGCCCTGTTTGCGCTCGCAGACATAGTGAGGCCGGAGTCCCGCGAAGCCATCGCCGACCTCAAGAAACTTGGCATCAGGTCGATCATGCTGACGGGCGACGCAAAGGGTGTGGCGCAAGCCGTCTCCCGGGAACTCGGGATTGACGAGAATTTCGCCGAGGTGCTGCCGGATCAGAAGTCGGCCAAGATCAAGGAGTTGCAGTCGCGCGGCCTTCAAGTGGCTATGGTCGGTGACGGCGTGAACGACGCTCCAGCGCTGGTGCAGGCCGACCTCGGCGTCGCTATCGGCGCGGGAACCGACGTCGCCGTGGAGTCCGCCGACGTGGTGCTGGTCAGGAGCGATCCGCGTGATGTGGCTGCAATCCTTGGCCTGTCTCGCGCCACCTACAGAAAGATGGTGCAGAACCTTATCTGGGCGACTGGGTACAACGCTATCGCCATCCCCATGGCCGCAGGCATCACCTTCGGCACGGGCTTCCTTATGACTCCGGCAGTGGGCGCCGTTTTCATGTCGGCGAGCACGATCATCGTCGCGATTAACGCCCAACTGCTAAGACTTTACCGGAAGAGAAGCTGACCTGAAGCATCGAAATTCGATGGGTCGTTTCAGTTTGATCCAGGACAAATCGGCTTGTCTCCAACCGGTCTATGTTCATATTGGAGAGAATAGAAGGACAGCTAGGTTGCTCCTGAATCTAGCCAGGACAGTGGGAAGTGCCACCGCGCGGCGATGCGTCGTGCGGTTTGCTGCTTTCCTTTTTGCCGTGCTGGCCGCTTTCTCCCTGTCTTTCGGCAGCGCGCATGCGCATGCGGCAATGGCTGCAGAGTCTTACGCCGCTGCCGACCACATTGTCGCCGGCAAGGGTCACACGAGCCAGGAGCACGTGCATACCGCCTCCTGCAACGACAGCAACACCGACCATGACGGCCATGACGGTGTTTGCGTGTCCGTTTCCGCTTGCGGCGCCTGCGCTCCGCTTCCGTCAGCAGGAATCGTGTTTATTCCGCAGGGAATGCCTGCGGCTGCCGAACCCGGTTCGGTCTCGTTTCCGAGCGACCCGCCGACGCTCGACCGCCCTCCCAAGCTTACCGTGACCGCCTGAGCGCACGAGCTTACGGGTTCGTGCGCTCCTTGAAGGAGTCACGAACACGAGAGCTTTGAACCATGAACATGATTATCCGGCGCCAGTTCCTGGCGCCCTCGACGGCGTGCGGGTTTGCTAGCGTCGTAACCCTCCTGATCGCAGCGGATACGGCGGATGCCGGCGTCCGTACCGGCGGGCGGATCGAGCTGGCCACACGCAACGATAGCGTGCCGGGACACCCAACGCATTTTCCGGCTCGCCGCAAAGAGCCGGCCACTTCAGTCGGAGACCGCACACGGGCTTTCCATTGTTACCACCTCGGCCACACGGCGGCAGGCATGATGACCGTCGTCGAGCATGTCGGCTGAACACAGGAGAAGAAGATGAATAGGATCAACACATCATACTCGCGCCCGGCAGTTGCCACGTTTGCCGGGGGAGCGATCCGGAGGAGAACTTCGGCCGCTGCCATGGTCACGGCGGCGGCGCTGGCGCTGCTAATCGGTCTCGCCGCTCAGGTGCGTGCCCAGACTGCAACATCCGGCTTCGTGTATACGGCCGATGAAAACGAGAATTCCGTCAGCCGCATCGATCTCGCGGCAGGAAAGGTCGACATCTTCCCCGTCGGCGTCACACCGCACAACGTCCAGTTTGTCCCCGGGAAAGATCTGGTGCTCGCGGTGGGCACGCCTGTGACGATGGCGGCGGACATAGGGCACGCGGGAGCCGACGACAGCGACGATGCCGCTGCCTCGCACGGCGGTGGAGGCCACGGAGGCGGCGGCGCGGGCGGCGCCCTGATCGTGATGGAGACGGGGAATATGGCCTCAGCTCCGGTTGCCACCATCGAGGTGGGTTCCCATCCTGCCCACGTGATCGCCGATGCGGCCGGCGAGCGCGCCTTCGTCAGCAATTCCGGCGACGACACGTTAACGGTCGTCGATCTGGCGAAGGGCGAGGTGGTGGGCGAGATCGGCACGGGCGACTATCCGCACGGCTTGCGGATGAGCCCGGACGGTAGCACGATCTACGTTGCCAACGTCGAGGACGGCACCGTTTCCATAATCGACGCCGCCTCGCTCGAGGAGACGGATAGGATCGAGGTCGGCAAGGCCCCGGTCCAGGTCGGCTTCACGCCGGACGGGAGCCGTGTCTACGTCTCGTTGAGAGACGAGAACAAGGTCGCCGTCATCGACACCGCAACGCGGCGGGTGACCGCACGGATCGGCGTCGGGCGCTCTCCGATCCAGATGTATGCCACCCCCGACGGGCGGTTCGTCTACGTGGCCAACCAGGGCACAGGCGACGACCCTGACGAGACGGTATCGGTGATCGACGTGGCGGGCGGAACCGTCGTGAAGACGATTACCACTGGCAAGGGTGCGCACGGCGTCACTGTCAGCGACGACGGCGCGCAGGTCTTCGTCAGCAATATCGTGGATGGCACTGTCTCCGAGATCTCCGTTGCGTCCCAGGCTGTCGTTCGCACCTACCGGGTCGGAAAGGGGCCGAACGGGATCACCTTCCAGGCACAGTAAGCATGCCCTGGGCGGCAATCCCGCCGCCCAGGCTTCCCGTGGTCAAAGGAACACGCACATGAACACGATCGCAAAGACTGCCTTCGCCGCAATCCTGTTGCTCTCGGCGGCCCCGGCGCTTGCCGAGGACGCCCACCACCCGACAGCGACCGAAGCCCCGGCAGCAAATCCGGCTCCGGAAACGCTTCCTCCGGGGGGAACCGCTCCCGTCACAGGCTCGCAACCCGCTATGCCAGGCGGCATGATGGAGGGAGGAATGGGCGGCGACATGATGAAGATGATGCAGGAGATGATGGGCCGACATGCAGGGATGATGCGGGACATGATGGCGGAATCTATGGGTTCCCGTGCAGCCATGATGAGCCAGATGATGGCTCCCGAGCATGTCGAGGGCCGCATCGCCTTCCTGCGCACGGAGTTGAAGGTGACCGCCGCGCAGCTGCCACTCTGGGATGCCCTTGCCGAAGCCATTCGCGCCAATGCAGGGGCTGCAAGCGGGGTCATGTCCGCAATGGCGGGTGGAATGCCGATGGGTGCGGGCAGCTCGACGGCGCCGCAGAGGATCGAAGCGCAGGAAAAGGCGCTGTCCACTCGCCTGGAATCCTTGAGCCGGCTGAAGACAGCCTTGGACCCCTTCTATGCCGCCCTTGATGCTGCGCAGAAGGAAAAGGCGGACAAGCTGCTCGTCGCCGCGCCGATGGGAATGATGTGATGCCAGCCCCCGGGCTGCGCGGCATCTCGCGCCCCGGGGGACTCACAAGTGAGATCCCGGATGGGAAAGCATTTCCAACAACAGGAGAGTACCGATGGGTGCAAACAGTTTTGACCGTCCCAGGACACCCGACCTGGTGGTGATGCTAAGTGCGGATTCTGGAGGTCGAAAGCTGGCGTTGTGGCTATCGGGTTCGTGCTGATTGGCGGCGCTTCTATTCAAGCACAGGTTGCACGTACTCGGCTATCTACCGTTCGTGCTGCTGCTTGCGTGTCCGCTGCTCCATCTGTGGCATCGCGACCACGGCGGGCACCATCGCTCTTCGCCGCCGTCTAGCGGCGATACGGGAGCATGAGCCATGGAAGCGACCCTTGGGTTCATGGTGCAGTGGCCAACGCTGCTCGCGATGCTTCCGGTGCTCGTGGCGTTGTACGTGCGGCTTGCCAGGCGAGAGGAGGCTGAGGTGTGCGCCCGTTTTGGCGAGGCCTACGACCGCTACGCAGCCAGAGTTCCGGCGTTCCTGCCCCGGTGGACTAAAGCCCTTGCCACAGGTGGCGAGGCGGATGGACGGAGAATTCCATGACCTTGTCGATATCCTTCCTCGGCGGCGTCGGCACTGTGACAGGCTCGCGGTCCCTTCTCGATCGCCGCGGCCGACGCGTCCTTGTCGACTGCGGCCTGTTCCAGGGTCTCAAGCAATTGAGGCTCCGCAACTGGGCGAAGTTCCCCGTCGATCCGGCAAGCGTCGACGCAGTCCTGCTGACGCACGCGCATCTCGACCATTCCGGCTATCTGCCCGCGCTAGTGCGGGATGGCTTCCGGGGCAGGGTGCATGCTCCCCAGGCCACGATCGACCTTTGCGAGATACTTTTGAAGGACAGCGGCTTCCTTCAGGAAAAGGATGCCGAGTACGCCAACAAGCACGGCTTTTCCAGGCACAAGCCTGCAGCTCCTCTCTACACCCTGAAGGATGCCAAGGCTGCCTTGCTGCACCTTCGGGCGGTACCGTTCCACGAGCGGCATTCGCTGCCCGACGGTCCGGAAATCCTGCTGAGGCGTGCGGGGCATATCCTCGGAGCTGCCTCCATCGTATGCAGGTGGGGCGGTGCCAGCATCGCCTTCTCCGGGGACCTTGGCCGTTTCGGTGACCCGGTGATGGTGGCCCCTGAAGCTGTCCCGGAAGCGGACTACGTGGTCGTCGAGTCCACTTACGGAAACAGGCTTCACGAAAAGCGCGACCCCCAGGACGCGCTCGCGGAGATCGTTAACCGGACCGTCGCGAGAGGAGGCACAGTCGTGATTCCGGCGTTTGCCGTCGGCTGCGCGCAGTCTCTTCTCTATCACCTGGAGCATCTCGTCTCCTCCGGGCGGATTTCCGGCGCTCCAGTGTTCCTGGACAGCCCCATGGCGATCAACGCGACCGAACTGCTGCACCGCCATAACGGCGACCACAGGCTAACACCCGAGGAATGCGCGCGTGCCTGCAACGTCGCGCAATACGTCCGCGGGGTCGAGGAATCGAAGGCCCTCACCTCCAACCCGATGCCGAAGGTGGTCGTCTCGGCGAGCGGCATGGCGACGGGAGGGCGGGTCCTGCATCACCTCAAGCGGTACGCCCCAGACAAGCGCAACACCATTCTCTTCAGCGGCTTCCAGGCCGCGGGGACCCGCGGCGCCGACATGCTCGATGGCGCAGATCGCATCAAGATCCATGGCGAGTACATCCCGGTCCGGGCCGAGGTCGCCAACCTGCCGATGCTGTCGGCGCATGCCGACTCGGACGAGATCGTCAAATGGCTTGGCAGCTTTCGCAGGCCGCCGAAGATGACCTTCATCTCCCATGGCGAGCCCGAGGCATCCGACGCGCTGCGCCGGCGCATCCAGGACGATCTGGGCTGGCCATGCCGCGTTCCCGAACATCTCGAAAAAGTGGTTCTCGAATGACTGACGGAAGCAATCCGGCACTACAGCCTGCCTCGCAGCCAGGTCTTCCCCTCAGGGCCCGTCGCCTGGGAATTCACACCCAGAACGAATCCGTAGTCTTCATGCGGACCGATTGCCATGTGTGCCGTTCCGAGGGTCTTTCGGCGAACTCCCGCGTGCTGCTCTCGGCGAACGGCCGGGAAGTGATCGCCACGCTGTACCAAGTCTCCTCCGGCATTCTCGAGATTGACGAGGCCGGGGATTGGGATGTTTCGCCCGTGATCGACAAGCATTGCGTCGGCGGCTTGCCCGGGAATCGTACCACGCCGATCGTGGTGGCGATTGTCGCTGCACACGGGCTAACGATGCCGAAGACATCCTCCCGCGCCATCACCTCGCCCGCGGGCACGGCCGACACCATGGAGACCCTGGCTCCGGTCGATCTCGGCCTGGAGGACATCCGCCGAGTAGTGGAGCAGGAGTCGGGCTGCGTCGTCTGGGGAGGCGCGGTGCGCCTCAGTCCTGCGGACGACATCCTTACCCGCGTCGAGCGCGCCCTCGACATCGACTCCGAGGGGCAGCTTGTCGCATCGGTGATCTCGAAGAAGATAGCCGCCGGATCGACGCATCTTGTCCTGAACATTCCTGTAGGGCGCACGGCCAAGGTACGGAACGATGCCGCCGCCAGAGCGCTCGCAGCGCGGCTGATCATGGTTGGCGAAGCCTTCGGGCTAAAGGCGGCGACAATCTCCACCGACGGCTCGCAGCCCGTTGGCCACGGCATCGGTCCGGCCCTGGAGGCCTGGGACGTGCTGGCCGTGCTCCAGCAGGCGGCGGCCGCGCCCGCGGACCTGCGGGAGCGCGCATGCATGCTTGCCGGCGCGCTGCTCGAACTGGGCGGCCGCGCCGGACCCGGGGAAGGCAAGTTGCTGGCCGAAGTGACGATTGCCGATGGAAGGGCATGGGCGAAGTTCCAGCGCATCTGTGAGGCACAAGGCGGAATGCGGGTGCCGCCTGTGGCGCGCCATCGCGCACCCCTGGTTGCTCCGCACGCGGGCGGCCTGCGTTCCATCAACAACCGACGCCTCGCCAAGACCGCCAAGCTGGCGGGCGCTCCTGGGTCGAGGGCGGCCGGAGTCGAAATGCACGTCAGACTTGGTGCCGTGCTTGAAGCCGGAGAGCCGCTCTGCACCGTCTACTCTGAAACAACCGGAGAGCTGCAATATGCGCTGGACTATGCATGCGACGTCCTTGCGATCTTCGAGATAGACAGGGAGTCCACGCCCTGATGCCGCCGGTTGTCTTCGCATTGCCTGGTAACGAATCCATGGCCGAGCGGCTGCGCGCGGCCCTCGACGCGGAGAGCGGATCATTGGCGACGCGCAATTTTTCGGACGGCGAAACCTACCTGCGGTTCGCAACGGACCCCAAGGACCGGAACGTGGTATTTGTCTGCACGCTTGACCGTCCCGACGACAAGGCGTTGCGGCTCCTCTTCGCCGCCGATGCCGCGAGGGACCTCGGTGCATCAAGCGTGGGCCTCGTAGCTCCCTATCTGTCCTATATGAGGCAGGACCGACGTTTCAAGCCCGGGGAGGCGATAACTTCCCGCACCTTCGCCCGGTTGCTCTCCACGCACCTCGACTGGCTCGTGACGGCCGACCCCCACCTCCATCGCTACACCAAGCTCGGCGAGGTATACCCGATCCCGGCGCGGGTAGTGCGGTCCACTCCGCTGCTGTCCGAATGGATCAGCGCGAACGTAAACCGTCCATTTCTGCTCGGGCCCGACATGGAGAGCAAGCAGTGGGTCTCGGAGGTCGAGGGTTTGATCGGCGCACCCTACCAAGTGCTGCGGAAAACCAGGTACGGCGACAGGACCGTCGAGATCGCCGTACCTGACGCGAGTGTCGTTGCCGGACATACGCCAGTCCTCGTGGACGACATCGTGTCCTCGGGTCGGACGATGACCGTTGTGGCCGACCAGCTGCGCGAACTAGGGCTGGAGCGCCCGGTCCTCGTCGCCGTCCACGCCCTGTTCTCGGAAGAGACTTACCGAGGCCTCAAGGAGAGGGCAGCGGCCGTCGTGTCCGCCAACTCCGTCGTCCATCCGTCGAACGCCATCGATCTCTCGGCCGTCCTCGCGAATGCCGTCGCCGAAGCCATGAGCGGCGGTTTCTCAGTCACCTCGAACAAGGAAGAGAACCACAAATGAACACCTACAGCAGATCACTCTTCGCTGCGATTGCGGTCCTCGTTGCGTCTCCTGTCGCGGCGAGCGCCGCGGCCGAGATGACCGTCTACAAGACCCCGTGGTGTGGCTGCTGCCATGCCTGGGCCGAGGCGGTAGAGAAGGCAGGATATCAGGTGTCAACGGTCGACCTGGAAGACCTTTCGTCCATCCGGAAGCAAGCCGGCGTGCCTGCAGAGATGGAAGGCTGCCACATAGCCGCCGTGGACGGCTACTTCCTTGAGGGCCACGTGCCGCTCGAAGCCGTCAAGAAGCTGCTCTCGGAACGCCCTAATGTCGCGGGTCTGGCCGCTCCGGGAATGCCGCAGGGGTCGCTTGGCATGGGGGATGATCCCTCCGCCTCATACGAGGTGTATGCTGTCCCCCGTCAGGCCTCGGAAGCTCCCCAGGTCTTCTATAGGGCAGGGGGCAAATAGGAGGAGCAGCGGCAGATGTCGGACTTCGCGCATTCCGCATCATCCACGCGCCGGATCGAGGCGGCGGACGCCGCCGTGTTCCGGCACCTGGACGATCACCGGAACCACTCCGCGCACATGGGGCAGCGCTCCTGGGCGATGATGGGTTCGCGGATGGAGGTCCATATGGATGCGGGCGGAACGCGAGCCGTCGGATCCAGATCTGGCTTCACCGGAAGCTTCCTCGGGATACCCTTGGCCGTGGAGAAGATCGTGATCGAACGCGATCCGCCTCGCCTGAAGACCTCAGTGACCGTCAGAGCGCCGACCCTCTGGGTCATTGGCCGCTACAGGATGGGGTTCAGCATTATCCCCGGCCCGCATCGTTGCTGCTGACCGTCTTCATCGACTACGACATGTCGGAAGGCCTGGGCGCGTGTGCACTGGGCAGAACCGCCGCCTGGCACGGCGTTCAGATCGACCCGGATGCAAATTTCGCAGGCGAAACAGTGATCGGACGTCCCGGCTCGGCTGTGGAAGTCCTGGTTCTGCCCGCCGATGAGGAGTTGGCAGTTGCCACAGAAATCCCGGCACTGCTGGGACGGGAATTTTGAGAGACGCCTTCTGCCGAGGCAGTCTCACGAGTCCGTGTGGAGGGAATCGGACGATGGCTGATAAGGCAAGGAAAGCCATCAACGGATATATCTCAGCTCCTTTTCAGATGGTCTGCGGCAAGCATTTTGCGGCTTGTCGTGTAAAGCGATGGACGGCGGCGCAATTGCGCCGCAGCCCGCACCGTTAAAGGCCCGACACTTTGCGCTGGCGCGCGGCCTCGCGTTCCGGCCAAGTGCTTTTGATGTAATCCAGCACGGCGCGGATTTCATCGTCACCAAGTATGTCGCCAAAGCCGATCATGTCGCTCTCATAGTCTTTGCCGACGAGGGCGGCGGTGCCGAGCTTCGTGATCGCAAACAGTTGCTCGTCGGAATGATGCCAGGTGTGGCCGCTCGCATCATGTGGCGGGGCCGGCAGCCGGCCGTTGGCTTTTCGCGATTTCCAGTCGGGTTGGCCTTCCAGGTTGGCGCCGTGGCAGCTTGCGCAATTTTCGGCGTAAAGCTTCTGGCCGAGCACGATCCGCTCAGCCCCCTGCGCAGACGATACGTCACCACCAGTATCGCGCCAAAACCAGACACCTGCCGCGACCACAGCGAGGGCAACAAGCAGAAAAGCCGCCCTGTTCATGCCGTCACCTGGAATTCGGTCATCATGCCGGTTTCCAGATGCGGCATGTGGTGGCAATGCAGCATCCAGCGGGCCGGCTCGCCGGCATCGAGCGCGACGGTCACCATCGACATCGGCGGCACATAGACCGTGTCGCGGCGTGCGCCATTCACCTTGCGGCCATTGATGTCGACAACCTGAAAGACATGGCCGTGCAGATGCATCGGGTGGCCCATCATCGACATGTTGTGGAAGCTCAGCAGTACGCGTTCGCCGGTTTTCGCGACGATCGGGCGATGCTGGCCCCAGACCGCGCCATTGATGGTCCAGACATAGGGGTCCATCGTGCCCCCCAGCATGACGATGTGGCTGCGCTCGACCGCACGCTCGGGCAGGTTTTGGCGCGCTTCAAGCCGCAATTCCTGTGACAGGTCGGTATCGAAGGCCTGGGCCTCTTCATCCGCCAGTTCGGGGATCTTTGTAATCTGCGCGCCCGTCGTGGCCAGAACAATGCCGGTGCGTTCGCGCGCGCCTTCACGCAGGGCAAGGATAGGCCAGCTTCCGGCCTCGTCGGGCAGATCGAGTTCCAGATCCAGCCGTTGGCCCATGGCAAGGCCGAACCTGTTGCCGTCAAGCGTCTGGATGTCATGGCCATCGACGGCAATCAGCCGGGCAGCAGCTTGGCCGGTATCAATCCAGAACACGGTCGCGGCGGCGGCGTTGATGACGCGCAGCCGGACACGGCCACCGCGCTCGACCTTGACGATTTCGGGATCGGCCAGCGTGCGGTCGTTGGCCAGATAGGCGTCCCAATTATAGTCGTTGAGATCCATCTCCATCCCGGCCATATCGCCCATCATGCCCGGCATCATATTCTGCATCATGCCTTGCATGTCGCCGCCCATGGCGTCGTGGTTCATGGTTCCATGCCCCATCGCTCCATGATCCATTTCCTCGGTTTCCGTCGCCGGAGCCATCGAATGGGCTTCGCCTTCGGCCGGTTCACCATGGCTGCCGCCGCCATGGCCCTGCCTGATCTCGGCCATCACCTCCTCCGGGCTCTTGAAGGCGAAGTCGTGCAGGAACAGCGTTACCTCCTGCCGATCGGCGGCAACATCCTGCGCGCTGCGCACGATCAGCGGCGCGGCAAGCAGGCGTATCTCCTGCATCGGCACATGGCTGTGCATCCAGTAGGTGCCGGCTAGCGGCTCGAAATCATAGGAGCGGGATTCGCCAGGCTTGAGCATCGGCATCGGAATGTCGGGCACGCCGTCCTGAACGTTGGGCGGGATCTGGCCGTGCCAGTGGACCAGCGTCGGCTCCGGCAAATCATTCGTCAGGTCCACTCGGAAGCGCTGGCCGGGATCGAGGATCAGCCCCTGTCCGCTCGGCCCGGCAAGGCCGAAGACGGTGGCGGCGCGCCCGTTGACGTCGAGCACCCGGCTGGTGGCAGCCAGCCGGATCGGGGCGGGGAGTTGTTGTTGGGCAAAGGCGGGTAAGTTCGCTGTGGCAAGAACAGCGGTTCCTGCGGCCAAAAAGCCGCGGCGGGTCATAGTCATGTTTCACATCCTGTTGCGGGGCAGGCTGTTGTTTCTGAAGCGTGATCATGTCCAAAAAGCCTGCGACTTTTCGGGATCATGCTCCGGGCCTGCGTTACCAATATCGATACGTCAGGCGCGCTGCCTGCCGTTGGCTACAGAAGGTGAAGTCTGGGAGGTTGTTCGGGCAGAGGTGGCTCTTGTCCCGGTCTGAGTTGGGCACGGTCGGGCGGCCAATGCGCATTCGCTTGTGCCACCAGCAGGCCGATGCCATCCGTTCTTGACAATGCCGCCGGCAAGCTGATGCAGGCGATGACGCATTGTTCGAGCGACGTCTGGCATTCGCCATCGGCGCATGCCTGTGCTGGCGCGGCGTGATGCTCCGCTCCGGATGGTCCGTTCATGGCAGCAGCCACCATTCCGGAATGCATGCCAGCCTGGCTCGCAGACACCTGCGGCGCAACAAGCACGAAGAGTGCAATCAGGAATGAGGTGAACACGCGCAGCATATGGCGGAGCAATCAGTCTCTTGTTTCAATGCCAATAACAAGGGTACGACCATTAAGCCCATCTGCAAATGCAGGTCTAGACGGTCCCCGTTTTGCAATTGGATGGCGCGTGTCAGGTCCGAATGCGGAACTGACTACAGTCATGCGATGGCTCCGACACGAGGCCGTACCGACAAGCCTTTGTCGTCCTGATCGGATCCGAGTTCTTTCAGGATAGGGCAATGCGGACGGTGATCGCCCCGACAGGAGTTGATGAGCATGGTTAGCGTCTGGACCATATCCTGAAGCTCCGAAATCTTTCTCTTCAATTCATCGACATGACCTAGCGCCAAACGTTTGACATCGGAACTCTGGCGCGTTTCGTCTCGCCACAGGCTGAGCAGACTGCCGATCTCAGCCACGGAAAAACCGAGGTCACGTGAGCGCCGGATGAACCGCAGCATATGGACGTCAGTGTCCGAATAGTTGCGATAGCCTGACGCGGTCCGATCCGCCGCCGGAATAAGGCCAGTCTGCTCATAGTAGCGGATCATTTTGGCCGAAACGCCCGCCGCCTTCGATGCCTGTCCGATGTTCATACGTTTTCTCCCGTAAATCCCGACAGCCGACCCTGAATATGGGGTTGGCTGTCGGAATTTGTCAGTTTGCAACCTTGAAGGCCTTGAGCCGGAGCGCATTGCCGAGCACGAAGACGCTCGACAGGGCCATGGCACCGGCGGCGAAGACCGGCGACAGCAGAATGCCATAGGCCGGGTAGAGCAGGCCGGCGGCCACCGGGATCAGAGCCGTATTGTAGGCGAAGGCCCAGAACAGGTTCTGCCGAATGTTGCCGATCGTTGCCCTGGACAGGGCAATGGCGTTCGGCACGCCTTGCAGGCTCCCCGACATCAGCACGACGTCTGCCGCCTCGATGGCAATGTCCGTGCCCGTGCCGATAGCCAGTCCCACATCCGCTTCGGCCAGCGCTGGAGCGTCGTTGATGCCGTCGCCAACGAAGGCGACCTTGCCATGCTCGGCTTTGAGGCGGCGAACCGCCTTGACCTTGCCGTCTGGCAGGACTTCCGCCACCACCTCGTCGATGCCCAATCGCGCAGCGATGGCCTGAGCGGTGCGGGCGTTGTCTCCGGTGATCATGGCGACCTTGAGGCCGAGACCGTGCAGCGCCTTGATCGCGGCGGGGGTCGTCTCCTTGATCGGGTCGGCCACGGCGATGATTGCCGCCAGCTTGCCCTCGATTACTGCATAGAGCGGCGACTTGCCCTCGTTGCCGAGGCGCTCGGCGACCTTGGAGAAACCCGCCACGTCATGGCCGAGCTCAACCATGTAGCGGTCGGCACCGATCTCGACACGCTTGCCACCGACTACGGCCTTCACGCCGAATCCAGTCACAGAGCCGAAGTCCGCCACGGCCGGCAGCACGATGCCTTCTGTCTCGGCCGCGTCCACGATCGCGCGGGCGATCGGGTGCTCCGACTTGGCTTCGACTGCCGCGACTAGACCCAGTACGTTCGAGCGGTCGAAGCCGATGGCCAGTTCCAGGTCGGTCAGTGCCGGCTTGCCTTCGGTCAGCGTGCCCGTCTTGTCGACGGCCACGACCCTGGCGTCCTTCAACAGTTGCAGCGCTTCACCCTTCCGGAAAAGAACGCCCAGCTCCGCGCCACGGCCGGTGCCGACCATGATCGATGTCGGCGTCGCCAGACCCATGGCGCAGGGGCATGCGATGATCAGGACGGCGACGGCATTGACCAATGCGAAGGTGAGGGCGGGTGTCGGGCCGAAATAGAGCCAGGCCGCGAAGGTCAGCGTGGCGACGGCGAAGACCGCCGGCACGAAATACATCGTCACCTTGTCGACCAGCGCCTGGATCGGCAGCTTCGAGCCCTGCGCTTCCTCAACCATGCGGATGATCTGTGACAGCACGGTGTTGCCGCCGACCTCGGTCGCGCGGATCGTGAAGGCTCCTTTTTGGTTCACCGTTCCGGCGACGGCCTCGCTGCCGTGCGTCTTGGCAGCCGGGATCGGCTCGCCGGTGATCATCGATTCGTCGACATAGCTTTCGCCCTCGATGACTTCGCCGTCGACGGGAATGCGGTCGCCGGGGCGAATCTCGACGATGTCTCCCGACAGCACGGCGTCGATCGGCAGTTCGACCGTCTTGCCGTCCCTGCGCACACGCGCCGTTTTGGCTTGAAGGCCGACGAGGCGCTTGATCGCTTCCGAGGTGCGTCCCTTCGCACGGGCCTCGAGCAGTCGACCGAGCAGGATCAGCGTGACGATGACGGCGGCGGCTTCATAATAGACGTTGATCGTTCCCGCGGGCAGGAGGCCGGGCGTGAAGGTTGCGACCAGCGAGTAGCCATAAGCGGCCAAGCTGCCGACGGCGACCAGCGAGTTCATATCGGGTGCGAGACGCCAGAGCGCGGGGAGGCCGGTTCGATAGAAGCGGATGCCCGGCACGAACAGCACCAACGTCGTCAGCAGGAACTGGACATACCAATTGTTCGCCATGCCGATCGTGGAATCGATTAGGCCGTGCGCCCCGGGAATAAGGTGCAGTCCCATCTCCAGGAGGAAAACGGGCAGCGTCAGTATCGCCGCTATGGTGAAATCGCGTGTCAGTTCACGGCGTTCCGCCTCCTTCTTTCCGGCGTGGTCATCCGTCTCGGCCTGGCTGCTTCCAGCCGTCGCGACCAGCTTCGCGTCATAGCCCGCATTCTTAATCGCTGTAACCACGGCCGACGCATCGGCAGTTCCCCGGATCATGGCCTTCTCGGTCGCAAGGTTGACGACAGCGTCGGTGACGCCGGGAACCGCCTTGAGAGCTTTTTCGACCCGCCCCACGCAGGATGCGCAGGTCATGCCTTCGATTTCCACTTCAAGCGATCTTGCGACTGGCGCGGAGAAGCTTGCCGGAACCCCGTATCCCACATCCTCTATGGCATTGATAAGGACAGCGCGATCGATTTCGGTGCTTGCCGTGATGCTGGCCTTCTCGGTCGCAAGATTGACGACGGCGTCCGATACGCCCGGCACTGCTTTGAGCGCGCGCTCCACGCGGCCAACGCAGGACGCGCAGGTCATGCCCTCGATCGGCAGGGAAATTGCCGCGTTCGTCACATCCGCAGTTCGAACGGGGACATTCATGGCCGACTCCTTCTGGGTCAAAATTCGAGTTCGGACAGGAATATGATCCTTCCAACGATGGGAAGGTCAAGAGCAAAAAATTTCCCCGGAAGCCGCTTGACCTTCCCATCGTTGGAAACCCCATCTTGAGCGACATGAGACTCAACGAAGGAGAATTCTCATGGAACTCAGAATCGAAAACATGACCTGCGGCGGGTGCGCCCGGTCCGTCACCAAGGCGATCCAGTCGATCGATCCCAGTGCGAGTGTCGAGCCGAATCTTGCGAAGCATGCGGTGAAGGTGGAAACAACGGCATCACAGACCGCAATCTTGCAGGTCCTCGAAGAGGCTGGCTATCCAGCGGCGGTAAACTGACCTGAATAAACATACCGGGATCTTTATCGCGGGCGCGAAAATGGTGCGACTCTCGTGCGAGATGGAAATAGGTGCGCCCAAATTGGATCATGTTGTGCCGGGTGGCTTTCAGCAGATAGGGGTGGAAATGTGAGTAACCTGCAGCTTGTAACGGCCGAGCTTGCTGCCGCTGGTGGCGGTTTCTCCTGTCCTTGTCGCTACCACTAACGTGGAGCTTTTTGCTCCCTACGCCGTACTGCTTGTCAGCGCGCTCGTGGCAGCGACACTTCTGCCTGCCCAGTCGGAGTTGGTGCTGGCGGGTCTGCTGGCCACCGGTAGTGGCGACCCCGGCCTGTTGTTTGTCGTGGCGACAATTGGCAATACGGCGGGCTCGGTGGTGAACTGGGCGGTCGGGCGCGGCGTCGAACCGGTTATCGGTAAACTCTGGTTCCGAGGAGCCCGTGAGGGATACGAACGGGCGGTCTGCATTTTTTGCCGCTATGGGCGATTGTCCCTGGTGTTCGCCTGGCTGCCGATAATCGGCGATGCTCTGACTATCGCGGCCGGCGTCGCGCGCGTGCCGATAGTGCCGTTTGTTGCCCTCGTGGCCGCTGGCAAGGCTGCGCGCTATGCCTTCATCATTATAGCGCTGTCCTGATATACTGGATGCGATGATCGTCGGGTCGGAGTGCCAAAGCGATGCGCAAATATTCCAATACTCAGATAGCTCTCCATTGGGCAGTCGTTTTGATGATCACTGTTCAGTGGTGGACGGCGGCGGCAATCCCACGAACACACAGCCCCCTGTTGCCTCCTTCCGCATGGGACCTGTTTCAGCACAAAGTTCATAACTACTGCGGAATGACGATCGGAGTGCTGATCGCTCTGAGGGTGGCCCTGCGGTTCGCCCGCGGATCGTGGTCAGGGTTCCGCTTATCAAACTGGAAGGATCATACCGCTGCCTTTGTCCATTGGGGGCTTTATGCGGCATTGGCCGCGCAAGCCTTCACCGGGTTCGTCGCTGCCTACTACTGGGGGCCGGCGGCAGCAGTCCATAAGACCATCTGGAATGTTACCCTCGCCCTGATTTCAATTCATGTTGCGGCGGCGGCCTGGCACGGATTTCGTCGTGACCAAGTTCTTTCGCGCATGTTTCCGTCGAAACAGGCGTAGTGGAGCTGAGGGGTCCGGGATGCGCTTCCTAGGTTGCGGTCAGATGCCGCCCACGGACAGATATTTCATTTCCAGATAATCCTCGAGCCCGTGGCGTGAGCCCTCCCGCCCGATCCCAGAGTGCTTCACTCCGCCGAAGGGCGTCGCCTCCGAGGACATGCGCCCGGTATTGATGCCAACCATGCCGTATACCATCGCCTCGGCCACGCGCCAGACGCGTTGCAGATCGCCCGGCGACATGAATATGGTGTCCTGCGACTGGAAGATGGCCGATATCAGGATCGAGCTGAGCAGGACCGACAGCACGCCGCTCTGGCCATCCACGGCAGCGAGGTCAGGTTAACGGTCTGAGGATTTTAGTATCGCGCGGCGGGTTGGCGTGATTCATGGCGGATCACATCCATTGGAGTGATTTGGCATGCGGGAAGAGACCGACAGCGTGTTCCGGCCCTCGAAGCTTCGGGCGCTTCTGGAGCACTTTGAGACGATAGATGATCCGCGCGAACCACCGAAAGTGCGCTACCCCTTGCCCCATGCAAGCCTCATCGATGCTGATCGCGTTTGTACGCGTCTCAGAAACAACTTGCGTCGTTCACCACTACGTCTGGAAGATGATACAATGCTGATGATTTCGGTGAGCTGCGGTATCGCGGCCGCAGAGAACGCTGACATGTTTCCCGATTTGTCAAAACGAGCAGATGCAGCGCTTTACGACGCAAAGTACGCGGGCCGGGGTACGCATCGGACCGCACCCGTAGATTGTGCTCAGCGTCGGGCCAGTGTCGGTTGAGCCAAAACTCCGGCGTTTGATTCATCTCGCCCAGAAGTCGAGTTGCAGCTTTTCGAGACAGCGCGTTGCGCTGTTTCTCCTTCCACCGGTACGGCCTCAATCGGAGGACCATCCGGTCTTAAGGATAGGCCGTCGCCTGTCATTGCTGGAAACGCGCAAGCTTTTTGCGGCTCATCGCGTAAAGCCACGGGCCGCGGCGCAACGGTCGCCGCAGCCCGGATTGTCAAAAGCCCGAAACCCTGCGCTGATAGGAGCTTCACGCTCTGGCCACGTGCTCTTGATATAGTCCAGTACGGCGCGAATATCGTCATCGCCGAGACTGTCGCCAAGCCGATCATGTCGCTCTCCTAGTCGTTGCCCACAAGTGCCGCGGTTCCGAATTTGATGATCGCGAACAAGTGCTCGTCCGAATGGTGCCAGGTGTGCCCGCTCGCATCATGCGGCTGGGCCGGCAGGCGACCGTTGGAACCAGGCAACTACCAGTCGGGCTGACCTTCCAGATCGACGCCATGGCAACTTGCGCAATTCTCATCGTAGAGCGTGATCCGTTCCCCTGTTGGCCGGTGTCGATTTACACTTCAATCTGGGACTCTGGCTTTCTGCGCGAGAAAGTTACACTCCAATTGAGACTCAGGGCAGGAGAGTCTCAATTGGAGTGT